>NZ_JBICXA010000005.1:0-543402 GCF_043200035.1 Streptomyces sp. NPDC048504
GGCCCCCCCGGGCGGGCGCGTGTGTCACCGGGGGGGCGGGGCCCCCCCGCGGGGGGGGGGGGGGGGGGCGCCGGGCCGGGGGGGGGGGGGGGGGGGCGGGGCGCACCCCCCCCCGGCCCCCCCCGGCCCCGAGGTGCACGCGAGACGATGTCCACCCCCGCCCGGAGAACTGGAGCGCCGAAGTGACCAGCCGCATCACCTTGATCTCGCCGGCGATGAACCGGTCCCTGCGGGAGACCCGGTTCGACGACGGCAGCCCGCTCGACCCGAGCGGTGCGGCTCGCGCCTCGTCCGTCGCGGGGTCGCTCCGCTCGGCTGACCGGGTGCTGGTTTCGCCCAGCGTGCGGTGCCGGGAGACGGCGTCCGCGCTGGGCCTCCCGGGCGTGGCGGAGGCGGAGTTGGCGGGGCTGGACATGGGGCGTTGGCGGGGGCTGACTCTCGATGAGGTGATGGCTCGGGAGCCGGATGCGGTGATGGCCTGGCTGACGGATCCGGATGCGGTGCCTCATGGTGGGGAGTCTGTGCGGGGGCTCTGCGAGCGGGCTGCGGGGTGGCTGGAGGGTGCGGCCGGGTTTGAGGGGAGGACTCTTGCGGTGGTTGAGCAGGAGTTCGTGCGGGCCGTTGCGGTCACGGTCCTTGGTGCGGCTGGGGCTGCGTTCTGGCGGCTTGATGTGGCGCCGTTGACTGCGACCGAGCTCAGTGGGCGGGACGGGCGGTGGAATCTGCGGCTTGGGCGGGAGCTGGGAGGCTAAGCGCTCCGCGGATCTGCGGTTCCTTGGCGGCGGGCCGGTGGGGGCTGGTCGCGCCCACGCGGCGGAGCCGCAAATCGAAACAGCCCCGCACCCCTAACGGGGCGCTGCCCCACCCCTAACTATGCACAGCGTATATACTCGCTGTGTATAGTCTCGCCATGCCATCACTGAGTGCTCTGTGTAAGAAGAGGGAAAGACCCCGGGCCGGGTTGCGTGCTGTCGGCGTGTTTGTGGCGGGTGTCGTGCTGGTGCTGGCGTCGAGTGGGTGCACCAGGCTCGATACGACCGCGCCGGCCGCAGCGCGGGCCGAGGCCGCGTCGGTCGCCGTGCGGGCCGGTTTCGGGGCGGTCGACTGTCGGGAGGCGAAGTGCATCGCGCTGACCTTTGACGCCGGGCCCAGTGAGAACTCGGCGCGGTTGCTCGACATCCTGAAGGAGAAGCAGGTCCCGGCGACCTTCTTCCTGCTCGGCAAGCGGCACATCGAGAAGTACCCGGAACTGGTCGAGCGCATGGCCGCCGAGGGGCACGAGGTGGCGAGCCACACCTGGGACCACAAGATCCTGACCCGAATAACCCCCGCGCAGATACGCGACGAACTGGTCCGCACGGACGACGCGATAGAGCGGATCACCGGCAAGCGGCCCACGCTGATGCGTCCGCCGCAGGGCCGCACCGACGACGAAGTGCACAAGATCTGCCGGGAGTTGGGCCTCTCGGAGGTGCTGTGGAGCGTCACCGCCAAGGACTACGCGACCACCGACTCCGCGCTCATCACCAAGCGCGTCCTCGCCCAGGCCTCCCGGGACGGGATCATCCTGCTGCACGACCTGTACGACGGCACCGTGCCCGCCGTGCCCGGCATCATCGACGCGCTGAAGGAGCGCGGGTACGTGTTCGTGACCGTGCCGCAGCTCCTCGCGCCCGGGAAGGCGGAGCCGGGGAAGGTGTACCGCCCCTGAGTCACCAGGCCAGGTGCAGGGCGTACGGGGAACGGTGGATCATCGTGGGCCGCATGGTGACCGGGTGGTCCTCCGCCAGCCGTAGTCCGGGCAGGCGGGTCGTCAACTCCTCCAGGGTGAGGCGGAGTTGCTCGCGGGCGAGTTGGGAGCCGGGGCAGCTGTGCACGCCGAAGCCGAAGGCGAGGTGCCGGCTCGGGGTGCGGGTGATGTCGAACGTGTCGGCGCGCGCATGGCGATTCTCGTCCCGGTTGGCCGCGCCGAAGGCGACGAACAGCGTTGCCCCGGCGGGGAGTTCGGTACCGGCGAGGACGACCGGCCGGGTGGTGACCCTGCGGAATCCCTGCAGCGCGGTGTCGTAGCGGGCGGCCTCCTCGATCGCCGCCGGGATGCGATCGGGTTCGGCACACAGCAGCTCCCACTGGTCCGGGTGCCGGAGGAGATGCAGGACGGTCGTACCGATGAGCGCGGTGGTGGTGAGATGTCCGGCGATGAGCAAGTTCTGGAGATGGGCGACGAGTTGGTGCCGGTGCTCCAGGGTCAGGTCGCCGTCCTCCTCCTCGGTCACCGAGGCGATCAGTTCCTTACCGAGGTCCTGGCGGGGGTGTGCGTGCCGCTCCTGTACGTAGCGGTCGAGGGTGCGCTGCATCGCGACGACGTCCTCGGCCGCGGCAATTTGCTCGTCCTCCTCCAGCGGGCGGAAGAGCAACTCCTCGGCGCGGTGGCCGCCATGGACGACTCCGGGTACGTCGGCGGGGTCGAGGCCGATGATCCTGCCGATGACCTCACCGGGCAGGCGCCTGGCGTACGCCGCCATCAACTCGACGTGCCTGTCCTTGGCAAACGCGTCGACAAGGGCCGCGGCGCGCTCGGCGGCGTACGGCAGGGCGGCCGCGACCCGGGACGGCGAGAGGCCTCGGACGATGGGTGCGCGCAGTTGCTGGTGCTGCGCGCCGTCCGCGGTGACGACGACGGGCCGCCCGCCGAATCCGCCGCCGAGGACGGCGAGCGCGGCGGGCGCCGGCAGCACGTCGGGCCGTAGGGCCACCGCTGAGGAGAAGTCCTCGGGGCTGCGCAGGACTTCGCGTACGTCGGCGTCCCGGGAGACGAGCCAGGCGTCGAGTTCGGCGAGGCGGGTGAGGCCCTCGGTCTGCCGTGCCCGGGTGTAGACCGGGTACGGGTCGCGCTGCAAGTCGTCGAGCCTGGCGTGCAGTTCGCGGTCCACGGGACACCCTCCGGCCGATGGCGTGATGCGGTGCGGTGCAGTGCGGGTCGGGCTCATCGTGCCGTAGGAGGATGCGGGTGCGGCAGGGAACGTCCGGGCAGAGCAGCCCAGTTGGTCAGAACACGACCGTCCAGCCCTCGCGTGCGGCCTGGTCGGCGGTGTACGAAACGCCGTGGGCCTTGAGGCCGTTGGCGTCGAGGAGGGTGATCTCGCCTCCCTGGTTGCCGAGTTGGACGCCGTCGGTGAGCGGGACGAGGAGGGTGGCGCCCGGGGCGAGAGGGCCGGGCGGTACCGCGCAGGAGTGGCCGAGCCGGTCCCGGACGCGCCAGCCGGTCGGGTCGAGCGGATCGGGTGAGGCGTTGAGGAGTGTGACGCTCTCCGCCTCGGGCGCCGGGCCGCGCGGGTTGACGAGGGCCGCCACGACGCGGACGGGCCGGCTGCCGGGGTCGGGGCGCGAACCGTCGGTGCCCTCCAGGGTGTGGCCGGTGGTGTCGTCGGTGTGCCAGGACTGGCTCTGGAAGGCGAGGAAGATGCCGACCCAGCGGGACTGCGCCGGGAAGTGGATGAGGAGGCCGCCGTCCTGCCAGACCCCGTCGTCGCCGCTGAAGCGGCGGCTGTTGCCCTGGTTCATGTGGATGTCGTGGACTCCGTTGCCCGGCAGGAAGCCGAACACCTTGTCCTTGACGGTCGGTTCGGGGCCGAAGCGCTCACCGAAGACGTACAGCCGGGCGTCCGGGTCGTCCACCGCGCGTCGTACGTAGTGGTCCAGGAGGTCGGCGAGGTCGTTGTCGGGGCCGCTCGCGTCCGGCGGCAGGGTGCGCAGCTGCGCCGGGTCGAAGAGGTTGCCGCGCACGAAGTCGAGGTTCGGGCCGCCGGGTCCGGGCAGCAGGGTGTTCCAGCCGCTCGGGAGGCCCTCCAGGCGTGCGGTGACCGGGTGTTGGAAGTCCTCGCTGACGAGGTAGAGCAGCTCGGAGGGCTGCTCCGCGGACAGGACGTTCACGGCGGCCCGGAAATGTGTGCCCGAGTCGTCCGTGAGATGGATCTGGTAGTGCGGTGTACCGGCGGCGCCCTCGCGCCTCGTGTCCACCGCGCGCGTGATCAGTACGCCGTAGGCCTTCAGTGGCATGACGACCAACTCCCCCTGCGGGCGGGCGGGATGCCCACCCATGGGACAAAGCGTAGGCCCTGTCGTCACATTCCCGTCGTCGCCCGGAGGGCGGCCTCGCGGCGTCAGGTGCGTGCGCTCGGCGTGCCGGGCGTTGACCCTCGTACTGGATGTACTTGGGTCTGCGCCCGGTGCGGCGAGCGTGCGTGCATGGCGTCGCGAGGCAGACGGGAATGTGACGACAGAGCCTAGGGGGGAGGCGCCCGCTCCGGCCGGGACGCGGGGAAACTCGGGGCGGCCGTCCGGTGTACGTCTCCGTACCTGTGAACCGCTAGGCCATGGGTGTGAGCCGCCGGTGAAAGTACCGTCGATCAAGAAGCGTTCTCTACGATCCACACATGGTCAACTTCCGTCTCGAACGTACGGCTCCGCTTCCCCTTGAGGAGGCGTGGCGCCGGTTGACGGAGTGGCCGCGCCACGCCGACGTGGTCCCGCTGACCCGGGTCACCGTGGTCACTCCTCCGCCGACCCGCGAGGGCACGGTCTTCGTGGCCCGCACCGGGCTCGGCCCGCTCGGTTTCGACGACCGGATGGAGGTCACCGTGTGGCGCCCGCCGGCGGACGACGAACCGGGTCTGGTCCGCCTGGAGAAGCGGGGGCGGGTCGTCACCGGCTGGGCGGAGATCCAGGTCCGGCCGGGTCCGGGGGGCCGTAGCCGCGTGGTGTGGGAGGAGGAGTTGCGGGTCCGCTTCTTGCCGCGTCTCTTCGACGGGCCCCTGCGGTGGGCGGCGCGGTCGATGTTCGGGCGGGCGGTGAACGGTCTGTTGAGACGGTCGTGAGGGTCTCTGTCCGTGCGGCTGGTCGGGCGGTCTCAGACCTACTCCCTACGCCCTTTCACCCGACGGGCGGCCTCAGTCCTACGCCCTCCACCCGGCCGACGGCCTCAGTCCTTCCGGCCGGTCACCGCGACCGTCACGCCCAGGCCGATCATCGTGAGCCCGCCGACCCCGCCCACCGCGGACAGTCGGCGCGGTGACCGTGCGAACCAGTCCCTGGCCGTGGACGCGACCAGCCCCCACACGCTGTCGGAGGCCACGGCGATGAGGTTGAAGACCAGGCCGAGCAGCAGCATCTGGCTGGTCACGTGGCCCTGTTCGCGGTCCACGAACTGGGGCAGTACGGCGGCGAAGAACACGATCGTCTTGGGGTTGGCCACCCCGACGGCGAACCCCTCCCACAGCGTGCGCAGCCCGCTGTGCGGTACCCCCTCCTCACCCGCGAACGCGGCCCGCAGCGACCCGCGTTCGCGCCACGCCTTCACCCCGAGGTACACCAGGTACGCGGCACCGGCGAGCTTCAGTGCCGTGAAGACGAGCACCGAGCGTTCCACCAGCGAACCGACGCCGAGCGCGACCGCCACGACGAGCAGATAGGCGCCGAGCGTGTTGCCCACCACGGTGGTCAGCGCGGCCCGGCGGCCGTGGGCCAGCGCCCGTCCGATCACGAACAGAACGCTGGGGCCGGGGACCACGATGAGCAGGAAGGACAGGGCCGCGAAGGCGAGCAGTCGGTCGGTGGACATCATGAGGCCATGGAAGGCGGGGGCTCCCCTGACCCGCAACCCCATTTCCCGGTCCCACGAGGTCGATGTCCGGTGAAAGGAACAAACGCTCTAGTGTGATGGCTCTGAACGGCCCTTCGGGGCACGGGAATCAGGGAAGGTGACCAGCGACATGTCGCTTCGCCCCGGGGACACGGAGTCGATCGGCGGTTACGCGCTGGTCGACCGGCTCGGCAGCGGCGGGATGGGCGTCGTGTATCTCGGGCGCTCGGCGTCGGGACGACAGGTCGCCGTCAAGGTCGTGCACGCGCAGTACGCGCTGGATGAGGAGTTCCGCGCGCGGTTCCGGCAGGAGATCGCCGCGGCCCGCCGGGTGAGCGGAGCGTTCACCGCCCCGGTCGTGGACGCCGACCCTGACGCCGAACTCCCCTGGATGGCCACGCTCTACGTGCCCGGCCGCACCCTGGCCGAGGCCATCGAGAAGGACGGCCCGTTGAGCGGCCGGGCCCTGCGCACACTCGCGCTGGGTCTGGTCGAGGCCCTGCGGGACATCCACCAAGCAGGCGTGGTCCACCGGGACTTGAAGCCGAGCAACGTCCTGCTCGCCGAGGACGGCCCCCGCGTCATCGACTTCGGCATCTCCCGCGCCGCCGACAACCAGACCCTCACCGTGACCGGCCGGCTGATCGGCACCCCGCCCTTCATGTCGCCGGAGCAGTTCGCCGCTCCCCGGGACGTCACCGCCGCCTCCGACGTCTTCTCCCTCGGCTCACTCCTCGTCTACGCGGACACCGGCAACCGTCCCTTCGACGGCGCCAGTCCGTACCTGACGGGCTATCAAGTCATGCATGAGCAGCCCCGGTTGGACGGAGTGTCCGAACCGCTGCGGAGCATCGCGGAACGCTGCCTGGACAAGGACGCGGCGGCCCGGCCCCAACTGCCCGAACTACACGGCATGTTGCTGACCCTGCCCGAGGGCGAGACCGAGTCCCGGGCCGGGTCCGCCACGGCGGCGGATCTCCCGAGATCCGCACTCCCCCGCCCGGCCGCTCCCGCGACCGTCCCCGGCAACGGGCAACGCCCGCGCCGGTCCCGGCGACTCGTCATCGCCCTCGCCACCGCACTCGCCGTCACCACCCTCGGCCTCACCACTCTGCACTGGCTGGCGGACGACGGCACGGACCCGGGCACGCCCGCCGCGTCCACGTCCTCCTCGTCCCCCGCCGCCGTAGCGCTGCCCACCGGCTGGAAGCCATGGCGGGCGAGCCTGCTCACCTCCCAGACCGGCGATCCCCTCGACTACGCCCAGTCCGGCTGCCTGGCAGGCGACAGCACCACCGTGTATTGCGCTGGTACGGGCGCCACGGTCACCGCGCTGGACGCCGCCTCGGGCCGGGTCCGCTGGCGGTCGGGCACCAGCCCCGAGACCGCGCGCCCCGTCGGCGTCCGGGACGGGCGCGTCTACACCTACGTCAAGCCCGACTCGAACGACACCTTCATCACCCGGCGCCTGGTCGCCCTGGACGCGAAGACCGGCACCCGGCTGTGGCTCCACCCGATCCGGGACGACACGGACCCCGTCCTGTTCGACGGCGGGATCCTGGCGATGGACGTGGACGCGACGAAGTTCGTGGCCTACGACGCGTCGGGCCGCCGGCTGTGGAGCGCACCCATCTGGTCGAACCTCGGGAACTCCTGCACTCCGACGGTCCTGGGCGGCGCCCCGTACGCCCTCTGCACGGTCGAGGACGATCCCTCCCAGGGCGACTTCGTCCTGGTACGCCTCGACCCCGCCACCGGCGCACAGCGGAAGATCGCCGAACTCCCCACGGGGGCTTGGCCGTTGGGCGTCGACAAGGGCCGGCTGCTGTTCCTTGCGCCGAAGCTGGCGCCGGAGGTCTTCGGCAGCGGCCCGGACCAGCTGTACACCGCCCTGGACCGGGTGAACCCGAGCACCGGCACGATCGAGCGGATAGCCCTGCCGGCCGGCACTCGCGGTACCGCCACCCTGGTCAAGGACGTGATCTACCTCGTCCGCCCGAACGGCACGGTCACCGCCGTCCGCGCGACCGACGGCAAGCGGCTCTGGCAGCGGGAGACGGACACCGAGAACCTGTCGACGCCGGTGCTCTCGGCGAGGTTCAACACCCTTTACTTCTCGAACCAGTTCGGCCGTCTGCTGGCTCTGGACCGGAGCACCGGAGCCGTCAGGTGGCGTACGTCCGCACTGGCGAACGCCGGCGACTCGACGGACGACACCACGCCGTACGTCGTCCTCGTCAAGGACGCGATCGTGGCTGTGGCGGGCGACACGGCCTTTTCAGCCCGTCCCCGTTGAACCGCTCAGGCCACCGACCCGATCCGCCCCACCGCCGTCGACGAACTCGCGTCGTGGTGGATCGGCGTGTGCGCCCCGGTGAGTGAAATGCCGCTGCCGCCACGCCTGTTGGCGACGATCTCGGCGGCGATCGACAGGGCCGTCTCCTCGGGCGTGCGGGCGCCGAGGTCGAGCCCGATCGGTGACCTCAGGCGGGCCAACTCCAGTTCCGTGACGCCGACTTCGCGCAGCCGCTCGTTGCGGTCGAGGTGGGTGCGGCGGGAGCCCATCGCGCCGACGTACGCCACCGGGAGGCGCAGCGCGAGTTGGAGCAGGGGTACGTCGAACTTGGCGTCGTGGGTCAGGACGCACAGGACCGTGCGCGCGTCGACGTCCGTGCGCTCCAGGTAGTTGTGGGGCCACTCGACGACGATCTCGTCGGCGTCGGGGAAGCGGGTCCGGGTGGCGAAGACGGGGCGGGCGTCGCACACCGTCACGTGGTAGCCGAGGAACTTGCCGATGCGGACCAGCGCGGAGGCGAAGTCGATCGCGCCGAACACGATCATCCGGGGCGGCGGGACCGACGACTCGACCAGGACCGTGAGCGGGGCCCCGCAGCGGGAGCCCTGCTCGCCGATCTCGACGGTGCCGGTGCGGCCCGCGTCCAGGTAGGCACCGGCCTCGGCGGCGACCGTACGGTCCAGTTCGGGATGGGCGCCGAACCCGCCGTCGTAGGAACCGTCGGGGTGGACGACAAGCGCGCGGCCCCGCAGGTGAGTTGGGCCCGAGACGATCCGGGCCAGGGCCGCCGCCCCGCCGCTCGTCGCGGTCGAGAGGGCGGTGGTGATCACCGGTCGGGCGGGGTCCCCGACCCGGACCGGTGTGACGAGGATGTCGATGATTCCGCCGCAGGTCAGGCCGACGGCGAAGGCGTCCTCGTCGCTGTAGCCGAAGCGCTCCAGGACGGTTTCGCCGTCCGCCAGCGCCTGTTGGCACAGTTCATAGACCGCGCCTTCCACACAGCCCCCGGAGACCGAGCCGATCGCCGTGCCGTCGGTGTCCACCGCGAGGGCGGCGCCGGGCTGGCGGGGCGCGCTGCCGCCGACGGCCACCACGGTGGCGACGGCGAAGTCGCGGCCCTGCTCGACCCACCGGTGCAGCTCTTCGGCGATGTCCAGCATCTCGGTCTCCTAACGGGGTTGCGGGGAAGGGCAGTTGGGGCGGGCTAGTGCACGCCCAGCCAGCTCTCGACAGGGTTGAGGGCAAAGTAGACGAGGAAGATGACCGTCAGCCCCCACATGAAGGGGCCGATCTCCCGCGCCTTGCCCTGGGCGGCCTTGATGGCGGCGTACGAGATGACTCCCGCGGAGACGCCCGCGGTGATGCTGTAGGTGAACGGCATCACAACTACCGTCAGGAATACAGGGATTGCGGTGGCCCGGTCGGCCCAGTCCACGTGGCGGGCGTTCATCAGCATCATCGAGCCGATGACGACCAGGGCGGCGGACGCGACCTCCTGAGGGACGATCGCGGTGACCGGGGTGAAGAAGAGACAGGCCGCGAAGAACAGGCCGGTGACCACCGAGGCGAGGCCCGTTCGGGCGCCCTCGCCGACGCCCGTCGCCGACTCGATGAAGACGGTCTGGCCGGAGCCGCCCGCCACGCCGCCGATCGCGCCGCCGGCGCCGTCGATGAACAGCGCCTTCGACAGGCCCGGCATCCGGCCCTTGTCGTCGGCGAGTTCGGCCTCGGTGCCGACGCCGATGATGGTGGCCATCGCGTCGAAGAAGCCGGCCAGGACGAGCGTGAACACGATCATGCCGACCGTCATCGCGCCGACCTTGCCCCACCCCCCGAACTCCACATGGCCGAAGAGCGAGAAGTCCGGCATGGACACCGCGCTGCCGTGCAGTTCGGGGGCGGCGCCGCTGGCCCACTGCTTGGGGTCGATGACCCCGGCGGCGTTCAGGACCGAGGCGACGATGGTGCCAGTGATGATGCCGATGAGGATGGCGCCGGGCATGTTGCGGGCCTGGAGCATGAAGATCAGGAGCAGGGTTCCGGCGAACAACAGGACGGGCCAGCCCGCGAGTTCACCCGCCGGGCCGAGGGTGAGCGGGGTCGCCCTGCCCTGGTGCACGAAGCCGGATTTGTAGAAGCCGATGAGCGCGATGAACAGGCCGATGCCCATCGTGATGCCGTGTTTCAGCGCGAGCGGGATCGCGTTCATGATCATCTCGCGCAGGCCGGTGACGACCAGCAGCATGATCACCACGCCGTACAGCACGCACATGCCCATCGCCTGCGGCCAGGTCATCTGCGGGGCGACCTGCGAGGAGAGGACTCCGGAGACGGAGAGTCCGGCGGCGAGGGCCAGGGGCACCTTGCCGACGAAGCCCATCAGGAGCGTGGTGAAGGCCGCCGCGAACGCGGTCGCGGTGATCAGCCCTTTCTGGCCGAGCGTGTCCCCCGCGACGTCCTTGCCGGACAGGATCAGGGGATTGAGCAGCAGGATGTACGCCATCGCCATGAAGGTGGTGACTCCGCCGCGCACCTCGCGCGCGACGGTCGATCCCCGCCGGGATATGTGGAAGTACCGGTCGGGCCAGGACCGGCCGGCCGGGACGCGGGTTCCTTCGCCCGCGTCTTCGGCGGCGGTCCTGGGTTCCACTGACTGCTGGGTCATGGGGCCATCTCCCAAGGTTCACAGGGGCACCCGTCGGCCGACTCGGCGGCGCGCGGGATTTGGGATGGACGACCCGGGGGACGGCCCGAGACGAACAATGGGGGTCCTGGGGGATCAACTCCCCTCGGGACGTCACCGGTTGGGACCCCGCAGGGTCACGTGCCCGTGAGGTGCTCCGGGCGTACCGGTGTCCTGTTCAGTTCCAGCCCGGTCGCGTTCCGAATGGCCGCTAGCACGGCCGGAGTTGACGACAGGGTGGGTGCCTCGCCGATGCCGCGCAGCCCGTACGGGGCGTGCTCGTCGGCGAGTTCGAGCACATCGACCGGAATGGTCGGGGTGTCGAGGATCGTGGGGATGAGGTAGTCCGTGAAGGAGGGGTTCCTGACCTTCGCGGTCTTGGGGTCGACGATGATCTCCTCCATGACCGCCACGCCGAGACCCTGGGTCGTACCGCCCTGGATCTGGCCGATGACCGACAGCGGGTTGAGCGCCTTGCCGACATCCTGCGCGCAGGCCAGCTCGATCACCTTGACCAGTCCGAGTTCGGTGTCGACCTCGACGACGGCACGGTGCGCGGCGAACGTGTACTGGACGTGACCGAAGCCCTGTCCGGTGCGCAGGTCGAAGGGCTCGGTCGCGCGGTGCCGCCACTCGGCCTCGATCTCGACGGCCTCGCCTTCGAGGACGTCGACCAGATCGGCCAGCACCTCACCGCCGTCGGTGACCACCTTGCCGCCCTCCAGGAGGAGTTCGGCGGTGGCCCAGGCCGGGTGGTAGGTGCCGAGCTTGCGGCGGCCCATCTCCAGGACCTTCTCGCGGACCAGCTCGCAGGAGTTCTTGACGGCGCCACCAGTGACGTAGGTCTGCCGGGAGGCCGAGGTCGAACCAGCCGAGCCCACCTGCGTGTCCGCCGGGTGGATCGTCACCTGCGTGACGCCCAGCTCGGTGCGGGCGATCTGCGCGTGGACGGTGACACCGCCCTGGCCGACCTCCGCCATCGCGGTGTGCACGACGGCGACGGGCTCGCCGCCGACAACTTCCAGGCGGACCTTGGCCGTCGAGTAGTCGTCGAAGCCCTCGGAGAAGCCGACGTTCTTGATGCCGACCGCGTAGCCGACGCCTCGTACGACACCCTCGCCGTGCGTGGTGTTGGACAGACCGCCCGGCAACTGCCGTACGTCGGCGGCCTCTCCGGCCGCGAGCCACTGCTGCTCGGGCGGCATGGGCATCGCCTTGACGCGGCGCAGGAGTTCCGCGACGGGGGCCGGGGAGTCGACCCGCTGCCCGGTCGGCATGATCGTCCCCTGCTCCATCGCGTTGAGCTGACGGAACGCGACCCGGTCCATGCCCACCTTGTCGGCGAGCTTGTCCATCTGGGCCTCGTAGGCGAAGCACGCCTGGACCGCGCCGAAACCACGCATCGCGCCGCAGGGCGGGTTGTTGGTGTAGAGGGCGATGGCCTCGATGTCGACGTCGTCGACGACGTACGGGCCGGCACCGAGCGACGAGGCGTTTCCTACGACCGCCGGGGAAGCCGACGCATAGGCGCCGCCGTCCAGGACGATCCTGGCCTTGAGGTGGGTGAGCTTGCCGTCCTTCGTCGCGCCGTGCTCGTAGTAGAGCTTCGCGGGGTGGCGGTGGACGTGACCGAAGAAGGACTCGAAGCGGTTGTAGACGATCTTCACGGGTTTGCCGGTGCGCAGGGCCAGCAGGCAGGCGTGGATCTGCATCGACAGGTCCTCGCGGCCGCCGAACGCGCCGCCGACGCCGGAGAGCGTCATGCGGACCTTGTCCTCGGGCAGGCCGAGCACGGGCGCGATCTGGCGCAGGTCGGAGTGCAGCCACTGGGTGGCGATATAGAGGTCGACACCGCCGTCCTCGGCCGGGACCGCGAGCCCGGACTCCGGGCCGAGGAAGGCCTGGTCCTGCATGCCGAAGGTGTACTCGCCCTCGACGATGAAGTCGGCGCGCTCGCGAGCGGCTGCCACATCGCCGCGCACGATCGGCTGACGGTGCACGATGTTCGGGTGCGGGACGTGGCCGATGTGGTGGTCGTCGCGGTCCTCGTGGATGAGGATCGCGTCCGGCGCGGTCGCGGACAACTCGTCGGTGATGACCGGGAGTTCGCGGTACTCGACCTTGATCTTCGCAGCCGCGCGGCGCGCGGTCTCCGGGTGGTCGGCGGCGACGATCGCGACCGGCTCGCCGTGGTGGCGGACCTTGCCGTGCGCGAGGACCGGGGTGTCCTGGATCTCCAGGCCGTAGTTCTTCACGTCGGTCGGCAGGTCGTCGTACGTCATGACGGCGTAGACGCCCGGGGTCTTCAGCGCCTCGACGGTGTCGATGGAGACGATCTCGGCGTGCGCGACCGTGGAGCGCAGGATCTGGCCCCAGAGCATGTCCTCGTGCCACATGTCGGACGAGTACGCGAACTCGCCGGTGACCTTGAGGGTGCCGTCCGGGCGGAGCGTGGACTCGCCGATGCCGCCCTTGGTCTTCGAACCCTGGGTGACCTTGGTGGGAGTGCCGATGGGGGCGCCCTTTGCAGAGATGTCAGACATGTCAGACCGCCTCTCCCTGCCGGGCGGCCGCCAGGCGCACCGCGTCCATGATCTTCTCGTAGCCGGTGCAGCGGCACAGGTTGCCCGAGAGCGCCTCGCGGATGTCCGCGTCGGTCGGGTTCGGGTTGTGCTCCAGCATCTCGTCGGCGGCGACGAGGAGTCCGGGGGTGCAGAAGCCGCACTGGACGGCGCCGGCGTCGATGAACGCCTGCTGGATGGGGGCGAGTCGGGTGCCCTCACCGGTCTGCGAGTCGAGCGGTTTCGCCGCCCAGCCCTTGGCCTCGTCAACTGACGTACCGCAGGCGCCCGTTCCGCAACTCCCGTGCTCCGCGCGCTGCTTGGCGTAGTCCGCGAGCCCTTCGACGGTGACGACCTCGCGGCCCTCGACCTGGCCGGCCGCGACCAGACAGGAACACACGGGGATGCCGTCGAGGCGGACGGTGCAGGAACCGCATTCGCCTTGTTCGCAGGCGTTCTTGGAGCCGGGCAGCCCCATGCGCTCGCGCAGGACGTACAGGAGGCTCTCACCCTCCCACACGTCGTCCGCTTCCTGCGGGCGGCCGTTGACCGTGAAATTGACGCGCATCAGGCGACACTCCCCTTCTCGATGGAGCGGCCGTCAGTGCCGCGGTACGACTCCCAGGTCCAGGTCAGGGTGCGGCGGGCCATGATGCCGACCGCGTGGCGGCGGTAGCTCGCGGTGCCCCGGACGTCGTCGATCGGGTTGCAGGCGGCGGAGCACAGGTCCGCGAACTGCTTGGCGACCGACGGGGTGATGATCTTGCCGTTCTCCCAGAAGCCGCCCTCGTCGAGCGCCGCGTTCAGGAATTCCTCGGCCGCCTTCGCCCGGACGGGGGTCGGCGCGGCCGAACCGATGCCGGTGCGGACCGTGCGGGTGGACGGGTGCAGGGCCAGGCCGAAGGCGCAGACCGCGATGACCATCGCGTTGCGGGTGCCGACCTTGGAGTACTGCTGCGGGCCGTCGGCCTTCTTGATGTGCACGGCCCGGATCAGTTCGTCGGGCGCGAGCGCGTTGCGCTTCACGCCGGTGTAGAACTCGTCGATCGGGATGAGCCGCGTGCCGCGCACCGACTCGGCCTCGACCTCGGCGCCGGCCGCGAGGAGCGCGGGGTGGGCGTCACCGGCCGGGGAGGCGGTGCCGAGGTTGCCGCCGACGCCGCCGCGGTTGCGGATCTGCGGGGAGGCGACCGTGTGCGAGGCGAGGGAGAGGCCCGGCAGCTCGCCGCGCAGGTTCTCCATGATCCGGGCGTACGGGACCGAGGCCCCGAGCCGCACGCTGTCCGCGCCGACCTCCCACTCGTAGAGGTCGCCGACGCGGTTCAGGTCGAGCAGGTACTCGGGCCGACGGTGGTCGAAGTTGATCTCGACCATCACATCGGTGCCGCCCGCGATCGGTACTGCGGTGGGGTGCTCTGCCTTGGCGGCGAGCGCCTCCTCCCAGCTGGCGGGGCGAAGGAAGTCCATGACCGGCTCTCTTCTTCGTCTCGTGGGTCGTACGGATCAAGCCAGTTCGTGTGCGGCGGGTCCGGCTCGTTCATGTGCTGTTAATGCAGCGTGAGGTCAGTACACAGCGCCGTGCGCGGAGCGGGTCAGTCACGGAAACCATGAAGGAGTTGGCTGGCCAGGGCGGGCATCTTGTAGATTCATATGAACGGAGGTCATCAGTAACCCCTCCGATTCCCTGTGGAAACGTGGGAAACAGCCCCGCACGGCCCCGCACCCACAGCACCTCTTGGTTCATCGTAGTTTTCTAGACAAAGAACGGCGGCGACGGCGATGCGGCTGCGCGCACTTCTGGACACCGATGCGCTGGGGCTGCGGCTGCTCGGCGGCGAGGACGAGCTGGACCGCACGGTCCGCGGGGTGATGACCACCGACCTGCGCGACCCCAGCCGCTACCTCTCGGGCGGCGAGCTGGTCCTGACCGGTCTGGCCTGGCGCCGCACCGCCTCCGACACCGAGCCGTTCGTACGGCTCCTGGTGGCCGCCGGGGTGGCCGCGCTGGCCGCCGGCGAGGCCGAGCTGGGCGCCGTCCCGGACGACCTCATAGCCGCCTGCACCCGGCACCGGCTGCCGCTGTTCGCGGTCAACGAGTCGGTGGCGTTCGCGACGATCACCGAGCACGTCGTACGACAGGTGTCGGGCGAGCGGGCCGGTGATCTCGCGGCCGTGGTGGACCGGCACCGCCGGATGATGACCTCGGGCCCTGCGGGGGGCGGCCCGGACGTGGTCCTGGATCTGCTCGGCTCGGACCTGGATCTGCGGGCGTGGGTGCTGTCGCCGACCGGGCGGCTGATCGCGGGTTCGAAGGTGTCGGGGCCCGCGCTGCCCGTCGACGTGTGCGCCAAGCTGGCCGCCGAGCACCTGACCGCCGCCCGCACGGGCCGCCGGGGGCCGCACCGGCTGGCGCTGGGCTCCTCGACGTACTCCCTCTTCCCGATCCGCGGCGGCGGGCGGTCCGCGCAGGGCTCGCGGGACGTGCGCGAGACGGTGCTGTCGGACTGGCTGCTCGCGGTCGAGGCGGACGCCGGGGACTGGCCGGACGAGCGGCTCGACCTGTTGCAGGGGGTCACGCAGCTGATCGCGGTCGAGCGGGACCGGCGGGACGCGGCGCGCACGGTCCGCAGACGGCTCGCGCAGGAGGTCCTGGAACTGGTCCAGACGGGTGCCGCACCGGCCGAGATCGCCGCGCGCCTGCGGGTCGCCGCTCCCGTCCTGCTGCCCGGGCTGGGTGCGGCCCCGCACTGGCAGGTCGTGGTGGCCCGGGTCGAGTGGGACGGCGCCGACATCGAGGCCGGCCCGGTCGCCCAGTCGCTCCTGGAGGAGATCCTGGTCGACCCGCTGACGACGGGCCCCGAGCCCTCCGACCGGATCGCCGTGGCCCACTCGGGCGACGAGGCGATCGCGCTCGTACCGCTGCCCGCGGTGTCGACGGAGCACGACGGCTCCGAGTCCGGGCTCCACGCGGACGTGCTCCTGGAGGCCGTACGGGATCCGCTGTCGGCCGGGCTCGACGACGACGGGCGGGTCACGCTCGGGGTGAGCGCGGCGGTGCACTCGGCGGAGGGGCTGCGCGGGGCGCTGGAGGAGGCGCGGCACGCGCGGCGGGTGGCGGCGGCACGCCCCGGCCGGGTGTGCGCGGCGGGTCATCAGGAGCTGGCCTCGCACGTCCTCCTCCTCCCCTTCGTGCCGGACGACGTGCGGCGGGCCTTCACCGCGCGGCTGCTCGACCCGCTGCGCGACTACGACCGCCGGCACCGCGCGGAGCTGATTCCGACGCTGGAGGCGTTCCTGGAGTGCGACGGTTCCTGGACGCGCTGTGCGACCCGGCTGCACCTGCACGTCAACACGTTGCGCTACCGGGTCGGCAGGATCGAGCAGTTGACGAGTCGGGACCTCTCGCGCCTTGAGGACAAGCTGGATTTCTTCCTGGCACTGCGGATGAGCTGACCCGAAGATCCCACGACTTTGTGAATTCTTTCACCCACCCTCTTGGCCGGGCCCTACGATCCGTGCTGAGATGCCACCACTCAACAGCTCAATGGTGTGCTCGGGGAGGGCAACGTGGCGCATTCCGCCATGTCTGGACACGGAACGACCGAAGGTGACGATCCCCTCCAGACCGCGGTGTGGCGGCTGCGCTCGCGCGCCTGCTGGGTCGACGCGGCGGCGCTGCTGCGGCCCGACACCGCGGCACCGGCCCTCCAGCGGACCGCGCTGCTCGTGGAGCGGTGTCTCTACACCGAGCAGGGCTGGGAGGACGCCGACGACGCGCTGCGCACGGCGGAGGCGCTGGCCCACAGCGACGACGAGCGGGGCGCGGCGGCCTGTGAGCGCGGCTACCTCGCCTACGCGGCCACGCTGCACTCGGTGCGCGACCGGGCCGACGAGGCGCGGGCCGCGCTCGGGCGGGCGGCGGCACTGATCCCGCCGGGCGGCGCGGGGCGGGCGCTGCTGGACTTCCGGCGGGGGCTGGTCGCGGAGAACCTGGCGCGTTCGCCGCAGGCCGCGCGGGCCGCGTACCGGCGCGCCCACGCGGGCGCCGCCGACCAGGCCGACCCCCTGCTCCTCTCCTTTACCCACCGCCACCTGGCCGGACTGGCCCTGCGGGACGGCGAGTTGGCGGAGGCTCGGCACGGCTTCGCCGAATCCCTGCGCATCCGGGAGGAGTTGGGCTACCTCGTCGGTACGGCACCGGCTCTCGTGTCGCTCGCGGACGCGGAGGTCGAGCCGGAGGCGTCCCGGTTGCGCGAGGAGGCGCGGCGCCTGTTCCGGCTGCTCGGGGGCGTACCGACGTGGCTGGCACGGCAGTTGGCGGTACCGGCGCCGGGGGCGGCCACCGCGTAGGTCAGGAGCCTTCGGTCCGGTTCTGCACGACGTTCACGACGTGGTGGACGAACTGCAGGACGGATGCCCGGAGTTCGGGGTCGCGGGCGACCAACACCCCGACGGCTACGAGCAGAAGGAAGGACAGGAGGCTGCCGCCGCGACCCGAGTGGCTGCGGCGGGCGCCCATCTGCGCGGCGCGCATCCCGTCCTGTGCCGCCTGTCGTGCCGACTGCTCGGCGCCGCGCTGCGCGGCCTGTTGCGCGGCCTGCTGGCCCGGATTCGGAAACATCGGCGTTCTCCCCCGCGGATCGGTCGGTTCTCACCGTGGGGCACGTCAGCGCCGGCCGGGCGGGTTCCCGGTGCGGCCGTCGGTCGCCGGACCCGGACCCGCTCGTGACCGGAGTCACATATTCGACGTCACGCCGATCCCGCGAAGTGCTCCTGCACCAGGGACCGCACCACGTCCCACTCCCCCGCGGCCAAGGCGTCGAGGAGCGCGAGGTGTTCGGCCGCGTCCGCGACCAGGTCCGCCCGCCCGCGCGTGACCGGACCGCCGACCAGCGGCCACTGGGCGCGCCGGTGCAGGTCCTCGGCGATCTGGACGAGCTGTTCGTTGCCGGCGAGGGCTAGCACCGCGCGGTGGAAGGCCCGGTCGGACTCGGCGTACGTCGCCCGGCACCCGGAGGCCGCGGCACGGACGGTCCCCTCGGCCAGCGGACGCAGGTCGGCCCAGCGGGCGGTGGGCACGGTACGGGCGAGCCGGAGCATCACCGGCACCTCGATCAGGGCGCGGATCTCGGCCAGTTCGGCTAGCTCGCGGGCACCCCGCTCGATCACCCGGAAGCCCCGGTTCGGTACGACCTCGACGGCGCCCTCGGTGGCGAGCTGCTGCATGGCCTCGCGCACGGGCGTGGCGGAGACGCCGAACCGGTCGCCGAGCGCGGGCGCGGAGTAGACCTCGCCCGGGGTCAGCTCGCCGCCGACGAGCGCGGTGCGCAGCGCGTCCAGTATCTGGCCGCGCACGGAGGGCCGCTGAAGAACCTGCCGGGGGCGCGGGATCGGCGTCTCGCTGTGCGCGTGCTCACCGCGTACCGCACCGGCGCCGTCCGCGAGATCCCGGTCCCGGTCCACGTCGGCGGCGCGCTGCTGCGGCGGCACCCGGGAGCCTCGGGCAGGCACATCCGGAATGCCGGTCCCGGCGGAGCTCTGCGTGCCCTGCTTCACGGGTCCTCCTCCGGACGTGTCGGTACTTGGGGTCATTACGGCGTCTTGTTACTCGTCCGTCAAGCACCTTAGGCGCAGATCGGACTAGTTCAAATCCCAAGGCGGTTGGGTAAGGTAAGCCTTGCCTATAAACCAACGGCGAATCGGTGGTCCCGGCATGCCCCTGCCTTCTTCGGCCGTAGCGGACTCGTACGCCCGCCTCACCGAGGTCATCCCCGGGCTCGCGATCACCGAACTCACCCCGGACCAGCCGACCCCCACCGGCGGCGGCTGGATCTCCGCGGCCGCGCTCGCGGAGGGCGGCGAAGGCCTGGAGGCGTTCCTCGCCCGGGACGACGCCCAGGTCCTGCGCGACCACGGCCGCCGGGGCCGCCCGGACGTGATAGCCACCTTCGGCCTGCACCGCTACGCCTGGCCGGTCGTCCTCCTGTTCACCGTCCCGTGGTTCCTGCACCGCCGCGTCCCCCGCCTCCCAGTGACCCACGTCTCCTACGACCGCACGACCGAGGGCTTCGACATGGGCCGGCTGGCCGTCCGCACCGACTCCTTCGCCTGCCTGCCCGGCGACCCGGCGGCAGCGCTGCCCGGCGCCCGGGTGGTCCCGGACGAGGAGGCGCTGCGGGCCGAGGTGCGGGCCGCGGTCGCCGAGCACATGGAACCCGTCCTGGCCGGCTTCGGCCCGCGGATGCGCCGCCGGGGCCGCGCGCTGTGGGGCATGGCGACCGACGAGGTCGTCGAGGGCATCTGGTACGTCGCCGATCTCTTCGGCGAACAGCCGCGGGCCGTACGGGAGTTGGAGCGGCTGCTGCCGGGCGCGACCAAGCCCTACGTCGGATCGGCCGCGTTCCGTGAGGTGACGGGGCCTCATGGCGAGCCGCTGTCCACCCGGGACCGGGCCAGTTGCTGTATGTACTACACGCTGGAAGCCGAGGACGCGTGCGCGACCTGCCCGCGCACCTGCGAGACGGAGCGGGTCACCAAGCTGCTGGCTGCCGCCGCGAGTTGAGGGACCCTCAGTCACACGCTCCACTCGGGGCCAGCTAGGATCAGCCGCGAACAAGGCGTCCGTCCGGTCACAGGTGTTTCACAACTTCCTCACTTGCCGCAGGAACTTTCCGTGGAACCACCCGTACGGGTAGTCTTATTCGAACTCAACTCCCGCCCCTCAAGCGGCAGTTCGAGCAGAAAGCCGTCCTGGGCATCCCCTTGCACCTCCTTGGCGGCCTCTTGCCCCGAAAACGCCTGAGGGCCGTTGGGATTGGGCCACTATGGCGGGCGTTACGCCCTATCCCAATGCAAGGGACCCCAGATGAGACTGACCGACATATCGCTGAACTGGCTGCTTCCCGGCGCCGTACTGCTCCTGGGCATGCTGGCGGCGGTTGCGGTGCTCGCGCGGAGCAAGCGGTCCGGCGGGGAGCACGCGAAAGACGACTCGTGGGAGCGCACGGAGGAGCGCCGCAGGCGCAAGGAGGCCATATACGGCATCGCCTCCTACGTCCTCCTGTTCTGCTGTGCGGCGGTCGCCGCGGCACTCTCCTTCCACGGACTGGTCGGCTTCGGCCAGGAGAACCTCGGCCTCACCGACGGCTGGGAGTACCTCGTCCCGTTCGGCCTCGACGGTGCGGCCATGTTCTGCTCCGTCCTCGCGGTCCGCGAGGCCAGCCACGGTGACGCGGCCCTCGGCTCCCGGATACTCGTGTGGACGTTCGCGGCCGCGGCCGCCTGGTTCAACTGGGTGCACGCGCCCAGGGGTGTCGACCACGCGGGCGCTCCGCAGTTCTTCTCCGGCATGTCGCTGTCGGCCGCGGTCCTCTTCGACCGCGCGCTGAAGCAGACCCGTCGTGCCGCGCTGCGCGAGCAGGGTCTCGTGCCGCGTCCGCTGCCCCAGATCCGTATCGTCCGCTGGCTGCGGGCCCCCCGGGAGACCTACAGCGCCTGGTCGCTGATGCTCCTGGAGAACGTGCGCAGCCTGGACGAGGCGGTCGACGAGGTGCGCGAGGACAAGGCGAAGAAGGAAGAGACCCGACTGCGCCGGCGCGACCAGCAGCGGATCGAGCGGGCCCAGCTCAAGGCCATAAGCCGGGGCCAGCGCGGCCTCATGGGACGGGGCGGTGGCCGGTCGCCGGAACCGCAGGCCCTGGAGCGCGGCTCCGGTCAAGCATCCGCGGAGCCTGCTCTATCGACGCCGGAACAACTGCCGGTTCGCACGCGTCCCTCACTCCAGCCAGTCCGCGGGGCATCTGACCCGATAACCGTCGACCTCACCGCTGAGGACGACACGATGGCCCTGCCGCGGCTCGACTCCCTGGAGCGCAAGCTCAAGGACCTGGAGCAGCAGTTCGGCTGACCCGAGGGCTGAGAACCTGGAGCCGGGACCGGGCGACAATCGGGACGGGGGCGGAGTCCAACTGGACGCCGCCCCCGTCCCGTTGCTCATGCCGCGTCCGAATCCAGCTCGAACCAGACGGACTTGCCCACCCCGTGGCCGGACACTCCCCAGGCGTCCGCGAGGGACTGCACCAGGAACAGGCCCCGGCCGTGCGTACCGTCGTCGGCGTCCGGTACGTGCAGCCGGGGCCTGCGCGCCACGAAGTCCCGTACCTCCACGCGCAGTCCACGGGGTCCGACGGTGGCCGTGAGCACGGCGTCGTGGTCGGTGTGGATCAGCGCGTTGGTGACGAGTTCACTCGTGAGCAGCTCCGCTATCTCCGATCGTCCCGGCCTCCCCCAGTGCCGTAGCAGTTCACGCAACGCTCTGCGCGCCTCGGGCACCGCCCGCAGGTCCGCGCGTCCGAGTCTGCGCCTCAGTTGAGGCGGCTGCGCCGGTTCCGTGGCGCTGTCGGCCTTGTCCTCCGCCGCTTTCGCCGAGGAGGCCCCGATCGCCATGGGACCGCCCCCTCGTGCTTGCCTCTTCATGACCCCCGCCTGCACGCCGGTTTCCGGTTCCTTCCTGCTCGAACACGTTCACGGGGATCCATGCCCTCGTCGGGAACAGGGCAGTCATGTCGAATGGTCAACGACCGGGTGTTCGGCCACAGTTGCGCCGGGTCGTGCGGGGCGGAGGATTCGGGGGCGCTGCCGTCCGTCCGGTCGAACGGCCACGGTACGGAGCATGCGGCCCGGGTGGGGCGGTCGGGGCGTTCCCCTCCGGGGTGCCGTGGCTCCCGGCGCCGGAACCAGACACCCCGTGACGTCCTGACCACCGGCGATCGAACCGACTGCCGATGCGCGGCTGCCGATCCGGCCGTAGTCCGCGAAGGCGTGGGGCGGTTGGTCCCCCCGGACCTCCCCCGAGTCCCACGCTCCGTGAAACTGGCCGGAATCAGCCGTTCAAGAACCGCGAACGCCCCCTCTACGGGGCCTACTTGCCGCCGATGCCCTTCGTGCCGATGTGGATGATCTTGTGGGTCGTGCGGGTCATGTCGACGACCAGCTTGCTGGTGTCCCCGCCACCCCACGTCAGAGTGATCGCGGCCTCGGTGTAGTCGGCGGTGCCTTTGTCGGTGACCTTCCAACTCATCGGCGTGTTCTGCGCCAGGAGAACGCCGTCCGCGTGGTTCTTCGCCTCCCAGGCCTTCAGCTTCTTCAGGTAGGCGGGGGTGAGGTAGTAGGTGCGCAGCTCCGTGGCGAGCTTGCCGCCGCCGTTGTCCAGGTCGCTCTCGGCGTCGATGTAGGCGCCGTAGAAGTCGGCGATGCGGGTGATGTTGTCGTCCGGCGAGCCGCTCACGGTGCGCGGGGCGCCGGCGGAGGCCTGGGCCGCCACACCCAGCCCGAGGGCGAGGGCGAGGCCGGCGGCGAGGGCGGTGCGGCGCGTGGCCTTCTTGCTGTTCACGTGTGTTTCCCCGTTCGGTTCGGTGCCGTGCTGTGGTCGGACCGAGCTTCGCCGTACGGCGGCGGCGACCGCAATGACCGACACCGACCCCGCGACGGTGGAACCGTCCCACCCCGTCTGACCTCCTGATATGAGGAGTCCCTGGGATGCCGTCCTGGGACGCGACACGCACGGGGGGAACGGTGTCGGGCGAGGCCAACGACAAGGATGTCGAGGAGTTCGCGGCGCTGCTACGGCGCCTGAAGGCACGCACGGACCGCAGCTACAGCCAGCTGGCCCGCCGCCTGAACATGAACGCGTCGACCCTGCACCGCTACTGCGTCGGCGAGGCGGTCCCCCTGGACTTCGCGCCCGTCGAACGGTTCGCGGCGCTGTGCGGGGCGACCCCGGAGGAACGGCTGGAGCTGCACCGGTACTGGATCCTGGCGGTGGCGGCGCGACAGCGGCGACGGGATGCGGAGCCTCCGGTGGAGAGTCCGGTTCCAACACCGGACGCGGCTCCTGACCCCGCGGCCCGAGCGCCCTGGTACCGGCGGCGGCTCACGCTGACGGCCGCCGCCGTGTGCGCGGTGCTCGCGGTGTGGGGCAGCCTGTCGGCGGTGTCCACGCACGACACGCCCAGGTCCAAGCCCGGCGCCACAGCCAAGTCCTCGCCTTCCGCCCTTCCCGCTCCCCTCACCTGGACCGCCAACTCCCAGGTGTGGGCCCTCAATTGCAGTCACGACTACGTCGTCGACAAGTCACCCGGGCAGGTTCCGCCGCCCCCGGCTCCCGAGGACGCCGGGGCCTGGGCGGCGCAACAGCACGCGGTGCACGGGCGGGAGACGAACGTCGAGATCTCGGTGCAGGGGCGGACGTCCACGGCGGTCGTCCTGGAGGCGCTGCGCGTTCGGGTCGTGGGCCGGGCCTCCCCGGCCCACGGCACCGCGTACGCCATGGACCAGGGCTGCGGCGGCGAGGTCAGCCCCCGCTACTTCGGCGTGGACCTGGACGCCCGCCGCCCGCTGGCCCGCCCGTTCGCCGGGAGCACCCTGGGCACACCGGCCCCGGCGGTGCACCTGCCGTACCGGGTCTCCGCACAGGACCCCGAGGTGCTGCTCGTCAAGGCGCAGACCCAGACCTGCGACTGCCGCTGGTACCTCGAACTCGACTGGTCCTCCCAGGGCCGCACCGGCACGCTCCGCGTCGACGACCACGGCAGGCCGTTCCGCACAAGCGGCATCAAGGGCCTGCGGCACCTCTGGTACTCGTCGAACGGGTGGGCGCCGTACGACGGTTAGGACCCGACGGGTCTAAGGCCGGGGCACGTTGCGGATGTTGGAGCGGGCCATCTGCAGCATCCGGCCGACTCCCCCGTCCAGCACGATCTTTGAGGCCGACAGCGCGAACCCGGTGACCATCTCGGCGCTGATCTTCGGCGGGATGGACAGGGCGTTGGGATCGGTGACGACGTCGACGAGGGCCGGGCCGTTGTGCTTGAACGCTGCCTTCAGGGCGCCTTCGAGGTCCTTGGGCTTCTCGACCCGCACACCGTAGGCACCGCAGGCGCGTGCCACGGCGGCGAAGTCGGGGTTCTTGTTGGTGGTGCCGTACGACGGGAGACCGGCGACCAGCATCTCCAACTCGACCATGCCCAGGGAGGAGTTGTTGAACAGGACGACCTTCACCGGCAGGTCGTACTGGACGAGGGTGAGGAAGTCGCCCATCAGCATGGAGAATCCGCCGTCGCCCGACATCGACACGACCTGCCGCCCGGTGTCGGTGAACTGGGCGCCGATCGCCATCGGCAGCGCGTTCGCCATCGAGCCGTGGGAGAACGAACCGATGATGCGGCGGCGGCCGTTGGGCGTGATGTAGCGCGCGGCCCAGACATTGCACATCCCCGTGTCGACGGTGAACACGGCGTCCTCGTCGGCGAGTTCGTCGACCACGGCGGCCACGTACTCGGGATGGATCGGTACGTGCTTCTCGACCTTCCGCGTGTACGCCTTGACGACGCCTTCCAGCGCGTCGGCGTGCTTCTTGAGCATCCGGTCGAGGAACTTCCGGTCCCCCTTCGGCTTCACCCGCGGGGTGAGACAGCGCAGCGTCTCCTTCGCGTCGCCCCACACCGCGAGGTCCAACTTCGAACGCCGGCCGAGGTGTTCGGGCCGTACGTCGATCTGGGCGATCTTCACGTCGTCGGGGAGGAACGCGTTGTACGGGAAGTCGGTGCCGATGAGGATGAGCAGGTCGCACTCGTGGGTGGCTTCGTAGGCGGCGCCGTAGCCGAGCAGACCACTCATCCCCACATCGAAGGGGTTGTCATACTGAATCCACTCCTTGCCCCGCAAGGCGTGTCCGACCGGGGACTTGATCTTCCCGGCGAACTCCATGACCTCGGCGTGCGCGCCGGCGGTGCCGCTGCCGCAGAACAGGGTGACCTTCTCCGCCGCGTCGATCATCTCGACGAGCTTCTCGATCTCGGCGTCGCCGGGGCGGACGGAGGGGCGGGAGGTGACGAGAGCGGTCTCGGCGGCCCTGTCCGGGGCGGGCTCGGAGGCGATGTCGCCAGGGAGGGAGACGACGCTGACACCGGACTGCCCGACAGCATGCTGGATGGCGGTCTGCAGCAGCCGGGGCATCTGCTTCGGGTTGGAGATGAGTTCGCTGTAGTGACTGCACTCCTGGAAGAGCCGGTCGGGGTGGGTCTCCTGGAAATACCCGAGGCCGATCTCGCTGGACGGGATCTGCGAGGCGAGGGCGAGGACCGGGGCCATGGAACGGTGGGCGTCGTAGAGGCCGTTGATGAGGTGCAGGTTTCCGGGGCCGCAGGAGCCGGCGCAGGCCGTGAGCTTCCCCGTTATCTGTGCTTCGGCGCCGGCGGCGAAGGCGGCGGTCTCCTCGTGCCGTACGTGGATCCAGTCGATGGCGGAGTTGCGGCGGATCGCGTCGACGACCGGGTTGAGGCTGTCGCCGACGACGCCGTAGAGGCGCTTGACTCCGGCGCGGACGAGGATGTCGACGAACTGTTCGGCAACGTTCTGCTTGGCCATGGTTCTCGCGTGCCCTTCGGTTTCCTGTGTCCTACGGATCCCTCTGGGTTCCATGAATTCACAGCCTCGGCGCTCACGCCTCCCAAACGGCGGCGGCCGTGCGGTCGTCGGCATAACCCTTGACCCGCACTTGGGTGTCGGCGAGGAACGCGGCGAGGCCCGGCGGGGTGGACCCGGACCACCGCCCCGCCAGATGCGCGGACAGCTCGGGCTCGCCGCGCAATGGTTCCGCGAGCCCGCCGGTGCACATCAACAGCGTGTCGCCCGGGCGGGCCACGGAGGCCCGGAAGCGGAAGGGTTCGCGGGGCGGCTCGGGGGCGGGTTCGTACGGGCTCGGAGGCGTCGGAATCCCAAGATCCATGGTGAGCCGGTCGCCCTCGGGCGTCTCGGCGGGCTGCGACCCGAACCCGACGACGGCCTCGCCGCTCAGGTCGCCGACGGTGGGCTCGATGTCCTGCCACTCACCGTTCCGCAACCGGAACAGCCCGCCGGGCCCGACCCCGAAGAAGACCCGGGTACGGCACTCCGGGTGGGCGGGCAGCAGAAGACACCGCAGGCCGGCCGAGTACTCCTCGGGGTCGATGCCCTGTTCGGCGGCGCTGGCGCGGAGCTTGCCGAGGCTGCGGTCGGTGAGCCGATGCAGCCCCGACTTCAGATCCCCGCGCCGGGCAGCCCTTATGTCCTCGGAGAGCCGCGCATGGCTCCGCCCCACGGCCCGCGCGATCCAGTCGCAGGCCTCGGCGGCGGCCCGATGCGCCCCCGGCGTGGCCCGGGCCCCGGTGGCCATCGCCACCAGCACCAACGCCTGCTCCCCGACCCCGAACCGCGCGGTCAGCAACGAGTCCCGCCGCGGCTCCCCCCTGAACCGCGCGGAGTCCCCCCGCACAGAAACAGCCCTGATCGTGCTCGCCCCGTACCGCGCCCCGTCCAACACGGTGTCCGCGACCAGATCGTCGAGCTCATCCGGATCAGCGAGCGGGAGAGCGGTGGGCTCGGCGTCGTAGGTGGGGGGTCCGGAGCCTACGTAGTCGACGGTGAGGGAGGTGGGCGGCGGTGCGAGAGCGGGGAGGTTGGGGGGCGGGGCGAGCGGGAGGGGTTGGGGGGCGGCTGAGGGATACGGACGGGGGGCCTCCGAAGCAGGGGCGGGGTTGTCGCCGAAGGGCGCGGGCGCGGCCGGCGGCTGCGGGTAGGGGCGCGGGTCGAACGGGCGCTCCGGGTGCGGGGATTGCGGGGCGGTGGTGGGGGGTGCGGGGGTGGCCGGGGGTTGCGGATAGGGGGTGGGGTTCGGAGCGGCCTGCCCGTCGGGACGGAGGTCCTCCGGAGCTGCGGTGGGACTGTCGGCAGGGGGTACGGGCGCGGCCGATGCCTGCGGATAGGAGCGCGGGCTGGACGGGCCGTCTGGCCGCGGGTCCCTCGGCGCGACGACCGGGCTGTCGGCAGGAGGTGCGGGAACGGACGATGGCTGCGCGTAAGGGCGCGCTGAGGCCGGGCCCTCCGGACGGAGGCCGCTGGGATCGCCAGCAGGGCGGGCGGGAGCCGCCGACGGCTGCGAGGCGGACGGCCCGTCCGGGCGGAGGTTCTCCGGAGCGCCGGCGGGGTTGTCGGCAGGGGGCGCGGGAACAGCCGATGACTGCGCATAGGGGCGCGGGGAAGACGGATCATCCGGACGGAGAGGCTGCGGAGCCCCGGTGGGATCCTCGGCAGGGCGCGCGGGAACCGCCGCCGACGACGGAGCGGAAAGCCCATCCGGACGCAGGTCCCCCGGACCGACGACGGGGTTGTCGGCAGGAGGTACGGGCGCCGCCGGTCGCTGCGGATGCGCGGGCCGAAGCTCCGCACCGGCGGGCCGCTGAGTGTCGGCCTGCGGGAGGTCGGGCTGTGTGTCCTCGTGCGGGACCTGCCGGGGCGGCGCGGGAGGGGCCTTGTCGTCGGGGGCTTCGGGGGCCACGGGCGTGAACAGCGGAGGCTCGTCATGCGGGTCCGCGCGGGGAGCGGTCGCGGGAAACGGCGTGATCACCGGAGGCTCAACGCTCGGGTCCGCGCCGGGAGCGGTCGGCGCCACAGGTGTGAACTTCGGAGGCTCGCCGTACCGATCCGAGCCGCCACCCCCCGGAACTGATGACGACGAGGCGCCATCGCCAGTGGCTACGGTTGGGCGGTCACCCGGCGCACCAGCACCCGCCGCGTCACCCCGAGGGGCAGGCGGCCCGGAGTTGGGCCGGGCTGTCGCGCGGGGCCCCGGGACACCCGGGCCCACTGGACGCTCCCGATCGTCCGACGGAGGCACCCCCACTGTCCCCGCCGCCGAAGCGAACCGGTCGTCGACGGAGTCGCCCGCGGCCGTGGGCCCCGTGTCCTCCGCGGTGTCGTCGTACAGCTGGCTCCACCAGTCGTCCTCGTGACCGGTCGGCGATCCCCCCTGCTGGCTCATGCCCCTAATTGTCCACCGCGCGGGCCAGTTGGAAACGGGGCGTCCGGAAAAACGGGCGCGAACCCCTCCTCGAACGGCGTGTCGGATGACCTGCCGAACACCCGTCCGCCACAGGATGAAACAGGCCGCCGGGCGGTCCCACCCCCCACGGGAGGACCGCCCGGCGACAACTGAGTGACCCGGCCCCAACTCCCCTGCGTGCCGGCGCACGTCATGGGCCCGGGTCACGTTCCAAGTGACCGAATCCCGTCGCGGGTTCGGCCCACCCGGTCCCGAGTGTGACCGGCTTTCCTGAAGCCCCCCTGTGATTCGCGCCTGACTCCCCCATGACCCACCGCGCGCGAACCCGCAGGCCAAGAAGGACCAATACCGGCATTACGGGCGACAGTTGATGCCCCAGTGGCGCAACCTTGGCAGAGTGACGGGTGGTACGGCGATGATGTGCCGAGGCGGTTTTGCGCCGTGGCTGTTTTCCGCCACGGCCCGCGGGACGCGACGGGGTCTTCGGGGAGAGGCGGCACCTGGTGCTGGGAGCGATAGGCCTGGACGAGGCACACGAGTCGGCGTACCGGGCACTGGTGTCCGTCGGCGCCGCGGACGTGCCCGATCTCGCCCGACGGCTGACCATCGGCGAGTACGACACCGAGCGCGCCCTGCGCCGCCTGGAACGGCACGGACTCGCGGCCCAGTCCTCGGCCCGCCCCGGCCGCTGGGTCGCCGCCCCGCCCGGGGTCGCCCTCGGCGCGCTGCTCACCCAGCAGCGCCACGAACTGGAGAAGGCGGAACTCGCCGCCGCGCTGCTCGCCGAGGAGTACCGCGCCACCGCCGCCGAACCCGCCGTACACGACCTGGTGGAGGTGGTGATCGGCGCCGCGGCCGTCACCCAGCGCTTCCTCCAGCTCCAGCTCGGCGCCACCGAAGAGGTCTGCGCGCTGGTCACCGGGACCCCGGTCGCCGTCACCGGCATGGAGAACGACGCGGAGGAACAGGCCGCCGACCGCGGGGTCCGCTACCGGGTCGTCCTCGAACGCGCCGTACTCGACCAGCCGGACGGCATCACCGAACTCACCGCCGCGCTCAACCGCGACGAACAGGTGCGGGTGGTCGACAAGGTGCCGACCAAACTGGTGGTCGCCGACCGGACCCTCGCGATGGTGCCGCTGACCTCGCACACCGCGGAACCCGCCGCACTCGTCGTGCACGCGAGCGGCCTGCTGGAACTGCTCTCCGGACTCTTCGAGTCGGTCTGGCGGGACGCCCTCCCCCTGCGCCTCGGCACGTCCGGCCCCATCGAGCAGAACCCCGACGGCCCCGACGCCACCGACCTGGAGGTGCTGTCCCTGCTGCTGGCCGGGCTGACCGACGCCAGCGTCGCGAAACAGCTCGACCTGGGCCTCAGGACGGTCCAGCGCCGGGTGAAGCGCCTGATGGAGCTGACCGGCGTCACGACCCGGCTGCAACTGGGCTGGCACGCCTACGAACGAGGCTGGGTGGCCCGTACCTGACCTGCGGTTTCACCCGGGATCCCGCAGGCTGGACAGATGGGAGTGGGTGAACTCCTCCTGGTCGGCGTCGTCATCCTGCTCGGCCTGTGCGGAGTCTTGGTGCCCGGAGTGCCGGGGTCGTGGCTGGTGTGGGCCGCGGTCCTGTGGTGGGCGCTGAAGGACCCGCAGCCGGTGTCCTGGGGCGTCCTCGTGGGCGCCACGGTCGTCCTCTTCCTCTCCCAGGTGATCCGCTGGGCCCTCCCGCCCCGCCGCCTGCGTGCGAGCGGCGCGACCCCCCGAATGGGCGTGTACGCCGGTGCCGGCGCGTTCCTCGGCTTCGTCCTGATCCCCGTGCTCGGCGCGATCCCCGGCTTCATGGCCGGCATCTACCTCCACGAACGCCTGCGCCTGGGCCGCCACGGCGACGCCATGGCCTCCCTCCGTACGGCGATGCGCTCGGGCGGCTCCAGCGTGCTGACCGAACTGTTCACCTGCCTGCTGATCATGGGCGCGTGGGTGGGCGCGGTGATCTGGAGCTGACCCTCAGCTGAGCACGGTCAGGTCGACCGTGTCGGCGAGCGCCCGCATGCCCGCGTCGTTGAAGTGGAGATGGTCGCCGCAGTCGTAACCGGGCAGGATCCGCTGCGGCTGCGCCGGATCACGGACGGCCGCGTCGAAGTCGACCACCCCGTCGAAGGGCCCACCGCCGCGAATGAAGACATTGACCTTCTGCCGTACGGCTTCGCGGGCCGCCGTGTATCCGCTGTTGCCGCCGTACGGCGTGAGGGTCGCGCCGATGACGCGGATGCCGTGCGCGTGGGCGCGGCTCACGAGGGTGCGGTAGGCGCTCTCGAAGGCGCCGGGGTCGGTGGCCGCCGGGGTGCCTTTGATGTCGTTGATGCCTTCGAGGACGATCAGCACCCGCACCCCCGACCGCGACAGGGCATCGGCGTCGAGACGGGACAAGGCACTCGGTCCTACGTCGTCGCGCAGCAGCCGGTTGCCGGAGACACCGGCGTTGAGGACACCGAGGCGGCGATACGCAGGCAGGGTGCCGAGACGTTCGGCGAGCCGGTCGGGCCAGCGGTGGTTGGCGTCACGGGTGGAACCGTTGCCGTCGGTGAGGGAGTCGCCGAAGGTGACGACACTGCCGGCCGCCGGGGCGTCAAGGACGTCGACACCGGTGACGTAGTACCAGGAGGTGGTGGTCGCCGTGTACCCGGAACCGTCGACATCGGCGGCCCGATTCCCTTGCGGCGCACGGTAGTTGGTCTGCCCGGCCGCACGGTGGTAGGTCGCCGGACCGGAGTCGTCGGGCGTGTGCACGGTGACGAGCAGGTCCGCCGCGTCGGGCACGGCGAGCGGAACGGGATCACTGACCAGATCCGCGCCCGCCGGAATGGTGACCGTCCGGGCACCGCCGAAGGTGGCGACCCGCATCGAACCGGGCACGGCGTCCGGACCCGCTTCCCGCAGGGCGACGGTCACCGCGTCGAGGCGGAGGGGCGCGGTACCGAGCCGGTTGGTGAGCCGGACACGGGTGGCGCTGCCGCCGACGCTGAGGTGGACGACGTTGCGGAGCGAGGCGCCGGGCTGGGCCGGGGCGGTTCCGGAGGGGGCGGCTTCCCAGGTGCCGGTCCAGGTGCCGAACGGGTCGGGGGCCGAGGCCTTGGGAGCGGAGGCGTCGGCTGTCGCCGCACCCGCCATCCCCGCCGTTCCAACTCCCGCGCCCAGCACGAACACCAGCAGTCCTACGACGACTCGTCCGGCCCCGACCATGAGCGCTCCGCCTCTCCCCGCCAGCCACAAGGAAGGCGACCGTGGCACGCCGGAACGGGCGGACGGCGGAGCATCACCGGTGCCGGGCCCCCCGTCCCCTGTCCGGCGTAGGACGCGGAGCGGAGGGCGGCCTGGGACCGGAGGCCGATGCGCACGGCGGGCAGGCGTGTTTGGCTGCGGTCATGACCGAATTCACCGAGGCCGAACGCGCGTACCTCACCTCACAGCGACTGGGGCGTCTCGCCACCGTCGACCCCCAGGGCCAGCCCCAGGCCAACCCCGTCGGCTTCTTCCCCCAGGCCGACGGGACGATCCTGGTCGGCGGCTATGCGATGGGCACCCCCAACTCTCCCCGAAGACACCTCTAACGTGGGAGACTCGGCCCGTGCCCACCCACGCCGAGAGTGCCATCCGAGTCGTCCGCCAAGTCGTGCGCTGCTTCATCTACGCACGCATCAGCGAAGACCGCGAAGGCGCCCACCTCGCCACCGAACGCCAAACAGACGACTGCCGCGCCCTCACACAGCAGCTCTCCACCCCACAGATCGAGTACCAGATCGTCCGCGTCTTCGAAGACAACGACCTCTCCGCCTACACCGGCAAACCCCGCCCCGACTACAAAGCCATGCTCGACGCCCTCCGCAACGGCGAAGCCGAATGCGTCCTCGCTTGGCACACCGACCGCCTCCACCGCTCCCCCGTGGAGCTCGAGGAGTACATCGACATCTGCGGGCCCGCCGGCATCGACACTCGTACCGTCAAGGCCGGGCAGCTTGACCTGTCCACCGCCACTGGCCGCATGATCGCCCGGCAGCTCGGCGTCCAGGCCCGCTACGAAGTTGAGCGGATGATCGAGCGATCGAGGCGCGCCCGCGATCAGAAGGTCGGCCGCGGCGAGTACTCCGGCGGCCCTCGCCCCTTCGGCTACGAGCCGGACGGCGTCACCCCCCGCACGCTCCAGTGCCCTGGCTGCGCCCGCACGGGGCCCGACGGGTTCACTGCGCGTCGGCAGTGCGACGGGTGCGGGGCTGTCGACGAGTTCAACCGGAACCTCATCTGCCAGGCGTGTGAGGCCACAGACACCCTGACCGTTACCCGCGTATGCGACGACTGCGGGACTGAGGCCCGGCTCGCGGGAGGATCGGAGGCGGCAGTAGTCCGTGACGCAGCCGAGGCTGTTCTGTCCGGGACCTCCTTGAATTCTCTGGCTGAGTCGCTCGCAAAGGCCGGCCAGGGCACGAGTCACGGCAACAGGCAGCGCGGCCCGAATCTGCGGGCTGTCCTGCTGCGGCCCCGGAATGCTGGGCTGATGAAGCACCGCGGTGATGTGGTCGGCCGTGCGGACTGGATGCCGCTCCTGGATGAGCCGACGTGGCGGAGCTTGGTTGCCGTGCTCGAAGATCCCGCACGTATCCCGGCGGTGCCGAATACGCGTAAGCACCTCGGGTCGAACATCTATCGGTGCGGAGTGTGTGAGGCCACGCTGAAGGCGTCGTCGAAGCCGAATCGGCGCGGTGGCGGGACGCGCCCGGTGTACCGGTGCCGGGTCAAGGACTGCGTCACGCGGGATCTCCCTGACCTGGACGGCTACGTCATCATGCAGCTCATGGACCGGCTGTCCCAGCCGAACGCTCACGATCTGCTGAGTCCGCGCGAGGAGCCCGTCGACGTGCGCGCGTTGCAGACCGAGATGCGGGCTGCTCGCCGACGTCTTGACGATCTGGCTGAGGCGTTCGGTGAAGGCGAGATGGACCGGCAGGAGTGGCGTGCGGCTTCCGGCCCGGCGCGAACGCGGCTCCAGGCCGCCGAGGACAAGATGAACGCGGCGGTGAAGAAGAACCCGGCGGCCGATCTGATCAGCGCCGAGGACCCGGTGACGTTCTGGAACAGCCCGGACTTCGATCTGTCGAGGAAGCGAGCGAGCATCGACTACCTGATGACGGTGACCGTTCATCCCGCGCGGCGGGGGCGGATGCCGGGCGGCGGTTACTTCGATGCGGACACGGTCCAGATCGACTGGAAGTGACAGCGCCCTCGGTCCGGGGTCTGGGGACAGAGGGCGCCAGGGCCGGCCGCCACAGCCTGGGGGGCTAAGCGACGGCCGGCCGGTCCCGTGGGGGCGAATGCAGTTTTTCGCCAGGAGCCAGTATTGAACAACCGTCAATACGGGCTATCACTCGAACGAGCGTTTTATTCTTCCGGCCCTTGCGCGGTGGCTGGATAGCTCACTCACGAATGTACCAACGATGGTACAGACAACGATCACGGCGCCCACCAGCGTGTATGCGTGCCATCCGAACCCCTGCCCGCCTGGGTACTCACCCGCCGACAGGCCATCGGAGACAACATCCGCGCCGCCCGCGAGCGTCAACACCCGAAGATCTCCCAGGAGAAACTCGGCGAACTCACCGGCCTCGACCGCAAGACGGTCAACCGGATCGAGCAGGGCTCCTACTCCACGCTCCTCGACCACTTGCTGCTCATCGCCGACGCCCTGAACGTGCCGCTCGCCGAGCTGGTGAGGTGACCCGCCAGCCGCCCTCGGGGTAGAAAAGCGGCAGCGGGTCACCTCGACGGCCGCTCCTCCCCTCCAAGGGATATGCGGCCGTCATCCCGCCATCCGCGCGAGGCATCGACGCGGGCGGCGGGAGTCGGATGGCCCAGCGCATGCAGGGCGCGGGCTTCCACGCAGTGCAGGGTGGGCTCGCAATACGCGCAGGTGGCGGTATGCGCCCCGTACGTCTTCGCGGCCTGCTCCCGCACGCATTCGAGGCAGGCCTGCGGGTTCCAGACGTACAGGGCGGCGTCGACGACGTTGACTCGGCGTCCGAGATTCACCACCGGCTTGCCGTATCCGCACCACACGCACCGCCTGCCCTCCACCCGCTGGGAGGAAAGCTCTTCGGGTCGGGGCATGTGCAGAAGCGGGATGGGGTCTGCGAAGTCGGAGTGCACTACTGCTCCCCGAGCGGGGTCAGGCCGTGCTGTGCACGGTGGCTCGGGCAGGCGCTGTAGCTCTGCTGCCGGGGCCCGCTCCCTGCATCGGACGCGGCGACGGGGCGGACGTCAGACGCGAAGCCGCGGCACCAGTGGCAGTACTGGAACACGGGAGCCAGCCGCTCCCCGGTCGGCGTCCCGTCCTGGCCCGTCATGTGTCCGCTCCGGCGGAGAGCCGGGCCCACACGGCGTGCTCGTCGGCGGTGATTCCGGTGATGCGGGACAGGCCGTTGATGATGCGCCAGCCGGGGCCGTGGCTGTGGCGCAGGAAGAGCCGCTCGGACGTTGCGGCGGTGATCTTCAGGTCGTCGCCGGTCGCGGCGAGGGTGACCTCGATGGCCTCCGCGCCTGCGCTGAGGGTGGCGATGAAGAGTTCATTCGCCACGGTCGGGGCGTCTGGGTGGTCGGTGTGTGCGGCTGTCCAGGCGCGGACCCTGAAAGCCTCTGCTGGGTGGCCTTTGAAGGTGAGTCTGTGCGCGCTGGTGTCCATCGCTCACGCCTCCCCGATCACGGTGATCCGTCTCACACACCCGACCGTAGGAGCCGCTCCCCGAGCACAACAGACACGTTCCGTGGACCTCGTAGACCTGACCGCGCGGTAACGGACACGTTCCGTGGACCTTCTCAGCGCCTCCCGAAGAACTGCGTCAGCTCCCGCTCCTTCAACGTCATCCGACGCCGCTTGCTCTTCCCCATCACGTCATGGAACGTGTCGGCGGCCATCCGCTGGTGCCGCAGCCACTCCGGCGTCTCGCCCATCAGCGACCACAAGATGTTGGTCGCCTCGTCCGGGGTCCGCATCATCACGTGCGCCTGCGCCACATCGAGCAGGTGCCTGCGCATGAACAACCTGCCCTTCTTGTCGGTGGGGGTCGGCATCCGCTCCGACAACCGCAACACCCGGTCTGGTTTTTCCGCGACGAGCTGGTTCTCGATGCCCTGGAACGCGACCGTGCGCCAGTCGAAACGCCCCCACGACGACACGGCGACCGCCTGGCCGCCTCCCAGGGCGACGCCCGCAGTCCGTCCCAGTCGGAGGATTTCCCGGGCCTCCGACGGCCTGTTGTTGCGTGCCGCCGCCGCGCTCCCGTGGACGAGGAGCTTCCCCCAGGCGCCGAGCGTCGTCTTCGTCGCCCGGGAGATCCTCGGCTCTACCGCATCCGCCGTCGCGACGCTCACCTGCTCGGCCTCGTCCAGGCGTCCCTGACGCATCAGCAGCCAGCCCTGCTGGTACACGGCCGCGGCGACGCCGCCCATGTCGTCGGCCCGTACTGCGTCGCCGATCGCGTCCCGCAGCGCGGTGTGCGCGAGGTCGTAGGCGCGGACCTGAGTCAGGTAGCGGCCGGCCATCTGCAACACGTCGGACCGGATCCGGACCGCCGCAGTGTGCTCGGCGCCGTTGTCGAAGTACGCGACGGCGGCGTGGGAGGCGTGGACGAGGGCGGGGAGGAACTCGCTGACATAGCCGTACTGGTCACGGTGGTAGGCGGTACCGACCTCGGCGGCAGTCGAACGGAGCCGGTCGAGGTCCGGATCGACTGCGACGGTGTCGGTGAGGCGCCCGGAATAGGTGACGGCGGGAGCGATGGCCTGCCTGAGCGGCATGAGGTCGATGTTGTCGTCGTCTCCTCGCGTCGTGGCGTGCGGGCCGCCTGATTCGAAGAGGGCGCTCGTGCGGACGCCGAGGGCGCGGGCGAGAGCATGGTAGGTGTCGACCCGGGCGGTGCCGCCGCCCTCGAGCTTTTTCACCACTCCGATGCTGAGGCCCGATCGTTCGGCGAGGCGTTCCTGGGTGAGACCGCTCGCGAGACGGAGTTCTTTGAGCTGGTCGCCGGGATGAGGGGATGCGGTGTCGGTGTGCTCGGGCATACTGGGACTCCTCGTTCTGACCTCGACACTCAGAACGCTACTCCTCGGTCCCGCTGTGGAGTTGGTGGTTGCGCCCCCTGTACTCGCAGGGGGCGCGCCTGCGTTCGGGGTCCGTAGACTTGCCGCATGCCCCCCACTCCCGACCGTCAGCCTGGTTCCGTGCGGTCTGCTGCCGAGGTGAACGAGGAGATCCGGGCCCTGTGGTCGCGCACGGGCGGCACCCTGTCGGAGGCCGAGCGGCGCGGGTACGAGCAGCTGCTCGTCGAGTGGGCGGCCACAGTGCAGGCCGACGTCGTGCGCGCGGCCTAGAAAGTCTGGCGGCGGCTCAGGGCCCACGCCAGCGCCAGCGTGGACGCCGACGGGGACGGCGAGTTCGACGGCTGCGGCGCCCCGTCCTTCCGGCACACCAACGCATCAGGGTCGTACGACGGGGCTTGCAGCTGATAGCCGTCGGGGCACGTCTGCCCATTCTGGCCGTCGGCGCCGTCCTTCCCATCCTGCCCGGCCGGACCCGCCGGGCCGGGGGGACCCTGCGCTCCGGCCGGTCCCGTCGGACCGACCGCTCCGGGCGATCCGGCTGTGCCGGGCTGGCCGCTCGCGCCCGTGCTTCCCGTCGCCCCGGTCGGGCCCGGAGAACCGGGCGCCCCCGACGGCCCCGGGATCGGTACCGGCACTTCGGCGCGCGCCGACAGCGACGGCACGGCCTTGCTCGGGTCAGGGGCGACCGGTGTCTGCCCCGCTGCCCGCACCTGCTGTCGAAGCGCCCGCACGTCCCCCGCCAGCGTGCTGACGGCGTCGCCGCGCTTGTTCGCCTCTGCGGCGGCGGCCGCGTACCGCTGGTCGGAGGCGTCGACGCGGTGCCATGTGGCCCAGGCGATCCCGAACAGGGCGAGGATCGCGCACGCTGTGGCGATGCCGCGCCAGTGCTGGACGATCGTGCGCTCGGTCCGGGTCATGGGGTGGGAGTTCCTCCGAGTCGGATGATCTGAATCTCTAGCTCGGTGATCCTGATCAGGTAGTCACGGCGCAGCTGTTGCAGGTCTGCGAGCTCTGTCGTCAGGGCTGCCAGTTCTGTCCGCTTGGCGGTCAGCTCCTCCTGGAGCTGGTCCGTGAGCGAGTTGCGGGTCTCTCCCCGCTTCCCGATGTACGCCACCGCGCTCCCGGACAGCACGCCCACACAGGCGAGAACTGCGCCGAGGGTGGTGGCGTCCAAGCGGGCCTCCTACGCGGCGGTGACGAGGCTGGACTGCTCGATCTTCAAGGACGTGATCGGTGCTGTCACCTGGGGGCGGACGACGATGAGGGCGAGTCCGCCCTCGATGAGCGTCATCCATAGGGCCTGCTGATCGGCCGTCATGTGCAGGCCGAGGCCGAGGAGCAACGCGATGCCCGCGTGGGCGAGGTTGACGAGCGCGGCGAACGCGGCGCCGTTCTTCAGGATGAACGCGTTGGCGACGGCGACGATGCAGGACAGAGTGACCATGATGGCGGTCTGGAGGTCGGCGGACACGTGGAGTCCGTAGGCGGCGCCGAGCTTGAGTGCGATGGCGATGAACGCGAGGATCGCGACGGGTTCTCTGCCGAAGATGCGCATGGTCAGGTCTCCTTGAGGGTGTCGAGTGCGGCGCGGACGAAGCAGTCCTTCGCCTCCAGCAACTTCCGCAGCCCGGCCGTCAGCTCAGGCCCATCGGGCAGAGCGTCGACGAGCTGCTGCGCCAGGTCGCCGCACGGCTTGCTGACGGCCTGGAGGGGTTCGGGGAGGTGCGCGTACTCGAAGTAGCGCAGCAGGTGGGTGATGCCGGGATGGCGGTCCGCCACGATGGGGCTCCTGTCAGGCGACGACGTCGAAGCCGTGCTTCGCGCCGAGTTGCTTGAGGCTGGTCATGCCGGGGATGCCGTCGGCGGCCGTCCCCGAGTAGCCGAGGTGGCGCTGCCACTTCGCGTACGCGTCCTTCGTGAGCGACCCGTACGAGCCATCCACGTAGGCCGCGGCGAGGTAGCCCTCCGCCTTCAGCGCCTTCTCCACGACGAGGACGTCTGCCTTGTACGTGGTGTGGCCTTGCGCTGCCGCCGGGTCCTTCTTCGCCGCGGCGACGACGTGCGCGAGAGACACCTTCGGCTTCGTCGACGGCGTCACCGGGGTGGGCGTCGTCGCGAACAGGTTCGGCATCGGCCCCGGATCCACGTGCGTGTTGCCGGGAATCTGGTGGTGCCCGTAGTGGCCGCCGTTGCCGGTCCACGTGTCGAGCGAGACGGTGTCCCGAGCGAACGCGGTCGGCGCGCCGCCCGGCCACAGGTCCGGAATCCCGAGCGATCGCAGCCACGCCACGATGGCGTCGAGGCCCTTGCACGGGGTGTCCTTCACCGTGGCGTACTTCTTGCCGTTCACGGTCTCGCCCGCGGTGAACACGGTCTCGACCTGGACGCAGTACTTCCCGGTCCGGTTGGTCTTCACCGATCCGTCGTTCTGGAGAGACAGCGACCGGGAGTCCGCGGGGAAGAACTGCGCGATCTGCCCGGTGAACGGGTCCCACAGCAGGTGCGGGGCCACGCTGGCGCCGCCGCCGGTGAACCAGCCCAGCTCGGCCGCAAACGTCCAGTCCTTCGCGTTCGAGGTGATGTGCCAGACCGCGCGGGCCGGGCCGCCGTTCATGGCGCCGGTGTCCTCGATGGCGTGTCTGGTCGCGCCGGGCATCCACAGGTTGGTCATGGTCAGAGTCCCTTCGCGGTGAGCCAGTCGCGGGTGGCGAGTGCCATCGCCACGTCCGGGTCAGCAGGCACTGGCGCCGGAGCAGGGGCAGCAGTGAGTGCGGGCACCGTGACGTCGCCCTGCTGCGACAGCAGCCACGTCAGATCCGCCGTGGTGAAGTAGCCCCACCCCTTATCGCCCCACGCGCTGTTCCACGAGTTCGGCACCCAGTACTCGCCCGAGCTGGCGTCGTACTTGCACAGCTCCAGCTCGTGGCCGCCCGCGATGGGCGAGGTCTTGTCGATGAGGATCCGACCGTCGTTGGCCGTGTCGAACGCGCTCTGCGGCCACACGATGCCGAGCAGCACCGCTCCGGACTGGACGGCGGAGTTCAGCGCCGCGATCGAGAACGCGTGCGTGTACGACCCGGCGAGCCCGAGCGCCTTCAGCGCCTTCGCGACACCCAGCCCCGTCGACCCCGTGTCGGTCGGCGGGTACGTCCCGGAGACGCCGTCGAGGATCGTCGCCAGCTTGTACAGCGACACCGCGAACGCCTCGTCCAGGATGTACGTCCCAGCCACGAACACGCCGTGAGAGGCCGCAGCCCCGCCCGCGCTGATGGTGACCGTCGTCGACGCCGTACGGCCGGCCGAGTCCGTACCCAGCACGCCCGTACCCGCGTTGCCCGTGCACGAGCCCAACGAGCCCTGATCCAGGATCGGGATCCGCCGCGCCCACTCCACAGACTTGATCGCAGACTTGGGCAGCACACCGTGCGCGAACGCCAGCGACCGCGGGTCATGCTCGACATGCCGGCCCAGGCGAAACGGTCCGCCTGCTTCAGGAAGATGCTGAATGGTCATGGTGCTCCTGCTCACAGGACTGTCGAGACGGTCTCGAACTTGGTGGTCTTCACGGTGTCCACGTTCTGCGCCGCCGCTACCAGCGCCGCCACGTCGTCGACAAACGCCCACAGCGCCGTCTCGCCCGCCTGCAGGACGAGCCCGCTGAGCGTCACGCTCGCCACCGGATCGCCCGGCCGGCTGGTGTCGAATCCGTCGACCTGGACTCGGATGAGTGATGTAGCCATGAGGTCTCCTAGGCGATGCGCAGCAGGCGCAGCCACGAGTCGGTGTACAGAGTGGTCGCGGAGGCGTTGCTGGTCAGCTGGGCCCAGTCCAGCGAGTACGTTCCCGCCGTCGAGCCGACCCGCAGCGTCGTCTTGATGTGCAGGGTGATCGGCACCCCGCCGATACCGAGGCCACCGAACGAACGGGCCGAGAACACGTCGTTGGTCTCCACGCGCATCAGATAGCCACGCGCATCCGGCGTGTCCGTGATCAAGGCTGGCGTGTTGTTCGAGCCGATGACCGGCGAGTGGCCGGCGCCGATCGCCGTCCACTCGCCGAGCGCTCCGGCGGGCCCCGACCAGTCCAGGTTCAGGTCCGCGGCGGTGGGCGAGTCGTATTTGAGCCAGCCCTCGCACACGTAGACCGCGTTCGCGGCCACCTCGAACTGAAGGTGCGGGTCCGCGGCCGTGACGGTCGTCGCGGCCCGGCTGGTGTCCGAGGTTTTACGGGCCACCTGCTCCTGTGCGGAGCGCAGCAGGGCGGCGGTGATGCGCTGGCCGCCGAGGAACGTGGGATAGGCCTCAGCCACGGGTGCCTCCTTACAGGGCGAGGGGGGTGGGGTGGACGAGCGAGAGGGCCTCGCCCGCGGTGTGGGCTTTGACGACGCCGTTGATGCTGCGGGTGACGGTCATCGTCTGCGGGTTGATCAGCCGGTAGTTGTCGTACTGGATCGCCACTGAAGCGGCGTTCGTGTTCCCGGTGACCCTGATCGACCGGGTACCGATCGAATAGGCGGGGCTGATCCCCGCATCGGTGCCGGCGATGTGCCACTCCGGGGGCTCCAGCGCGTCTGTGGCCGCCCACGCCTTCGCTTTCAACGCGCTGCCCGCCCCCTGAAACCGCACCCGCACATAGGTGCCGGCGACGTGGGTGACGGGGACCGTGTACGTGCCAAGGTCGGTGGTGGCGTCAGCGAGGAGACGCCGCAGGAGAAGAACCACCGTGTTGGAGGTGGTGAACTCCAGGCGGGCCATGTACATGGTGCTGGAGTCCTGCATGCGGGCGGTGACCGCCCCGTACAGGCTGTCTCCGGTGGCGAGTGCGCTGGTGGTGATGTCGCAGTAGAGGTCGAAGTCCGGGCCTGCCGCGGTGATGGAGGTGCGGCGGGATACGTCGGTCGTCGACAAGGTGGCTACGCCGGAAGCTCCGTCGACCGCGTAGTCGGAGGCGCTGCCGCCGGTGGTGGTCCAGGTGCTTCCGGAGTCGGGTGTGCCCCAGTTGCTGGAGACGGAGCGGGTGAACGTGTCGGTGACCTTCGGCGTGCAGGCGGTGGCCCGCATGACCTCGCCACCCGTGCGCAGGTCGAACGGAAACTCTGCGGTGTCGGTGGTCCACAGGTCCGCCTGCCCTGCGGCGGGGATGACGTCGATGGATGTGTCGCCGGTGCCGATCGCGGTCAGCAGTTGGGAGTCGATGTCGATGCGGGCGGCCGTGCTGTCGAGGTAGCCGACCGTGTACGGGCTGGCGGGCGCGCACACGAAGGTGATGCGGTGCTCGAAGTGGGTGATGGTCGCCGATGTGCCGAGGATGAGCTGGTCGATCGTGTCCGGCGGCAGCCACGCCGCCGGCGGATTGATGATCTGAAGGCGGTCCCCGAGCCGCAGGGCCAGGATCGCGCGGCGCATCGCCGGGGTGATGGAGGAGTGGGCGAGGTTCACCGAGATCTGCGGGTAGCGGGCCTCATCGACCGTGCCGAGATGGACGCGCCAAGCCGCCTGGTCCAACAGTGTGTTGTCGTCCGTGCTGGCCAGATTCAGGGTGACGCCGCCAGTGTCGCCGTACACGCCCACCGCGGCCGTCGACAAGGTGCCGGTCGTCGCCTCATAGGTTTGGGAGACCCCGGCGACGGTGACCGTGACCCGGTTCTGGACGTTGCGGTCGTCCTCCACCGGCACCGGCACGGCGGCGAGGTTGAAGCCCGTGTAGTCGAGGACGATCGCCGGGTCCTGGCTGTACAGGGACGCGCGGGTGCGGTAGCCGAGGCCCAACACGTTGGTCGTCTCGTACAGCAGGCCGCCGTCCGCGAGCGTCGACTCCTGCGCCAACGTCAGCAAGTTCTGCTTGCTCTGCGCGCCGAGCGCCACCGTGTCGTCCAGGTCGCCCACCCAGTCGAAGGCGATCGCCTGCTCCCCGCACAGGCGCTGGATACGGCGGCCGGCTACCTCGCCGACCGGATTCAGCCGCACGCCGAGCGCGTCGATCGCCGTAATCCGGTTTTCGACCGTGCAGTGCCCGACCGCCACCCCCGGCAGGAACTGCGTAGACGCAGGCCCCGACGTAGCGCGAGCAGCAGGACCGAACTGCACCTTCGTGACGCGGGTGAGCTGAGTGAGGGCCTGGCTGTCGGACACGCTGTAGACGTGGCCGGTGAGGACGTCCTTCAGCTGCAACTGGCGGGTGATGGCAGTCCCGGACTCCTGGAGCTCCACGGACACATAGAGGAGGCGGCCACGGACGTCAACGGTCGACGGTAGTTGGATGCCCAGGAACGTTCCGTCCGACGCGCAGGTGCGCAGGACCAGCGAGTTCGTGGCGTCCGTCGTGCTGTAGTACACCTCCCAGAACTGCGCTGAGCCCGCGCTGTAGTCGACCTGGTCGATCGAGCACAGCACCTTGCCGTCCGACAGCCCGGCCGCTGGGATGTGGGCCAGGAACCTGACCTGGGTGGCGGTGGGGTCGGCGTACTTGGGGACGCCCCCAGACAGGACGGCGCCGCTGATGTCGGGCAGCGGGTCCGACGCGGCGAGGTCGGCGTACGACGCGAGGGTAGGTGTCCCCGTCCACGTCATGGGCGAGCCCGACGTGAGCGCCGCCGCCAGCGATGTTGCGCCGGTGGCGTCCTCCATCGGCCAGTACGCCATCAGGTTCGTGCTGGTGGGGTTCGTGATCGCGGTGTAGATCACCGACCGTTCCGGTGCCGGGCCCTGCGCCAGGCGCTGCATGATGCCGTTGACGGTGACGTCGCACCACACGTCGTTGCCCGAGGCGTCCCAGTTCGGGGCCCACGAAGTGACCTCGCCCCAAATCTGGTAGTCCTTGCCGCCGTTGCCGTCCGGCACGCTGATCCGCATCTGCGTGTTGCGCCCGATGAGGCCGTAGTACGCACCAGACGGGTTGCGTGGGGTGAACCGGCCGTCGCCGTTCTTCAGCTGCAACTGGGCCTGCGCCCGGTCGGTCTGCGAGCCCTCCCCGCCCTGAATGCCGTACGTGATGGAGATCTGGCCGCCGTCATCCCGGACCATGACGTAGGGGTCGGTGATGTCGACCCACACGCCGGCCACGAGCAGCTCCACCTGTACGGGCCGCCCGTTCGACACCTCCCCCGTCCCGGCGAGCGGGCCAGGCAGGTTGCGGGCGCGGCGCTTCCACGCGGCAACGAGCGGGGCGATGGCGGGCATAGGTCAGCCGACCTCGTTGAAGACGATGTAGCAGCGCAGGTCGATCGCCGTGGTCGGAGTCGTCGCCCTCACCCGCAGAAACTTGCTGATGGGGATGATGGGGCGGGCGTCCGGCATCCACTGCCGCACGTACGACAGGCCCGACTCGCCCGACACCGACGACAAGGAGATCGCATCGAACGTGCGGGTCGCCGTCGTCGAGCCCTCCACCGTCCCCGTGTAGCCGGTCGCCGAGGTGCCCAGCGTGAGCAGCGACGCCACCCCGTTCGGGTCCAGGTTCTGTACCCCGGACGCCGCGTGCGCGGTCACCGTCGCAGCAACATCGGTCTGGAGCAGTTCGATGACGCCATCCGCGCCGGGCGGGTCGTCCGACGACCATCCCCACTCCAGCAGCTGAATCTGCCGCGACGCCGGAGTCGCCAGCTGCAGCATCGTCTTGATGGCCGTGCCGGTCGTGACGCTCGCCTGAGCCGCCGTTGTCGGCGCGGGCCCGTTCCATGTGATGAAGGGCATCAGCCCTGCTCCTCTCCTGTTACCTGCCGCGTGGCGGCTTCAACGTCGCTTCGATCGAGCCCCGCGACCGCACCTGTTCGCGGCCGACGTCGACCCACACCTCACCGAACTGCTGCTTACCGATCGCGAGTTGGATGACGATCGGCCGATCCGAGCGGCCGCCCCCGCCGGCCGCCATCCGCCGCGAGTCGGGGCCCGAATGCACCCGCGAGCCCACCGGCAGCTCCAGCAGCTCCGGCTCGTGCTCACCCACCCACGTCAGACCGCCACGCACACCGCCCGATGCCGCCATCCCGACGATGCCGCCCGACGCCTTCCGCCCGACCGCCTTCGAGATGGACTTCTCCATCACCGACGCGAGGTGGTTCATCGTCTTTTCCAGGCTGGCCTGCTGCTTCCCCAGCGACTTCACCAGCTTGTCCTGCGCCCGGATCTGCGCCCCGTACACCGCATCCGACGTGGTCTGCCCGGCAGACGATGCCGCCTTGTTGATCTGCGACTGAAGGCTGTTCAGGGAGCCGATCTCCGACGACGACGCCCCCAGCAGGGCGCCCGCCGTCTCCATGCCGCCGCCATTGACGCCGGCCTCCGCGATCTGCTGCAACAGGCCCGAGTTGAGGCCCTTCGCCTTCAGGCCCTTCAGCGCGTCCGCGAACGCCGTGTCCTGGTCCCGGGACTGGGTGAGGCCGCCCATGATCGAGGCGACCGACACGGTCTGCCCCGACGCGCCCTGCGTGATGTTCGCCGACGACAGCACCCCCGACTTCACGCCGTCAGCCAGCTGGGACGCGCTGGACTTGAGGTTGTCGAGCTTGGATTTCGCGGCGTCCAGCGAGTGGGTGACCTTGTTGAGGGCCTGCTCGTGCTTGATCAGGGACTTGCCGACGGAGTCGAGTTCCTTCAGCAGGTGCGTCTCGGTCCGGCCGTGCGTCGCCGCCTTGATCTCCGAGGCCGCCTTGTTCAGCGCTTCCACGAGGCCGCCCACGTCGGACGGGGCGGCGAGCCCGTGCTCGAACGGTGTGCGCTGATACCCGGCGGCCCGCCCGAAGTAGGAGATCCCGAACTCGCTCCGCAGCTGGCCGCGCGCGTCCTTCTCCGCCTGCTGCGCCGCCGTGAGCTTGACCGTGCCGCCCTTCGCGAAGCGCGGAAGCCGGTCCTCGTTGATGGCCTCCAGCAACTGACGGTGCTTCTGCGCAGGGCCCTTGCTCACCATGAACTCGCCGCCCATGGCGAGGATCGGCACGTCGTCCTGCGTGCCGGAGCCACCGGTTACCGGGCCGCCGGCGGCGTACTTACCGCCCTCGTGGAAGGCGGTCCCCGCGTTCGACGTCACCGTCTTCATGATCGTGTACGTGGTTGCCGTCTTGCCGTCGAGAGCGTTCAGGGCGTTCGCGACGTTGGAGATCCCGGACAGGGCCTGCCCGTTCTTCGCCGTGATCTTGACGGAGCCGCCCTTCAAGTGCTGAACCTTGAAACCCAGCGACTTCAGCACCGTTTCCGCGCCGCCCGACAACGCCGACAACGTCACCGACTTCTTGCCCGGCGACTTCTTCACCGCCGCGTTGAACGCATTCAGATCAGACTCGGCGCCCTTCTTGTCCACCGAGACCTTGAACTTCTTGGCATCCGGGGCCTTCAAAAGCTCGTCCGCGAGAGCCGTCGCTTCTTTCTTCGTATCGCCCATCGCAATAGCGGTGTCAATCAACGACTGGCGGCCCTGCTTATACGTCTTGTCGACCTGCTCCCACGACACCTTCTCCTTCAGCTTCTTGTCGACGAAGTCCTCTGTCTTCGCCGCCAGCTGGGAAAGGACATCGCGGTTCTTACGGCCCGCATCCGAGTTGATATCGAGCGTGTGGCCGTTGTCCTTCACAGCCTTCTTGGCGTCAGACATAGCCTGGTAGAACGCTGTCTCCGCGTCGTACGCGCCTCGGTGAACCGTGTTGAGGGCCTCGATCGACTGCCGCAGGCCCTCCGCCGCCTGCGACTCCGCGTCCAGCGCCGCCTGCGTCTGCACGGCCTTCTGCCCGAACAGGCCCATCGACGCGGCAGTGGCCTCCTGGTCAGCCTTCAGCCCGGACAGCGCGCTCGTGTACTTCGGGAAGAGCGCGTTGATGTCCTTCGTGGACACGCCGGCACCCTTCAGGGCGGTGCGCATCATGTCGAAGTCGTGGGCCGCAGCTGCGGCATGCCCTCCGGACGCCATCCCGGCAAGGGACTGGTCGAGGCTCTTGAAATCGCCCTTCAATGAGTCGAGCGAGTTCTTGCCCTTGGCCATGTTGTTGATCGTGTTGGTGACGGAGTCGGCCGCATCATCGAGGCCGGGAATGCGGAATCCGAAAACGCCCGGGTTTTTCGCTTTCTCGGTCTCCGTGTTCAGCAGCTTGACCTTGTCGATCAGGCCGTCCATGCTGCCGAATGTCTTCTGCAATTCGCCGGAGAACTTCCCCGACGACGCGAGGCCTTCCAGCGATGTGGTCAACTTGTCGATGTCGGGCGGTGCGCTCTTCCCCAGGTCGGCGATTTTTGCGACGGCCACAGCCACCAGGGCGAGACCGGCAATAACGATGGAAGCCTTCCCGACCGCCCCGAGTTCGGCGAACGCAAGCTTCAGCCCGGCCACACCGCCACCGGCCGCGACGAACGCTGACCGCATGTACATGGCCTTCAGCGCGACACTCTCGAAGACACCCGACAGCACGGCGACGGCCTTCCCACCCGCAGCCCACAGCATCGACGCCGCCGCCGCAACCTTCATCGCCGCCGACACGGCCACCGTCGCCGCCAGCAGTCCCCCCAGGGCTCCGACGACCGCGATCGTCGCGCTCTTGTGCTCCAGCATCAGCGACACGAACGAACTCAGCGGGGGGATGATCTTCTCCCCGATGCTGATCATCAGAGCGTCGAACGACGCCTGCAACGCCTTCATCTGGAACGCGAACGTCTTCTGCGTATCCGCCCACGCCTGCCCGAAGCCCTTCGCGCCCTTCTCCAACGCCGGGTACTTCGACTCCAGCCGGTCCATCTGCCCGACCAGGATGTTCAGACCGGCGCCGGCCTTCCGGCCGAACGCGTCCGTGATGATCTGGCCCTGCTGCTTCGAGGAGATGCCCGCCGCGTGCATGTGCGCGACGAGGTCTTCCAGCGCGAGTTTGAGGCCGCCTTTCTGCATGTCTGTGGCGAGGGTGTTCGTCTGGAGGCCGATGCTCTTCAGCGCGTCCGCACCGCCCGCTACCGGCTTGGCGAGCGCCATCACCGACATGCGCAGCTGGTTGCCCGCGAGCGCGCCGCGAATGTTGTTGTCGCCGAACACGGCGAGCGCGGCGCCGACGTCGGTGATGGACAGGCCGAAGCCCTTCACCGTGGCAACCATTCCGCTACCGAACGCGGAGGCGAGGTCCTGCATCTTCATGTCGCCGACGCCGACCGTGGCGTTCAGCACGCCCATCGCCTGGTCCATGTTCTGCACGCCAGGGATCCCGGAGGCGACAGCGGCGGTCAGCGCGTTGGTGACGTCGACGAGCTTGGCGTGGCCGGTGGTGGCGCCCTTCGCCGCGGTCTCCGTCAGCTTCAGGGCCTTGCTGCTGCTGATGCCCATCGACTCGAAGTTCGACTCGACGTGAAACAGAGCCTCCGACAGGCTGTCGGGGTCCTGCCCGACCTTCCCCGCCAGCGCGAGAACACCCGACTTCAGCCCGGCCATCTTGCTCTGCGCCACACCGGCCTGCGTGTGCAGCAGCGTCATGCTGGAGTCGAACTTCGACGCCATCTTGACGGCCTCAACACCGATGACGGCGAGCCCGGCACCGGCGACGAGCGCCGTCTTGTGGAACGTCTTCATTCCCGCGCTAGTGGTCTCCACCTTGCGGTTGAACTGAGTCATGGCGGGACCCGAGAGGTCCTTAGCCGTGATCAGGATCTCCACTACGTTCATCCGGGTTCACCCCCAATCGCTCGATCTCCAGCAGGCGCCACGTCTCGGCGGGTTCGTTCTCGATCTCGGACGGCAGGCGGTGCCAGCGGTCGGCGAGGCCGAGGATCAACTTCGCGTAGGTCAGCTCGCGAGGCTCTCTGACAGGGGTGCCATCGGAATCGACGCCTCCTGCGACGGCTCGCCAGAGGGCGAGCTGTCGGGCAAAGGGTCACTCACCCCGCTGACCGCGTTGGTCCACTTGTTGATGATCGCGAGGACGAAGTCGTCGTCCTCGTCGAGGATCGCGTCGAGCGTCGGCGGCACCGGGGTGCCGTCGCTGGTGAGGTTCCAGTCGACGATCCGCTGGGCGAGGAACCGGACGGCGGTCTCGGTGCCGTCGCGGCCCTCCTCGCCCTTCCCGGTGCGCAGGGTGAGGAGCTGCTTCATGCTCAGGGACCGCACGCGGACTTCAAGGCCCTCGTACTCCCCGTCCACGAACTTCAGGTGGTAGATCTTCGGGTTGCGCTCGTAGCCCACGATCAGGCTCCTTTCTCGTGCGGGCAGGTACGCCCACCGCGCGTCATGGCGTTGCAGTTCCAGCAAAGGAGGCGGTAGGCCTCCTTGGGCCATCCCCTGCGGCGCAGGTCTGCATATGTATGGCTGCCGAGTTTCATACGGTGCGCCTTCCCGTCGCCATTGATGTGATCGAGGGTGAGGAAAGCCGGGTTGGTTTCCGGGCAGTTCGCGCAAGCGCATCGGCCGCCGTACGCCTGGACCATTTCGTCACGGAGTTGCTTGCGCTTCTCAGCCCCGTACTTGCGGGCTTCCTGGCGGTACTTCTCCGGATCGTCCCAGTAGCGGTCCTTCGCGTAGCACTGGTGGCAGAGCCCACGAGCGAGCATGGGGCGGTCTGGATGGCATGTTGCATTGCCAGGGCCAGCCTTCCTCCGCGCTTTCTGGTAGCAAGCCCTACACATTCCCATCGCCGCATGCTTGCTGTCCGGGTGGCAGTCGGGAATCCGAGCGGGTTTGACAGGTGGCTTTCGGTAGTTCGCTGCGTACTCACTCGGGTCCTTTCTCCTGCGATCGGTGCTGCGCGTCTTGTCATATTGCTGCTGATAGCAGAGGTTGCAGAGTCCCTTTGCCATATATGGGCGGTCTGGGTGGCAGTCAGCCATTCGCATAGCTGAATTCTACCTGGGCTGCCACCTAAGTTTTCCCTAAGCCCAGGTAGGCACTGCGCCATCAGCCAAAACGCCCGGCACCGATGCCGTGAGTTCACCGCTGTTGGACCGCTGGAGCGGGTAGTCGGTGTACAGGACCTCGTTGGCGAGGGTCTTGCCGCCGATCCCGATGGACGTCGTACGGGCGACCGAGGTGGACGACACCGTCTTGAAGACGTCGTGCTCCTGGTTCGTCGCGAAGTTCGCCACGACGTTGAGGGTGATCGAGAAGTCGGCGAGGAGCAGCAGTCGCTCGATCGCACTCTTGTCGATACCGGTGATGTCCTGGACGCCTCGGGGCATGGCCCACTGGAGGTTGGTGATGTCGTTGCGGATGTCGCGCGGGGTGCCCGCGGCGTCGTCCACCGACAGCGTGGTCCAGCCCAATCCTGACTGCTTTGCCATGACTTACACCTTTCTGTCTGAATTAGCTGGATCGCGGTGGATGTCGGTCATCCGCGCTCTCTGCCCGTCCTGACCGCGTCCAAGGACCCGGCCATGTCCTCCACCCAGTCCTCCGGGCGCGTGTGCTGCCGCTGCCGCCCGGTCGGGTTGCCCCGCCAGTCGCCGTCGCGGACGAGGTAGATGTCCGGCCGCGTACGGTGCTCGGCAAAGCAGCGCTGCCCCGACTCGAAGCGGAACACCGTCAGCCCGGCGCCGTTCTTCTGCTCCCGGAACGTCCGCCCCGACCGGGTGCGGATGTACGCGGCCTGGCCCTGGCCGAGCGGCGTGGACTCGTCGATGACGGACTCCCACCCCTGCCGCCACGCCGGACAGCCGGTCTGCTCACACGCCGACCGCAGCCGTACGTCGCGCGGGGCGCGGATCTCGTACGTCTGGAAGGCGCCGGCCCCCAGCTCGGGCTCGATACGGTTCACGCTCTGCATCACGCGCCTCCTCAGAAGACCGTCGAGACGTCGTTGCGGGCCACCGCGACTGCAAACGTCGCCGAGGTGAAGCCGCCGCTGGTGGTGGTCACGGCGCGCAGGTAGCGGCGCACGGTCTGGTTGGAGGCGGTCGCGATGCGCTGCACCCCGGGGGCTGCGGTGACGGCGGTGAACGTCATCCCCGCGACGTCCGCGAACGTGATGTTGTCGGCCGAGTCCTGGACCTTGACCGTGACGTCGGTGCCGGTGAACGCGAACACCTGCAAATACGCCTGCGCCCCGAACAGGGCCTGCCCGTTGAACAGCGGAAACGAGCCCACCCCGAAGTCGACGCCTGTACCGAGCGTCGCTGCGGTGTCGACGCGCTGCCCGGCCGTCAGGAGGTTCCCCCACTCCACGCCGTACCCGTTGGCCTGCGAGGACGTGGCGAAGGTGAAGCTGCCGTCGTTCGCCCTCGTGCCGTCGTAGTTGGCCTGTTTGGCAACGATGCACGCGGCCGGGCTGCCGAGCGCGGTGCCGCAGGTGAACATTTCGTGGGCGTCCGTGGTGGGCAGCGCGGCCAGTACCGGGTGCGCGCCGGTCGGGTTCCACCAGCTGGTGGCTTCCAGGCGGCCGTCCCGTTCGCCGCCGATGCGTTCGTAGGCGCTCTTGTTGATGCCGGTGTTCTCCAGTGCGGCGGGGCCGCCGCCGACGTTGCCGACGGCGGTGATGTCGCCGGAGAGGTCGTTGCCGGAAATGTAGAGGGCGTCACCGAGGCCCGAGGTTTTTGCCACCTATGCCACCTGCTCCCAGAGGTCGTTGACGATGAGGGGGAGGGTGATCGTGAACACCCGGTATTCGGCTCCCGACGTCGTCAGGTAGCCGGCGCGCGCCGACAGCGGATCGCCGTAGTTGCCGAGGAGATCGACCTCGCGGACCAGGTCGTCGAGGGTGAAGTCGCCGCTGTAGGCGGCCATCAGCGCGTCGAGGGCGGTCATCAGGTCGGGGTCGATGCCGTCCTCGGGCTGCTGCGTCATCGGCGTGTACAGGCGTACGAACAGAGCCAGCCGTACCGACGTCGCGTCGAGGCCGGAGCCGCCGCGCGCCGGGCCGATCTGCTCGACCCAGACGGCCGCCGTGATGCCGCTCTGCGGCGCCGACTTGGGTTCGTGGCCGTTGACCGCCTGGAAGAACCCGGAGGCGAGCGCGTGGGTTTCGACGGCGTCGAGGATCGTGCGGATGTCGAGGGTCATCGCAGCATCCCCATCTGCCGCGCGATGGCCGCCTCTGCGACGGCGTGGGCCTTCTGCGCCATGCGGCCCCGGACGATCCGGAACGTGTGGTAGCCCTCGAACTTGGTGACGGGGGCGTTGCGGGAGCCGATGCCTTCGAGCCACGGCCCGTAGATGACACCGGAGTCGTTGACGCTGTAGATGCCGGGCCCCTTGGGCTCCGCCTTCACCTGCGACTCGTAGTAGCCCGTCGGGTTGACCAGCACCGCATCGAGTTGGGAGAGGACCTCGTAGCGGGTGTAGTCCGCGAGTTCCTCCAGCGCGACCCGCGTCATCACCTTCACGAGCGCGGGACCGCGGCCCTCGACGACGGGGCCCTTCAGCTTGAGGTTCATGCCGAACGTCGCCACGACTACACCGCCCTCAATCGGGCCTTGCGGCCGTACGTGGTGTACGTCTGGTCCCGGAGGGTGGCGAGGGCGTCGGCGGAGACCTTCCCCGCCGAGTTCCCCGAGGTGGACGCCTTCAGGAACCAGCCCGACCGCTCCTGCGTGAGCTGCGTGATCGCCTCCGCCTTCGTCAGCTGCCGCACCAGGCCGGGCGACCGCCACTCGTAGATCGCTGCGTCGGAGGCGTGGGTGCCGGCGGTGGTTCCGAGTACGCCGCGGGTGACGGTGAGCGTGCGCGGGGCGTAGATCGCCGCCCCGGTGTGTGCGGCGATGACTGTGCCGTCGTAGGCGCGTTCCACGGCGAGGGTGTTGCCTGCGATGTCGTCGATGCGGATGCGTTCGGCGTCGAGGAGGAGAACCTCGTCCACGGCGTACGCGCCACCGTTGACGACGGGCAGCGTGACGTCGCTCTTGCTGCCGCCGAGGGTGCCGGTCTGGCCGGTGTTGAGCTGGCTTCGTTCGGTGACGATCATGCGCTCGTCGTCGACTCGCAGGATTGATCCGACACCGACGGCCGCCGACACGGGGCCGGTGACGTCCACCGCGGTCTCCGTGGCGTCGAGGGCCTCGGCGACCGCGCCCACGCTCGTCTCGGTGACGGGTGCGCCGGCCCACACGCCAGCGATCTGGATGTCGCGCTGGTAGGTGTCGCCGCCGCCGAACGAGCCGTCCGAGGACAGCTTGATCTCGACGCGGTTGAACGGCGGCCCGCTGGTGTTGGGTTCGAGGTTGTACTCGTCCGCCGTGATGGTCCGGCCGCCCGACATGATCGAGGTGACCGAGGCCAGTTCCTGATCGTTGAGGCGCAGGATCCACGGCGTCATCCCCGCGCGGGGCGGCCAGTCGAAGTAGCGGGTGGCCAGCACCGGGTAGAAGCGGCGGTGGCACAGGCCCTCAACGCTGCGGGAAGCGGACTCCAGGGCTTGGTCGATGTACCGGCGGTTGCGGGTCGTCTGCTTGATGTCGAAGGCGCCCATGACGTCTTCGCGGGTGGCGTAGAAGATGCCGTCCGGGGATGTGTTCGTGTCGAGGGAGCTACCCACGGCGCACACCCCCCGCAGGAGAGGGGGACGGCAGCCGCGTCTCGCGGATTCCGCCGGTGGTGCTGGTGTAGCCGACTGCCGTCATGCCGTCCTCCTCTCCGAACTCGTCGTCGCGCGTGGTGGGTTACTCGTCAGCGGAGGCGGTCTCCGATGTAGCTTCCGTCTGGCCGCCATCCGTCGAAGGGGCAGTAGAGCCCTTGCCCGTGCGGCCCTTCGCGGAGCGGCTCGCCGTCGTTCGGGCAGGCGATGGGTCCTGCTTCTCGTTCAGCTCGGGCTTCTCCGATGGCGTCTCGGATGATGTCGAGGTATCCGCGCCAGCTGATACGTCCTCACCGCCCTCTGCCTCGTCCGCCGCAGGCTCTTCGCCCGCGACGCTCGCCCCGCCGTGGCGGGTGATCTTCGGCATGTCGTCCTCCTCGATGTCGATCGGAACGCCGTGCTGGATACCAAACGCCGCCGCCGTTCCCTCCTCGGCGTGGCGCTCCGACCCGCACTCGGGGCACAGCGGCGCACCGACCGAATACGCCGCCGTGCAGTCCAGGCAGACCCACAAGCTCACAGCGACGCCGCCAGAGCCTGCGGCGCCCGCGCCACGAACAGGTCACGCCGGAGGTAGAGGATCGCGCCAAGCTGCGCGTTCGTACCGACGTCCGCGCAGTTCAGCGACACGTGCGTGTATCCGTCCGACAGCTGCGCCGCGTCGACCTCGATCGCGAGGATCTGCTGGTGCTCCGCGCTGGTGCCCACTCCGCCCGGGTCGACGATCGTCGCCGCGGCAGTCTGGGTCACCTTGGTCCACGCCTCGGTACCCGCCAGAGTCGCGGCGTCCTTGAGGTAGTAGTGATCGATGATCGGCAGAGATGAGCTGGTGCCGGCCGATGCGGCGGTGTGCTGCTGCAGGGTGAACGTCGGGTCGTCAGCAGCCGTACCAGCGCCCTTGAAGACGACGATGGTGAGACCACCGCAGCCCTTCAGCGCAACGCGCTTGCCGGTGACAGCAGCGGCAGAGAGGTCGACGGGGGCTGCGCCGATGCAAACGTCGACGAGGCGCCCCAGAGCTTCCATGGCCATGCTGGTGTTCCTTCCTGGTTCTGGTGCGCTCGGTCAGGAGAGCTTGACGATCGGGGACAGGCTGGAGCCGCCGTTGGCGGGGGTGATCGCGGACTGCAGCCACGGGCGGCCGTCGACGCGCTCGATGATGCGGAAGGCGATCTCGTCGGTCTCGAAGTACCGCTCCTCGGACTGGCGGGCCTGCATGACCTGCCTGTCGCCGAGCAAGTAGAAACCGAAGTCGATCAGGCTGATGTCGCCCGACGTGCCGAGCGCGGGAACCTTCTCGCTGATGACGATGGGCAGACCCAGCATCGTCATCTGCGGGGCACCGATGGCCTGGCCGCCCGGGAGAAGCAGGCCCGGCGACGCCACGCCGACGTTCTCGGTCCCTGCGACGTTCTGCTGCACCATGCGCAGGTTCAGCAGCTCGGGGAGGACGTTGTTCGAGATGACCCAGACGGCACGCGACAGGGACTGCGGGAGCATCCGCGCGTACATGGCGATGATGTCCTCGAACTTGACGTGCGAGGCGGTGTTGCGGGTGACGGTGACTGCGGCGTTGCCGTTGAGGACGCCGAGGGGCTTGCCTACTCCGTCACCGGTGAGGAACGCGATGTCCTCGAAGAACGACATGGCCTCGGGGAACATCTGGTCGATGAACGCGCTGAAGGAAACGAGGCTGTCGTTCATCAGCTCGCTCGGGACCTTCGCGAAGCCGGTGAGCTTGCGGGCCTCCAGGATGACCCTGCCGAAGCGGGCCTGGGATTCGGTGAGCTGGCCGCCCTCTTCGGTCCAGTAGCCGACGATGCCGCCGTACACGCTGTTGACGTTGGTGGTGGAGTCGATCGCCGGGAACGGCACCCGCAGCGTCTCCATCGGGATGACGCGGGCCCGCTGCCGGACGACGCCGGATTCCAAGGAGACGCGCAGCAGCTCGGAGCGCAGCGTCTCCGGGATGAGATAGCCGCCGTCGGACGGGATGTCGGAGCTGAAGTTCTTCAGCTGCGCGAGCTTCCCCGACATCTCGGCGGTGTTGGCGTCGCCGCCGGTCCGAGCGATCGCCCGGAACAGCTCACCGGAGCTGTTGAACAGGCCGTCGACCTTGGCGCCCTCGGCGGCCTTGTTGTACAGGCCACGGCCCTGAAGGGTGGTATTGGCGGTGGCGTACGGGTCGAGGCGCGAGTTGCTCAGGTCGGGCCGCTTGACGTCCTCGCCGTTGGCCTTGAGGAACTCGGCCCAGCCCTTCTGGATGCCCTCGTCGACGAGGCGCTGGATGTCGGTGCCGTCGCCCTGCTGCTTGTTCGCGTACGTCTCGATGAAGTCGGTGAGCGAGTCCTGGCTGGCCAGGATCTCAGCGCGGGTCGCGTCGTCGCCGAGCATTTCCTTCAGCTCGGTGCCGTTGCGCGGCGTGGTCAGGGTCTTTGCCACAGGTGCCTCCTTCAGGCTGCTTCCGTCGCCGCGCTGGACGACGCCTTGGGGGTGGACAGATGGGCCACGGATGCGGCCCACGGGTCTTGGGGCTGCGCGAGCCGGGCGATGGCGGCGCCCCACGGGGTGTTGGCTTGCCCCGGCTCTGCCACTGGTTCGGGCTCGACCGGCTCCGGCTCGGCGGCGGGCTCGCTGGCTGGCGGGGCGACCACAGCCGCAAGTTGCGTGGCGACTTCCTCGCCGATCAGGCCGCGGATGTCCTCCGTCAGCCCGGCCTCCGCAGTCGGGTCCTCGCGGCGGGGGCCCTTGTAGCCATACGCGGCGAAGTCGAACTCGCGCCGCATCTCCGGCTCGGCCTCGTCATCGTTCGGCTCGACAGGCTCGGGTACGGGCTCACCGGACTTCGGCGTCAGGATCGCCTCGTCCGCCAGGCCAGCCTCGACGGCGTCGTCCGGCAGGTACCAGGACTCGGCCCGCATGAGGTCGCGCCACTGCTCGCGGGTCCCGCCGGCGCGCGCCGCGTAGGCGTCGGCGATGTTGTCGCTGAGCAGGTCGAGGAGTTCGCCCATCTCCTCCATCTCGGCAGCGGTGCCGTAGCAGAGCCCCGACGCGTCGTGGATCATCAGCATCGTCTGCGGGGCCATCTCGACCCGGTCCGCAGCCATCGCGATGACCGAGGCGATCGAGGCGGCGATGCCGTCGACCTGGCAGGTCACGGTGCCCGCGAACGAGCGGAGCGCGTTGGCGATGGCGATGCCCTCGAAGACACTGCCGCCGGGGCTGTTGATGCGCACCCGCAGGTTCGGTGCCGTCACCTGCGCGAGTTCGGCGATGAAGTCCTCGGCGTTCGCACCCCACCAGCCGCCGATCTCGTCGTACAGCAGCAGCTCGGCTTCGTCGGGGTCGGCGGCGTTGGTGATGCGGTACCAGGGCTGTGCCTCGATGCCGTGCTGTGCGCGCACCTTGTCGGCCTTGGCGCGCTGCTTGGCGGCGAAGGAGGCGACCGTGGAAGGCAGCTTGATCATTCGTCGTCCCTCGTCTTCTTCTGCTTGCCGAGGAGCCCGGCGACCGCGTCGTCCCACGCGGCTTGCGGCGCCGGCGCGATGGCGCGCGTGGCGGGAGTTCCGGAGAAGGGGATGTCCGGCAGGCCGACCGCGGACAGCGTGCCCTTCGGGTCATAGCCGGCGTTCACAAGCGCGGCGGCCGCGTTCGAGCGGGCCGTCAGCTGCTCCGCCTCCACCGTGGTGTCCGGCGGTACCGGGTCGCAGTAGTCGAACTCCAGGCCGTCGCCCATCGGCCCGTACATGGGCAGCAGTTCGTTGTTGAGCGCGCCCTTGATCCGCTCCAGACGGGGAATCGTGAGCTGCTCCGCGAACCAGGCCTTCGCCGCCTCGGCGGTCGCCCGGTTCACGTCGTCGAGGTCACCGATCGCGAACTTCGGGATGCCGTACGCCTCACGGATCGCGGTGCTCGTCGCGCCCCGCAGCTCGACGAACTGCATGTCCCTCTGTGAGATCGTCCTGTCCGCCCATTTCGCGCCGTACTCGACGATGGCGACCTTGTGCGCGTTGCCGACACCCTTGTGCTGCTCGGCCCACCGGTCGCGCATCTCGTCGAACTCGTGGTCCTGCAAGTGCACCGGAACCTCGATGATTCCGCCGGGCTGTGCCGAGTTGAGGAAGAACGCCCGCGACCACTCCGCCGCATACCTCGACGTGTCGAGGTCGGGGAGGATCGACAGCACCGGCGACAGGCCGCGGTACGGGTCCAGCGGGTTGGGCCGGCGCAGTTGGATGACCTCGTCCAGTTCCAACGGAACCTGCTCGCCGTCCGGCGACGTGTACACCCAGCCCTTGAGGAACGTCTCACGGTCCGGGACCGGGGTCATGCGGTCGGGGCGGACGGGCCACATCTCCAGCGGGATCTTCACGCCGGGCGCGCGTGCGATGACCCACTCGGTCTCGCCCGTGAGGTCGTAGTGCTGCGTGGACGACTCGACGAACTCCTGCCGCGGCATGAACTTGTTGGGCCGATTCCACAGCTCCAACGCGGCGTGGGAGGTGACCTCGACACGGTCTTCTACACGGCCGGACTTGGCCTTGCGCCACAACTTCCAGTCGACCAGGGCGGTCGCGTTGGAGGTGCGGTCGACGATCGCGAAGAGGGTGCCCACGCTCGACATGGCCCGCATCTGGCCTTCGGCGGTGCGGTTGCCGAAGAGGCCGCCCGCATAGGACTGTGCGCGGCTGGTGAAGGGAACCGGGGTGTTCGTGGTGGCCGTGGCGGTGCGGTTGAGGATCGCGCCGAGGAGGGTTCTGGCCACCTGCCCCTCCCCTCTACGTGTTGTAGAACCGCCAGTTCAGGACGACGCAGCCGACGCCGAGTGCGGCCACTCCGGCAGCCATCCCAAAGAACAGACTGGCGGAACCCGACAACAGCATAACGCCAGACGTGTCAAGCACAACCGGCATAGCCCTATTCAATCCCTGCATCCACCTGCGCACTGGCATCTTCCGTCGAGTCACGGCCGTCCTTTCGCTGTCGCGGACTGTTGTAGGTATCCCACAAGCTAGTTCAGCCAGCGCATCCGTGGTCGCCCACCCAGATCCCGCTCCGCGACCATGTACCTGAGCGCATCCATCGCGTGGTCGTCCTTCTTCACCGGCTCCTCCTTCAGCCCGCCGGCGTTGCCCGGCTTCACCGCCCACACGTAGCCGCCGACCTCGTCCGTCGCGCACATCGGCAGTGACGCCTCCTCCAGCAGCGGATCCCGCTCGACGAGCGCGCCCCGCACGATGAACAGGCGGGGCCGGCCGTCGCCCGCCGGGTTGAGGCGGGACTGCACTGCCTGGATGCCGTCGGACACGGACTTGTGCGCGGCCTGCGTGCCCATACCCAGGTGCCGTTCGAGGGTGGCTCGGTCCTCGGCGTCGTGGTCGCAGATCAGCGCGCGCGGCCGGGGCTCGGTCCACTCCAGTACGCACGTCTTGCAGGTGTGGCAGTCGTGGTCGGCGGCCTTCGACTTGCAGCACGTCACGCAGCGGCGGACCGCGCGGAGGATGTCGCGGGCGTGGTCCTCGACCAGCCTTTTCGTACGGTAGATCTCCCGGTACAGGAACAGGCGGCCGTCGCTGTCCTCGGCCCAGCACTGGAGAACGAACGGATTGGTGAACCCGAAGTCGACGGTCCACCAGCGCGTCCACGCCTCGGGGATGGGGAACGGGTCGACGAGGTGGACGGCGTCGTCCCAGCCCTCGAAGATCTGGCCTTCGGCCGCAGCCCAGGCGCCGTCGCGGAGGCGGGCCTTGCGGACGCCGGTGAGCCGGTCGAGTTTCTTGAAGTAGGCGACGCCCTTCTCGGTGGGTGTGCCGTCGGCGTGCATGTAGGCGGGGTTGTCGCGATGCCGGGAGACGAGCATGGTTGCCTCGCCGGCGTCGCAGCGGAGTTTGATCCAGTGCGTGGGGTGGCCCGGGTTGCAGGCGGCGATCTGCTGTTGCCAGGACAGGACGCCGTTGCGGAGGCGGGTGGAGATGGCTTCCCAGTCGGCGATGGTCAGTTCGGTGGCTTCGTCGGCGAAGACGAGGTCGTACTCGGCGGACATGATCTTCTCGGGTTTGTCCATCCCCCCAACGACGATGCGGCTCCCGTTGGAATACCGGTAGCAGGCGGCCTCATGCGCGTTGCCGCCGAACCAGGAGACGATGCGCCGGCTGAGCGCGTCGGCGGCGACCTTCTTGTCGAAGGTGACGAGCGTCGTCGAGGTCAGCGACACCGCGGTCTTGCGGACGATGAGGCAGCGGATGTTCGGGTTGTGCAGGGCGGTGAGGTGCAGGCGGAAGAGGGCCGCCAGGCTCTTGCCGGTGCCGGCGGGTCCAGCGATGACCAGCTCGTCGTCGCGGGACTTGAACAGCTGGCGCGCGGCGCCGCGGGGTTCGTACCGGACGATGACGTCCTGGTCGAGCGCGGTCGTCACCGCAGTACCAGGCGGCCGCCACCGCGCGCCCGGTCTTCGCGGTTGAGGAAGTGGCGCAGCCAGTCCGGCCGGATGCGGGCTTCACGCCGCAGTACCTCGGCGACCGCGCCATGGTTGCGCGGGTCGCGGGCCCACGCGGCGATGTCGGCGGCCGGCGGTTCGGGCGGGATGAGCCAGCCCCACGCGGCGGGTTCGAGGTCGGGGTCGTCGTCGGCGTTGTCGAACCAGAAGTTCAGGCAGGACGTGCACAGCGTGGTGTGGTGACCGTTCGGCCCGTGCCACCAGGCCGTGGCTGGTACGTGGATGCCGGGGTGCACGCGGAGGGCGCAGGGTCCGTGCTTGCTCACGTCAGATCCTCCTCTGCTACGCCGACGACCTCGTACTTGACGCTGCCGGACACGGCGACCTGCGCGGGTTGGTCGAGGCCGTGGAGCTTGCGATACGACTCACGGATGCGGAGCGCGGCCTGGATCGCGGCGAGCTTGGGTCCGTCGTCGAGGAGCGTCTCCTCCTGTTGAGTCTCCGGGTTGAGCCACGTGATGACCTTGCCGTGGGAGACGGTGATGTGGCGGCGCTGAAGGATGGCGCAGGCCTCCGCGTATAGGGCGTCCAGCTCAACGGATTCGTCGCCGATCAGCTTGGTGATGGCCGGCCGGGCGATGTCGGCTTTCGCGCGGAGGACGGCGTTGTAGGCGTCTTTGCGGTGGCAGTAGCCGAAGCGTTCGGCGAGTTGGTCGTAGGTGGTGCCGGGGTGGTCGGCGAGGTATTCGGCGGTGGCGGCGTCGCGGCGGACGGATTTGAGGGTGCGTTGGAAGCGGCCCATGCCGTTGCGGGGGCGTTCCCAGTTGGGGTGTTCGCCGTCGTTGGTGGGGCCGGGCGGTGTGGGGTCGGGCTCGGCCGGTACGGGTGGCTCGTTACCGGTTGTCATGGTGTGATGGTAACGGCGCGTGCGGGCTGGGAGGCGGGCGCACGTGTGAGGGCCCGTTCCCGTGTGGTGTTCCCGGGATCGGGCCCTCTGCCGTGCGACGGGTCAGGTGCGGCGCCTACTCTCGCGGTCGCGGCGGCGCTTGCAAGTCCGGCACCTCCGTTGCCCGCTGCCCGGCTGAACGTAGGTGTTCCCTGGCGTGTACTCGTGGTCGGCCGGGCAGTGGGTGGCCCGGGCCCGTTGCGCGGCGAGGCTCTCGCCCCGCCGCGTGTTCTCGCGATGTGTGACCAGTTCGAGGTGTTCCACGTTCACGCAGGCGCGGTTGCGGCACAGGTGATCGGGAATGAGGCCATCCGGAATGGGGCCGATGAGCACCTGATAGGCGACGCGGTGGGCTCGCCGGGTCTTGCCCTCCCAGAAGAATCGGCCGTACCCGAACTCCTTCCTGGCTGTCCAAGACAGGCACGGGGTGGCATAACCCGTGTCCTCGGAGCGGGTCTTGTCCCAGAAGCGTTGCGGCAGAGCCGACTTGGGGTTGGTCACGTGCGTCTCTTCCAGTCAGGCGGCGAGTGCGAGCTTGGCGGCGGCCGTCTTGTAGGCGGCTTTGCGGGGGCGGTAGATGACGGCGATGGCGGCGACCTCGGCGGGGGTGTAGCGGGTGCACTGGCGGGCGCGGCCGTGGGTGTAGCTGGTGCCGGGGGTTCCGGTGACGTTGGCCTTGGCCGCGTTCTTCCGCAGCGAGCTGGCCACCGTGCGCGCCTCGCGGACGCCGAGCCCAGCGGCGATGCAGTGGGTGGCGAGGGTGCCCTGTCCGGCGCGGCGGATCTTCGCGGCGGCGCGCTGGGTGCGGGTGCGGGTCTTGAGGGTGGCGCGGCGGGTGCGGCTGGTGGCGATCATCTTGGGCTCCCTCGTTCTTGGTGTACGTACACCGTAGCGCTTGGTGTACGTACACCGCAACCCTCTCGCCCTACCTTTCTGTACGTACACCCGCTAGGCTGAACCCCATGCCGAACAAGCCCAAGACCCAGCACCGATCAGTCCGCATCGGAGACGACGACTGGAGCGACCTCCTCGCCGCCGCCAAGGTGCAGGGCACAGACCGCGCGGGCGCCATCAACGACCTGATCGCCTGGTACCTGCGCCGCCCGGGCGCGACCATGCCGAAGCGCCCCGACGCCGGAAGCTGGACGAGCGAGGCTACGACCACGCCGCTTGGTGAGCCGAAGCTGGTCCCTGCGCTGGAGGCGCTCGACGAGTTGCGTGCCCAGTTGCCGGAGCGCCCGGCGGGCGGCGAGGAGACCAACCGATGAGCGACACCACCGCCCTCGGCGACCGCATGAAGGCGTACGAGACCACCTACCGCGCCCTGCTGCCGCGCCGCACCTACACCCTGCTGCGCCTCGACGGCCGCGCCTTCCACTCCTACTTGCGTGGCTGCGAGCGCCCGTTCGACGAGGGGTTCATGGCCGACATGGACGCCGTCGCCGAATCCCTCTGCGCCGAGATCACGGGCAGCGTGTTCGCCTACACGCAGTCCGACGAGATCAGCATCCTCGTCACCGACTTCGCCAGCGAGCAGACCGAGCCGTGGTTCGGCGGGGTCGTCGCCAAGCAGCTCAGCATCTCGGCCGCGCTCGCCACGGCTGTCCTCAATGAGCGTCGGCCCGGCGCCCGCGCCCTTTTCGACTCGCGGGTCTTCACCCTCTCCGACCCAGTGGAGGTGGCGAACTACTTCCTGTGGCGGCAGCGGGATGCCGTTCGCAACTCGATCTCGATGGCGGCCCAAGCCCGGTTCTCCCATAAGAGGCTCCACGGAGTGAGCAGCGGCGGTATGCAGGAGCTGCTGTTCGCCGAGGCTGGGATCAACTGGAACGACTACCCCGATGGCTGCAAGCGCGGCCGGACCGTCGTGCGGAACACCGGGGAGCGCCTCGTCGAGTACACCGACAAGCGCACCAACCAGCGCAACGCCACGATGGCCATGCGCACCTGGTGGGAGACGAGTGCGGCACCACACTTCACCACCGAGCCGGGCTCATGGCTGGCCCGCACGATCCCAGCGCTGCCAACCTTGGCGCCCACCGCATGACGACGGCCCCGCCCCGGACCAACCGGAGCGGGGCCACTGCACGACCGGGCTACTGCGTGTTCTCCTGGATCACACTCAACGCGATCTCCGACACCTCATCAGCGCTCAACCCGTCACACGCCTTCGGCCTACCCGGCTTCCCCTTCAACGTCGCCGTACCCGGCACGTACTGAGCCTTGATTGCCTTCCGGCAAGCGGCCGGGTCGGGATCGTGGTGTCCGCTGGAGCAGCCGACCAGCGCGAGTGCGGCGGTAGCGAGTGCGGCGATGCGACGATGCATGGTTTCCCCCGGTGGCGTGTGTGGCCCGGATCGTAGCGGCCGGCACCGACAGTCCGCCCCGGGAACGCGGAAGCCCCACCGCGACGGGGGTGCGCGGTGGGGCCGTTCCTCAGGGTGCCGGGCGCTACCCGACGCGAGACTCCAGTGTGGCAGGCCGGTCACCTCTTGGGGCGGAGAACGGCGGTGATCCGGTGCTGCTCGGCAAGGTCGTACATCGTCTGCCCGGTAGCGGTGCGCCGTACATCGAGCCCCTCTCGGACCCCCTCCCCGCTCGTGTCGTCGTCGTTGTCGTCGGCAGGCTGACCTGCGCCGACGTCACCGGATAGGGGGTAGACCTGCTCCGGGGAGGGGCACTCGTCCCAGTGGAGCCCGGCGGACGACGACCGGCCGTCCATGCGCACGTCCTTCACCCGCCACCCCATCCCGGCCGCTGCCGCGCGCACCGCGTCGGTGGTCGTGCGGAGGTGCTCGGCGAGCGGCTTCAGCTGTGCGTGTGGGGTGCCGATGTCACGGACTGCCGCGATCAGTTCGATGGGCGAGACGGGCCACACGGTGGGGGCCGGGGTCTCCGGCCCCGTCTCGGGCGCGGCATCCTCCTGCGGATCGTCGGGCTCGGGCGCGGGTCGCCGCTTCGGAGCCCACCCCTCGGCGCCCGCGCGGTAGGCGGCGATCGCCCAGCAGGCCGCGCCACCCCACAGCAGCCAGGGTGCTCCGCCGTGCTCAACACGGTGATACACGCCGACCGCGACGGCCGTACCGATCTTCCGGAGCAGCACCGCCGCGCCCACCAGCACCGCCGCGCGCAGCAGCCGTCCCAGCCCCTCCCCTGCGGTCAGCCACCCCCGGGCCCGGTCCCACACCGCGCGGGCCCGGTGAAGGGCCCGCGAGGTGAGGTGAAGTGAGAGGCGCTGGGAGCCGACCGCGACCCGGTGGACGGCCGTACGCAGCCACTGCACAGTCGACGGGGCGCTCACGACAGCGTCCCCTTCGCGAGCCCGTTGATCGCCCACGCGCCGAGCCCGTTCGCACCCTGCACGATCTGGTCGGCGAGCAGCGCGGCGGTACCGGTGGACACGCACAGCAGCACGCCCACCAGGACGCCCTTCCACCACTTGCCCTTGACGGTCTTGGCGATCCCCTTCCGCAGGAACCACAGGGCGACGGTCATCGCGGTAACAACGATGGCCCCGTACCCGTCAATGTGGGGCGTGGCGGCGGTGCCGAGCTGCTGAGACGGGGTGCCGGTCAGCCACTTCATGGCCACGTCCCCGACGCTGTTGCCGCCCCAGCGCAGGAACCCGGCGAGAGTCCCGAGCAGCCCGGCCGGGCAGGCGATCATCAGGACGCCGCAGACAATGCCGCTACCGAGCGGGATCAGCGCCTTCGGGTCCTTGGCGCCGCCTCCTGCGCCGGGCGGTCCTCCGGGGCCGGCCGCTTTGGCGCCGCCCTTGTGCCAGCGCCACAGTTCGGAGCCGAGCAGGGCGAGTCCGAAGGCGAATCCGGCGGTGCTGATCGCGGTGGTCGTGTACTGGCCGGCGGCCAGAGTGGTGGTGTTCACGCGGGCTGTACTCCGGTCAGGACGTAGACGAGCGTGGCGACGGGCAGGGTGAGCGCGGTCGCTTCGATGGCGGCCCACAGCAGGGTGCGGGTGAGGGCGGCCCGCCACTTCGGGGCCCACAGATCCGGGTTGGCGCAGCGCGCTTCGACCTGGCGGGCGTTGTCGAGGAACCCGAGGACAGTCAGCGGGATGACGGCCATCACCCAGGCGCCGGCTAGCCCGTTCGGGCCGTCCTTGTGGACGTCGTTGAGAACCCACGCCCAGGGCCCGCAGATCGCGAAGCCCGCGGCGGCGCAGGCGGCGTTGTAGGCGATCCGGATTCGGTGCCACCAGCGGTCCGCTGGTTCCGGATCGGGTTCCGTGCTGGCCACGGCGATGTCGACGTGGACGTACACGTCGACGGGCTGGGGTGGCGGAGGAGGCGGAGGACCGGCAGCCCACCATGGCGGAAGCGCGGGAGGGGCCGGAGGAGCGGGAGGCGGGGGCGGCGGACTGGCCGGGGCGGGAAGCTGCTGCGGCAGCGGCTGCCCGGCCGGGATGATCCGGCTGGGCGTGATCGGCTTACGGCTGGTCATCGCGGCCACCCGGCGCACGCGGACGCGACGACCATGACGCCAGCCCACGCCGTGGCCATCCAGACCTTGCCGCGGTCGTACGCCTCCAGGGCGGCGATGCCGGCGCCCGCAGCGAGAACGATGCCGAGCGGCGGGCAGAGGACCAGCGAGACGACGAGGAGGAACGGCAGCGCGAACGCGACACCGGCGCCAGCGAGCACGGCGATCAGGGGGCCGTGGCGGCGCAGGAGCCAGCTGGTGGCGATGCCGGGGGCGAGGGCGGCCAGGGTGAGGAGTACGAGCAGCATGACGGTCCTAAGAGGTGAGGTCGGGAAAGGGATCAGGCGCCGCGCTTCAGGTCGCGGAGGTAGCGGTCGACGCTGTCCGGAGAGACCGGTCGTCCGAGGCGCTGCGCTGCGTCGTGGATCACGCCGTCCCGGTCCCGGATTCCGTCCTCCCACGCGATCCGGACCGCATCCTTCGTGGTCAGCGACTTGCGGTCGATCGGAGGCGCGGACGGTCCGGATCCGTTCGCGGACGGTCCGGACTGGTCCGGATCCGTGGATCCGGATTCCGTGAGGGTCCGCTGTTCGGCCTCGACAGTGGCCTGACCGCGCTGGAGTTCGCGGCGGATCGGGATCATCGCGAGCTGGCCGTCAACCGCGGCGCGCCGCTTCGTGACCCACTGCTGGGTGCGGTCGTCGAGCGGTCGGGCGTGCACGCGCATCGCGATGCCCCACCCGCCCTTGGCGAGCGCGGACACGGCTGCCCCGACGATGCCGATGACCGGCTGCTCGAAGACGTAGCCGTGCGCGAACACGGCGGCCATGGACACGACGAGGGACCAGCGGCCGGCGCGGCGGGCGGTCTTGGCCCGGGCGGGGTCGTAGCGCAGCAGCCACTCGACGGCCATGCACATGATCCATGTCATGTCGAAGGCGACGGCTGCCGCGTAGGCGACGACAGCGACGACGGACAGGGCGAGGAGTCCGCCGATCGCGCTGGTGCTCCAGACGAGGGCGACGGTGACGAGGATGCAGGCGCCGATGGTGACGCCGATGCGGACCAGTTGGTCCCAGTCGCGGGGTGGTGCGGGGACCTCGATGTACTCGGTGTCGAGGACGAGTTCGGTCTCGCCGTCGACGGTGTGGGGTACGAGGCGCTTCCGCTCGATGGTCTCGGTGCGGCGGGTCTTCACGGTGGCTCCCTGCTGCGTGAAGAGGGCCGCGCCCTGGCCGTGGGGGACGGATACCAGGGCGCGGCGCTTGTGGGTGGGTTACTTCCAGGACCAGAAGCTGGTGCCTTGTTTGTCGCGGCGGCGGTCGCTGGTTTCCCAGGCTTCGGCGGCTGCCCCGGCCCTTCTGGCGCCGGTGGTCTTGGAGCGGCGGAAGCGTCCGGCGCTGCCGGTGACAGAAGTTCCGGCTGCGGGGTAGCTGCGGCTGCTCTGTGAACCGCGCGAGAAGAGGCCCATCAGTGGCCGCCGCCGTGTCCGCGCGTGAGGTTGCCGGTGGCGACGCGGCTGCGGGTGGCCTCGTAGGTGAAGCGGGCGGCCTTGGCTTCGGCGAGGAGTGCGGTGACGCGTTCGGCTTGCGTGGGGCTGTGCTGCTCAGGGGCCTGATCGGTAGGCTCGGGCATGCCTGCCCTTTCGTGAGAGTCGGGGTAGGTGCCCCCGGTCCATGTGGAGTTCCAGCTCCGGGCCGGGGGCTTCTTGCGTTAGCAGTGCGGACTGCTTCCTTGGACTGTACGGGGCCCCGTACACTCGGGGCAAGCGGCCCGCCCGAATGAGATGAGGCCGGGTGTGACCGAGGAGGCTCAACGGGTGATCGATGCCATGAATGCGGTTGAGGCGATCGCCGACCCGGAGAAGCGTGCGCGTGCGATCAGCGAGGTGCTCGCTCATCAGACCGAGCGCGGTTCGGAGTGGCGGAAGATGCGACGGCAGGTCGTGTTGGATCTACGTGCTCAGGTGCCTGCGGTGTCGTATCGGAAGATCGCGAACCTGCTGGGGATCGGCCTTGCGACGGTGCAGGACATCGAGAAGGGCTATACCGGGTCGGGCAGGGATCGGCCGCGGGCGAAACAACCTGAGGAGTGAGCGGCATGGATGATCTCGTGCAGTGGCTGCGGGCCCAACTCGACGAAGACGAACGGATCTTGCGTGAGGCGAACACATCCCCCGAGATGGTGACCGGCATCCCGAGGTCGTATGCGGCGGCACCCGTGGCCCTGCACATTGGAGAGTTCGCCGGGCCGGAACGGGTGCTGCGGGAGATCGCAGCCAAGCGGAGCATGCTCGCCATTCACCGCCCGTACGTTCCGGAGCCAGACCAAGCCTGCCTCGGCTGCGCTGACGCGATCATGTTCAGGTGGTGCCCCATCGTCCGGCTTCTCGCTTTGCCGTATGCCGACAGGCCCGGCTACCGACCCGAGTGGGCGCCAACCCGGTAGCCGTGCAACGTTGAGGGCCCCCACCGCCGTCCGATGGGGGCCCTCACTGCTGTCCACACTCAGGATGCCACGGTCACCCGGCCGGTCCGGGCAGCGGTCCGCTGAGGAGGCGGGTGATCGTCTCGTAGGTGAACTCCTCGGACGCCGGCGCGGGTTGCACCTCGGGGGTGAGGACGAGCTGGCCGTCGGCGCGGTCCCACTGGTACGGCTTGCCGAACAGCCAGACGGTACGGAGCGCGTCAGGGTCACGCATCATGTCGGCGGCTCCTGGTGCTTGTAGTCGGACATGCCGCAGCGTGCGCACAAGCCGCTGCTCTCGGACGTGGCCGGTAGCCGGTACGCCGCGCACACAGCACCGTCCTCGTTCAGCAGCTCGGCGACAGCGCCCGGCTTGCCGTACGCCTCCAACCAGCGTGCCTTCAACTCCTCGTACGCCGCATCCGACATAGGCGCGGTCACGGTGACCTCGCCCCCGCCGGGGGTGGCAAAGGTGCGGCGCTCGGCGCGGATGGCGACGAGGAAATTCCGGGCCTGCTGCTGCGCGCGCCACGCGAGCGCGGCTCCGATCACGGCTGCGATGGCGGCAATCCAGGTGATGGCGGACGCGATGAGCTGGCTGGTCGTCACGACGGTTCCCCGTTCAGTGCGCGGATCGTGGCGCAGGGGAACGGCACGCTGGACTCGTGGGTGCACTCGGCGCAGGACTCGTACTCGTTGCGGTGCAGCTGCCGTACCCGCTTGATGCGGGCGCTGGCGGCGGCGAGCATTTCGGCGAGTTGGGTCTCGTCGAACGCGGCGAGGAGTGCTTCGGCGGCGGGGCTGACGTCAGACATCGGTCGGCTCCTCGGGCGATCCAGGCACGGCGTACACCGGCCAGCCCTCCGGCGGGTCCTCGACGAGCGGCGCCGTGCGCTCCTCCACCACCGGGTTGCGGCCGTCGAGCGTGTACTTGCTGCCCCGGTCATTGCGGGCGAAGGCGGTGTAGCGGATCACCCGGGCGTCCGGCGGCCCGTCGATGACGATGTCGTGGTCGACGGAGATGTCGCGGGTCTTGATGCCGTTGGCGCGCGCCCAGGCGCCGATGGCTTCGTCGCGTCCCTCGACTTGGTGAAGGTGCCACAGGGTCTTGCTGGAGATGAGGCGGGCGTCGGGCATCAGTGCTGCTCCGTGGTGGGTTCGGTGGTGCGTGTGTGTACTGGGCAGTCGGGGTGCGGGAGGGTGCCGCCGCATTCGCAGTGGTCCTCGGCGACGTGCCGGTCGCGCTCACGTTCGGCGGACTGCCGGGTGTGGTGTCCGAGGCCGAGCCATCCATCGCAGGTGCCGTCGGTGGTGCCCCAGCAGCGGAACAACCACAGCTCCTGACCGAAGTGGCGGTAGGGCTGAATGACGAGGCCGGTGTGCGGCTGGGTGGGGTCGGCGTCCATCTGCCGTACGGCCTCGGCGTGGGCGATGGCTTGCGTGTCGGTCTCGGCCATCTCGCGCCGCTCGTCTGGGTACTGCCGCAGGACCGGACCGACGGGCGGTGTCATGGCCGGGTCGGTGCCGGGGTCACTAGCGGCGAGGCGTTCGGGCTGGCGGCAGACGTCCCAGTCGCAGGGGCTGTCGGCCTCGGTGTGCCAGCACGTGGGGGCAACGGCGTCGTCATCTCCAGCGTCGTCGGTGCGCGTCAGTAGCTTGTCGACGGCGTCTGGGTCCGGGCAGTCGATCAACGTGCATACGACGTGGCCGCCGTCGCCGAGCATGAGGACACCGTGGCCGCAGGCGGGGCAGAAGCCCGCGACGTCGTTCGCGTGGATCGAGGGCAGCGGCGCGGCGCGTGCCAGTTCGCGGGCCGTGGTGCTCTCGCGGACTTCGATGTCAATGTGCCCAACGAGGAGCCGCGCCTCGTCCTGCGTGAGGGTGAGGCCGTTGGTGATGCGGGTGAGGAGCACGCCGAGGCTGTTGAGACGGGCGGTGCGGATCACGCCGCCGTCGGTGGGTTGGTCGGTCATGCTGCGCTGCTCCTGTCGTTGGGGCCGGATAGGTCGATGCGTGCGGCCAACTGCTGGAAGACGGCCTCGTCGTGTGCGCTGAGCCGGTACCGGTCACGCCGGGCGAGGGGCGGCCGGGTGCAGTCAGGGCCGTGGACGACGCCGTTGGAGTGGGTCCAGAACTGGCAGCACGGGGGCGGGAGTTCGGCCGGCCCTGCCGCCGCGCGCTGTACCTGGCCGTGGCGGGCGAGGATGCGGCGGTGGTCGGCGCGGGCGCGGTTGGCGCAGCACCAGAGGACGGTGGCGGCGTAGAGGCCGGGGAGTGCGAGCCAGTAGCTGATGGTGGCGGAGTAGAGGGCGAAGGCGGTGAGGAGGATGGTGGCGGTGGTGCAGGTGCGGGCGGTGCGCAGGCTCGGCGTCATCGCTGCGCCTCGATTTTCGCGATGGCCCGGAACCGCCACTCGGTCTCTGTGCCCTTGACCATGACGCGGAGTCCGGAGTATCCGACGCCGGAGATGTAGCCGTTGACCTGGGTGCCGTCGACGAGAGTGAGCGAGGCGTGGGTGTTCTCGTGAGGCTTCGCTTCGGTTTCGCTGATCACGTGTGTCTCCTGCGGGTGGGGTGTCGGGCCGGTCATGCTGCTTCCCGGTACGTCTGAGGCTCTGTGCGCCTGTTGGGGCGTCTGGCGTGGGTGCGGGCGAACATCCGGGCCCTGAGCCGCCCACGCGCCCACGACGGCCCGGCCAGCACGCGCCGCGTGGTCTTCACGCCCTGCGCGATGACCGCGATCCCCGTGAACAGGCAGACGGTGAGGACGAACGCGCCGGCGGCGATCCAGGCGAGGATGGCGCGGCAGACGACGAACAGGGTGTCGACGGCCTCGGCGAAGAGCTGCGCGGTGGTCACTGCGACCCGTCCTCGCCCACGTCGTCGGCCCAGCGGCGCCCCTGCGCGGTCACGTGCTGCTTGTGCGGGCCCTCGACGATGCAGCGCTCTACGGGCGCGTCCCCCTCCGGTAGGAGGCACGCCGTACACGGGGCCGGTTCGGGTTCATCGTCGGTGGGGTCCCACGTCGCCAGTACGTCGCGGTCGGTGGTGGCCCACACCCGGGTCGGGCACGGGTACCGCTGCTCGCACTCGACGCAGAGGCCGCTGACCAGACCGCCGGGGAACCGCTCCGGGACGTGCGCCCCGGCGATGCGAGCCAGCCTGTCGGCGGGGTCGTTGAGGACGATGCGGGTGGCGCCGCCGTGCCCGTGGACGGCCTTGATAGAGGCGATGCTCGGGTGTGGGGTGGTGGTGGGCCAGGTGCCGAGCCAGTGGACGGCGGCATGCCCGTCGCTGAAGATCACGCCTTCGGCAACCTTGCCGGTGCCGGAGACGCCACTCACGTCGGTGTCGCGGATGAGGTCGAACAGGGTGGGCTTCTTGTCGGCCATGTCAGTTCTCCTTGCCGGGCTGGGACACGGGAGCCTCGTCGGCGTGGCAGGGGCAGAGCGGCGGGCAGGCGTCGGGGGTGCAGATGCACTCCTGGACGGACTGCGTCTCGTCTGTCGGTTCCTCGCCAGCCACGGCCGCGACAACGGCGGGCTGGTACTGCGGGCAGTCTGCGTAGTGCCCGAGCGGAACGAACGCGTCCCCAGCAGCACCGCACGTGCAGGGTCGGTATGTCTCGCAGTCGCACGTCCAGCAGGCGCCCATGTTGGCTTCGTGCTCGGGTTCGATGTGCCCGCACAGGCAGGGCGTGTACTCCGGCCCTTGCTGCGACGGCGCGGCCTGCTGTTGCGCCTCGACGGCCACGCGACGCTCCATGTCGTCAGCGACCGCACAGTGGCAAGCCATCCACGAACCCTCGGCGCTCTCGCTGTCGGGGTGGTCCGGGCAGTGGGCGCGGATCCTGGCGGCCTCCTCGCGCAGTACGGCGGCCCGGTTGGCGGGCACGTCGGCCTCCATCTGCCGGACGCGGGTCTCGGCCTTGTCGCCGCGTTCCTGCCACGCGAACCGCTCCTCGGCCATCTCCTGCCGCTGCTCCAGGAGTCGACGGCTCGCCTCGGTGAGCTGCCCGACCTCGGCGACCAGGTCTTCGGCCCGGTCGCGGATCGCCTCCCAGGTTGCTCCCGTGCCGAGACGGAGCGCCTGCGACAGGGCGAGCCGGTACGCCTCCTCGGCAGGCGTGCGGCTTGGCACCGGCCTGGACGGCGTTGTGTTCGGCCGGTGCAGCAGTTCCAGCTCCCGCAGCGTGAGGCGCCGCAGCACGGGCATGATCGCGTCGGCGAGGTCGCCACGGCGCATGTCGGGCCGGTAGTCGGCCTGTTCGAGCGCCTCGGCGATCTGGTCGCGTAGTTCGGGGCGGACGGCAGGCACGGCGCCGTAGGTGTCTGGCGGTGCGGTCACGATCTGCACGGGGACACCGGCCGCCATCATGCGGTCGATCGCCGACTCGGTGAGCTCCGTGTCGTCGGGCTCGACGGCGGGGACGGGCTCGAACTGCGCGGCGAAGTCCGCCGGACTCTCTTCGTAGAACTCCTCGCCGATCTTCACCACCCAGTAGCCCGGCTCCAGGCCGCGCCATGTGCCGTGCTTCGACTCCCGCACGGCGGCGGAAGCGTCCGGGTTCTCGGTGCGGTCCTCGGGATCGATCTCCTCGAAGTCGGGCCCGCAGAAGGCGCGCAACTCGTCGGCGTTGGTGCCGGTCCACTGGATGGCTTCGATCTCTTCGGAGCGGTGGCGGTAGCGATGCGGGTTGGTGGTCATGGTGTGGCTCCTTCGTGATGGGATCGGACCGGGCCGGCCGCCCCTGATTGCTGCAGGGGCGGCCGTGTCCGTGGTCACGTGGCGATGCGGATCTCGGCGAGCAGCACACCGTCAGCGATCTGCCGGTGCAGCTGGCGGAGCCGCCCGAACGCGAGGCTGTCGCGCCGGTTCAGCGCGCGCCTGGTGACGTCCGAAAGGGCGTACCAGCAGGTGATGCACAGGTATTTGCCGGGGCCTTTCATGCCGTCGGGGCAGGCGGGGCAGCGGGTGGGTGCCATGACGGTCACTCACCCGCCGCGGCGGCCGGGGCGGCGTGGACGGTGAAGGTGCCGTCGGGGTGCCGGATCAGCCAGTCCCCGAAGCGGGCGACGACGCGGTCCTCTCCGGCGCCGACGCGCAGGCCGACGACGATGGTCTTCTTGCCGGTGTCGTCCCACTCCCAGTAGCCCTTGGCGTACACGCCGAGCTGGTCGATGTCGTGGTCGACGCGGCTGATGCTGCGCTCGGTCACCTCCCACGTCGTGCAGCCCGCGGCCACCAGCGGGGCAAGCGGCCACCACGCCTCGTGCTTCTCCTGCCGGCACAGCGCGCACCACTCGCCGTGCAACGTGGCCGAGCCGCACTCAGTGCAGTCGGTTGCCACTCGCCCGTCGGGCAGCTCCTTGCCGCGGTGCGACGCGTACCAGGCTGCGATGCAGGTGTCGCAGATCCCGGCCGGGAAGGTGTCGCCGTCGTCTCCGACGGTGCGCAGTCCCTCGGCGGGGACGACGGCGAGCCGGTTGCAGCCGGTCGGGGCGAGCTGGCCGGGGGACGGCTTTCCGCAGAACCCGGGTAGGAGGTGCCGGACGTCGGGGGCTGCGGTGGCGTAGGGGCTGTGCGGGTTGGGGTCGAGGCGATCGGGCATTGGGTGTCCTCTCGGAGTGGCGGGCGGTCAGTCGGCCATGACGCGGCGCTCGAAGGCGCGGCAGTCACAGGCGCAGCGGTGGGACATGTCGCAGGGGCAGGGCTCGGCGCAGTAGTGCTCGCGGCAGTAGTCGCAGTACGAGCTGCCGCAGTCTTCGCAGGGCATCGGGTTCTCCTTGCTGACCGACTGGCCAGTTGGCGGACGGAAGTGGATCAGCCGCAGATGACGCAGCGGTGGTCGGCGATCTCGGTGTCACGGCAGCGGTCGACGCAGCCGCGGCAGTACGGGGTGGCGGCGTACTGCGCGCGGCCGTCGAAGGCGGTGTCGGCCGGGTCGAAGGGCTTCTTGCACTTCCCGCACACCCCGGCGGCCGGCTGCTCCTCGTCGGAGACCGTGACGGACTCCAGCAGGCTGTGCAGCTGGTCCCCGCCCGCGCTGACCTTGTCGGCCCGGATCTGGCCGAGGTCGTCACGGACGGCTTCGGCTTCCTCGGCGGTGAGGGTGACGTGGATGGCGTCGGCGGTGCGGTTGATCTTCATGGGCGATGCCTTTCGTGGACGGGGCGAATCGTGGGCCGCGTTGGTGTGGGCCGCGCACGACGGCCGGCGGATGGACGCGACGCGGTCAGGTGTTGGGTGTCTCGCCGTGCTCGAAGCGGGCCGTACGGGCGGCGGTGTAGGCCCTGTGCAGTCGGTAGTCCGTGGTGCGGCTGTCCATGGCTGCGATGCCCGTGAAGGGGAATTCGCCGGGGTCTGGAAGGTCCGGCGCGGAGGAGGCTCTGTCCCCTTCGGCCCAGACGTCGGCGCCGGCTCCGGCTGTGAATGTGGCCCAGTTGCGTACGACGCCCTTGCGGTGCTGGAGGATCGAGTGCACGGGGTGATCGGTGTGCGGCCTGTAGTCGCGGGGGATGGGGCCGAGGACGAGGAGTCCGCGGCTGCTGCCGTAACCGGAGTCGGTGACGTGCGGGAGGAAGCCTCCGAAGTCGATGGCCTCGGCGTAGAGAGAGGCTTTCTCCATCAGCGCGGCTTCGCTGCCTTTGACTTCGACCCAGGTCTGGGTGTCTGGCAGCCAGAAGTCCGGGAGGTAGTGCTCGTGCTTTCCCGAGCAGTTCCGTCGGCCTTCGAACAGGGGCTGGTCGCAGTCGCAGAAGGTTCGGTTCTCGTATCCCTGTGGCTCGTACTCCCAGGCGATGCCGAGGGTGTTGAGGAAGACGGCCCAACGGGCTTCGAGGCGGGACCGGAAGCGGTGGCCGGCGTAGCGGGTTTCGATGGCGGTGATCGTCATGTGGGGTTCCTTGGTGGTCATGCGGCGTTGTGGTGGGTTTCGTGCTGGGGGTGCGCGGGCCTGTCGGGGTGGCTCTCGATGGCGGGGGCGCAGCCGGAGCAGGTGGTGTGTCCGTGGTCGGCTCGGTAGGCGCTGAGGGGTTGTGTGCAGATGGTGCAGAGGGGTTCTTGGGATCCGTGGTGTTCCTGCGTTCCCGCCCCCGTCCCTCCCTTGGAGGGAGGGACGGGGGGAACGGGGGGCGTTCCTGGCGTTCCCCCGGTGTTACCGGGGAACGTCTGACCTGCACCGTTATGCTCCTGTGACCCGTTCCGGGGAACGTTACCGGGGAACGTCTCCGGGAACGGGTCGGGGGAACGCTGCGGGGGAACGTCTACGGGGTCCGTTTTGGCCCGGTTCTGGCGCATCTTGACGACGCGGCTGACCTTGTCGGAACCGGCCGCGATCTGGAGGTCAGCGAGCTTCGCCTTCACGACCCTGTTCCCGGCGTCGAGGGGTACGCCGGCGCGGTCCAGGGCGGCGGCGATGTACTCGTCCGTGCCGGGGATGGCGGCCATGCCGGAGACGGGTTCGGTCTCGTACGTCATCAGGACGTGGCGGGTGCCGCCGAGGGCCCAGTGGTCGCCGTCGCGGCGGGACTGGCGCAGCAGGACGAAGTCGTCGGGGCCGATGCCGGTGCGGGTGTGGGTGCGCTTGAGGGTGAGGGTGCCGCCGCCCTGATACCCGAGTTCCCATACGTGGTCGACGTCCTGGGTCTTGGCGGAGGAGCCTCGGCCGCCGCGGTCCTTGTCCTTGCCGAAGTGGTCGAGGCGTACGGACGCGATGCGGTCGCGCTTCAACGGCAGCAGCGTGTGCCGGTACAGGCTGAGCCAGGTGTCGGCGTCGTTCTCGGGGCCGCCGATGAACCGGGACACGGTGTCGATGACGACGAGTTCGGCGCCAGTGGCCTTGACGAGGGCGATCAGGTCGGCGCCGCCGCCCGCAGTGTCGAGGGGTCGGACGGGCGGGAAGCTGGCGTATCGCAGTTCGCCCATGGCGCGCGGCCCGGCGCCGAAGGAGAGGAATCGTTCCTGGACTTGCTCCTGCCCGTTCTCCGCGTCGAGGTAGAGGATGCGCACGGGGTCCTGCGGGGCGTCGCCGAGGAAGCTCTGCCCGGTGGCCATGCGCCACATCCACTCCTGGCAGAAGAGGGACTTGCCGGCCTTGCCGTCGCCGACGAGGGTGATCTGCTGGCCGGGGCCCATGAGTTTGCCGGGCAGGAGCTGGATGGCGCCGAAGTCGGTGGTGAAGAAGTCGTCCCAGTTGAGGAGACTGGCGACGAGGTGGGCGGGTCCGCGTCCGGTGTTCTCGCGGAGGGCTTCGCCTTGTTGGAACTCGGCGACCATCTCGGCGAGTTCGTCGCCGGTGGCGCCCCGGTCGATCGCGGCCTTCAGCGCGATTTGGTGGGAGTCGTAGCGGCGGGTGCGCGCGGTGTCGGCGACGCGCACGGCGAACGCTGCGGCCATGCCCGGCGTGATGGTGCTGCTGCCGAGCTTGTAGAGGAGCGCGCCGCCCTCGACGCGGTGGAGCTGGCCCTGCTTCTCCAACTCTGCGCGGATGAGCGCGGGGTGGGACTGCTGGCCGGTGGCGTGGAGGCCTGCGGCGGTGTCCCAGATGAGCTGGTGGGCGGGCTTGTACAGGTCGTCGCGGTTGATGAGGAGGGTGCACTCGTCGTATGCCTGCTTGGAGTGCATGACGACGCCGACGACGAACTCTTCGGCCTCGTTGTCGTGGGGCGGGGGCGTGCGGTTGAGGCCGTCCTGGTCCGCCTGGTCGCGCGGCTTGTGGCGGACGTTCTCCACGGGCTAGCTCCTTGGTACGGGTCAAGACTTCGGCGTGGGCGCTGTATATGCAGGTCAGGGCATAGGTGTTGCCCTCCAGGTCAGGGTGGTTCGATGCATGCCCTAGTGTACACTTGGGTACGCTTGCGTACCTCAGCTACCCTGGGTGTATGCCTGCGAACACAAGCGCTGAGATCGGCATCCGCGAACTGCGGGCCGCACTGTCCGACGTCGTGAACGAGACCGCTGTTTACGGCCGGATCACCTACGTGACCAGCCGGGGCCGTCGGGTAGCCGCGATCGTCCCCGTGCCAGAGGCCGAAGCCATCGAGGCGAAGAAGCAGCCGGAGGGGGGCAACTCCCCGGCCTGATCGAGGAGTTCGCCCATGTGGCTCAATGACCAGCCGACCGCCCTGTACCGCTTCTTCGACGCGGACGGGGCGCTGCTCTATGTCGGCATTACCGCCGACCTCGAGAAGCGCTGGTCCGGTCATCAGAGCAACAAGGCGTGGTGGCCGGACGTAGCGGAGAAGACTGTGAAGTGGCACGCCGACCGGTCGTCGGCCCTGTCTGCCGAGCTGGAGGCCATTCGGTCGGAGGCGCCCCGATACAACGTGGCCGGTTCGCCATGGGCTCCTGGCGCCCGCGAACTGGAAGCTGACGAACTGAGCAGCGGGCAGGCCAAAGAGGTGCTGCGAGGCGTTGAGCTCGGTGCCCAGATCGGCGACCCTCTGTTCATCGTGGACCGCACCAAGAGCAGGAAGCACGCTGCAGTCCTGGTCTCGCCCGACTGGTACGAGCGCGCGAAGGCCGCGCTCGGCGACGGCTGACATCACCACAGCGTTTCCTCCGCCCTGCCCCCGGCTGGCGTCCCCGCCGGACAGCGGTGTTCGATCACAGCCCCGTGCTTGCACGCGCTTCGGCACGCCCACCGCAGCTCCGTGCTTCCGCCGGCCAGAACCGCGAGGCACCACACCAGCCGGTTCGGCTCGGCCAGTGCGACCGCGTCGGCCCGCGGGATGGGTTCGGCGTCGGCGGTCACCTTCAACGCGGCGCGCTGGCCCACGAGTTGGGTGATGACCGGGGTGTTGCAGTGCGCGCACGGGCGAGGCCCGGCCGTGGAGCGGCGGGAGTCGGCGCCTCCCCGCGGCCGGGCGGCCATCAGGCCGCGACCAGCTGCTCGTGCAGCGCCACGCAGGCGTCACACGTGCACGTTCGGACGACGAACCCGCCGCCCTCGGACGGCAGGCCCTCGCCGGGGATGATGATCCGCTCGACGGGCTTGGCCTTCAGGTCGAAGGTCGGGATGACCTCCGGCTCCGGCATCGGCCCGCACGGCCGCTGGCAGGTGGCGACGCAACCTCCGAGGCTTTCGCCTCCGCCGTCCTGGCGGTGGTTGAGGTCGCTGTGTCCGCAGTCGCAGCGGTGTCCGATGTAGGCCATCAGGCGACCTCGCCCTCGTGCTGGAAGAGGGTGCCCTCGGAGGTGCGCCGGTCGTACATCTCCCGCTGCACAGCCCGGAGTCGGCCCGCGGAGACCTCGTCTCCGGCAACCTCGACGCTCGTCACCCGCACCTTGACGGTCGGGTTCTTCTCCTCGTCGGGGCCGGGCTCGCTGCGCTCGACGTGGGACAGCTCGACGACGGCCATCCACCGGCCGCGGCGCTGCTTGAACATTTCGGTGGCGTGGGGTTCGAGGGCTTCGGCGACGTCGGTCAGCACCTTGCTGTCGAACTTGACGTCGGCGTCGATGTGAAGGGTCATGTGCGGTGGTGCCTTTCTGGTTGGTGGTGCTGGTGTGGTTTTGGTGGGCCGGGTGCACCCCTGCTTGGGGGAAGTGGGGGTGCACCCGGGTGGCGGTCGCAGCGCTGGGGGGCGCTGGTCACGTCGACCGCCCGTCAGTTGGCTCAGAGGCCCTCGGCGATGACCTCGGCGACGCCGTTGATGAAGGACTGCCGCACGTCGTTCGGCATGCCGGGATCGAACGCGAAGTGGACGCGGACGATGGCCTTGTCGTCGCCCTTCAGGGACAGGCAGTCGTCGGTGGGCTCCAGCCGGTCGGCGCCCATCTCGACGGCCCACGCGGACAGGTCGGCGGCCTTGCCGAGGAGGTCGTCGATGCCGCGCTGTGCTGCGTCGAAGTCGTCGGGGTCGAGCTGCTCCCACGTCTTTCCGGTGACGGGCTCGGTCCCCGTGGCGGGGTCGGGGTCGACGACGGTGGAGTCGATGAAGCGGCCGTCCATGCGTTCGCCGATGCCCATGAAGTCGGGGTCTTCGACGGAGAGGGCGCGTTGGTAGGCGGCTTCGACTCGGAGGTCTTCGTCGGTGTACGGCTGGTCGGTCATCGTGTTCTCCTGGGTTGGGTGCCCGGGCCAATTCGTGTGGCCCGGGCGCTTGTTACTGGCCGGTCAGGTGGGGTTTCGTGCCAGGCTCCGGACGACCCGCCAGCGCGGACGGGGTATGCAGCGGACAGACGACGCTGTTCACATGCCGGTGGACGTCCTTGTCGGACCCGCAGACCCGGCCCTCGGCACCGATCCAGTGCGCACAGCGGGCGCTCACGCCGACACCTGCTTCCGCCCGACAACAGCCCGCTCCCGCATCCGCTGATCCGTCAGACAGGCCTTCGCCACACAGCCCTCGACATCACAGACCCGCCGGACGTGGCCGATCGACTCGACGCCGTAGTGCGCCACCCACGCGAGCCGGTGGATCGTGTACGGGGTGCCGCGGACGTTGACCCACGCCCGCCGGTCGGTCCACAGGACGTGCCCGTCCGCCTGCGGTACGGCGTGATGCTGGTAGATCTCCCGCAGCAGCACCGCCGTGGACTCCAGCGCATCCGCCACCGCACGCGCCACGTTCCCGCCCGCCTTGCGGAGATACGCACCACGCTGCCGCGGCGTGAACCCGGCACGGATACCCCACTCGTCTTCCTCGACGTAGGCGTTGACAAGGCAGGCCGTGCGGGACGGGCAGCGGTTGCAGATGTCGCGGGCTTCCTTCACGGCGTTGGGGTCGCGTTCGCCGGCGTGGAACAGGTCGGGATCAACGTCCCGGGGGGCGCAGGCTGCGCGGGCCCGCCAGTCGGGTGCGCGCTCGGCGCCGGGGACTTGGCCGGTGTAGCTCACGCCGCCACCGCCAAGTGCTCGGCGGGCATCGGGACGCCCGTTGCCGCGGACAGGACGTGCGCGGCCAGCAGAGGCGGAAACGCATCCCCCACCTGGAGAGCCTGCTGCCCCTTGTTGCCCTGGAACGGATGACCGTCGGGGAAGGACTGGAGGCGCGCGGCTTCCGCAAGGCTGAGGTTGAGGTGGCCGCCGGCCTGCTTCCCTCCGACGTGCCCGACCGTGCCGGTCACGGTCGGCGCAGGCTTGCGCCAGGCCCAGTGCCCGGGATCGTCCATCGCCGCGCGCATCGCTGCCCGGGAGGTCGACGACCAGGGTTCGGCGCCGCCCGTCTCCGTGCCGCCGCCCGTCACCGTGGGCGCCGGCCGCTGGGTGTAGCCCCAGCCGAGGGTGTCCGCCATGGTGCGCCACGGCTTCAGGCGCAGACCGAACAGGCCATCACCGGGATGCTCGCAGTGAGTGGGCTCCGGCGCGGTGACGCTGCGGACGCGGGAGACGATCAGGACAGCGCGGCGGCGTGCCTGGCCGAGCCCGTAGTCCGCCGCGTTGAGGACACCAGTCCACACGCTGTAGCCCCAGCTGCGGAGGATCTGCGCGTACTGGCGCCACAGCGGGAGCACAGCGGGGACTTCCTCGAAGACGGCCCACTCCGGGCGCAGGTCGTACATCCACCGCATCGGTTCCGCGGCGAGGATCGACCGCGGGTCCTTGCATGCGGCCTTCAAACGGTCGCGGGTGTCGCGGCCGTGGGCGAGGTCCTGGACGGCCTGGTGGACGAGGGGCTGGTCGACGAGGCCGAGGCGCTTCCCGGACTGTGACCAGGCCTGGCACGGTGGCGTCCAGATGCCACCGGTGGTGCGGCCCTTGAACGGCACGGTCGGGTACTGGGAGATGTCGCAGAGGATGACGGTGTGCCCGGCCGCCTTGGCGGTGGCGTAGGCGTGTTCGTTCCGTTCGAGGCCGATTGCGGGGGCGGTGAGGCCGAGGATGCGCCGGCCTTCGTCTCCGCCGCCGGGGCCGTGGAATCCAGAGACGATCATCGGGCCACCGCCACGGTCTGCGTCGGCCACTGCACGCCATCGAGCGCACGCCGCTGCTGTGGCGGGACCTCGATGAGCGGGTAGCCCAGCCAGTCCAGGCCCATAGCCGCGAACACGGCAGCATCCGCCATGTCGTACCGGCCAGCACCCTCACACCAGATGCCGAGCTGCTCCACCACGAACGTGTGGACCATGCCCTTCGCGATCCGGGACCGCTTCTCCTGCGGATGATCCTTCGCCGGGTTCGCGACCCCTGTCGCGTAGATCGCCCGGTGATGCGGGTTGGCGACGGCGAAGGGGATGCCGCGGCGGTAGAGCTCGGTCGTGAGGACCCACCACAGGCCAGCCATCTGGTGGACGGACGATCCCTTTGCGCCGCGGGCGACGTCTTCGATGACGACGAGGTCTGCGGCCTTTGCCCGGTCGGCCACCTCGCGGCGGAGGTAGTCGATGCGGGCGTGGCCGGCGAGTCCGGGGTGGCGGATGGAGTCGGCCCAGTCTGCGCCGGCGATGCCGAGGCTGTTGAGGCTGGCATCGATGCCGATGACGAGGGGCCGCGGCCCGGCCGCCGTGGTGGCGGCCGGAGCCTGCGGGGTGAGGTCGAAGAGGGTGGTGGTCACTGGTCCCCCTGGTTGGTGCGGTCGTCGTTGATGGCCTGCTGAAGCCGCGCCCGCCCGACCTCGAAACCCAGGCCGTACGACGGGATCGAGTAGAGGAGTTCGAGGTCGTCCTGCTCCGCAAGGTCGGTGCCGGGACGCGTCTCGGAGGCGGCCCGGGCGGCCGGGGCGAAGCTGCCGCTGATCCGGCCCTCTTCGAGGACCCGGGCGCGCTCCTCCTCGCAGATGTTGTTGGCGCGCCGGATCTGCCAGCACGCGGCAGCCAGGCTGAACGCGAGGAGTGCGGCGACGATGGCGCCTGCGGTTGTTCCGCTCACGCCGCACCCCCGAGGAGATCCGGGTTCCGGCACTCCGTGCACAGCTCGCCACCCGTGTGCAGACGGATGTGGAGGGTGTCCCGGTCTTCGGCCGGGCAGTGGTCCTCGAACTGGTCGAGGGCCTCCACCGGCCGCAGCAACTCGCCGAACGGCTTCGGCTTCCCGCGGTGCCGGCCGTGCGGTGTCTCCACCGGCTCGATCCGGGTGAGCGCGCGGGCGATGTACGTCATACCGACCGCCATCACCATCACCGCGCCGGCGAGCGCGGCCTCGTAGTGGTGGATCACAGGTGGCTCCCTTCGAGCCGGGCCAGCTCCACGCGGAGGTTGATGCCGCGGGCTTCGAGGTGTTCGCGCAGCGCGATGGCGGCGGAGTGTGCGTCGGTGAGGGCGGTGTCGGGGTGGCCGCAGGCGACGATGTGCGCTGCGACCTCGTCCTTCAGGTCGGACAGCTCTCGCATAGCCCGACGTAGCGCGCCGATGTTGGCGAGGGCCTGCGCCTTGTACTCGTTGCGCTCCCCGACCAGCTGCTCGATACGGGCGGCGAGTTCCTTCCGGGAAGGCCTCATGCGGAGTCACCCGCCTCGACCAGACGCAGCGGCCACGAACCGTCAATCACCGCGTTCGGGTCGTGCTTGTCTCCCGACTTCGCCGCGTTCCGCAGCCACGACTGATAGGAGGCAGCGGACGCCGCAGCCCATCCGATCTGGCGCCGGTGCAACTCCTCGACGTCCACGAACGCCAGGTCGTTAAATCGGTCGTACGGGCCGCGCCGGTTCCGCAACTGCTGCACCCAATCGGGCCGATCCTCCGGCCGCGTGTGCGCGATCGCGCCGATCCGGTACGCCACCCGCGCCGACTGCAACGCGTCGTACTCCGCGCCGTGCGCAGCCTCCTCATCCCATGGCAGGCCGTACGTTTCCGCGCTGGTCCGCATCTGGTACGGGCCCTGCTTCTCCGACACGCGCCGCCGGTACGGGGCGGCGTGCTTGTCGAGGACGAGGGTGTCCACAACCCGGGTGAGGGGCTGGCGGCAGATCCCTTCGAGGCTGTCGCCGAGGTGGCGGCGGCACTCGCGGTCCAACAGGTTGAGGTCGTAGCCGCCGATGTTGTGCCCGACCAGCGGGACGCCCGCGGCGACGACTTCGGCGATGGCCTTCGCGATCTCGCCGACGCCCTGCTCTGCGGGCATGCCGTGTTCGGCGGCGTACTCGTCGGTGATGCCGTGCACCTTGATGGCTTCGGGCTCCATCGGGATGCCGGGCGAGAGCAGCCAGGTGCGGGCGTCGACGCTGCGGCCGACGCCGCCGAGGATGAGGGCGCAGGTGACGATGCGTGCGGTCTCGGGGTCCTTGTCGGAGGCCTCGAAGTCGAGGGCGGCCATGTGCTCCAGGTGCCAGCTCACGCGCCACCGCCCGTGCGCTCGCCGTAGATGCGGCGGCCGAGAGAGTCGAGCGTCTCCTGCTCGTCGTTCTCGTTGGCGACCTTCGTGTTGAGCATCCGCAGGTTGCCCAGCTCGTAGCCGATCTGCTGGAGTCGCCCCTGCGACGTCTTCTTGTCGAGGATCTCGTCGCGGTACGACTCCGCCGACCGCGGCGGCGCCTCGATACCGCGCTCGATCCGGTCCGCGTCCGGGTCGCGGTCGCCGGTCGGGATGAGCCCGCTGTTCAGGAGCAGGTTCCGCAGGGCGACTGTCTGTGCCTTCGTCGTCGCCTTGTCGGAGGTGTCGAGGGCCTCGCCTGCGGTCTGGAGCACGAGCACGTCGCCGGTCGGGCCCATGATGTGCCAGGTCACGGTGACCGAGCACTCGCGCATTGTGCCGCCGGACTTGGTGGGTTTCGTGCCGTAGGTCGTCTCGGTCCTGACCGGGAGGACGTTCACGCCGTGCTTGAGGGTGACCGGGCCGAAGTACTGGACGACGGTGTCCGTGCCGCGGAAGTTGTAGCGGGTGCCGCGCTCGTTGTACTCCTCGCCCTTGCCGATGGCGCGGATCTCGCGGCGGACCCGCAGCCACGCGATGTGGACGGGCACCATGTCCGGGTCGTCGTCGCCGGGCTCGTAGTCGGCCATCGGGTCCGGCGCCGGGGTGAGGTCCTCGGCGCCCGATGTCTCGGAGACTTCGGCGAAGGTGCCCGGTTCGACCTCGGCTACGGTGCGGCCTGCGGCGGTGGTGTAGGTGCGGCCAGCTGCGGCGGCGGCCCGCTCAGCGATCGTGCTCATGCGTTGTGCTCCTCACGGACTGAGCGGGGAATGTTCAGCTGGTAGTGGGTGCGGTCCTCGACGCAGTCCGCGTACGCGTCCGGCCAGCGCTCGGCCAGCCGGGACAGGTCGGCGGCCCGCTTGGTGCGCTCGTCGAGGGACACATGCACGCGGTCCAGGACGGTGGCCGCCTCGGCTCCGGCGAGCCCGGCGAGGATGCGGGCCTTCGCCGCCTTCTTCCGCTTCTCTGCGGCGGCGTAGACCTCGTGCGCGTCGAGGTACTCCTCGACCGCCTCCTGCGTGTCGATGTCCCGGGTGATGTCGACGACCCCGGCACGGTCCGGGTGGAGCCGGCCGTACAGGTCGAGGAGGACATCAGGGTCTGCGTCGTGCGCGAGGACCGGCGCCCGGCGGGTCTGGATCTGCTCCCACGCCCGCTCGCCCGCCGCCCGCAGGTCGTCGATCAACTGAGCGTGGTCCCGGGTGCGGATCACGTACTGCCGGTAGTCGTTCCCGCCGATCAGCACGGCGGCGTGGACGTGGTCGAAGCCGCACACGTCGGCCTGCCACAGCGTTTGCACGAGGACGTCGTCCGCGACACCGGCCCGGAACTGGGAGGCCTTCATCTTGTCGCGGCATTTGATCTCGACGGCGCAGCGTTCGTCGGCGTCGGCGAGCGGGCACTTCAGGACGCGGCGGTCGAGGGTGCACATCTGCCAGGGGCGTTCGGTGTTGGCGACGAGGCCGACCCGTCGTACGACGGAGCGGTTGCGGCGGGCCCACTCGCGGGCGACCGTCTCCTCGAACGCGCGCCCCCACAGGGCCGGTTCGGAGTCGTCGGACTCGAGAGGGAGGCCGCCGGTCTTGTCGTGCCAGACGGACAACGCGTTGCCGTAGCGGCTGATGCCGAGGATCGCGGCGACGTCGCTGGAGCCGAGTCCGTCGCGGCGAGCGGTGAGCCAGTTGGCGCGGTCGGCGTCGGCGGGGAGGATGAGGCGGCCGGTCGGTGTGACCCGGCGGCCGGCGGCCGGGGCGCTCGCCCCGGCCTCCGTCGTGGTACTCACGGGCGGGAGTCCTCTCGGATCGTGGGGTGGTACACGCGGCGGCCGTCGATGTCGACGGCGGTGAGGAGCCCGGCTCGGGTCAGGCCTCGGAGGTCTTTGCGTGCCGTGTTCCGGCCGTACGACTCCCAGGTACCGGCGAGCATCTGCGCGGCGAGCTGGGTGGTGAGGGGTCGTCCGTGGTCGTGTATGGCGGCGAGGAGGAGACGGCGGCGGGTGGTGAACTCCGGCATCAGGCACCTGCCTGGCGCTGTGCCGGGATCACCACAGCCGGAGCCGGAACCCCAGCCGCAAGACGAGCAGCCAGAGCCGCCAACGCCTTGCCCCGGAACGGGACCTCGTGCCCGACGCGCTCGGCGAGCTGCTCCATCAGCAGCTTCTCCGGCTCCCACCCGTCGTGCTCACGGGCCGTGGCCCGGTCGGCGGCCAACTCCAGGAACAGGGCGAGGAGTTCCTCGTCGTCCGCGATCGTGGTGACCACGTACGTGAAGTAGTCCTCGAAGTCCAGCAGCAGGCCGTCGGGAAGGCGCCGGGTGTAGATCGGCATCGGGTCGGTGATGACGGGACGGCAGAACAGGCGGTGGATGGCCAGGCGGATGCGGTTCATCGGGCAACCTCCGTCACCTTGGTCATGGGGCCGAAGTCGCGGATGATGAGCGCCGCGCACTCGCAGTGGCGGACGATGTTCGGGCCCGTCTCCGGGGTCTCCTCGTCACCCCGCTTGACGTGCTGGAACTCCTTGATCCCGCCGAGGAACCGCCACGTGTCGCCGTGCCGGTCGAGGTACTCGCCGTTGTCCAGCAGCTCCTCGTCGTCGTCGAGGATGTGGCCCTTGGAGTTCAGGTAGACGCCCTCGTCGCAGCCCGGCTCGTCGGTGACGTCCGTCCAGGCGCCGCCGCTCCACTCGCCGTGCGTCCGGGGGTTCGGCGCCCAGAGCCACGTGCCATCAGCGGCGCGACGGCGCCCGTGCCAGCCGTAGGCGCGAGGCTTCCCCGTCTCCGGGTCGGTGGTGACCTCGGTGCAGTAGAAGCGGAACTGCTCGCGACCGCCGGGCAAGCCAGCGCGGCCCGCATATACGTGGTGGGTCTCGAAGAAGCTGGTCATGCCATGGCCCCCTTCGGGGTGGTCGTGAGGAGGAGGAAGAGAGCGACAGCGTCGAGGAGCGCGTCACGCGGCACGGCGAACGCGGTGCCAGCACCAGCCCGCAGCCACTGCCACAGCGCGGTGAAGTCCGCGTCCAGCAGCAGGAAGAACGGCACCAGGGAGCCCGAGAACAAGGCCACCGCGAGACACACAGCGGACGCAGGGGTCAGCCCGGCGAGGAGGTCGACGATCTCGGGCGGCATCAGGCACCGCCCGACTTGGCCAGCGACGCGGGCATGGGCACGATGCTGTGTCCGTCAGCGACCGGAGACGCGTGGTTCCACCAGCCCTGATTGCTCAGCTTTGCTTCCACCCAGCGCACGGGCTCTCCGCACGTGCGGCAGACCATGGCGCTTCGGGCCCGCAGTGCCTGCACGGCGTCGTCGAGGGCCTCGTTCGTGGTGTGCCGCTCCGACTCCAACTCGGCGATACGACGCTTCAGCTCGGCGGTGTCGACGATGTACTTCCGCTCGACCTCGTCAACCCGGTCCCGCCACTCGGCCTGCTCGGCATCCGCGACGACGATCGCCGCGTCCGCCTCCTCCAGCCACGAGGCCCCGTCGTCGCACGCCTCCCACACAAACGCGCCGTTCACGAACTCGTACAGCGCCTTCGCATACCGGTCCCGACGACCCGCGTCGTGCATCACGTCGACGGCCAGCCGAGCGGCACGGCGCGCCAACATCCGCGCCTTCACCTGCTCGTCGGTCGGCCGCTCCCACGAGTGCATCCCCACATCGCCGATGTACCGGCGACCGTGCGAACGCTTCACCTCGCCGCAGTGCGCACAGCCGAACGGCTCCGACACCCGCTCCCGCATCAAGTCCCGCTCGCGGTTGGCCCGATGGACGTCACGGACCGCGTCAGCGTGCAGCCCCTGAAGACGCGCAACGTCCTGCCGCAGCTTCTCCTCGAAGTCCCGAGGCGCAGGCGGCCACGGAGGCACGTGCACGCCCACCGGCATCGGCAGCACATCCGCCGACCCAGCAATCCCATGCGCCGCCAACTCCGCCAACGTCGCCATCAGATACTCCGGGCAGCTGCACGACCCGGTCACCGCGTACAGCCCACGACCATCAGCCGTCACCGCACGCCGCTGCCAGACAGCACCATCCTTCGTGTTCACGACCAGCGGGTCGTGAGTCGTCGGGGCGCTCATGCCGCCACCGCCGAGACAACCTCGCACGGCACCCAGCCCGACTCAGGCACCGGCACCGTCACCAACACTCGGCAGCCCACGTAGCCCTCGTCCGCGCCAGCCACGGTGGACAGCGTCCACACCGTCACGCCGTGCGTCGTGGCGAGCCTGCTGACGGTGCCGCCCTTCTCGTCCAGCCATGCGGCCAGCACACCGATGTCCGCAGAGGTGACACGCACCGCGTCCGCATCGGCCTGGTGCTCGGCCGACGGAAGGCCAAGGACGTTGACGGTGACCTCGTAGTCGAGCTCGTTCCGCTCACGGGCGTCCTGCTGCTCGCGGAACGTCAGCTCCGGAGCGGGGGTCTGGAATGATGTGGCCATCGAGGCCTCTCTTTCTGGATTGAGTGGGGTCGCCGATCAGGGACCGTCATCCGGGCTAGGGGGCGGTCCTTCGGCGTTGATGGGTCAGGCAGCTTCAGCAGCCGGCGGGATGTCCTTCGCGAACCGGACCGACGCGAACAGCCCCCGGAGAAACTCGATCTGCTCCGGCCGAAGCGGAGGAGCCGCAGCCGCGTTCCGACGAGACGCCGCGACAGCAGCAGGACCGAGACGACGCTCGACCTCCGCGCGGTCGAACAGCGGGCCCGCGCTCATACGGCAACCGCGAGGTGCTCAGGCTCGGCGGGGGCCGGGTTAGCGCGGCCGGTGGGAATCCAGAGGACGAGGAGGTCGACTCCAAGCCGTTTGGCAATTGCCTTGGCCTCGTCTTCGCCGGCGGTTTCGCGCTCTCCGGTACGCAGGTGACCGATCTTGCTGGGGTGGCATCCGGCGGCGTCGGCGAGGTCGCGGACGCTGACTTCGCGGCCGTCTCCGGTCCTCTCCATGAGCTGACGCAGGAGGTCAGGGCTGACGAGGACCATGGGGTTTTGCTGGGGGCGCACTTATTCACCTCCGTAGACGCTTTGTGCGTTTCCGTGAACAAGACCGACAGTACACACCCGTAGACATCTTGTCTACGCAGACGCACAGTGCATCAAAATTCGGTCATCACACCCCGTGGGGATGGCGCGCACCGGGTGTTCGCGTAGACACTTCGTGCGGGCGCGTGAACGGTTGCGTTGCCTGACCTGCTATTTACGCAATGATCAATAGGCGTAACGTAGACATCAGGCGCCACATAGGGGACCGGAGAGGGCAGAATGCACGCCATGACCGACCAGACGCAGCGGAGCGACTTCACCGACCTTGTGCGGGATCGGCGCGCTGAGTTGGGCATCAGCCTCCGCGACCTCGAAGAACGCTCCATCGACCCCGGACCGCCGCCAACTCAGGCGAAGTTCGGCTGGCTCAGCAAGGTCGAGCGCGGCAAGCCCATCGACACTCCACCCCTGCCGCTGCTGCGAGCCCTCAGCATCGGCCTGCGTCTGCCTCTGCCGGTCCTTCAGGAGGCGGTCGCCTCACAGTTCCTCGGGATGACCGCGCCGGTGTGGAGTCACGACCGGTCGACGCGGATTCTCGCGGCGCGCATCGAGGAGATGACCGCCGAGGAGCGCCGGCAACTGGCCGAGATCGCGGAGACCTTTGCCCGGAGGCGTGCGCTGCGTAGCGAGGATGGAGAGGGCAAGTCGGGCGAATAGTACGACTTTCCATAACCCTGCGATTCACTCTGGTCACACCCTGATCGGTATGGCAGGGTCGGTGATCCGCCTGGGGGGCGCAAACGGATCACTCCACACCTGCGCTCGAACGTCAGATCGAGCGCCCGCGTGGTTGTACCTGGGGAGGCAATGCGATGGCGGACGAGCGGAACACGGAGCCCGAGCACCGAGCAGAATTCAAGATGGAACTGCGCGACACCCTGCCAGGCGACCGCGCGGTCATCGGGGTGGAACAGGAGGGCGAGTTCATGTGGCTCGCCTCCAAGAAGCACCTCACCCAACAGGCCGTCGACGAGTTCACGGAGCAGCTCTCGCGGATCGTGAACGAGGGCTGGTGGGTACAGAACTGGCCCGCCAGGTAGGCCGAACCACAGACCACCAAAGCCCGCAGGCCTCTGACCTGCGGGCTTAATGGTGTCCTAAAACATTCTTCGGGACGACCAAGAAATGGCGCAACCTGCGGAAGAACCCGAAGGTCGCGCTGGTCGTGGACGACATCGTCAGCGTCCGGCCCTGGAAGGTAAGGGGCATCGACATCCGCGGCGAGGCGGAACTCCTGGTCGGGCCGCACGAGTTGGGCCCGCACATGAGCGAGGAAGTGATCCGTATCCATCCCCGGCGGATCCACAGCTGGGGCCTGGAGACGGAACCGGGAACGGACTAGCTCAGCCCCAACGCGTCCTCCAGGGTGAGGAGTTGGACCTTGCGTTCGAGCCCGCCCGCATACCCCGTCATCGACCCGTCCGCGCCGATCACCCGATGGCAGGGCCGGACAACCAGCAACGGATTGGCGCCGATCGCCCCTCCCACGGCCCGAACAGCCGCCCGGGACGCGCCGATCCGTGCGGCGATCTCGCCGTACGTCGTCGTCGCGCCGTACGGGACGGAGTCGAGGGCGGTCCAGACTCGCTCGCGGAAGTCGGTGCCGGAGGTGCGGAACTCCAGCTGGAATTCCTTGAGTTCACCGGCGAAGTAGGCGGCGAGCTGTTCGCCTGCGGCGCGGAAGGGGCCGGGGTCCTGACGCCACTCCGGCTGGACGGTACGGCCGCCCTTCTGGCCGGGTACGGAGAGGGAGGTGAGTGCGCCGAACTCATCGGCGGTGAGGAGGAGTTGGCCCAGGGGGCTGTCGAAACTCGTCCAGCGGGTGACCGTCCGACCGGTCGTCGGGACGGTCATCGTGACTCCAACTCCCCTGCCGTGCGCAGGTGTTGTAGGTGCTGTACGGCGTACGAACGCCAGGGGCGCCAGGCATCCGGAATCTCGATGCCGGGCGGTGCCACGTCGGGGTCGCCGAGGGCGCGGGCGCGGATGACGGCGACGGTCGCGGCGTCCATGCCGGGCAGCGCGAGCAGGGCCTCCTCCGCGTCGTCCCGGTCGACGCCGGCGTCGAGTATTACGGTGCCGTCGGCCAGGGCGGTGGCGAGGGCGGTCAGGGGTTCGCCGGGGGCGGCGTCCACCAGCGCGGACGGCTCGGGGAAGAGATGGGTGAGGCCGCCGGACGGGGCGTCCAGTGTCTTGCCGTGGCGCCGCACCAGCCGCTCGGCCTCCGACCGCCCGGCCAGGGCCCGTACGGCGAGTTCCTCAGGGTCCGCGGTGCCCGGTGAGCGCAGGCCGGGCCGGGCGGCGACGAGTGGGGCGAGCCGGGGATCGGCGCCGAGCCGTTCGTCGACGGCGTACGGGTCGGCGTCGAGGTCGAAGAGCCGCCGTAGGCGCTGGACGGCGGTGGTCAGGTCGCGGTGGTCGGTGAGGTGCAGACGGGCGTCGAGCCAGCCGCCGGGGTGGGCGGGGGGCGCGGTCCTGAGGGCGCCGGGTCGTTCGTCGACGGCGACGATTCCGGTGCCGTAGGGAAGGCGGAGGGTGCGCCGGTAGGTGCGGCGGCCGGGGATACCGGTGATCTCCTCGATGCCGGGGACGGCCTCGCGTGCGAGCAGGTCGAAGACGGCGGCGGACTGGTACGGGCCGCGATGGGCGAGCCGCAGCGGAATTCCCGCGGACGGTCCGGTCCCCTTCGCCGGCGCCTTGGCCGCGTGGGGCGTCCTGGCCGTCCGCAGCTCGCTCGGGGTCGACGCGTACACGGCGCGGATCGTGTCGTTGAACTGGCGGACACTGGCGAACCCGGCGGCGAACGCGATCTCCGTGATCGGCAGATCGGTGGTCTGCACCAACACCCGTGCGGTGTGCGCCCGTTGGGCCCGGGCGAGGGCGACCGGCCCGGCGCCGAGTTCGGCGGTGAGCTGCCGCTGGACCTGCCGTGCGCTGTAGCCGAGCCGCACGGCGAGCCCGGCGACGCCCTCGCGGTCCACGACGCCGTCGCCGATCAGCCGCATGGCCCGGCCCACGACGTCGGCGCGCGCGTTCCACTCGGCCGACCCCGGCACGGCGTCCGGACGGCACCGCCGGCAGGCCCGGAACCCCGAGCCCTGCGCGGCGGCGGCGGTTGCGAAGAACCGCACGTTGCGCCGCTTCGGCGTCACGGCCGGACAACTGGGCCGGCAGTAGATCCCGGTCGTGGCGACCCCGAAGAAGAACTCCCCGTCGAACCGGGCATCCCGGCTCCGCACGGCTTCGTACCTGGTGTCTTCGTCCATCACGCTGTCCAGTCTCCGCCATCCCCGGGGGTGGGGCTGGCGGAAATCGGACGGGGTGTTGACGCGGCACCGGGCTGGGTGGAGCACCGGCCGGCGGCGTGGCTAGGCCCAGCGGCCGCGCTTCGCCTCCATCGCCGCCTTCCCCTCCGCCCCCTTCCGCTTCCAGTCGCGGCGCAGTTCGGCGCGGGCGTGGGCGTCGGTCTTGGCGACGATCCACTGGTTCTCGCGCATGAGCTTGCGGTAACTGTCGAGCCGGCGTTCGGGAAGGTCACCGGAGTCGAGGGCGGCGAGCACCGCGCAACCAGGTTCGGCGGTGTGGGCGCAGTCGTGGAAGCGGCACCGCCCGGCCAGTTCCTCGATCTCGGCGAACACCTGCCCGACCCCGGTCTGCGCGTCCCACAGCCCGACACCACGCAGCCCCGGCGTGTCGATCAGCACCCCACCACCCGGCAGGGCGAGCAGGTTGCGCGTGGTGGTCGTATGACGGCCCTTGCCGTCGACGTCACGGGTCGCCTGGACGTCCATCACGTCCTCGCCGATCAGCGCGTTCGCGAGCGTCGACTTGCCCGCGCCGGACTGCCCGAGCAGTACGGACGTACCGCCGGCGGCGACCGCGGCGAGGACATCGATCCCGTCCCCGGTGGCAGCGCTGACAGCCAGCACCGGCACGCCCGGCGCCGTCGTCTCGACGTCCTGGACGAGATACGACAACGTCACCGCGTCCGGCACCAGATCGGCCTTGGTCAGCACGACCACGGGCCGGGCACCGGACTCCCACGCGAGCGCGAGGAACCGTTCGATCCGGCCGAGGTCGAGATCCCCGGTCAGCGGTACGGCCACGATCGCGTGGTCGACGTTGGCCGCGAGGATCTGCCCCTCGGACCGCTTGGAGGAGGTGGAGCGCACGAAGGCGGTACGGCGCGGCAGATACGTCCGTACGTACCGCGGATTGCCGGCGGGTTCGACGGCGACCCAGTCGCCCGTGCACACGACGCGCAGCGGGTCGTTCGGGGTAACGAACGCGGTGTCGGCGCGCAGCGTGCCGTCGGCGGTGACGACGTCGCACTGCCCCCGGTCGACCCGGACGACCCGGCCGGCCAGCAGTCCTTCGGCGTCGTAACGGGCGAACTCGTCCGCCCACGCGTCGTCCCAGCCGTAGCGGGCGAGCGCGAGAAAAGCAGAGCTGGAAGTCAAGGGAGACCCTTCACAAGGGCGGCCCCGGCGCGCGCACTCGGGCGCGGTGGAAGAGGAAGGTCAGCCGGTGGCCACGGAGGTGGACTTGATGCACTTCTGAGGGCGGGCAGAGCCCATCACAGAGACAGCCATCGGTCACACCTCCCACACCACACGCTCGCGTCACCTACGACGACCCGGGGTCGCCGCTCCAACGGGACCGAGCTTAAAAGGTGCGCGGGGTGCGACGCCACCGAATTAACGCGAGCCCATGAAGCGCCCGCTGTACGTGTCCCCTACCCATTGATCTCGGCCGGCAAGAAGGGCCGGTTACTCTCCTCAAGGTCGACATGTTCAGTTCAGTGGCGTACGGAGGTTCGGTGACTTCGCGACCCAACTCGGCGTCCCACGAGCCGTGTTGACCAACCGGCTGAAGTCGCTGACGCGGGAGGGCGTGCTCACCCGCGAGGACGACGGGGCCGGCCGTGTCGAGTACCGGCTGACGAACAAGGGCCTCGCCCTGTGGCCGGCCGTGCACGTCCTGATGAACTGGGGCGAGGCCTTCTGCTCCCCTCATGGAGCCAAGCGCGTCCTCCGCCACGACCTCGACGGCGGTCTCCTCGACCCGATCATGACAGCCCCCGCACCCGGCCGACAGGACGGCCCCCGGCACCACGGCCGCACGAAACCACAACCCTCCGGTGACAGAACCGTCGCACAGGACGCCACAACGGAATGCGGGGGCAGCAGGTCCAACTGGGCGTGAACGGAGGGCGGTTCAGCTCGCCGTCTCCGGCGGGGCAGTCCACCGCGCCGTACACGCATCCTGGGGGAAACGTTGAACAGCACTGCACGCACACTGCGTTCGTCCGTGACGGTCGCGGGGGCCGGCCTGCTGCTGGCCGGAGCCGGAGCCGTCCTGGCGCCGGCGGCCACGGCCGCGACGACGGACTCGCAGCCGCCCGCCCTGGCCGTCTCGACCGCGGCACCGGAGGAGATCGGACTGGGGGGCCAGCCGGTCGAGTTCACCACCACGGCGTCCAACGTCGGTACGGACGACACCAGTTCGGCGCGGTTGATCTACCACATCGACGGCGGCGCCGGCCTGCCGCCGAACGCCGTCAGCCTGCAGTACCGGCTCAGCGGAACGACATGGAAGACCGTGCCGCTGACGCTGACCGGTACGCGGTTCTCCGGCGAACTGCCCGAGTCCTTCGCCCTGGCCGCCGCCCAGTCGCGGACCGTACACCTGCGCCTCGGCCTCCCCATGGGCACCCCGCACCACGGCGACAGCAACGGCGGCGCCGACCACCTGAAGCTCAACACCCTGATCTCCTACGGCGCTTCGGGCGCCGCCAACGACACCGACGAGGACACCGTCAAGGTCGACGGACTCACCGCCGGACTGTCCGGCGTACCCACCACCGCCACCGCGGGCGGACCCGGGGTGACCTTCGGCGCCACGGTGTCCAACCCCACGGCCTCGGCGTACGAGAACGTGACGGGCGTGCTGTTCACCAGCCGCTACGCCACCGTGCAGGTGCTGCACTCCGGCACCTGGACGACCCTCAAGCCGATCACCGCCCCCGCCGAACCGGACGTGTACGGCTTCGCCATCACCGGCAAGGACTCCGCCCTGGCCGCCCACGGCGACACGGCCGCCAAGTTCCGCGTGACCTACCTCAAGAACACCCCGGCCGGAAAGACCACCGTGCACCCCTGCGCGTTCGTCAACGAGGGATCGACGCCCTTCACCGGCACCACGTTCTGCGGAGCATCGGGGTCGATCACGGTGAAGGCGGCCACCTCCGGCACCACCACCCCGACGACCTCGGCCACGCCTTCCACCTCGGCCACCCCGACCACCTCGTCCACGCCCTCCACCTCGCCCACGGCCACCACCACGACATCCTCCGGAACGATCTCCGGGACAACCTCCGGATCGACCACGCAACTGGCCAAGACCGGGAGCAACGGAATCTCGGCGACCACCATGACCGCCTCGGCCCTCATCACGGGCGGAGCGGGCACCCTGAGCTTCATCGCCCTGCGCCGCCGCACCCGGGCCTGACACCGGGGCCCTGGCCGCACTCACCGCGACGGCCAGGGCCTGGTCAGCCGGCGGCCAAGTCTGCCCCGACTCTGCCCCTACGGACTCCCCACCCCCGACCACCCATCAGGTAAGAGGGAAGAGCACCCGCAACAGGCAAGGGCGCCCGCCGACCAAAGGGGAACCGCATATGCGCATCCAGGGAGAGAACCGCCCGAACGGTGACCGCACCGGCGGACGCCCCGCGTCTCGGACAGCGGCCGGCCCGCCGCCGCCCTTCCCCCACTCACAGCACTCCAGCAGACCGCCGGAAACGCCGCGGTGACCCGCGCGATCCAGCGGGCCCGGGACGAGCAGCGCGCCGACGAGCAGCACAGCGGGCCCGAGGCACATACCGCCGAGGGAGCCGTTCCCGTGCAGCAGCGGGCATCCGTGGTCGACGCCGTCGGCTCCCCGGGACTCCCCCTGGAACCCCGCATCCTCCAGCGCGCCGAGCAGGCGTACAGCATGGACTTCGGCCACGTGCGCGTGCACGACAACCCCGTCGCTCAGCGCTCCGCCGACGAGCTCGGCGCCCTGGCCTACACCACCGGTTCGCACATCGTGCTCGGCGGCGATCGTGTCGAGGACGAGGTGATGTACGAAGAGGTCGACCACGTACGCCAGCAGGCCCTGGGACCCGTGCCCGGTACCGACAACGGCCGAGGCGAGAAGGTCTCCCACCCGGACGACCCGTTCGAGCGGAGCGCCGGCGCCAACGGCCGGAAGCTGGCGCGGGGTGCCGCCCCCGAACTGTCGCTCCCCGGGGCCGACTTACCTGGCGGAGCGGTGCAGCGCAGCGTGGACGGCGGCCTCCCCGTCCAGCGGGCGGACCGGCCCGGACCGTCGACCACGACTCCGCCCCAGGCCTCGCCGTCACCCCCGATCGCGGCCTCGCCCCCGGCCATCGCCCGGCTCGCGCGGCTGCTCGTCGGCGGTGAGGAGGCGATCAGGAACAAGGACGTGGGGCGGTCATCCACCAGCGGGTGCGCGGTGGCCCGAGCTTCACAGACGCGGAACTCGAAGCGATCAAGGCCGTGGGGGCCGAGGACCCCAAGCGGCTGAAGACCGTGGGGATGTGCACCGCCACCGAAGCCGAGGCCTACATCAAGGCGGGCAATTTCCACAACTGGCTCGAACAGCCCGAGGGCAAACGTCTCCTCGTGGCCACCCTCCGCTGGCATCAGAACATCGAGGAGCGCGGCCAGGGGAAGTCACCGGACAAGCCCGGCCGCTCGGACCACCAGCTCGGCCGCCACATGGCCATGCACGCCGAGGGGACCCCGCAGTCCGAGAAGGACCAGCTACCGGGGGAACGGAACGACCAGATCTTCCAGACCTTCGTCGCGACCATGCTCCCGCCCGGCATCAGTGACGCGGTACCGGACGCGGCCCTGAAGGAGGGGCTGAAGGTCTTCAACCCGGAGACCGGCATCCACGACGACTTCAAGGACGACGTCGCCCACGCGCTGGCCTACGGCGGACGTGTGAACATCCGTATCCCTCAACTGTCCGACGGCCAGCACGGATACGAGCTGCCCCCGTGGCTCCACATCACCAAGGAGAACCGGAAGCCCTGGGAGCTCAGGTCGGCGCCCGAGAAGCCGGTGTACCGGCGCGGGTTCGGCACACATCACATGGAGATCGGCGACAACCAGGCGGACGGAACGCGCGGCGGCTTCGTGGAGAAGGGCGAGATCGGGGCCACCGTGCAGAACTGGTTCGATCCCCACAGTCACCTCTACGGCCTTCCCGTGGCCACCGGGGGCATGGGCAACACCGACTACCACGGCGACACCATCCTCCCGAACGAGTCGTACGGGCACATGTTCATGGGGTACAAGCCCCCGACCGACAAGCGCGACGGTGGACTTCAGATCGGTCTGGAGACCGCCGGGCCCGGCGGCAATGCCCCGCTCGGCGCGAGCCAACGGCACGTCGACCTCAAGGAGTTCGGCGACTGGGTGCAGCAGCTGAAGGACCTGGAGAAGGCTGGAAGGCCGGATTCGCCAAGCCCAAGACGGATAAGGAACGCGCGGCCCTGTACCGGGACTTGATCGGCAAGCGCGGTAACACCGGTTCGTGAGCGCGTAGTTCGCCGACTGTGGTCGTCACCCGTCCGGAGAACGTGCCGGGGCGGGTGACAGCCCCTCCGGAAGGACGGGGACGGGGACGAAGACGGACCGGACTACTCGCAGGCCGCGCCGTTGAGCGTGAAGCCGTACGGCGCCGAGTTCTTGCTGTTGTTCCACGTCCCGAGGAAGCCGAAGGTGAAGCTGCCGTCCGCGGCGACGTTCTTGTTGTAGTCGGCGGCGGTGGCGGTGACCCGGGCGCCGTCCTGGGCGACGCTCGCGTCCCACATCTGGGTGACCTGCTGGCCGTCGCGGTAGGACCAGGCGACGCGCCAGGTGTCGAGGGCCTTGGTGGTGGTGACGGTGATGGCGGCCTGGAAGCCGTCGGGCCACTGGTTGACGAGGTCGTACGTGACGTCGCAGCTCGCCGGCGTGGTCGTACCCGATCCGGAATCTGAACCGGAGCCCGAACTGCTCGTCGGGTCGGGCGAGTTGCCCGCCGTGGCCGAGGCGGTGCCCTGCGGTTCCGTGTCGGGGTTCTTGTCCCCGGTGTCGGTCGCCGTGCCGCTCGTCGCGGGCCGGGCGGTCGGCGAGGCCTTGCCCGACGGGTGGTTGCCGACGGACGACAGGGTGGGCGCGGGATCCCCCACCGGCCGGCTGTCGGCGTCGTCGCTGGCCGCGTTGTCGTGCCCGGTGCCGCCCATCGGCATCATCGACACCCCGAGCGCCACCAGCGACAGCAGGACGGCCGCGGCGAGCAGGCTGTTGCGGACGAGGCGCGCCTTGCTCGCGCCCTCCTTCGGTTCCCCGGCCTCCAGTTCGACCGCGGGGCGCCCCGCGCCCAGCCGCACCTCGGCGGCCCGGCGGCGGCGCTCCAGATAGGCGAGCCCGCCCCAGCCGATCACCCCGCCGGCGAGGGCCGCGGGCAGTCCGCCGCCCGCGAGCCGCAGACATGCGGCCGCTTCCGCGCACTGCACACAGGTGGCGAGGTGCCGGGAGAGGTCCTCGGGGGTGTCGGCGGCCGGTGACCGGGTCACCGCGTCCAGCAGCCGGGCGTAGCTGCGGCACTCCGCGTCCATCGGGGTGTCGAGGTGGTTGCGGTGGCAGCGGTCCCTGAACAGGGCCCGTACCTGGGCGAGTTCACTGGAGACGACGGCGGGGTCGAGGCTGAGCCGGCGGGCCACGACGGGCAGCGGCAGCGCCTCCACCTCGGCCAGCCACAGCAGCGCCGCGTCCGCCTCCTGCAGGTCCCGCAGACCGCGCAGCGCGATCGGGCGCTGCAACGGCATGCCGTGATAGCGCGCCGCCTTCTCGGAGTTGAGCCACAGCCGCAGGTCCGGATCGAGCCGGTGCCCCCGCCCGGCGAGCTCCCAGGTGGCCGCCGTAGTCCGAACGGCGGTCAGCAGCAGCGGTATCACCGGCAGCACCCGGCGGGCCGGACCACGCATCGGACCGGACCCGGCGGAGCGGGCCTCCTGGATGCCAAGTGCGAAGGCCTCGCTGGCCAGTTCGGTGGCCGAGGCGGCGCCGGACGTGCACAGGTCGGCGTAGGACAGCACGGCGTCCCAGCTCTCGGTGAAGAGCGCTGCCTCAGCGGCGTCCTGAGGAGTCGGCAGGTCGGGCATGGGTCTCCTGCATCCACGAATGACGGCCAACTAGCTCTGACAGTAAGCGAGTTGGAGGGGGGCTGCCTCGTGACAGGGCCAGAGCCTTTCACGCATCCCACACAACTGACAAGCCACGTATTCAATTACGGTGACTGTCAGTCGCCTCTGTGCAGTTGTACGTGTCCGAGCCCCTCCAGGCTCACCCGTCGCAGGAGTTGGCCACACCGTTACCTTACAAAGGCGCGGGCTCCTCTGCGGGCTGGGCGGGGAGACTGTCCATGAAGGAGCTGACGGAGAAGACCGCGCGGCCGGGACCCGGTTCGCCGTATCCGGGCGGGGACTTGAGGCCGAAGTCCTCCATCGTCGCGCGGTAGGCCTCCAGCAGCCGGATGTGGTACTCCAGCGGAGCGCCCTGCGGATTGGCCTTGCCCAGCGGGGTAGTTGGCTCCGGGCACCATGTCGTGAAGCGGGGCGTGATGCCCTGCGACATGAAGAAACGCAGGCCCTCGGTGGTCGACGCGATCGCCTCGTCGACGGTCTTGAAGCCGAACGGCTCCGCCATCTCCACGCCCGCAACGAAGTTGGGGATGACATTGCGCGCGCCGAAGATCTCCGCGGAGTCGAGGATCCGCTTGTGCCACTCGGCGCGGCCGACGTAACGCTCCTTGCCCGGGCAGTGCAGCTTGAAGAGATACTCGTCCCACACCTCGTAGTTGGGGTGGTAGATCTGCACGCCGTAGTCCTTGAACCGCTGTACGTCGTCCTTAGGCAGCGCCTGGGCTACGACCTTGCCGATCCACCGCCCCGGGAAACGCTCCTCGATGGCCTTGGCGTAGTGGCCGTAGAAGTCGGCCTCGTCGCGCCCGGCGACGGTCTTGGTGATCGCGCCGCCGGTGAGGGTGTAGGCGGTGGACACCTTCGCGGTGTCGTACCGGTCGATGATCTCCAGGGCTTCGAGGACCTCTTCGACGTCCTTGACCCCCGTGTACGGGCGGCCGGCGGCCTTGTGCTGGCGCCAGTTGTGGTTGATGTCGCAGTACTGGCACTCCTCCTTGGCGCCGAAGTACTGGCAGACCCGGAAGACGGTCAGGTAGATCAGATAGCCCCACTGGATGGTGGGGGCCACCTCCATGACGGACTTCCCGTTGGCGAGCTTGTGCCGGTAGTACTCCGGCATCGGCGGCACCCCGACGTCCGCGATCCGCTTCCCGTCGAGGTACAGCCCGAGGACACCGTCCTCGTCGGAGGCCACGCGGTACGGCGAGGCCGGGTTCACCCGCACGGACACGACGGTCCGCCGCAGGTCGTACGGCCCACCGGTGAGGATGATCTCCTCGGGCGGACGCCTCAACGCGGCCTCGCCCAGCTCGGGCAGGGTGCCGTGGTCGAAGGAGAAGATGAAGTACGACTTCGGCTTCACCTCACCGCCCTCGTTGTCGCTGAGCGCGGACGGGTCGAAGGCGACTCCCCCGCGCAGCAGGTCCTCCTTGAAGACGGCCTCCCGCGGCACATGCGGAAAGCGCTCCATCAGATCCTCGACCAGCGCGGTGCGGCTGCCCATCCCGTATCTCCTCCCGGCTCAGGGGCCCTGCTCAGGCGTACGACTCCTCACGGTATGCCTCCGGCGGTTGGGCGGGGGGAGTGGGGGGTCGGTGTGGTGCGGTTCGGGTGGGTTTGGCTGGGGTGGACGGGACGAGGGTGGGGGGGCGGGTTGTTTGCGGGGTGCGGGTGCGTCGTGGCTTGGGCGGACGGGACGGGGGTGGGGGCTCGGGTTGATTGCGGGGTGCGGGGGCGTCGTGGCTTGGGCGGACGGGACGGGGGTGGGGGCTCGGGTTGTTTGCGGGGTGCGGGTGCGTCGTGGCTGGGTGCGCAGTTCCCCGCGCCCCTTAGGGGATGGGGGTGGGCCGGGGTGGGGCAGGTCGGGCCGGCCGCGGGCGGGGCGGGGGCTTTGCGGCTGGGCGCGCCCTCACGGCGGAGCCGCATATCGACACAGCCCCGCGCCCCTAGGGCATGGGGGTGGGCGGGGTTGGGGCGATCAGGTCAGCCCTGTTCCGCTCCCTCGCGGTGGGTGATGTGGTGCGGTACCGGGATGCCCGGGGGCAGTGCGGGGTCCGGGACGGGCGTGCCCCAGGTGGAGGTCAGGGGGAGCGTTCCCGCCCATACCGCCAGGTCCGCGTCCGGGCCGTCGCCGTCGTCGGGGCCGCCGGTGCGGATCTTGACCGACGCCTCCTCCAAGGAGAGGGCGAGCAGGGTGGTGGCCGCGAGTTCCTTGCGGTTGGGCTGCCTGGCGTACGACCACTGCCCGGGCGTGGCGTGTTCGGTGAGGCGGCGCAGGCCGGCCAGTTTCTCCTCCGGGTCGGTGACCTTGCGGGGCACCCCGTGGATCATCGCGCTGCGGTAGTTCACCCCGTGCTCGAACACCGAGCGGGCCAGCACCAGCCCGTCGACATGCGTGACGGTGACGCACACGGGGGCTCCACCCGCGAGACTACGACTCGCGACGGACCCGTGGACGTACAGCTCCCTCCCGTACCTCCCGTACACCGTGGGGACTACGACGGGCCGCCCCTCGATCACGACCCCCAAGTGACAGACGAAACCGGCGTCGAGGATCGCTTCCAGGTCGGCACGGTCGAGGCTGCCCTGTTCGGCGAGGCGGCGGTGTCGGGTGAGGTCGGTCTGCGGGAGGCGGTCGGTCATACCGTCGGAGACTACCGATGCCGTATGTCGATGGCCATACCTCCATCGAATACCGCACCCATGCGCCAACATCGCAACGAAATCCGAAGCATTGACGTGGCTGACATTTCTCGTCAGACTTGTCAGCGTGAGCAAGCGGGACGACATCGTCACGGCGGCCGTCGACGTCTTCAGCCGGTACGGGTTCCGGCAGACCTCGATGGAACTCCTCGCGCGCGCCGCGGGTGTGTCCCGGCCCGCGCTGTACCAGCACTTCGCGAACAAGCAGGACGTCTTCGCCGCCGTCGCCGCCCGGGTCACCGACCTCATGACGGCCGCCGCCCACCGCGCCCGCGACGCCGAGGGCACTCCGGCCGACCAGGTCTACGGCGTGCTCGCGGTGAAGCTGGAGACCGCGATCGGTGTCACTGAGGCCCGATTCCGGCAGGAGCTGGTCGCGGAGGCCGCCGCGATGGGTCTGACCTCGGCCGAGGAAGGACTGCTCGACGCGCTGGTGGATCTGCTCGCCGACGCTCCCGAACCACGCGAGACCGCCGCACTCCTGCTCGCCGCGACCGTCGGCATCGGCCAGTCCGACGGCACCCCGGAGCTGCTCCGCGGCCGGCTGCGCCGACTCGTCGACCTCGTCATGAGCGGCCTAGGCAGCGGGCCGGCCCGGAGGAACACCCCATCGCCTCAAAGGAGTTGAGCACCATGATCGGTACGCTCGTCCTCGGTCTCGCCGCCGGCTTCTGCGCGGGGAACGGCCTCCCGTACTACGTGATGGGCAGCACGGGTGAAGGGATCAGCCCCGGCCCGTTCCGTCCCTCCGCCACCGCCAACGTCCTCTCCGGCTGGGTGCTGATCGTCGCCGCGGCCGTCTGCTGGCACTACACCGATACGCAGGCACATCCGCTGCCGACTTATGCTGCGGCAGCAGCAGGAGTCCTCCTCGTCGGGCTGATCCACGCCCGGCTGTGGCGCACCGACCCCTGGGGCAGGACACGCGAACGCACGCTCCCGGAGGGACGACAGGCATGACGGAGACGGTCACCAACTGGGCCGGCAACATCACCTACGCGGCGAAGGAACTCCACCGCCCGCACACACTCGACGCGCTCAGGACCCTCGTGGCCGAGAGCGCGCGGGTACGGGTGCTGGGCAGCGGCCACTCCTTCAACGAGATCGCCGAGCCGGGCCCCGACGGCACCCTGCTGTCGACCGCCGTGCTGCCGCCCGAGTTCGACGTGGACACGACGGCCCGGACGGTACGGGTGTCGGGCGGCGTCCGGTACGCGGAGCTGGCCCGCCGGGTGGCCGGGCACGGGCTCGCGCTGCCCAACATGGCGTCCCTGCCGCACATCTCGGTGGCCGGTTCGGTGGCGACCGGCACACATGGCTCGGGGGTCCGCAACGGCTCGCTCGCGTCGGCCGTCCGCGAGGTCGAGATCGTGACGGCGGACGGCTCCACGGTCACGATCGCGCGCGGCGACGACCGCTTCGACGGTGCCGTGACCTCCCTCGGCGCGCTCGGCGTCGTCACCTCGCTCACCCTCGACCTGGAGCCGGCCTTCGAGGTCGAGCAGCACGTCTTCACCGAACTGCCGCTCGCCGGGCTGGACTTCGAGACGGTGGCGGCATCGGCGTACAGCGTGAGTCTGTTCACCGACTGGCGCGAGCCGGGCTTCCGGCAGGTGTGGCTGAAGCGGCGCACCGACCAGCCGCTGACCGACTTCCCGTGGGCGGCGCCCGCGACGGTGGCACTGCACCCGGTGCCGGGGATGCCCGCGGTCAACACCACCGAGCAGCTCGGGGTGGCGGGGCCGTGGCACGAGCGACTGCCGCACTTCCGGGCGGAGTTCACGCCGAGCAGCGGGGCGGAGCTGCAGTCGGAGTACCTGCTGCCGCGGTCGGCCGCACTCGACGCGCTGCACGCGGTCGACGGCATCCGGGAGACGGTCGCCGGTGTCCTGCAGACCTGCGAGGTGCGCACGGTCGCCGCCGACGCGCAGTGGCTGAGCCCCTCGTACGGGCGGGACACGGTCGCCCTGCACTTCACCTGGATCGAGGACACGGAGACGGTGCTGCCCGTGGTGCGACGACTGGAGGAGGCACTGGATGCCTTCGACGCGCGGCCGCACTGGGGCAAGGTGTTCACCACTCCGGCGGAGGTGCTGCGCGGGCGCTATCCGCGGCTCGGCGACTTCGCGGCGCTGGCGCGGGACCTCGACCCGGAGGGCAAGTTCGCCAACTCCTTCGTCCGGGACGTCCTCGGCGACTGATCGCGTGACCGGCTGGGCGGCGACTTTGTATGGCCCCTTTCCTAACCCCTTGTCGAACGTCGCCCGCTGCCCATAGCCTTGCGCCGCGCCGGTGCCGTCGTGCCTCGGCATGACGCAAGGGGGAAGGGATGGCGACCGCTCCGGCCAAGCGCACGTCACGCGACATCCGTACCGCGAACCGCTACGAGGTGCTGCGCCAGATCATCGCCGAATCGCCCACCTCCCGGCAGGAGTTGGCCGCCGCGACCGGGCTGAGCCTGGCCACGGTGGCCACGCTCGTCGGTGAGCTGCTCGACCTCCGGATGATCACCGAGGTCGGTTTCGAGGACTCGGCGGGGGGCCGCCCGCGCGGTCTCGTGGCGGTCAACGCGTCGGGGGCCGCGCTGATCGGCGTCGACATCGCGGAGACGTACGTCCATGTCGAACTCTTCGACCTGGCACTGAACGTGCTGGCCCGCGCCGACGAGGACATGCGCCCCGGCGAGAGCCTGCCCGAGCAGGTGGTCAGCCATGTGGCCGCCGCCGTCGGCTCGGTGGTCGCGCAGGCCGGCATCGAGGGCGCGCGGGTGCTCGGCGTCGGGGTGAGCGTGCCGGGACAGGTGGACCGCGACACCGGTGTCTCGGAGTACGCGCCCAACTGGGACTGGCACGACGTGCCGTTGCTCGACCTGTTGTCCGAAGTGATCGCCTATCCCCTGTACCTGGACAATCCGCTGCGCGCCTGTGCGGTCGCCGAGATGTGGTTCGGGGCGGCGCGCGGGCGCGGGGACGCGGTGGTGGTCAACCTCGGGACCGGGGTCGGCGCGGGGCTCGCGCTCGGCGGGGCGCTGTACCGGGGGGTGAGCAACAGCGCGGGCGAGTGGGGCCATACGACGCTCGTGCTGGACGGGCGGTTGTGCCGCTGCGGCAACCACGGCTGCGTGGAGGCGTACGTCGGCGCGCCCGGAATCATGCTGAACCTACGGGAGTTGAGCCCGCAGAGCCCGCTGCTGCACCCCGACGACCAGACGGCCACCATCGACGCCCTGGCCCGCGCCGTGACCACGAACGACCCCGTGGCGCTCAAAGTCGTGCGGGAGACGGCCCGTTACATCGGTGCGGGCATCGCCAACCTGGTCAACATCCTCAACCCCGAAGTCGTCGTGCTCAGCAGCTGGGTCGCCCGCAGGCTCGGCGATCCCCTGCTGCACGAGGTGCGCGAGGCCGTCCAACGGCACGCGCTCAGGCGGCCGTTCGCCGCCACCCAGATCGTCCTCTCCCCCATTCTCACCGACCCGGCGTGCCTGGGCGCGGCGACGTTCGCACTCGAAGGGGCACTTCAGTCGGTGGGGCAGAGGGCAGGCAAGAAGATCGCAAGGAGCCGTATCGCACCACCTTCATGACGACGGAAGGGATGCACGTGACTCACCCCCACCCCAGGAGAACGATCCTCGCGACAGCGGCAGCCGCGCTGGCTGTCACCGGGGCCCTGCTTTCCGCGCCGCCCGCGACCGCCGACGGCGTCGCACCGGCCGAAGTCTCCCCCCACGCGGCCCAGACCATCGACAACATCGGCGCGTCCGGCGCCTGGTGGGTCAACGACCTGCAGAACTTCACGCCCGCGGTCCAGGCCAGGGTGGCCCAACTCCTGTTCTCCAAGCAGGGGTTGGACCTGTCCTCCTACCGGTACAACATCGGCGGTGGCGGAACCGCGGTCACCACCCCGGCCCGCGCCGCGCAGGACTTCCTCAACGCCGACGGCACCTACGACTGGAGCAAGGACAAGGGCGGTCGGACGTTCCTCAAGTACGCCGCGCAGTACGGCGTGCAGGACCTGATCGGCTTCGTCAACAGCGCGCCCGCGCAGTGGACGACCAACGGGCAGAGCTGTGGCGGTCAGTTGAAGCCGGAGAACGAGCGCGACTACGCGACGTACGTCGCCGACGTCACCGCCCACTTCGCGAAACAGGGCGCGAAGTTCGACTACATCAGCCCCTTCAACGAGCCGAACAACAATTTCGGCGACTGCGGCCAGGAGGGTATGCAGGTCACCGTCGACCAACGCGACGACATCGTGCGGGCGTTGGGCGCCGAGCAGAAGGCCCGGCACCAGAAGACGTCGATCATCGCCGACGAGTCGAGCAGCACGGTCAGCTTCTCGACCGAGGTCCCGCAGTGGATCTCGCAGCCGGACACCGCGCAGTACGTATCGAAGCTGGCGCACCACACGTACAACAACCCGAACGACGGCCAGTTGGGCAACGTCTACGAGACCGCGAAGACTGTCGGCAAGGACTCCTGGGCCACCGAGATCTGCTGCTTCGGCAAGGGCAGCACGGGCTGGAACCAGGAGTACGACCCGACCATCGACAACGCCCTCCTGATGTCCCGGATCATCTACAAGGACTTCGCGAGCTCGCACGACTCGGCGTTCCAGTGGTGGGTGGCCCTCGCGAGCGGCTACGGCACGGACCCGGCCGCGCGCAACGACGTCGGCTGGAACGACGGTCTGATCTACTACGACCCCGACTACGCGACGAACGGCAACCAGACCCTGTACTTCACCAAGCGGTACTACGCGCTCGGCCAGTACAGCAAGTTCGTCACCCCGGGCTCGGTCGCGCACAACGTGACGGGTGCGCCGAGCGGTGTCGAGGTGAGCTCGTACGACCGGGACGGCAAGTGGGTCGTCGTGGTCAACAACCAGAACACGACGGACACTTCGCTGAATCTGCACTTCAACAGCAAGGTTCCGGTGCGGGCGACGCAGGCGGTCCGCACCTCGGCAACGGAGAACTGGGCGAAGGTCGCGAAGCCCGATGCGAGCGGCTCCACGGTGTCCACGAGCCTCGCTGCCCGCTCGATCACGACGTACGTCTTCGACCAAAGGGACCGCAAAGGCGGTAAGGGACATGGGAGTTCGACCGCCGTCACGGGCGCTCTCCAGGGCAAGCAGTCCGGCAAGTGCCTGACGGCGGACACTTCCGGAGCCGCGATCGGCACCTGCACGGGCGGGGCCGAGCAGGCGTGGTCGTACGACGCGAAGGGCGGCCTGAAAAGTGCCAACGGGTATCTGACGGTGGGGAGTTCGGGGCTGACGACCGCCGCCGGCTTCACGGGTGATCCCGGCCAGCGATGGCTCCTGAACGCCAACGGCCAGATTCTCAGCGAGGCGTCCGGGAAGTGCCTCGACGTGAGCGGGCAGGCGACCACGGACGGCAGCAAGGTGATCCTCTACAGCTGCAACGGCGGGGCCAACGAGGCCTGGTCAAAGGTGTAATGACCACCTGAGTGCAGGGTGCGGGTCGCCTCCGCGGCGGCCCGCGCCTTCGTCACGTCCGGTATCCCGAACATCACGCAACGCTTCGAACAGACTTCGTCCAACCCCTTGCCGAAGGCTTAGGCGAAGGTTAACGTCCCGCACCGCACCTCGATTTGGGCCACGTGCCGCTGAGCCGTGGAGCCGCAGCCGCGCGAGAGACAAGGACGTCACCATGTCGGCAATGAGCAACAGCAACTGGTCCCGCCGATCTATATTCCGGGCGGCCGCGGGGATGGCCGCAGCCGGCACCCTGGCTGCCTGCGGCAGCAACAACGGGCGGGGCGGGGGCTCCGGTTCGGGCAAGCAGCTCGTCCAGTACTTCCACGCGTACGGCGAGGCCGGGACCGAGCAGGCGATCAAGCGGTACGCGAAGGCGTACTCCAAGGCCGACGTGACCACGAACTGGATCACCGGCAACAACTTCGAGGCCAAGCTCTTCTCGTCCCTGCTCACCAAGCAGGCGCCCGACGTCTTCGAGTTCCACCCGCAGCTGCAGCTGGTCAAGAGCGGACAGGTGGCCGACCTGAGCGACATCATCGATCCGGTCAAGGACGACTTCAACCCGGCCGACATCAAGTCGCACACGGTCGACGGGAAGATCTACGGGATCCGGATGATCGACGACCCGCAGTTCTTCTACTACCGCAAGTCGATGCTGGAGAAGGCCAAGGTCGAAGTCCCCACCACGCTCGACGAGTTGCTGGAGGCCGCCGCCAAGCTGACCACGAGCAAGGTCAAGGGCGCCTACCTCGGCAACGACTTCACCGCGGTCCAGAACCCGATCATCTGGTCGGCCGGCGCCGACACACTCGACGCCAACAACCAGATCGCCTACCACACGGACGGGGTCGTCGAAGGCCTCAAGAAGCTCCGCCAGTTGTTCACCAGCGGCCATGTGCTGCTCGACGCACCGACCGACTTCTGGGACCCGTCCTCGCTCAACCAGGGCCTGTGCGCCATCCAGTGGGGCGGCATGTGGTCCATGCCTGCGATGCAGAAGGCGCTCGGCGACGACCTGGGCATCTTCCCCTTCCCGAGCATCGGCAGCAGCGGCAAGCAGTCGGTGTACAACGGCGGTTGGTCGATGTTCGTCAACGCCAAGGGCGAGAACGTCGAGGCGGCCAAGGCCTACGTCAAGTGGCTGTGGATCGACCAGAAGAAGTACCAGGAGGACTGGGCGCTGTCCTACGGCTTCCACATCCCGCCGCGCTCCTCGATCGCCGCCGAGGCCACCAAGCTCAAGTCCGGTCTGCCCGCCGAGGGCGTCAAGCTCTTCACCGACTACGGCCACTTCGACAACATCGGCTTCGACCAGACCATGCTCACCGCGTTCGGCGACGTGATCGCCAACTCCGTGCGCAAGAACGGCAATCCGGAAGCCGCGCTCGACGCCTGCGACAAAAAGGTCAACGTCGAGCTCAAGAAGCTGTTCGGATAGGCCGGCGGACGGAACCCGAGATGTCGACCACCACCACGCGCGGGGTCGCGCAGCCCGCCACGGCCAAGGCCTCCCAGGCCCGGCCGCGGCGGGGCCTGCGTGGCAACGCCACCCTGAACTTCTGGCTCTTCACCGGCCCGTTCCTCATCGGCCTGGTGATCTTCGTCTTCGTCCCCATCGGATGGAGCATCTGGCTCAGCTTCTTCGACGCCCGCTACACCGTCACACCGAGCCATTTCATCGGCTTCGACAACTACAAACAGATCCTGACCAACAGCAACTTCCCTGAATCACTGCTGACGTTCACGGTGTTCGCCGCGTTCATCGTGCCGACCACATGGGCGCTGTCGCTGGGTCTGGCCCTGCTGGTGAACCAACTCCGGTTCATGCGGGCGTTCTTCCGGTCGGTGTTCTTCCTGCCGACCGCCGTCTCGTACGTCGCCGCCGCGCTGATCTGGAAGATGTCCATCTTCAGCGGCGTCCGCTTCGGCCTGATGAACACCGTCCTCGGCTGGTTCGGCGTCGACAACATCGCCTATCTGGCGAACCCGAGCCCGCCCTGGTACTGGCTGGTCATCGTGACCCTGCGCCTGTGGATCCAGGCCGGCTTCTACATGATCCTGTTCCTGGCCGCGCTGCAGAACATCCCGGCCGAACTGTACGAGGCCGCCGCCATCGACGGAGCCAAGCCGGGCTGGCAGACCTTCCGGCACATCACCCTGCCCCAACTCCGGGCCACGTCAACAGCGGTGATCCTGCTGCTGCTCATCGCCGCCTACCAGGCGTTCGACGAGTTCTTCAACATCATCGGAACCAAGGCGACTTGGGCCCAGACCCCGCTCATGGAGCTGTACAAGACGGCCCTCGGCACCAGCCAGGACTACGGCGCCGGCAGCGCGGGCGCGGTCATCCTGTCCCTGCTGATCTGCATCGTCACCCTCGCCCAGGGCAAGATCATGGGCTTCGGACGAGGGGAGGAGGCCAAGTGACCACCACCGCACCGCACTTGGGCAAGAACCGCAAGAAGCGCGGCGGCATCCTCGGCAACACCGGCCTGTATCTCGCCGTCGGTGTCGCCGCCCTGCTCTTCCTGCTCCCCTTCTACCTGATCGTCCGCAACGCCCTCTCCACGGACCCGGAGATCACCGGCGAGAACTGGAAGCTGCTCCCCTCCTTCCAATGGGGCAACATCTCCGAGCTGTTCGACGACCCCACCGTCCAGTTCGGCCGCTCCTTGTGGAACTCCACGGTCGTCGCCGTCCTGATGACCGTGGGCACGCTCCTGGTCTGCTCGCTGGCCGGCTACGGCCTGGCCCGCATCCCCTACAAGCACTCCAACAAGGTCTTCTACGCCGTTCTGGCGACCCTGATGGTCCCCACAGCCGTGACCTTCGTGCCGAGTTTCGTGCTCGTCTCGTCGCTCGGCTGGGTCGACACCTACCGGGGGCTCATCATCCCGGGCCTCTTCAGTGGTTTCACGTGCTTCCTCTTCCGGCAGTACTTCCTGGGGTTCCCCAAGGAGTTGGAGGAGGCGGCACGCGTGGACGGGCTCGGCTACTGGGGCGCGTACTGGCGGATCGTCGTGCCCAACTCGCTGAACTTCTTCGCGGCGATCGCCACGATCACGTTCATCAGCGGTTGGAACGCGTTCCTCTGGCCGCTGGTCATCGGCCAGGACCCGGACTCCTGGACCGTCCAGATCGCCCTGTCGTCGTTCATGACGAACCAGACCGTCAACTTCCATCTCATCTTCATGGCCACCGCAGTTTCCATCCTGCCCCTGGTCTTCGTGTTCCTCTTCCTCCAGCGCTGGCTGGTCCAGGGCATCGCACAGACCGGTATCAAGGGCTGACACCCGCATCTCACGACCTGGAGATCCATGACTTCCAGCACCGCCGCCGACTACATCGAGGACGTCTCACCGGGCAGCGGAGCCCTCCCGCCCCGCGCCCGGTACGCGTCCCCGGACACGAAGTCACTGTCGCTGAACGGCAGTTGGCGTCTCCGTGTGTCGGCGACGGCCGACGCCGAGGACGACTCGTTCGCCGGGGAGGGCTACGACGCCGGGGACTGGGCCGAGGTCACGGTCCCCGGCCACTGGGTCCTGCAGGGCCACGGCTCCCCCATCTACACCAACCACCTCTACCCCTTCCCGGTCGACCCGCCCCGCGTCCCGACCGAGAACCCGACCGGCGACCACCTCCGCACGTTCGACCTGCCGTCCGAGTGGCCCTCGGACGGCGGGGCCGTGCTGCGCTTCGACGGGGTGGAGTCCTGCGCCCGTGTCTGGCTGAACGGCACGGACGTCGGCGAGTTCAAGGGGTCGAGGCTGCCGCACGAGTTCGCCGTCGAGCACCTGCTCAAGCCGAGCGGCAACGTCCTCGCCGTCCGCGTCCACCAGTGGTCCGCGGGCTCCTACTTGGAGGACCAGGACCAGTGGTGGCTGCCCGGCATCTTCCGTGACGTCACCCTGCTGCACCGCCCGCCGGGCAGCGCCCTCGACTTCTTCGTCCACGCCTCCTACGACCATCTCGGCGGCGCGGGCACCCTCAGCGTCGACTCCGACGTCGACGGCCGCGTCACCGTGCCCGCCCTGGACATCGATGTCGCGACCGGCGAGTCGGTCACCGTGCCGGTGCGGCCATGGACGGCCGAAACCCCGTACCTGTACGAGGGGTTGCTCACCACCGAAGGCGAACGCGTCCCGCTGCGCATCGGTTTCCGGACCGTCGAACTCTCCGACGGCCTGATCAAGGTCAACGGCAAGGCGATCCTCTTCAAGGGCGTCAACCGCCATGAATGGCACCCGGAGAAGGGCCGTGCCCTCGACCTGGAGACCATGAGGGAGGACGTGCTGCTGATGAAGCGGCACAACATCAACGCCGTCCGCACCTCGCACTATCCGCCGCACCCCGACTTCCTGGACCTGTGCGACGAGTACGGCCTGTGGGTCATCGACGAGTGCGACCTGGAGACCCACGGTTTCACCGAACAGGCCTGGCGCGACAACCCCGTTGACGACGACCGCTGGACCCCCGCGCTGCTGGACCGCGCGGCCCGCATGGTGGAGCGCGACAAGAACCACCCGTCGATCGTCATCTGGTCCCTGGGCAACGAGGCCGGCACCGGTCGCGGCCTGACGGCCATGTCCGAGTGGATCCACGCCCGCGACTCGTCCCGCCTCGTGCACTACGAGGGCGACATCAACTGCCGTGACACGGACGTCTATTCACGGATGTACGCCGACCACGCCGAGGTCGAGCGCATCGGCCGGGCCCTGGACGGCGGCCCCCACAAACGCCGTCAACTCCCCTTCCTCCTCTGCGAGTACGCCCACGCCATGGGCAACGGCCCCGGCGGACTCGCCGACTACCAGCGCCTCTTCGAGTCGTACGACCGGCTCCAGGGCGGTTTCGTCTGGGAGTGGATCGACCACGGCATCAAGGACGAGCGCTTCGGCTTCGCGTACGGCGGTGACTTCGGCGAGGAGCTGCACGACGGGAACTTCGTCTGCGACGGCCTGATCTTCCCGGACCGCATGCCCTCCCCCGGCCTGGTCGAGTACAAGAAGGTGATCGAGCCGGTCCGGATCACAGGCGACGGTGCGGACGGCACCGTACGCATCACCAACGCGTACGACTTCGCCGACCTCTCCGCCCTGGCCTTCACCTGGTCGTACCAAGTGGACGGCGAGACAGTCGAGTCGGGCGCCCTCACCGTGCCCGCGCTCGCACCCGGCGAGTCGGCCGACGTGAAGCTGCCCGCGCCGCCCACGGGGTCCGGCGGCGCCGAATCCCAGTGGACCGTACGGGCGTCGCTCGCGGCCGACACCGCGTGGGGTCCCGCCGGACATGTCATCGGCTGGGGCCAATTCCCGGTCACGGCACGCCCGTTGCCGTCGGTCTCCGCCATCGCCGGGCCCGTGCTCGGGGAGCGGCGGATCACGCTCGGTCCTGCCACCTTCGACGCGCGCACCGGTGAGTTGAAGACGATCGGCGCGGTCGACGTCACCGGTCTCCGCCTCGACGTGTGGCGGGCGCCCACCGACAACGACGACGGCGCGTCCTGGCAGACGGACGTCCGCTTCGGCCTGCTCTGGCGGAAGTTCGGCCTGCATCGCATGCGACACCGCCTGGACGGCGTGGAGTTGAGCGAGGACGCGCTGACCGTCCGTACCCGGGTGGCCCCCGCCGCCTGGGAGGTGGGCCTCGCCACGGTGTACCGCTGGACCTCGGACGGTTCACGACTCCGGCTGACGGTGTCCGTGGGCCCCGAGGGCAACTGGACTTTCCCGCTGCCGAAGTTGGGCATCCGTTTCGGCATCGACGCGAGCGCCGACCGGGTGCGGTGGTTCGGGGGCGGTCCCGGCGAGGGGTACCCCGACACCAAGTCGGCTTCGCTGCTGGGCCGTTGGGAGTCCACGGTCGACGGCCTCCAGACCCCCTACGTCCGCCCGCAGGAGAACGGCGCCCGCCCCGACGTCCGTTGGGCGGAGATCGGCGGGCTGCGGATCGACGGCGACCCTGAGTTCTGGTTCACCGCCCGCCGCTGGACGACGGAGCAGCTCGACGCGGCCACCCACCGCACCGATCTCACCCCCAGCGACACGGTCTGGGTGAACCTCGACCACGGCCAGCACGGCATCGGCTCGCAGTCCTGCGGCCCGGGCCCGCTCCCGCAGTACTTCCTGAACGCCCGACCCACCGAGTTCTCCTTCGTGTTCTCGGAAAACGTCTACTCGGAAACCCCGGAGACCAGTTGACTGGCACAGTCACGAAATCGCCTGCGGCCGACCGGCTCTTCGCCCGGTCGGCCGCGGTCGCGTCCTGCGTCGGCTTCATCCTCATCGGGATGCTCCAGGCCCTCTACGGCCCCGCGATCCCGGGCCTGCGCCACGAGTTCGGCCTGTCCCCCTCGGCCGCCGCCCTCGGTCTGAGCCTGCACTTCACCGGCGGGGTCGCCGGCGTCCTCGCCTTCAACGCGATCCACTCCCGGATCAGCAACAGGGCACTGCTGGCGTGGGGTTACGGCCTGATGGCGGCGGGCGGCGCCGGTTTCGCACTCGCGCCGAACTGGCCGCTCGCGCTCACCGCCGCGTTCCTCGGCGGCCTCGGCTTCGGCGGGATCGACTACGGCCTCAACCAGCTCTTCGCCGTCGGCTTCGGCGACCGTTCCACCGCGATGCTGAACGTGCTCAACGCGCACTTCGGCATCGGCGCGGTGCTCGGCCCGGCGATCGTGGCCTGGCTCGGCCCGGAAGGCTACCCGTACGCCTTCGGGGCGTGCGCGGTGCTGGCGGCGGTGCTCGTGTTCGCGGGCTCAAGTGGCGTACGTACACGTGTATCTGACGCTCCACCAGCAGCGACGGGAAGCCGGGGGCTCGGCCTGTCCCGGATCCTCGTCGGCTTCCTGGTCCTCTACATCCTCAACGTGGCCGTGGAGGCGGGTGTCGGCGGCTGGGAGCCCACGCATCTGGAGACGGTCGGCTACACCGCCACCGTGGCCGCGTCGGCGACCTCGGTCTACTGGCTGATGATGACGGCGGGCCGCTTCCTCGTCGTGCCGATCACGATGCGCCACGCCCCCGAGTGCATCCTCGCGGTGTGCGCGGCCGGGATGACGGTGTGTCTGCTGTTGACGCTGGTTAAAGGAGTGGCACCGGTGGCGTACGCCGGTGTTGGCTTGTTCATCGCGCCGGTTTTCCCGACGGGGCTTTCGTGGCTCAACTCGGCGCTTCCCCAGGCCAGGCGTGCCGGGGCGTGGGTGATCGCGGCCTCGAACGTCGGCGGGGTGGCGGCTCCGCCGCTGCTCGGCGTCGGGATCGAGGCCTCCGGGATCCACGCGGTGCCCTGGCTGTTGACCGTACTGTCGGGCGCGTCGCTGCTGGCGACCGTCCACCTGATCAGACTGACGAGGAGGTCCGCATCATGAACGCACTGTTCCGGCTCACCCGAAGGCTGATCCAGTGAGCGCCAGTTCCATCGAGGTGCGCGGCCTGTCCCGTACCTTCCACACGACCGTACGGCGGCCGGGTCTCGTCGGCGGTCTGCGCTCCCTCGTCAACCCCGAGCGTGTGCCCAAGCACGCCGTCTCCGACGTGACCTTCGACGTCGCCCCGGGTGAACTCCTCGCCCTGCTCGGCCCGAACGGCGCCGGCAAGTCCACCACCATCAAGATCCTCACCGGCATCCTCAGGCCCACCTCCGGCGAGGCCCGGGTCGCGGGCGTGGTGCCGTACGAGGAGCGGGAGCGCAACGCCCGTAACATCGGGGCGGTGTTCGGGCAGCGCACCCAGTTGTGGTGGGACCTGCCGGTGCGCGAGTCGTTCGCGATCCTGCGGGACATCTACGAGGTGCCGAAGGCCCAACACGCTGCCCGGCTGCGGGAGTTCGACGACATCCTCGAACTGTCCGCCTTCTGGGACACCCGGGTCCGCCATCTCTCGCTGGGCCAGCGGGTGCGCTGCGACCTGGCCGCCGCTCTGCTGCACGACCCGCCGGTCGTCTTCCTCGACGAGCCGACCATCGGCATGGACGTGGTCGTGAAGGAGCAGGTCCGGGAGTTCCTGCGGCACCAGGTGGAGGAGCGCGGCCGTACGGTCCTGCTGACCACGCACGACATGACCGAGGTCGCGCGGCTCGCCGAGCGGGTCGTCCTCATCAACCACGGCCGGCTGGTCCTGGACGGCACCCTCGACGAGATCCGCCGTAAATTCGGCTCGACCTGGCAGATCCGCGCGACCCTCGCCGACGCGCACGCCGAGGTCGTACCTCTGCCCGGCATCGCACTCGTGCGGCGCGACGGCCCGCAGGTGGTCTTCGGCCCGGACGGAGCCGAAGGGCCGACCGTCCATCAGGCGCTGAAACAGGTCATCGAGCGGTACGAGGTGACCGAAGTCGCCATGGACGAGGCCGAGTTGGAGGACGTGATGCGGGCCGCCTACGTCCAGGCCGGACCGCCGGCCGAGGAGGCCTGACATGGCCGCCCTGCACGCCTGGCGCGCCGCCCGCGTCACCCCGCTCGGCGAACTGCTCGCCCCGCCCCGCATCACGGCCGCCCTGCTCCGCCTCACCGTGCAGGTGGTCCTGGTGGCGTCCCTGTGGCGCGGCCTGTACGCGCACGCCGGCGCCACCGCCGGACTCACCCGCGACCAGGCGGTGACGTACGCCGTCCTGGCCGTACTCGCCTCCCGGCTACGGGAGTTGGACCAGTACGCGGGCCGGGACACGGTCCTGCAGCACATGCACTTCGGCACGATCATCTACTGGTATCTGCGCCCGCTGCCGCCCCAGCGCTACTACGCGCTGCGGGCGTTCGGCGAGCAGATGTACGGGCTGGCCTGGGCACTGACGGGCTACGTCGTCTGCCTCGCGGCCGGGGTCGTGGAACCGCCCAAGTCACCTGCCGCGGCAGGGGTGTTCGCGCTGAGCATGCTGCTGGGCCAGCTGGTCCTCTACTACGTCATGCTCGTCATCGACCAGTTGTGCTTCTGGACGCTCCGCAACGGCGCCGCGATGCTCATCCTGATCTTCGCGCAGAACCTGCTGTCCGGGGTGTACGCGCCGCTGTGGTTCTTCCCGGACTGGTTCATCACGATGAGCCGCTTCCTGCCGTTCCAGGCGACGCTCAGCGTGCCGCTCTCGATCTACGTGGGCCGCGTCCCGCTGTCCGACGCGGGGGCCCAACTCGCCCTGCAGGCCGTGTGGGTGGCGGCCCTGTCCCTGTTCACCCGGTTCCTGTGGCGGCGCGCCGCCCGCCGAGTCGTAGCCCAAGGAGGTTGATGCGTGTGAAAGCCGTCCGGATCGTATGGCGTATCACGCGCCTCAACTTCCGTGCCCAACTGGAGTACCGCACCGAGTTCCTGCTGATGATCGCGATCGGCGCGATCTGGCAGGTGTCGGTGATCGTGTTCGCGACGGTGCTGCTCACCCGGTTCGCCGGGATGGGCGGCTGGGACAGCTCGGACGTGCTGCTGATCCCTGCGACGCGGATGCTGGCGCACGGCCTGATGGTGCTGTTCCTGGGCCGTATGCACGGCATCGGCCGGTACATCCAGGAGGGCCGTATCGACATCTACTTGGTGCGCCCGATGCCGGTCCACCGCCAGGCCCAGCTGGAGTACTTCCCCACCAACGCGATCGGCGACCTGACAGTGGCGACCGGCCTGATGATCGGCGCGCTCAGCCGCAGCCACCTGGACTGGACGGCGGGCCGTACTGCGTATCTGATCGCCGCGCTCCTCGGCGGCATGCTCCTGGAGGCGGCCCTCTTCACGGGCGTGGCCGCCGCTTCACTCCGCTTCCCGTCCGCGGACTACTGGAGCCGCTGGCTGGAGGACCTCCTCGGCACCTTCGGCAGCTATCCGCTCAACGTCCTGCCCCGAGCGGTCGGCGGCTTCCTCACCTACGCCCTTCCGCTCGCCTTCGTCGCCTACCTCCCGGCCGCCGTACTGACCGGCCACGGCCACGGCACGGGCGTCCCGTACTGGCTGGCGGCGGGCTCACCGCTCGTGGGCGTACTGGCGTATCTCGGGGCGCGGTTGCTGTGGCGGTGGAGTCTGGGGCACTACACGGGGGTGAACGGGTGAGCGCCACAGCGGTCCCGTCCGACTTACGGGCCCGCCTCGCGGTCATCCTGGTCTTCGTCATCCTCGGCTCCACACAGGGCAGTTGGATGGCGCGCATCCCGGCGATCCACCCGGCTGCTGTGCCTGGCCGAGACCGGGCTGGTCCTGCTCAACACGCCTGTGCCGGCGGGGGCTTCGGCACCTCCGGCGCTGGTGCTGGGTCTGGCGGTGTGGGGTCTGTCGGCGACGTTCCTGAACACTCCCGTGAACGCCCTCGCCGTCGCCGTCGAACGCGCCCACGGCAGCCCGCTGATGTCCCGGTTCCACGCCTCCTTCAGCTGCGGGGTGCTGGCGGGCGGGGCGATCGGCACGCTGGCCGCGGCGGGCGGGGTGTCGCCCGGGGAGGCGGTGTCGGTGATCACGATCGGTCAGTGGCCGGGGTTTCTGCTGGCGGGGCCGGTGGTGGGGCTCCTGGCGGGGGCGACGAGCCTGCGGTTGGCGCTGGCGTCGCTGGCCGTGGCGGGGCTGGGGGCGGCCGTACTGACGCGAAGGATTTCGACGGTGTGACCCAGGTCACGTCAGGGCCGTGCAGCAGATCCACGGGCTTCCCCGTCGAGGAGGGGTGACAGGAAGGGAGGAGCGTGTGGATCTGGCAGCCAAGTGGGCAACGGGCGAAGGAAGCAACGGAGTTGAGTCGCCGGAGAGCGACTTCCATACGTTCGTCGCCGCCCGTTCGGCCGCGCTGTTCCGGGGCGCGCTCGTCCTGACGGGCAGCCGCGACGCGGCGGAGGATCTGGTCCAGGAGACCCTGGAGCGGGCCTGCCGCAAGTGGCGCACGATCAGCGCCAAGGACGCCCCGGACGCGTACGTGCGGCGGATCATGGTCAACCTCGCCAACGACCGCTGGCGACGATTCCGCCGTACGGCTCAGCACCCGGTGGACGGCGAGCCGGCCGCGCCGGGCGACGAGTACGGACGGATCGACAGCCGGGACCAGTTGGTGCGTGCTCTTCAGCAACTGCCCATGCGGATGCGGACGGTGGTGGTGCTGCGGTACTTCCACGACCTGTCCGACGCCGAGATAGCGGCCGACCTGAAGATCTCGCAGAGCACGGTCCGTTCCCAACTGGCCCGTGGAATCGACCGGTTGAGAAGCCAGTTTCCCGCACTCTCCGCCCCTTCATCGCAGCAGCTCACGGAAGGAACCCGATGAGTTCGCACGACCCGCGGTCCTCCGGCTGCACACCTTTCGAAGAGGAACTGATCAACGCCATGAACGACTTCGCGCACTCCACCGCCACTCCGGCCTTCGACACGACCGACATGGTCCACCGCGCCCGCCGCAGGCGCGCCACCCTCATCGCCGGTGTCGCCACCGCCCTGATCGTGGCGGGCGGCGGCACGGCCCTGGCGTCCATGACAGGCGGCACCTCGCCGACGACGGCGGAGAAGCCCATGGCCACGGCGACCACCAAGGGTTCCGACTACAAGAAGGCCATCCTGCTGCTGGACTTCGGCAAGGGGGGAGGCCCCGTCGAGATCGACTTCACGGGCACCGACCTGCGCACGACCAAGGGGCAATTCCTCAAGGCCGACCTCAAGCTCGGCACAATGAGCAGCGTGAACAGCCCGGGCTGCAAGCCGAACACGGTGGTCGAGGTGACCCCCCACGCCCCGAAGATCGTGAAAGCGGGCGACACCGTGAACGTGAAGCTCTGCGCGGGCTGACCGAGTTGACCGGGTAGGACCCCGGCCCTGGGCGTGCGCGCGCGAGCCGCTCAGGGCCGGTCGGACTCCGGCTTCAGCGCCCGTATCCCCGGTATCGGCGAAGCCACCAACCACAGCGCCGACATCGCACCCCCGACCGCCGCGACCGTCAGTGTCACTCTCAGGCCCGCCAGTGTGGCCAACTCGCCCCCGATCAGCGCCCCCAGTGGACGTACCCCGTAATTGACCGTGCTGTACGCGCCCGCCACGCGGCTGCGGAGGCCGTCGGGGACCACCGATGTCTGGAGGGAGTTGAGGTTGACGTCGAGGAGCATGACGCCGAAGGCGGAGAGGAACTCGGCTGCGCCCAGGGTGCCGAGGCGGGCCCAGGTCGGGCCGGTTGCCGCCGCGATGAGGGCGAAGGGGGCCGGGAACAGGACGGCGCCGGCGACGATGCTGCGGCCGATGCCGATCCGGCGGGCGATCGCGGGGGACGCCACCGCGCCGAGGAGGCCGCCCGTCGCACCGGCGCCGAAGGCCAACCCGATGGCGCCGGGCGAGAGTTGGAGGACACGGTCGGCGAACAGGACGAGCAGGCCGGTGCCGGACAGGAACGTGAAGAAGTTGACGGTCGTGGCGCAGAGGAGGCCCGCTCGCATCACCGGCTCGTGGATCACGAAGGTCAGGCCCTCTCGGGCGCGGCGTAGCAGCGAGGGGCCGGTCGACGTCGTAGGAACTGGTGGTTCGTCAACTCGTGTACGCCCGACCAGGATTGCCGACGCCACGAAGGACAGCGCGTCCGCGATCACCGCGACCGGTGCCGTCAGTGCCTGGACCAGGCCGCCGCCGATCGCGGGGCCGGCGATGAAGGACACCGATCTGCTCGCGCTGAGTTTGCTGTTCGCCTCGACGTACGACTCCGGCGGTACGAGGTGGGCGAAGAAGGACGAGTACGCCGTGTTGAAGACGACCGCCGCCGTGCCGGTCAGCACGGCCACCGTGTACAGCTGGCTCAGCGTCACCGTGTCGAGAGCGTAGGCGATCGGGAGGGACAGCAGTACCGCGGCCCGGATCACGTCGGCGAGCAGCATGAGCCGGCGTTTGGCGGGGCGGTGGTCCACCCAGGCGCCCAGGAACAGGCCCAAGAGGTTCGGCGTCCAGACCAGTGCGGTCAGCAGGGCGACCTGGTTCGCGGAGGCGTGCAGTGCGCCAACCGCCATGAGGGGCAAGGCCAGTTCGGAGATCCGGTCGCCGAACTGGGAGACGGACTGGCCGCACCAGAACCGTACGAAGCGCCGGTCACGCCACAGCGATCCCGATGCCGATGCCGACGCGGGGCGGGGCGTCCGGGTGGGCCGAGTTGTCCATCGGCCCTTCACTCCGGTAGGTCCGTAGTGTTCTCGCTGTCCTCGTTCCCGGGAGCTTCCGGCAACGCGTACATCAGCAGGCGGACACCCCGGCCGTCGGGCGGTCGCCGGTCCGGGTCGCGGACGACGTACGGCGCGATCAGTTCCTCGAACGCGTCCTTCAGCGCGGCCAGTTCGTCCGACGTCACCACGATCCGCGTGTTGTTCGCCCCGGCGAGCCTGGTCCACTCCGGCTCCAGTTCGGGCTCCGTCTCGGTCAGCCAGCGCAGAGGAAGGTCGGCGGCCTGCGCGAACAACTCCCCGGACAACACCCGCGCGGCCGAACGGCCCTCCTCGTCGTCCGGCGCCTCGAACCGGAAGCCCCGCGCCACCGCCGCCCACCGCCGCTCCCGCCGGTCCGTCCCGCCCTCCGCGTCGCGGACCAGGCCGAAGCCGGCGAGATGGCGCAGATGCCAGCTGGTGACGGACGGGGTGGCGCCCACGTGCGGGGAGAGGCGGGAGGCGGTGGCGGGGCCGTGGCGCTGGAGGCGTTCGAGGATCGCGAGGCGTACGGGGTGCGCCAGCGCGCGCATGGCCTTCGGGTCGGATATCTCCAGGTCGCCGAAACGGTTGTCGGAATCCATGGTCTGAGAGTGTTCTCTCAGAAAGTCTGAGAGTCAACTCTCAGATCCCCTACGCCGGTTGAGGGGGTCGGGCGCCTCAAGCTGGCTGTGGCGTCAGGCGTTTGTGGCCCTTCCTGTCGTAGTACTGGACCATCGCGAAACCGAAGAGCAGGCCGATCGCCGTGCCGATCCCGATCATGGTCCACGCGCGTGTGAGGCCCGCGTCGCCGCGGGCGTCGAAGTAGAGGATCGCCCTGACGCCGTCGCTGAGTTGGCGCATGGGCTCGAAGTGGGAGAGGAAGCGGTAGAAGCCGGGGACGGCCTGGAGGGGGACGGTCGCGCCGGAAGAGGGGAGGCCGAGGACGATGAACACGAACATGGAGACCAGCTGGCCGATCCCGCCGAACGCGGCGTTGATGGCCTGGACGCCGAGGCCGACGGCGAGGGCGGCGCAGTAGGAGTAGATCCACAGGAGCGGGATGTGGGTGGCGTCCATGCCGAGGATGCTGATGCCGGCGAGCATGATCAGGGAGACGCTGAGGAGGGTGATTCCGGCCGTCATGACCATCTTCAGGAGCAGCGTCTGGGTGCGGTTGATGGGGACGGTGGGGCGGCGGGTGTGCCAGGGGCCGATCTCGTTGTCGGCGTAGCCGAGGCCGGTGTCGACGCCGTTGCTGATGACGTTGCCGCCCATGAATCCGGCCAGGACCAGCAGCAGGGTGTAGTAGAAGGCGGTCAGGCCGATGCCGCTGTTGCCGCCGATGGGGTGGCCGACCTGGGTGGCGATCCGCACCGGGTCCGCGAGAAACAGCTTCTGCGTGGAGTCGGCCTTCGTGGCCGCCGCGCCGAGCTGCTTGCCGATGGTGAGTGAGGCCTGCTGGGCCGCCGTGGTGGAGATCTTGCTTGCGAGGGAGGAGCCGAGGCTGCCCTTGCCGGGGTTGGTCAGCACGGTGATGGTCGGCCGGGTGGTGGCGTTCGTGGTGGTCAGTGCGGCGACCGAGTTCGTGAAGTCGGCGGGGATGACCAGGGCGCCGTAGACCTTGCCGGCGTCGAGTTCGTCCTGGGCCTGGGCCCGCGTGAGCCGGCGCCAACCGGCCGCTCTGCTACCGGAGTTGGTCGCGATGGCGTGGGTGATCTGGGTGCCCAGGTTCTGTTGCTGGCCGGGGAGTGGTTTGCCGGTGTCGCTGTTGACGAGGGCGATGGGCAGGTCGTGCAGCTCGCGGTTGGGGTTGACGATGCCGCCCATGTAGAGGAGGGACAGCAGGAACGCGAGCAGGCCGGTGAGCACGGTGGGGATGAGCCACAGTTTGGGGCGGCCGAGGAGTGCGGTGGCGCGCAGGCCGGTGGGGGCGGGGGTGCCGGAGTCGTCGTCCATGATGGGAAGTCTGCTGCCGGAGTCCGGTGACGGCCGTGGTGAAACGCGTCGGGTGCCCCTCTTGTTATTGGCTATTGTCCTAGGGTTCCGGTCGTCGCAGGTCAGAGAAGAGGTGGTGGGCCGTGGCGCGTGCGGGACTCACCGCCGACCGTGTCGTGGCGGCCGCCGCCGATCTCGCCGACGAGGTCGGTTTCGAGAACGTCAGCCTGTCCGCGCTGGCCCGCGGCTTCGGTGTGAAGGACGCGAGCCTGTATTCGCACGTCCGGAACCTCCAGGATCTGCGTACCCGGGTCGCGTTCCTCGCGGGCGGCGAGCTGGTCGACCGGATCGCCGTCGCGGTCGCCGGCCGCACGGGCCGGGAGGCGCTGGGCGCCTTCGCGGACGCGTACCGGGCGTACGCCCTGGAGCACCCGGGCCGGTACGCGGCCACCCAGATCCGCATCGACCAGTCCCTGATCGCCGGCTCCCCCGCCCTGCGCCGCACCGCCGAGATCACCTACGGCATGCTGCGCGCCTACGGCCTGGAGGAACCCGATCTCACCGACGCCGTACGGCTGTTGAGGAGTACGTTCCACGGCTACTGCGCGCTGGAGTCCAGCGGCGGCTTCGGCGCGCCCCGCGACGTACGGCGGTCGTGGGAGCGTGCGGTCGACGCCCTGCATGTGGCGCTCACGCACTGGCCGCGCGAGGGTCAAGTGGACTGACGGAGACGCCGGTTCCGGTCCGCGCCCCACGTGTATCGCTGACCACTTAGACTGGAAACTTCGCGAACGTCACGTGCCACCCAGGGGGAGGGAGCGCGCCTTGTCTCAACAGCAGCTGGGACGTGGTCCCTTGAGAGCCCCGGGGCCGCCCGGTCCGGCGACTCCCGGCGGGAGCCCGCCGACCCGCTTCGTGAGCTGGCTCGGCCGGTTCGGGTGTGTGGCGGCCGGATACGCGGTGTTCCAGTTCCTGTTCGGTGTGCTGCCCGACTCGATCGGCGGGGAGGCGGCCAAGTACCTGATCTCCGGGCTGAGCGGGTTCGCCACGGTCGGGATGACCTGGCTGGCGGCGGCCCTGCTCCGCGCCCGCACGGCCGGACCCGTCCCGCTCACCGCGCCCGCTCCCCTCGCGCCGAACGCTCCCGGCCCGCTGCCGCAGGTGTTCACCTCGGCCTACGACACCCTCGTCGCCCAGGTCGCCGTGGTGGACGACCCGGTGCGCGGCCGCCTCGTCGGATGGCCGCACTCCCTCCGGGAGTTGGACGGCCCGGCCCGCCCGACCTCGCTGGCCACCGCGTACGGCCTGCACATCGTGCTGGACCTGGGCGTGCCGGACGGACGGCTGCACACCGGCGATCTCATCGACACACTGTGGCGGCTACGACTGCAGGGCGGCGGCTGGTCGGCCCGTTCGCAGGGGTCGGTGGCCCGCCCGGAGGTCACCGCGATGGTCCTGGGCGCCCTGGCCCGGGCGGGCGCCTCGCGGGAGCGGCTGGCGGACGAGGTGGCGCGCTGCGAGGCCGGCTTCACCCGCGAACTCGACGGCACGGGGCGGGCGTTGACCCATGTGGTCACCACCGTGATGCGGGGGCTGCTGCGCGCGGCACCGGACGCGCCGACGCTGCCCGTGCTGCGCGGTGCCCTGATCGACGGCGCGCTCTCCGACCCGCAGCGCCAGCACCGCCGCTGCTGGAGCCACCGTCTCTCGCCGTTGCCCTGGGTCGGCCACCCCGCTCAGCCCTCCGCCCTGCACACCGCGCAGGCCGTGGTCGCCCTGGACCGGGCGGCCCGGGTGCTGGGCGAGGGGGCCGTCGAGCGTTCGGCGCGCGAGGACGGGGTGCGCTGGCTGCTGGCCTGCCCGGCGACCGCGCACGACACCTGCGCCGACCTGGCGAACCTGCGGGAGGAGGTGCGCCGACCACACCCGGACGACTCCTCGCACCACGAGGTGCTGAACGTACGGCATTTCACCGCGAGTTGGATCCTGCGCGCGCTGCTGACCCCGGGCGCCCAGGAGATCGCGCGGGAGGACGGCGTCGAGGACGCGTGGCGGGAGCGGCTGGACGGCGCGGCGGCCGCGGTGTGGGCGGCGCAGACCGACGGCATCTGGTCCTGGAGCCGGGACGGGTCCGCGTTCACGACGACGGAGGAACTGCGCCAGCCGATCTGGATGACCTATCAAGGCCTTTCGGCGCTGCGCGCACATGCCGTATGGATGTATCAGCCGGACCCTCGGACGAGGCCGGTGTGAACCGGAGTTGGAGAGTGAGTGCATGGGTGGCCGGCAGATCCTGGCGGCGCGACGGCTGCTGACCGAGACGCTCGACGGCGACCTGTCCGATCACGACATGGTCACCGCGGCCCGTGCGGTCGTCGCCGAACTGGGCTCCCCGGACCGCCTGTTGGAGCTGATCGCCGAACTGGCCTCCGGTGAGGGCGATCCGGAGGCCTGCGCCGAGCTGTCGTACCGTCATGTCCTGGGCTTCGACAAGCTGTTGCTGATCGACGGCGGCCCCCGCCACATGCTGCGCGCGCACCTCTGGCATCCCGGTGCGACGGCGATCGGCACGGAGGACATCCACAACCACCGTTCCCCGCTCGCCTCTTACGTGGTCCGGGGCCGGCTCGCCATGGAGTTGTACGAGGCGCGGGGCGACGGCGGGATCACGGCGGACCGGTACGAGGAGTCCCTGGCCGAGCGCAGCGCCGACTGGCGGTTGCGGCCGACGGGACCGGCGCGGCTGCGGCTGACGCACACGGGGCAGTACGCGGCGGGCAGCGCCTACGCGCTCACCGCGCACACCCTGCACCGGGCCTGGTGCGACACGGACGTACCGACCGTGACGCTGTTCCTGGAGACGGGGGCCGGACGGCGGCGGCACACCGATGTGTTCACGGCGGCGGGCCCGCATCCGGGCGCGGTGGCGAAGGTGCCGCTCGAAGTGCGGGAGTATCTGGGCGCGTTGAACGGTCTGGCGGAGTCGCTCAGAAGTTCGTGAGGGCCTGTCGTACGACGTCCAGGTTGTACGCGTCGATGTCGATGCCGGCAGTCGCGAGCTCGGATGGCGGGAGCCAGAGATACGCCTGGTCGGGCTCGGGGAGGGTGATCTCCCAAGTGAGCGGCCTGACAAGGAAGTTGTCCTGCCAGTTCTTGATCTCGCGGCCCCGGTACTCGCTCACGAAGGACGAGTCGCCGATCCTGCGGACGATCTCGCCGAGGAGTCCGGTCTCTTCCTTCAACTCCCGCAGCGCGCCGTCCTCAGACCGCTCGTCCGGCTCCAGCTTCCCGCACGGAACGCCCCACACCCGCGGCAGGAACCTCTCGGTGGCACTCCGGCGCACCAGAAGTACGCGTCCGTCGTCGTCCATCACGACGGCCGCTGCCAGTCGCTTGTCGCCGGGGTCCATGGCCATGGTTCCTCGGTCCCTCGCCGGTGCTGAGTCCAAAGGGTCTGATACCCAGGAATGCCTCCAACGTACCAGGATCGGCCTGTCCTGGCTGTGGAGCCGGTCTCACCTCCGGATGCCCCCGAAAAGCGACCTCTCGCTGACCTCCGGATATGTCGCGCGGCGCGGCGGCAACCTCCCCCGCACGGGCGGCGACTTGGGGACATGACCAACGCAAGACCTACCACCACGCACCGGCGCCGTTCGCCCCGCCGCATCGCCCGCAAGCCGCTCGCGGGCTCGCTCGCCGTCGCGGCCCTGCTCGGCGGTGCCTGGTACGCGACCGCGGCGACGGACAACGGCGACAGCGGCAGTTCGACCGCGTCCGGGACGTCCGCCTCCCCCTCCGTGTCCAGCAGCGCCTCCGCCGAGGCCGCCGCCCAGGGCTCTCCGTCCACCACCGGTACGGCGACCGCGTCCGCCTCCGCGAAGACGTCCCCGAAGGCCGTCGCGAAGACCTCGACGACCGCCAGGACCGCGACCGGCACGCTCTCCCCGACCAGCACCACGGTGGCCCTGGCCGCCAAGTTCCCCTATCTGACCGCCGGTTACAACAACGCCCGCCAGTGGACCCGTACGACCACGGCCGTGGCCCCCGACGGAACCCTGCGCGTGGCCTGGCCCGCCGCCGACGGCGTTCACGTGACCCCGCTGAACGCCGCCGGACTGCGTTCGGGTGCCGACACGGTCGTCAAGAGCGCCAAGGAGGTCGGCGGTCTGGTCGCGCACAACGACGGATTCGCGCTGCTCACGCGGGTGGCCGACACCAACAAGTGGAAGGAGACGGCCGCCGCGATCGTCCGCTACACGGGCGGCAAGCAGACCTTCCGCACCAAGCTCACCGGCACCGCGTCGAACGACACCTCCCCGGGTCTCGACGGCCAACTCACCTGGAACGGCAGCAAGTACGGCGCGTACTTCGTCGTGCACGGCGCGGGCGGCTTCGCGGACGGCCACTTCGGCGACAAGTTGGCGTACGTCAGCGCCAAAGGCGCCAAGCTGAGCGGTGGTTGGAGCTGGGGCTGCAGCCACAACGAGGGCATCGCGCTGCACGCGGAGACCTCCGGCGCCTTCACCTCGCTGTGCTTCGACGACTGGCGCTCGGGCCTGTTCGTCTCCACCGGGATCGGCGCCCCGGACGTCGCGCCGGTCGTGCAGCGCGAGCAGTGCTGGGCAGGGTACTGCGGTGGTACCTTCCCCGGCCGCACCGGTGACCTGGTGAAGTCGGCGACCGGCCGCTACGCCACCGCCTTCGCCTCCCGCGGTGCCGCCTCGGCCAAGAAGAACGCCGCCGACTCCAGCGGGCGCGGCTGGACGGTCACCCCGAAGACGAGCACGCACCAGGTCGCCGTCGCCTTCCTGGCGAACCGCAACTCCGGCCCCGGCAAGGCGATTTACCTCACCAGCACGGCCGGCACCGAGAACGTCGACGTGCACATCGCCCCGTACGGCAAGGACCGCCTCCTGGTCTCCTGGGAGTCCCTGAAGGGCGCCAAGTGCAACGCCGGCACCTGCACCGGCACCTTCACGGGCACCCACCTCCGTCTCATCGACTGGAACGGCAAGGCCCAGGGCGCGGACAAGGTGGTGACCGCCCGGATCAGCGGTGACATAGCGGTCCTGAAGAACGGCACGCTGACCTGGGCCTACGCCCCGGTCACCCCGACCTACGCGACCCCGCTCAACGGGACGTCACCGACCACGACGAGCCTCCGGATCGCCCGGCTGACTCCGTGAACCGGAAGCCCACCCGCTTGCCGTCGGCCCACTGAACGGAGACGCCGTGATCCCCGTCGACCTCCACTGACACGAGTTCCGCGAGGGGACGGGGGTCCGACTCCCCGGTGAGCCGGGCCAAGACGACGAACAGGGTGGGCCCGTCACCGACGACACCCTCACCGTCCAACAACCCGTGCAGGGAGGCGAGTTCGGCGTCCAGCCCTTCCCCCGCCGACCACCCCGTGACCCGGACCGGCGTCCCCGCAGCGGCGCCCACCACCAGATGGACCCGCACCTCCACCGCCCCCTCGGCCACCACCAGGCTGACCACGCGGGCCCCGGAAGCCGCAGCGTGCCGGGAAGCGGCCCACCCCTCCCCCACCCCCAACGGCACGATCTCCGTACGGCTCGGATCCCCGCCGACGATCACGCTGTTGTCGTACGACGCCGAGGGCTCCGTCACCGTGGAGTAGGCGAGGCGGGTGTAGTACGGGTCGTAGCGGACGTCCTCGCTGCCGTGGTTGTGGAGGCGGACCAGGCCGTCCGAACTGGTCGACTGGAGAAGCCAGTTGGCGGGAGTGATCGGCGTGACCGTGTCCTCCCGTTCCACCGGGCCCGGTTCCTCCGGCGCCGTCCACACCTCGTGGTCCGGCGGGAGGAGCAGGCCGAGGAAGCCCTTGCTGGCCCAGTACGGGGACGCGGGGCCCGAATAGCCTTGCAGGATCGCCTCGTTGGGGCCGTGCCAGCCCAGACTCAGCAGCCCCCGGTCGTCCACCGCGCCCCGGTCGAGGAAGTACTTCAGCGCTCCGGAGGCCAGCCGTCGCGTCTCCCCCGGCAGCAGCGGCGTACGGCCCGTCAGCGCCCCCAGCCACAGCGGAGCCGTAGTCGCGAAGCGGTAGGTGAGGGAGCGGCCCTGGAGCATCGGGGCGCCGTCGGCGCCGAACAGGCGGGCGTAGTCGGCGAGATGGCGTTCCAGGCGGCCGCCGTAGAGGCCGAGGAGCCGGGGGTCGTCGGCCAGCCAGGCGTGCAGGACTGGGTAGAGGTGCATCGCCCAGCCGTTGTAGTAGTCGAACTTGCGGCCGTCGCCGTCGGTGTACCAGCCGTCGCCGACGTACCAGTCCTCGATGCGCTCCAGGCCTCGGTCGATCGCCTTGCGGGACTCTTCGGCCTCGTGGCCGATCTCCTGGAGGAAGCCGCCCACCGTGACGGGGAACAACTCCCAGTTGCAGGGCCAGGGTTCGGCGGTGAGGGCGTCGGCGAGCCAGGCCGCCGCGCGCTGTTGTACGGGCTCGTCGAGGCGGTCCCAGAGGAGGGGGCGGGTCAGGCGCAGGGCGAGGGCGATGGACGCCGCCTCGACGAGGGGCTGGCTGCGGTCCTCGATCGTCGGCCAGACGCCCGCGACGCCTGCCGCCAAGCCGTCCGCGTAGCGCTCCAGTGCCGTCTCGTCGCGGCGGAAGGCGGCCAGCAGCAGGGTGCGGGCGTAACCCTCCAGGCCGTCGGAGAGCCGGCCGGACCAACTCGTGTGGGTGCCGGGGAGGTGGTAGAGCGCGCGGTCCTCGCTCGCGTACGGCTCGACGGCGGCGAGGAGGGTGTCGGCCGCCGCCTCCCAGTGGGCGCGGGTGTAGCCGGTGCGGGGGCTCAACGCGCTGTCGTCGGCAGGGAGTTGCATCGGCTCGCTTTCACACGCACGGCGGGAGAGTGGAACCTGGGGCGCCCCGGTTCCGGTCGGAACGCCCCAGGGGTCTTTCGGGTCTCACCCCACTCGTACCCGGTCCTCCGGCAGCAGATGCCGGGCGACGAGTGCGTCGCGGACCAGGCCCGCGTACACGGTGGCTCCGTGCGCGGAGGTGTGCGTGTTGTCCTTCTTCTCGTTGTAGAGGTAGATGGCCTTGGAGCCTTCCACTCCCAGCGATTCCACCAGCGCCTTGGTCTGCGCCGTGAGGTCGATCAGCGTTACCCCCTCGGCGGCGGCGACCGAGCGGACGACGCCCGGCAGGTCGACGCCGAGTCCGTTCACCAGCAGCGCTGTGTTGTTGTTCAGTGTGCCGTCGGCATTGAACCAGCGTCGGACGATCGGTGTCACGAGGACGGGACGACCACCCTTGTCACGGATACCCGCTATCAGGGTTTCCACATTCGCGCGATACGTCGCCTCGTCGGTCGTCTTGTCGTTGTGCGCGAGCTGGACGAGCACGAGGTCACCGGGGTGGATCAGCGGCTGAACTGTCCCCCACAGCAAGGGATTCTCCAGGTAGGTGACCGTACTCTCCCCGGAATCAGCGTAGTTGGCGACGGACACGCCCTTCCGCAGGAACTGCGGGAGCTGTTGACCCCAGCCGGAGTACGGGTCACCCGGTTGGTCGCAGACCGTGGAGTCGCCGATCAGGATGATCTGGCGGGTGTGGTGCGCCGGGGTGACGCGGATGTCGGCAAGTGCGGGGGCCGTGCCGCCGAGGGTGAGGTCGAGGCCGGGGGTGCCGTCGGGTCCGGTCGGTTCGCCTTCTGGCGTACGGACGTTGACCGTGAAGCTGCGGGTCACCGTGCGGCCGGCCGGCGTCGCCGTCTCGGGGAGCAGAGAGCGCCGGGTCTCGCCGGTGATCGCCGTACTCGCCGCGCTCTCGCCACCGAGGCGGACCGTGACGTCGTAGGTGCCGGGCGGGACGTCGAAGTGGCAAGCGGTGGCGGTGCAGTTGGCGATGCCGAGCGGGGTTCTGCGGTCGTGGGCCTGGGCGGGTGCGGTCGACAGGGCGGTGCTCAGGGTCAGTGCGGCCAGCAGGGCGATGTTGAAACGTCTCATTCGCGGCTCCTCCGTCCGACGACAAGGCCTGGCGGTGGACCGTACCGCTATGGACAAGCGCTTTCTAGACCTGCGGCAGATTTCACCTCACTGCCAACTCCAAGGCCGCGAAAGCCCTTTCGCGAAATCGATTCAACTGTCACCCTCCAAAGCACCCGCACCCCCACCTCCCGAAGGAGGCACCCCCATGTCCGGTTCTGTGAACAGACCGGTTCGCCGCCGCACCTTCGTCCTCGGCGCAGCGGCCACGGCCGGTTCGGCGGCGCTCGCCGGGCCGCTCGCCGAGAGCGCGTCCGCCGCGAGCTTCGGCTACACCGACGACGGCTCGAACTACGTCGTCGACACCGGCGCGAGCCTGGTCTTCAAGGTCAGCAAGACGAACGGCGACCTGACGTCGCTGGTCTACAAGGGCACCGAGTACCAGGGCTACGGCGGCATGAACTCGCATGTCGAGTCCGGCCTCGGCACCTCCACGGTGACGATCGCGCAGTCCGGCACGACGATCCTGATCTCCGTCACGCACGGCACACTGAAGCACTACTACGCGGCCCGCAGCGGCGAGAACAACGTCTACCTGTGGACCAACAAGGCCGACACCTCGGTCAGCGCGACCCGCTACATCGTGCGTGTGAAGGCCGGCATGTTCCTCAACGACGAGCCGGATTCCTACACTTACGCGCCGACCACCATCGAGTCCGCGGACGTCTTCGAGAAGTCCGACGGCCAGACCCGCTCCAAGCACTACTCGAAGAAGCGGGTCATCGACTACGACTACGTCGGCTGGACCACCGGCAGCGTCGGCCTGTGGGTCGTGCGCAGCAACCACGAGAAGGCGTCCGGCGGCCCGTTCTACCGTTCCCTGCTGCGCCACCAGAGCGCGGACGGCGGCGGGTTGTACGAGATCCTGTACTACGGCGAGAACCAGACGGAGGCGCAGCGCTTCGGTCTCCAGGGCCCGTACGTCATCGCGCTCACGGACGGCGGCGCGCCCTCCTCCTCGCTCTACCACGCCAACCTCACCACCTCGTGGGCCGATTCGCTCGGCATCTCCGGGTACACGGCTTCTGGCAGCCGGGGCCGGGTCGCCGGTGTGGGCATCACCGGGCGCGACACGGCGTACGCGTACACGGTCGGGCTCGCCAACTCGGCTGCCCAGTACTGGGGTTCGGCGCGGGCCTCGGACGGCTACTTCTCGATCGCCGGAGTCCTTCCGGGGACGTACACGTTGACGGTCTTCAAGGGTGAACTCGCCGTCTACACCGGGTCGGTGGCGGTCACGGCGGGCGGGACGACGACGCTGAACAGCATCGCGATCCCGTCCTCGAACGACCCGTCCAACGCGAGCGCGATCTGGCGCATCGGCGACTGGGACGGTTCGCCGAGCGGGTTCAAGAACGCGGACCTGATGACGTACGCGCACCCCTCGGACGTACGGGCCGCGTCCTGGACCGGCAACGTCGTCATCGGCAGCGGCACCGAGACCTCGGCGTTCCCCTGCTATCTGTGGAAGGACGTCAACAGCGGCATCATCGTGTACTTCAAGCTGACGGCCGCCCAGTTGGCCGCCGCGCACACCCTGCGCATCGGGGTGACGACGGCATACGCGAACGGCCGGCCGCAGGTCGTCGTCAACGACACCTGGACCTCGGCCGTCCCCTCGCCTCCGACCCAGCCGAGCACCCGGTCGCTGACCGTGGGCTCGTACCGGGGCAACAACAACACGTTCACGTACAGCGTTCCGGCCTCGGCCTGGCTGACGGACGCCAGTGCGTACAACACGCTGAAGATCTATGTGGCGAGCGGTTCGGGGACGACGTCGTTCCTGAGCGCGGGTACATCGATCGACGCGATCGATCTGCTGGCCTAGAGGCGGCAACTCCCGAGCGGGGGACGGCGACTTGAGGACATGACAGAGCCGAACACGCACCGCCGCTCCCCCGCCCGGCGTCGAGCCGCCGCCGTGGCGACCGGTACCGCGGCCGCCCTCGGGCTGGTCGCCGTGTCGCTGGTGACCCAGGCGCGGGCCGCCACCGTCATCACCGTCGCCAAGGACGGTTCGGGCCGCTTCACCACGGTGCAGGCCGCCGTGAACGCGGCCGCCGCCGGTGACACCGTCTCCGTCGCGAAGGGCACGTACACCGAGATCGTCAACGTGCCTGCCGGCAAAACGGGGTTGACCATCCAGGGCGCCACCGGCAACGCCGAGGACGTCGTCATCACCTATGACCGGGCCGCCGGTTACACCGACGCCAGTGGCAACAAGTACGGGACGCTGGGCAGTTCGGTGGCGACCTTCTCGGCGACCGGGCTGACCGTCACCGGGATCACCGTCCAGAACACCTTCGACAAGTCCGCCCACCCCGACATCACGGACACGCAGGCCGTCGCGATCACCGCGCAGGGCGACCGGCAGACGTTCACCAACGACCGGTTCATCAGCCGCCAGGACACCGTCCTCAACTGGTCGCCGTCGTCGACCGGTCAGTACCGGCAGTACTTCTACTCGTCGTTCATCTCCGGCGACGTCGACTTCGTCTTCGGCAACGCCACCGCCGTCTACGACCGGGTCAACATCCAGCTGCGCAACTCGGGCGCCGCGGCGGGCGGCCTCAACGGCTTCCTGTCGGCACCCAACACCAGCTCCGCGAAGACGTACGGCATCCTCGTCACCGGCAGCTCGGTGAGCAGCTCGGCGGCGGCCAACACCTATTACCTGGGCCGCCCTTGGCATCCGACGGCGGACGCTGTGGGCCAACTGGTCGTCCGCCAGACCTCGTTGCCCGCTGCCGTGAAGGTCGCCGGGCCCTGGACGGACATGAGCGGGTACTCCTGGAAGTACGCCCGCTTCTTCGAGTACAAGAACACGGGCGCGGGCGCCACGGTGAACTCCAACCGCCCGCAGCTCACCGACTCCCAGGCCGCGAACTACACGGCCCAGAAGTATCTGGCGGGCACGGACGGCTGGAATCCGGTCCGGTAACCGTGTGCTCAACTACCGCGCGTCCACTGCTGGTTGGTAGCCCCGCTGCAGGTGTAGGTGATGATCGCGGCGGAGTTGGCGGTGGACGCGCCCGACACGTCCAGGCACTCGCCACTCGTCCTGGCCTTGACGAGGACGTAGCTGCCGGACGTGGTCAGGCTCCACTGCTGGGCGGTGGCGCCGGTGCAGTTCTCCTGGGTGACGTTCGTGGCGTTCTCCTGGAGGCACAACGAGCTGCCCCGGCCCATGAGTTCGTAGTAGCCGGTGCCGAGGTCCTTGAACCACCACTTCTGGTTGGTGCCGCTGTTGCAGGTGTACTGGCTGATCGCGACGCCCTGCCACAGCGACTGGTTCGCCACGTCTGCGCACTTGCCGCTGTTCCTGGCGATGAGCGTGTTGTACGTCGCGCTCGTGCCGGTGATCGTGCCGGCGGTCGTGTCGATCGACACCTCCGGGTACCAGGACGCCATGGACATCGAGGTTGTGGTCGGGAAGGTCAACGGCAGCCATACGTAACGGGAGTCGTTGACGGTGCCGCCGAAGGAGTTGCCCCAGCGGTCGCCCATGTAGAGGTACGAGGTGCCCGAAGTCCCCGTGACCGGAAGGACGTAGGCGGTCTGCGAGTTGTACGCGGTCGAGTCGCCGACGTTGGTGAACGCCGTCCACGGGCCGGTGATGCTGGTGGCGGTGGCGTACTGCTGCTGGTTGGCGCTCCAGCCGGTGGCCGCCGACGTCAGCATGAAGTAGACGCCGTTGCGCTTGAACAGGGCCGGTGCCTCGCGGTGTCCGCCCACCCACGGGTTGGCGACCAGGCTGTCGATGGCGGTGTAGTCGGCGGTGAGCTTGTAGATGTGCAGGTCGTAGTTCTCGTTGGCGGCGGAGACCATGTAGGCGGTGCCGTCGGTGTCGACGAACGTCGTGATGTCCCGGGACATGTTGTCGCCGAGCGGCTGGAAGCTGCCCTGGTAGGTGTAACTACCGTCCACGGTCGAGGAGACGGCGACGGCGGCCTTGGCCTCGCTGTAGTCGACGCCGTTCTCCTTGTGCATCCACATTACGAACTTGCCGGTGGACGCGTTGTAGATGACCTTCGGCCGCTCGATGTAGGCGGTGCCCAGCTCGGAGGCGCTGGACTGGGTCAGGACGTGGTTGCGGAACTCCCAGTTCTTCAGGTCGGTGGAGCGGTAGGCGTCCACGTACTTGAAGGTGTTGTCGGCGTTGCGGTCCTCGCCGAACCAGTAGTAGTAGCTGCCGACCTTGATCACACCGCCGCCGTGCGCGTGCAAGGCGTTGCCCGAAGTGTCCGTGAACTGCGTGCCGTTGGTGATGGTCTGGGCGGCGGCCTGGGCCGGTCCGGCGGTCACCAGGGCCGCGGCGAACGCGCAGCACAGGGCGACGAGGATTGCGTACACACGTCTCATCTGACGCCTCTCGGAGGTGGGGGGGACAACAAGGCAGGGAACAGCGGGAGTTCGAGATCTCGTACGCCATCTGTCATTACGAACGCCGAAAAGGTAAGGGTGTGTTACGGGAAGGTCAACGGGTCGCGCGTGACAAAGACGGCCGCGAGATTTCTGTTATCGCCACCGTCGGCGCCCGTCTCCAGTTACGTGCGCAGCCATACCCACAAGACCTCAGCCGCCGTAGGCGCCCTCGCGACCGTCGCCCTCCTGGTCGGCGCTCCCCCCGCCTCGGCCGCCGGCACCGGTGACGCGACCGCCGACGTCCTCGCGGACCGCGATGTCACACTCACCGGCGACACGGTGGTCACCGTGCCGTCCGGGACGACGACGTACGACGGGGTGTTCCGCGGCCAGGGCACGCTGACCGTGCGCGGCGGCGGCACGCTGATCCTCACGAAGGACAGCGACTTCACACTCCCGGCGTCCCGGCAGCGGCAGAAGGTGACCACCCAGGGCGGCAATCACCCGTACACGACCGTCAGCAACCCGGACCCGCCCGCGATCACGGTCGCGAGCGGCACAACCCTCCAGTACGGCACAGGTGGTGGGACCGGCCTGATCGGCCACTTCCCCTACGGCACGCCCGGCTACCAGTTGAACCAGCTCAACGTCCGGGTCGACGGCACCCTGCGCCTCTCCCTGACCCGCACCTTCAACATCGGCACGATCAGCGGCTCGGGCCTGGTCACGCAGCCACGCAACATGTGGGGCACGCTCGACCTCGCCGGAACTCACCCTTTCTCAGGGGTGATCGACAACGGCAGCGGCATGGCCGTCGGCCGCCCCGAGTACCCGGTGGCGCTCCCGAACGCCCGCGCGATCCTCAACCAGGGATCCTGGATCATCGACACCCCGCTGTACCAGACGATCACCCTGCGCCAGAACTTCTACCAGCGCGAGTACGGCAGCGACGTCAACGTCCACTCCCGGCCGGGCAGCAAGGTCGTCCTCACCGGCCAGTACAGCTACAGCGACCAGGGCGGCGACACCAACCCGTCACTCAGCGACTCGAACCTCAACTGGCGTGCGATAGCCCACCAGTTGAACAAGCGCGGCACCAACATCGAGGGCGCGAACGTCCAGTGGGGCGACGGCACCACCCACCAGATCTTCATGCCGGGTACCAAGGACACCGTCTACATCAACCTCCACGAGGCGAGCGGCGTCCGCTCCCGGCTGACCTTCGACTACGACGGCCCGGTCACCCTGGGCGCACCGATCGGCGGTGGCAAGTACCACGACACCCTTGCCGCGCCCGGTGCTGGGGACATCGTCATCGCGGGGACGCGCGGGAACGACGTGACGTTCGCGGCGCCGCAGTACTACGACGGTTCCACGACCGTGGAGAAGGGGGCGGTGCTGCGGCTGGGGTCCGGGAAGCCGGGCGGCGACGGCGGGCTGCTGACCGGTACGGAGCAGCGGCGGATCGTCGACGACGGGACCCTTGTGCTGCGCAACGCGGCACTCGCTGTCCAGTTGTCGCACCTCAGCGGCACGGGGTCCCTCGTCCAGTCCGGCGCCGCGACGACGACGCTGACCGGCGCGGCGGTGACGTACACGGGGACGACGACGGTCTCGAAGGGCACGCTGGCACTGCGGTCGGGGGCAACTCTCGCCCACAGCAGGGCGATTCGGCTCACGTCGGCGGGTGCGCGGCTGGACGCGGGCACGGCGGGCCTGCGTGTGTCGACCGATCTAACCGGTGTGGGCACGGTGAAAGGTTCCGTCACGAACGACAGCGCGGTGACCACCGGGCTCACCGTGACCGGTAACTACACGCAGAGCTCGAAGGGCGAACTCGTCCTGCGCGACAAGCCGTTGAAGGTCGCGGGGAAGGTCGGCCTGGCGGGCGACCTGGACCTCTCGGCCGCCGGGACGCGTCCCGCGCGGACCGTCACGATCCTCGACCATAGGGGTCACGGCTCAACTACTGGCGCCTTCAAGGGACTTAGCGAGGGCACCAAGCTGAAGCTCGCCGACACGACGTACCGCATCAGCTACCGCGGCGGCGACGGCAACGACGTGGTCCTGACCGCCGTCACTGCGAGCAGCCCCTCCCCCAGCACCCACCCCTCGTCGTCTTCCGGGACGACACTCGCCGAGGCCCGCACGACGAACACCACCCGCAGCAACGGCTTCGGCTGGTGGCCCTACGCACTCGGACTCGGCCTGCTGGGCGGCCTGTTGGTCCCGGCGACCAGGCGCACGCGGGGCGGAGGCAGGCGCGGGGGCGGAAGGCACGCGGCCTAGATACCGGTTCAGCAACACCCCCAAAGGGGCGCGGGGCTGTGTCGATCTGCGGCTCCGCCGCGCGGGCGCGCCCAGCCACAACGGCGCCGCAGCAGGACGACGACCCATCGCGGCACAACCAGAGTCGTACCTAACGGCCGCTCGGCGCCTCCGGGAACCCCAACTGCGGGGCCGGCACACGCGCCTCGGCGGCCCACCCGGCGAGGAACGCGAGGGCCAACCCCGGCTCCCTGTACCGGAGTTCAGCGGAGGCGGAGTGACCCAGGACTTCGCGCGCTTCCGCCCCGTGGCCACGATGTCGAGCATGCGGGCAAGGCTGGCGCCCCTCAGAAATCCCCTAGGTGTTCCACATTCCGGGCATTCCGTTCGACAGCTGGACGCATCCCCGGCTCCGCGCCCGGATCGACTAGCGTCGAGGCATGACCAGCGACACCCCTCCCCTCCTCGCCGACGCCCTCGCCGCCGGTACGCTCGTTCTCGACGGCGGTCTGTCCAACCAGCTCGGGGCGGCCGGGCACGACCTGAGCGACGAGCTGTGGTCGGCGCGGCTGCTCGCGGACCGGCCCGAGGCGATCGCCGAGGCGCATCTCGCGTACTACGAGGCGGGCGCCGACGTGGCGATCACCTCCAGCTACCAGGCCACCTTCGAGGGCTTCGCGAAGCGCGGCATCAAGCACGACCGGGCGGCCGAACTCATCGCCGGGAGCGTGGAGTTGGCCGTCGACGCGGCGGCGGACGCGGGACGGCGGGGCATCGGGCGGCCGCTCTACGTGGCGGCCTCCGTCGGGCCGTACGGCGCGATGCTCGCGGACGGCTCCGAGTACCGGGGCCGATACGGGCTGAGCGTGGCCGAGCTGGAGGCCTTCCACCGGCCCCGCCTGGAGGTGCTGGATCTCGTCGGGCCGGATGTGCTGGCTTTCGAGACGATCCCGGACACCGTCGAGGCCGAGGCGCTGCTGCGGGCGGTGCGCGGGCTGCGGACGCCCGCCTGGCTGTCGTACTCGATCGCCGGTGACCGCACCCGTGCCGGGCAGCCGCTGGAGGAGGCGTTCGCCCTGGCCGCCGACGCGGACGAGATCATCGCGGTCGGCGTCAACTGCTGCGCGCCCGAGGATGTCGAGGCGGCGGTCGAGATCGCGGCCCGCGTGACCGGGAAGCCCGTCGTCGTCTACCCGAACAGCGGTGAGACCTGGGACGCCAACGCCCGTGCGTGGACGGGCCGTTCCACCTTCACCGCCGAACAGGTCGAGGGCTGGCGGGCGTCCGGCGCGCGGCTGATCGGAGGGTGCTGCCGGGTGGGTCCCGAGGCGATCACATCCATCAGGGAGACGCTCACACAGTGATCGCCGCGATCGAGTCCCGCACCACCACATGCGTGCCCAGCAACAGGTGCTCGTCCGGGGACTCCGCTGCGCGGCCCAGCGCGGTGCGTACGGCGAGGCGGCCCAGTTCCTCGTAGGGGACGTGGACCGTGGTGAGGGCGGGGTGCAGGTCGCGGGCGAAGGGGATGTCGTCGTAACCGGCCAGGGAGACATCTCCGGGGACGTCCAGGCCCGCCTCGTGCAGCGCGGTGAGCGCGCCCGCGGCAACCATGTCGGTGGCGGCGACCACGGCCGTGAACTCCAGTTTCCGGCTCAGGGCGAGGCGCATCAGCCGGTGGCCCGAGTCGCGGGTGAAGTCGCCGTGGAGCAGGAGATCCGGGTCGGGTTCGAGGCCCCGGGCGCGGTGGGCGGCGAGGTAACCGCGTTCACGCCCCTGCGCGGTCGCGTGGTCCGGCTTGCCGCCGAGGAACAGGACGCGCTGGTGGCCCTGGGCCAGGACGTGCGCGACGAGGGCGTAGGCGCCGCCTTCGTTGTCGTACTCGATGACCGTGACCGGTGCGCCCGGGCCGAGCGGCGGCCGTCCGCAGAGCACGAGCCGCGAGCCGGCCGCCGCGAGCGAGTCGGCGATACGGCGGGTTCGCTCGCGGTACTCGGGGGTGTCCGCGGTGCCGCCGACGAGGATCACGGCGGCGGTGCGCTGGGCGCGCATCGTCTCGATGAAGTCCAGTTCGCGCTGGACGTCGCCCTCCGTGCTGCACACCAGGCACAGGTGGCCGAGCCGGGTCGCCTCACGCTCCACCCCGTGCGCCATCAGCGCGAACGACGGTCCGGTGATGTCCTCCAGGACGAACGCGAGGGTCGGCGTCCCGACGCCCGCCACGGCCTTGGCCCGGGCGTCGGCGACGTAGTCCAGTTCGCGTACGGCCCGCAGCACGCGCGTGCGGGTCGCCGTGCTCACCGGGTAGTCGCCGCCGAGCACCCGCGACACCGTGGACGCGGACACCCCGGCACGCGCCGCCACGTCCCGGATGGTGCTCCCGTTGGCGTCCTGGCTCTTCCTGGTCATGTACCGCCTCGCCCCTCCCCGGCCTGTGGCAACACGTCGGCAACCGGTTCCCTGCGCGGAGACTAGCAGCGGGTGATGGTGGGGAGGAGGGGCGTGCGTCGGCCAATTCCCTTACCTCAGCGGGACGATGGCCGACCTCCAACGCCGGGCAACCGGTTTCTGTCCCGTATCCCCACCCTCACGACGACCGCCGCACATCCCCCGTCCGCCGCAGCCGTCGTACGACCGACCGCAGTTCGGTGGCGCTCCGCGCGGGCGGCGCGCCCTCGTCCGGAACCGCCGCTTCCTTCGCCTTCGTCACCGCGTCGGCCGCCCACAGGGCGAACTCGGGGTCGCGCGGCCCGTGCGCGACATACGGCTCGCCCTCTCCGAAGACGCGGACCGGGTGCGTGTCGTCCCAGGGCTGCCACCCGGGGTCGCCGTCCACCGCGAACCGCACCCAGGCGCCGTGCATGGCGTCGGCGAGTGCCTGGGGCGCGCCCTGGCCGGCGAGTTTGGCGGACTCGGGGATGTCGCCGGTGTCGAAGACGAAGCCGAGTTCGAGGGCGTGGCAGGAGCCGAGGTCGGGGCGGTTGGAGGGCCAGGCGAACTCGTAGACGTGGGAGGTGCCGGGGCGGGCGTCGGCGAGGCGGTGCAGGGGGTAGCGGAGGAGGTGGTCGGTGACGAGCTGGCCGACGGTCTCGGCGGTGCCGGCCGCGGGGTGCAGGGCGCGGTAGCCGCGCGGGACCTCGACGCCGCAGTGGCAGCGGGCCATCGCACCGGCCAGGGCGACCGCGCCGAGCCGGTCGACGCGCTCGTGGAGTCCGCCGGGGACCAGCCACAGCCGGTACTCGTCGCGGGTCCAGCCCAGCATCAGGTCGATGCCCCGGCCCACCTCGCCGTCGACGAGCGCCTCCAGTGGGTCGCGGGGGACGAGGTCGCCGTCGATGACGATCCCGAACGTGGGTCCGCCGAGGACCGGGCTGCTGAGCCTGCCCACGTCGGCCTGGGTGCGGAGCAGGAGGTCGCGGTCGACGGCGGCGAAGGCCTCGGCGGTGGCGGGGATCTTCAGGCGGGTCGCCATCCGGCGCACCATCCGCCGTACCTTGTCGCGGTCGAAGGCCTCCGGTGGCCCGCTCTGCAGGACGGCCCGGCGGACCAGCCCCTGGGCCTGCGGGGCGGCGATCAGGGCGCCGATGCTGATCGCGCCGGCGGACTGTCCGAAGAGGGTGATCCGGTCGGGGTCGCCGCCGAACGCCGCGATGGACTCGTGCACCCAGCGCAGCGCGGCGAGCTGGTCGCGCAGGCCGGGGTTGGCGGGGGCGTCCGGGAAGAGGCCGTAACCCTCCACGCCCAGGCGGTAGTTGACCGAGACCATGACGACGCCGTCGCGGGCGAAGGCGTGTCCGTCGTAGACGGGGACGGCCGACGAACCCCGAGTCAGCGCGCCGCCGTGCAGCCACACCATCACCGGGAGCCGGGCGCCCGGGCCGGGTTCCGGGGTCCACACGTTGAGGTTGAGGCAGTCGTCGCCTGGCACGACGGGGTCGGAGAGCAGTTTGGCGAAGGCTTCGGAGTACGGCGGTTTCGGGGCGGTCGGGCCGAAGGCGAGCGCGTCGCGCACTCCGGTCCAGGGCTCGGGCGGGACGGGCGGGCGGAACCGCCGGGGGCCGATGGGGGGTGCCGCGTAGGGGATGCCCCGGAAGACCGCGATCCCGTTCTCGTACCGGCCGCGCACCGCCCCGTACGGGGTGCCGACCACGGGGTTCGTCTGCTCTGCCCTCATCTGCCCACCAGCTCCTCGTCGCGCTCGTGAACCATGCTCATCAGAGCATCACATCGCGCCCGGCTATTCCGGCGGACGAAATCCGCCGGCCGGGTCATGCCGCGCGACATCACCTGCCTTCGGTCCCGGAGCCGATCGAAATATTTCCGCGCTCGGGGTCCCTTCTCACCGATTGACCCCCGCTCCACGGCAGATCTACGGTAGAAGACGTTTTCAGAAAACGTTTCCGACATCGTTCTCACGCCGCACTACTGGAGGGTCATGCCCAGCGCCAAGCCGCCGAGGGCCGTGTTCGCCATGGATCCGGTGCACCTGCCCCTGCTCTTCCCCTCACCCCTGATGGACCGGCTCCGGCAGACCGCCGAGATCGAACCAGGGCTCGTCGTACGGGACTTCGGCGCACCCGAGGCCGCCCGGGCCCTGGCCGGGGCCGAGGTCCTGATCACCGGGTGGGGCTGCCCGCACCTCGACGCCGACGCGCTGGCGGCGGCACCCCGGCTGCGGACCGTGCTGCACGCGGCGGGCTCGGTCCGTTCGCTGGTCGGCGAGGCCCTGTGGGAACGCGGGGTGACCGTCTCCAGCGCGGTCACCGGCAACGCGCTCCCGGTCGCCGAGTACACCCTCGCGATGATCCTGCTCGCCGGGAAGGACGCCTTCGCCCAGCGGGAACGCTTCCGGCACACGCACACGTACCCGACGCCCGCCGAGACCGCGCCGATCGGCAACCTCGGCCGCCGGATCGGCGTCATCGGCGCCTCCCGCGTGGGCCGCAGACTCCTGGAACTGCTGCGGCCGTACGACTTCGAGGTCCTGCTGCACGACCCCTACGTCAGCGTCACCGAGGCCGCCGCGCTGGGTGCCGAACTCCTGTCGCTGGACCACCTGTTGAGCGGTAGCGACATCGTGAGTCTGCACGCCCCGGACATCCCCGAGACACAGCGCATGCTGGACCGCGGGCGGCTCGCGCTCATCCGGGACGGCGGTGTGCTGATCAACACCTCACGGGGTGCCCTGATCGACCACGAGGCGCTCACCGACGAGTTGTTGTCCGGCCGGCTGACCGCGATCCTCGACGTCACCGAACCCGAGCCACTGCCCCCCACGTCCCCGCTGTACAAGCTGCCGAACGTCTTCCTCACCCCGCACATCGCGGGCTCCCTCGGCAACGAGCTGGCACGGCTCGGAGGCATCGTCGTCGACGAGCTGGAGCGCCTGGCCGCGGGCCTGCCGCCGGCCCACGAGGTACGGCACGCGGACCTGGCCCGTGTCGCCTGAACCGCGCCGTCCACAGGCCGGCACACCGGGAACGACCTTGGGATACGGTTTCCGGACCGGCGCCGGAGCAGGCCCCAGGGCGCCCGGTGGAAACACGGTCACGGTGAAGGAGTCGCTACGGTGAGTCAGCGCAAGGCGTCGGGCGACGTCGGCCGGGCGACGATCCGGGACGTGGCGGAGCGCGCCGGGGTCTCCGTGGCGAGCGTCTCGCGCGTGCTGTCCGGCAACTACCCGGTGTCGGAGGAGCTGCGCCGCCGGGTGATGAAGGTCGTCGGCGACCTGGACTACGTCACCAACGCGCACGCCCGCTCGCTCGCGGGCGGCGGCACGCCCACGGTGGCCATCCTCATCAACAACATCACCGGCGCCGCATTCGCCCACGTGGCCAAGGGAGTTGAGGGCGCGGCCACCCTGCGCGGCTGGCTCTCGCTGGTCGGCACTACCGGCGACGACCAGGAGCGCGAGCTCGCGCTGGTCAACCTCATGCGCCAACAGGGCGTCGCCGCCGTGGTGTTGCTCGGCGGGGCGTACGACGTCGACGAGTACCAACTCCGCATGGCCCGCTTCGCCCGCTCCCTCGACGCGGCGGGCTCGCACCTCGTCCTCGTCGGCCGCCCGCCGCTGGAGGGCGACGTCCCGGCGACGACGGTCGACTACGACAACGAAGGCGGCGCCTACGCCATGGCCAGCCACCTCCTCTCGGCCGGCCACCGCCGCGTCCTGGTGCTGCCCGGGCACGCCGAACTCACCACCGCGCAGGGCAGGTTGAGGGGCGCGCAACGGGCCTTCGAGGCGTACGGCGTGCCGTTCGACCCGGGGATGGTGCGGCACGGTCCATACGACTACGAGCACGGGTACGAGGCGGTGGAGGACACCCTGAAGGAGGGCGTGGACTTCACCGCGGTGCTGGCGGGGACCGACGTGGTCGCCGCGGGCGCCATGCAGGCACTGCGCGCGGCCGGCCTGCGGGTGCCCGAGGACGTGTCGATCGTCGGCTACGACGACATCCCGCTGGCCTCCCAGCTCACCCCTCAGCTCACCACCGTGCACGTCCCGTACGAGGAGATGGGCCGGGTCGCGCTGCGCGCGGTGGCGGACCGGCGCGAGGGCGGCGGGACGGGCCGACGCAGAAGCGGCGACGGCGACCATCTGGTCCTGGGCACGCATGTCGTCGTACGGAACTCGGTCCGGCCGCCGTCCCGACGGGACTAGCGCGGCACCCCCGCGGGACTGGAACGGCACCCTTGCGGGACTGACACGGCACACGGAACCAGGGCGTTACGTAACCGGTTTCCCTTCTAATCCCCTGGCCAGATGGGGTCTGTCCAGGGCGATCGAAACAACTTGCTGCACACCTCTTGCTCCGAACAGGGCATCCTGCCTACCTTCCCAGCAACCGGTTTCTACCTCTTCTCTTCCGAAGGAACACGGTCTGATGAACTTCACCAGCCCCCGGAGAAGGTTCGCTCGTGCAGCCGTCGCGGGCCTCGCACTGACAGGTCTGCTCTCCGCCTGCGGCGGATCCGGCTCGGGAGACAAAGCGTCTTCCGGTCCGGCCACCCTCCCCTTCTGGGGCTGGGCCAACGGGCAGGACGCGGTCGTGAAGGCCTTCAACGCCGCGCACAAGGACGTCAAGCTCAAGTACACCAAGGTCACCGACCAGTTGACGATGCAGAAGCAGCTGACCAACGCGGTCAAGGCCGGCAACGCGCCCTGCCTGGTGCAGAACACGGCGGAGTACGTGACCACCTGGGTCTCGCAGGGCGCGCTCGCCGACATCTCGAAATACGTCTCCGCCGACAAGGACAAGTTCAACGCGGGCTCGTGGGCCAGTGCGCAGGTGCAGGGCAAGTCCTATGGCGTGCCGACCAGTTCGGCCCCCGCGTTCACGATCTACCGCACCGACGTCTTCAAGAAGTACGGCCTGAAGGCCCCCACGACCTGGGACGAGTTCATCGCCGCGGGCAAGGTCCTGAAGAAGCACGGCATCAAGATCACCAACTACGCCGGTGAGGACCCGAGCACCCTGGAAGTCCTCTCCATGCAGGCCGGGGCGCACTGGTACGCCATCGACGGCAACTCCTGGAAGGTGGACTTCCAGGACGCGGGCAGCCTCAAGGCGGCCCAGGTGATCCAGGACGTCATCGACAACGACCTCAACTCCAAGCTCTCCTTCGCGGACTACGCGGCCGTACAGCGCAACTACGACAACGGCGGCACCGTGACCCGGCAGATCTCCACCTGGCAGATGGCGGGCATGGTGCAGAACTTCACCAAGTCCGACGGGAAGTGGGCGCTTTCGCCCTGGCCGACGTTCGCAGGCGAGGCCGCCAAGACGCCCGCAGGCACCAACCAGAGCGGTGGCGTCACGCTGGTGACGAAGCAGTGCGCGCATCAACAGCAGGCCGCCGAGGCCGCGTTGTGGATGTCGACCGACACGGGCGCGGTGAAGACGATGGCGAGCCCGACCACCGGCAACGGTGTGATGCCGGCGCTGGCCGACGGCAACGCCTACGTCGACGAGTCGATCTCCGACAAGCTGCTCGGGACGAACTACGAGCCCGCGAAGAAGGTCGTCACCGACAGCCTGAACACCGTCACCTCGGACTGGGTGTTCGGCCCGGACTGGACCGCGATGTTCACCGAGCTGCAGACCGGCTGGGCGAAGGTGATGAACAAGCAGGAGAAGGTCACCGATCTGCTGGCGCACATGCAGGAGTGGACGGTCAAGGACCTGAAGTCCCGCGGTATCAGCGTCAAGGGCTGAGGCAGCGCCGATGATCCGCTCCCAGCGCTGGAAGGGTGCCGCGTTCACGGTGCCCTTCCAACTCGGTTTCGTCTTCCTGTACTTGATACCGATCGGGTACGCCGTCTACGAGTCGCTGTTCGTGGAGCACCAGTCGGGGCTCGGCCTCGGCGGCTCCACGCAGAGGTTCTCCGGCCTGGACAACTACCAACAGGGTTTGACCGACTCGGCGTTCATGAACTCGGTGCTGCGCGTGGTGCTGTTCGCGTGCGTGCAGATCCCGGTGATGCTGCTCGTCAGCCTGCTGCTCGCCCTGTTCCTGGACGCGCTGTCCTCGAAGGTCGCGGGCCGCTTCCGGATCTTCCTCCTCGTGCCGTACATGATCCCCGGGGTGGTCGCGGCGATCGTGTGGATCAACCTCTACAGCCCGGACGTCGGCCCGTTGACGCCGCTGGGCAAGGTCTTCGGGCTGTCCTGGAACTTCTTCGCGCCCTCGATGGTCTGGCCGTCCATCGGCAACCTGCTGACCTGGCACGGCATCGGCTACAACATGGTGATCATCTACGCCGCGCTCCAGGGCGTCCCCCGCGACCTGTTCGAGGCGGCCCGCCTCGACGGCGCCTCCGAGTTCCGGGTCGCGACGAGCATCAAAATCCCTTACGTACGAGGGGCGTTGGTGCTGACCGGGATGCTCTCGATCATCCAGATGCTGCAGATCTTCAACGAGCCGGCGCTGTTCCGGAACGTCACCCCGCAGACGGTGAACGACAGCTTCACGCCCATCATGATCATCTACAACCAGGCTTTCAACGCGGGCAACTACCACTACGCGGCGGCCCTTTCGGTCCTCCTCGCACTCATCCTCGGCCTCGCCTCCTTCCTCTTCTACCGGCTCACCGCGAAGGAGGCCGAGTGATGACCCTCACCGAAGAACGCCGCAACGCCCATCAGGTCCGGCGCCTCAACAAGCCCGACCCGGCGGCCCGTTCACGCGGTGGCCAGCGTTTCCTGCTCGTCGGTCTGGTCCTGGCCAGCGCCTACAGCCTGTTCCCGGTGTGGTGGCTGATCGTCGCCGCGACCAAGGACCGCACGGGCCTGTACCAGAGCAACGGCCTCTGGTTCTCCGGCATGCACCTGTGGGCGAACGTGCGTCAGGTCTTCACCTACGAGAACGGCATCTTCCTGCGCTGGACCGCCAACTCGTTCCTGTATGCGGGAGTCGGCTCCCTCGGCGGCACGCTCATCGCCCTCGCGACGGGCTACGGCCTCGCGCGCTTCGAATTCCCGGGCCGCAGCGCGGTGTTCGCGTGCGTGGTGGGTTCGTTCCTGATCCCGATCGCGCTGCTCACGCTCCCGCTGTACCTGATGTTCTCGAAGATCGGCCTGGTCGACACCCCCTGGGCGATGCTGATCCCCTGCCTGATCAACCCGTTCAGCGTCTACCTCGCCAAGGTGTACACGGAGGCCACGGTCCCCTTCGAACTCCTGGAGGCGGCACGCCTCGACGGCGCGGGCGAACTCCGCATCTTCTTCAGCATCGTGCTGCGGATGATGACGACGGGCGGCGCGACGGTCTTCCTCCTGGCCTTCGTCAACACCTGGAACGCTTTCTTCCTCCCGCTGACCGTGCTGCGCGGCGAGGAGAACTGGACGCTCAACCTCGGCCTCTACAACTGGTCCGGCAAACGCATGGAGTCGGGCGTCGACCTGACGAGCCTGGTCCTCACCGGCGCCCTTCTGTCGATCGTCCCGATGGCCGTGATGATGGTCGCGATGCGCCGCTACTGGCGTACCGGGGTCACCCTGGGAGCCCTCAAGTGACCCTGCTGCACAACCCCGTTGTCCGCGGTTTCGCCCCCGACCCCTCGATGGTCAGGGTCGGCGACTGGTACTACGTGGCGACCAGTTCCTTCGAGTGGTTCCCCACGATCCCGATCCACCGCTCCCGCGACCTGGCCGACTGGCGGTACGCGGGCCACGTCCGGGGCGCCGTCCCCGGCGACTCCCTCGCCGGCGTCCCCGACTCGGGCGGCGTCTGGGCACCCTCGCTGAGCTGGGACGGCGAGCGCTTCTGGCTGACGTACTCGGTGGTGCGCTCGGTCGGCACGCCGTACTTCGACCTGGACACCTACGTCACGACCGCGACGGACGTGACCGGGAAGTGGACGACACCGAGGCGGGTGGCGAGCCATGGCTTCGACCCGGCGCTGTTCCACGACGAGGGGCGACTCTGGCTGCTCAATCTCCAGAACGACTGCCGCCCCGGCGGCCGCCGCTTCGCGGGCATCGTCACGACCGAGCTGGACCGCGACACACTCGCCCCGACCGGCCCGACCCATCTGCTGCTCCAGCACGAACGGCTCATCGAGGGGCCGAAGTTGGTGCGTCGGGGCGACTGGTTCTACCTGCTGCTCGCGGAGGGCGGCACGGGGTACGAGCACGGGGTGCGGGTGGCGCGCAGCCGTACGGTCACCGGTCCGTACGAGCTCGACGACCACCCCTTGCTGACGTCACGGGACGACCCGTCGCTGCCGTTACAGAAGGCGGGGCACGGTGAACTGGTCCAACTTCCGGGCGGTGACTGGGTGTTGAGCCATCTGACTGCGCGGCCGGTGCGGACACCGGAGGGGCCGCGCTGCACCCTGGGCCGGGAGACCGCGATCCAGGCGGTGACATGGGATGGGGACGGCTGGCCGAGGCTGCGGCAGGGCGGCTGGCACCCGGCGGTGGAGGTGGACGTACCGACGCGGCCCGCCGCCCCACCGACCCAAGTACCTGATCCCGACGAACCGTTGGGCTGGCCGTGGAGCAGCCCGCGCGCGCACCCGGACCCGTCCTGGGCCGACACCACCGCCCGCCCCGGCTGGATTCGGCTGCGTGGGCGGCACGGGCCGGAGTCGCGGTGGGCGCACAGTCTCCTCGCTCAGCGGATCACGGAGCACCGCGCGGAGGCCCAAGTCACGGTCGACGCAAGGCCGTTGACGTTCACGCAGGCGGCGGGGCTGGTGCTCTGGTACGGCGCCGAGGCGTATCTGAGCCTGCATCTGACCTGGGCGGAGGCCGAGGGTGAGGAGCAGCGGGGGCAGCAGTGGCGGGGAGGCGGCCGTACAGTGCTGAGTCTGGTGGAGCGGGACGAGGGCAGCACGCGGCAGGTGGCCGTCGTAGAGGTGGATGTCCGTGCTCCCGTGGCGCTGGGGGTGACGGTCGAGGGGCCGAGGCGCGGTTCTGGTGTGTGCGGGACGGGGTGCGGACGGCGGTCGGGCCGGGGCTGGACTTCAGCTGTCTGTCCGACGACTACGGGTCGCGGCTGCGGTTCACCGGTGCGATGGCGGGCGTCCATGCGTGGGATCTGGTGGAGGGCGCCTTCACGGCGGACTTCGCGAATTTCCGGCTGACGTGCGGAGCAGAGTGACCTGTAGGTGACGCTTTCTCCCTTGTTCGGGGTTTCGAAAGATCGGGTCGGTTTCATCGCGTGAATTCCCTGGTCTTCCCGCCGTGTTGACGCGCACCTATCGTAGGAAGCGCTTTCTGGATGGCTGATGATCGAGTTGGGGAAGCAGCGCTGGTCGGAAACTTTCGATGGCCCTCGGGCGGGCTGGAGAGGCGGTACCCGATGGTCCGTACGGGGAGCGCGAGCGTGACGGCGGGGCCCACGTTGGCGGTCGTGGCCCGGGAGGCGGGGGTGTCCGTGCCGACGGCGTCCAAGGTGGTCAACGGCCGGGAGGACGTGGCGCCGGAGACGCGGCGCCGGGTGACGGAGGCGCTGGAGCGGCTCGGATATGTGCGCAGGCCCAGGTTCGACGCGAGCAAGGCGCCGGGGATGGTCGACCTGATCGTGCACTCGCTGGAGAGTTCGTGGTCGGGGGCGGTGCTTCACGGGGTGGAGGAGGCGGCGTACGAGGCCGGTCTTGAGGTGGTGGTCTCGGCCGGGCTGACCCGGATGCGGGCCGACCGGCCCGAACGGGGCTGGCTGGACAAGCTGGTTGGCCGGGGCTCGTCCGGAGTCCTGTTCAATCTGGCGGAGTTGACGCCGTCCCAGTACTCCTGGCTCGACCAGCACCGCATCCCGTTCGTGATGATCGACCCCGTGCACGAGCCGCCGCCGGGCGTGGTGTCGGTCGGCGCGGCCAACTGGCAGGGCGGGGTGACGGCGACCGAGCATCTGCTCTCCCTGGGCCACGAACGCGTCGCCGTCATCGCCGGCCACCGCCACAAGATGTGCAGCAGCGCCCGCGTCGCCGGTTACCGCTCCGCGCTCGCCGCCGCGGGAGTTCCGGTCCGCCATGAATACATCCGCCACGGCGGCTTCGACCAGTCCATGGCCCGCACCCGTATGCGCGAACTCCTCGACCTGCCCGAGCCGCCCACGGCCGTCTTCGTCTGCTCCGACCGGATGGCGCTCGGTGTCTACGAGGCCCTGGCAGAACGGCAGTTGGGCGTCCCGGACGACATCAGCGTGGTCGGTTTCGACGACCTTCCCGAGGCTCGCTGGGTGACACCGGCGCTGACCACGATCCGTCAGCCGCTCTCGGAGATGGCGGCGACGGCGCTGCGGTTGCTGGTCCGGCTGATGGACGGGGACCGGCCGGAGGGGACCCGGACGGAGCTGTCGACGCGGTTGGTGGAGCGGGCGAGCACGGGGGCGCCGGGCGGCCGGTGGGCCGACCGTAGATCGTGACCTGGAGGAGCATCCGGGGCTCGGAGGGGTCGACGCCCGTTACGACGAACTGCAGTTGCTCCTCGCGCCGCACCGTCAGGCGCCGGACGGTGCTCGCCGGCTCATGGGCGAGGTGCGGTTCGACGACGGGGACGACCGCTACCGGCTCGACGGGGTGGACCACTGGTTCCGGTGGCGCCCGGCCAAGTGAGGCGTGCCGTCCCGGTGTTGTGGGGGCAGCCTGTCCAGCCGGACAACGTCCTGCGGAACCTGCGAACAGCGCGGACCGGGCCGCTAGTTCAGCCCCGCCGCCCAGGAGATCCCGCCCAGGAGATGCGCGCGGAAGTCCGGGTCATCGTAGGCCTCCGAGGCGTGGCCGAGGGCCGTGTAGAAGACCCGGCCGGCGCCCTTCTCGTGGCACCACGCGAGGGGGTGGTCGGGGCCCATCCGGCCGCCCTCGTAGGAGGATTCGTCGGCCGAGACGAGGACGTGGACCGAACTCCGGGGATTGGTGCGGAAGTCGTACCACTCATCGGTGAACTGCCATACGGCGGGCAGGTGTTGCGTGGCCGGGTGGGTGCGGTCCTCGATCAGCGCGTCGCCGGGCTGGTAGGCGGGGTGCCGGTCGAAGCGGGCGCCCAGGAGGTCGCCGTAGTACGGCCAGTCGTACTCGGTGCAGGCCGCCGCGTGGACGCCGACGAAGCCGCCGCCCGACTCGACGTAGGCGGCGAGGTGTTGACGGCCCGTCGGTGTCAGCACCTCGCCGCTGGTGGAGAGGAAGACGACGGCCGCGTAGTCGTCCAGGGGGCGTTCGAAGGCGGCCGGGTCCTCGGTGGCGTCCACCTCGAAGGGGCCGACGGTGCGTACGGCGGTCACCGCGGCCGGGATGGAGTCGTGGCGGTAGTCGGTGGTGCGGGTGCAGACGAGGAGGCGGGGCGCGGCAGCCATGCGGCGCAGCCTATTCCACGGACCGGGCTTCTCAGACTGCGCCTCACGGACAGGCTTCACGGACCGGGCTTCACGGACCGGGCCTCCTTCGCGCCGTGTGCTCAACCGCCCTTCCCCACCTCGTTGTTGGGCGCCCCGTCCCCGTTCGTGGGCAGGTCGCCGCGTTCCACGGGGGCGGCTGTGCGGGCGGGCGGGAGGATGACCGGGAGTTCGCTCTTGTACGGGCGGCGGAGCGACTGGGCCGACTCGCGCAGGACTTCGCGGGTCACCTTGCCCTGTTCGGCGTCGACGTGCACGAGGTGGCCCTTCTGCGCCATGACGTACTCGATCGTTCCGCCGCCGGTGCGGTACCAGGCGTTCCCGTCGCGTACGCAGGTCATGTGGCTGCTGAACGCCGCCTGTGTCGTGCAGTTCGCGTCGGTCATCGTGCCCGGCTCGACGCGCAGGGTGATCACCGCGCCGGTCTTCAGGTCCGTGTACGCGATGGAGAGGCCGACGTCCGATACGCCGACCGACTGCTCGGCGAGAGTGAACCCGGGTGGGTCGATGACGTGGACGAGGTCGGGGTCGAAGCCCAACGACCTTGCGCGGGAGGCGATTTCGGCCGATGTGGCGGTGACAGGGGAGGACGAGGCCTCAGGTGTTCCGGCACCCGCGTCCGCCTTCTCGGTGCCGCAGCCTGCGAGCAGCAGGGACAGCGCGGGGAGCAACAGCAGCGGCAGGGCGCGCACGGCACGGATCATGTGCCCATCCTGCCGTACAGGTGTTCCACAGTTGGGGGACTTTTCCCTCTTGCGGTGCGGTCCCGCCGCGTAGCCTCGGTGGGGATGAACGCTCTTCCCGCACGCCTCGACCATCTCGTCCTCGCGACCCCCGAACTGGCGGTGACGGTCGCCGAGTTCACCGAGCACACGGGCATCGCGCCGGTCGCGGGCGGTGCCCATGTGGGGCGCGGAACCCGCAACTGCCTTGTCTCGCTCGGTGGTTCCCGTTACCTGGAGATCATCGGTCCGGACCCGGAGCAGCCCGAGCCGTCGGGTCCGCGGCCCTTCGGGGTCGACGGGCTCGCCGTCGCCCGGACGGTGACCTGGGCGCTCTCCCCGCCCGACCTGGACGCGGCGGTCGCGGCGGCCCGGGCCCAGGGGTACGACCCCGGGCCCGTGCGGGCGATGAGCCGTCGCCGGCCCGACGGCACGCTGCTGGAGTGGCGGCTCACCGACGGGGACACGGCGCATCCCTCCGGTCTGGTGCCCTTCCTCATCGACTGGAGTTCCTCGCCCCACCCGACGACCGCCCCGGGCCTGCCCGTCGCACCTCTGCTGGAGCTGACCGCGACGGCACCGGCCCCGGACGAGATCCGTCCGTTGCTGTCGGCCGTGGGGGCGGAGCTGGCGGTGGCGGCGGGACCGGTGGGTCTCTCCTTCACGGTGGACACCCCGCGCGGACCCGTGACCTTCGGCTGAACGATCCGCCGAGCACGGTGTCCGATTCCTTCAAGACCGGCCGACCCGGCCCCGCCTACCGTTGCCCCATGACTCCACGATTCGACGCGATCGGCCTGGTCGTCTCCGACATGGCCGCCTCTGTCGCCTTCTACCGTCGGCTCGGGTTCGGGTTCCCCGAGGATGCCGAGAGCCAGCCGCACGCCGAGGCCCAACTGACCGGCGGGCTACGGCTGTTGCTGGACACGGAGGACACCGTCCGCTCGTTCCACCCGGGTTGGCGGGCACCCAGCGGCAGTGGTCGGGCCGCGCTCGCCCTGCTCTGCGACGACCCCGCCGAAGTCGACCGGCTCTACGGGGAGTTGACCGGCGCCGGGCATCACGGCGAACTCAAGCCGTGGGACGCCTTCTGGGGCCAGCGGTACGCCGTCGTGCAGGACCCCGACGGCAACGGCGTGGATCTCTTCGCCCCGCTGAGTCCCGCACCGAGCCCTGCGCCGAGTCCTGCCTAACCGGCGCGGCCGAGCAGCTGCCCCAGCGGCATCCCCGCCAACTCCTTGACGTCCCGGGCGAGATGGGCCTGGTCCGCGTAGCCGGACCGGGCCGCCGTCTCCGCGAACGGGACTCCGGCGCGGGCCAGCGCGAGGGCGCGCTGGAGGCGCAGCACCCGGGCGAGCGTCTTGGGGCCGTAGCCGAACGCGGTGAGGGAGCGGCGGTGCAACTGGCGGGCGCCGAGGCCGAGTTCGTCGGCGGTGGCGGCGACGGGGCGGCCGGTGTCGAGGCCCGCCACGAGGTGTCGTAGCAGCGGATCGGGTGGGGGCACGTCCGCCGCGCGTTCGAGTGCCGCTTCTTCCAGCGCGGTCGCGGGGTCGGGGGCCGTGGAGATGCGGGCGGTGAGGCGGCGTACCGTCTCGGCGGGCCAGAGGTCGGTCAGGTCGATCCGGCGGTCGCGGAGCTCGTGTGCGGGGACGCCCAGGTAGGTGGGGGCGGTGCCGGGGCCGAAGCGGATGCCTGCCCAGTGTGCGGGCGCGGTCCCGGGGACGTACGCGCGCGTGTCGGGGCCCGCGACCAGGAGGCGGCCCTCGTTCCAGAGGAGGTCCATGCAGCCGTCGGGCAGGACGGGGTGGACCGGGCCGGCGGTCGAGGCCTCGATCGTGCGGCTCCAGACCACCGCGCCCGGCAGCCGGGACGCCCTCTCCACGTACACGCCGAGAAGGCTACGCCGATCGCGTCCGGTGCTCCTGCGGGCTCACGCCGTAGACCCGCTTGAAGGCGCTGGACAGGGCGAACGCGCTGCCGTAGCCGACCTGCCTGGCGATCGCGCCGATGGTGTCCTCGGTGTCGCGGAGGCGGTCCGCCGTGAGGGCGAGGCGCCACGCGGTGAGGTAGGACATCGGGGGTTCGCCGACGAGGTCGGTGAAGCGGCGGGCCAGGGCGGCGCGGGAGACGCCGGCCTTGGCGGCGAGGGAGGCGACCGTCCAGGGGTGGGCCGGGTCGTCCTGGAGGAGGCGCAGGACCCTGCCGACGACGGGGTCCGCCAGTGCGCGGTACCAGGCCGGGGCCTCGGCCTCCGGGCGGGAGAACCAGGCCCTCAGGGCGGCGATGACGAGGAGGTCGAGGAGGCGGTCCAGGACGACCTCCTGGGCGGGTTCCTCGCTGACGATCTCGTCCATGAGAAGCGGGGTGAGCGGGCACTCCCACACCTCCGAGGGGAGGGAGAGCAGCGGCGGGAGGGCGTCCAGGAGGCGGCCGTTGATCTCGCCGCGCATGAGGTAGGTGCCGATGAGCATGACCGTGGAGCCGTCGGGGCGGTCGCCCCAGGTGCGGACGCCGAGGTCCATGGAGCCGTTGAGCGGGGTGCCGTCGGGGTAGTGACACTCGGCGCCGGGGAGGATCACGGCCTGCGGGGCGGTGTCGGGGGTGTCGCCGCAGGTGTACGGGGCGGGGCCGCGGGCGATGGCGAGGTCGCCGGCCCGCAGCCGGATCCGCTCCCCCGTGTCCGGGGTGATCCAGGCGTCGTCGCGGACCATGAGCATGACCGTGAGCGGGGCGCGGTCCTCGATGCGTACCGCCCACGGCGGGTCGAAGCATGCGCGGATCATGAAGGCGCCACGCGCGCGTGGACCCTCCAGAAGGCCTGCCAGGGCGTCCATGTGGCCAGCGTAGACGGGCGATTATGGGAATGAGCCGTTCAGCGATGGTCGATGCTCGCGCGCAGGCGTTGACTGGACGGCATGACACAGAATGCGCGGAACATGACGATTGTGGTGACCGGCGCTTCGGGGCGTACCGGGCGCCGGGTGGCAGAGGCGGCGCGGGCGGCGGGGCTGACGGTGCGGGAGGCCTCACGGGCGCGGGGGTTCGACTGGGCGGACCGGTCCACGTGGGCGGACACGTTGCGGGGTGCCGACGCGGCGTATCTCGTGTATCCGTCGGACGTCGGGGCGCCGGAGGCGGGCCGCGCGGTGGGGCTGCTGGCGCAGGAGGCGGTCGGGTTGGGCGTACGACGGCTGGTGCTGCTGTCGTCGCGGGGTGAGGAGCGGGCTCGGCCGACCGACGAGGCGTTGCGGGGGTCGGGGGCGGACTGGACGGTCGTGCGGGCGGCGTGGTTCGCGCAGAACTTCAGTGAGGGGCCGCTGGTGGAGGGGTTTCGGGAGAGTGGGGAACTGGTGTTCCCCGGGGGTTCGGTTCGGGAGCCGTTCGTCGATGTGCGGGACATCGCGGATGTGGTCGTCGCGGCGGTGGCCAGCGGGGACCGGTATGTCGGGCAGGCTCTCACCGTGTCCGGGGCGCGGTTGCTGACGTTCGGGGAGGCGGTCGCGGAGATCGCTGCGGTGACGGGGCGCGAGCTGACGTATCGGGCGGTGTCTGCCCGTCAGTACGGGGACGTTCTCGCGGGGTTCGGGGTGCCGACGGAGGAGGTGGAGTTCCTGGTGGAGTTGTTCGAGTCGTTGCTGGACGGGCGGAACTCGTATCTCTCCGAGGGGGTTCAGGAGGTGTTGGGGCGGGAGCCGCGGGACTTCTCGGAGTTCGTGCGGGAGGCTGCGGCGGCGGGCGTGTGGAAGGCCGGTTCGTAGGCCGCAGGCTCGTTGTGGCTGGTCGCGCCGTTCCCCGCGCCCCTTTGGGGCGCGCTTCACTTGTCCGGTGTTTGAGAGTCCCCGGGGCCCTTGTGGGTGTGGGTGCTCTTCGCATGCGTGCGCAGCCTGGACGTCACGTCCTCCGGAGGGAGGAAGCGGGACCAGCGTTCCGGGAACTCGGAGGGCATGTAGGAGTCGTCGGGGTCGTCGTCGTCCTCGCCGTCGCGGGCGCGGATCGCGGCCATGTGGGCGACGTATTCGGCGACCTGCTCGTCCTGGCGGCGTTCGTTGGCGGCGCGGGCGGCGGCGGTCGCGGCGGCGGGCCAGACGCGGTCGATGGCCGCGTTGACGGCGGCTCCGACGAGGACGGCGAACGCGGAGACGCCGATCCAGAGGAGGACGGCGACGGGTGCGGCGAGGGAGCCGTAGATGGTGGGGCCCTCGACCGTGCTGGTGAGGTAGATGCGCAGCAGATAGCTGCCGAGGACCCACATGGCGAGGGCGACCAGGGCGCCGGGGACGTCCTCGATCCACGGGGAGCGGACGGGGACCGACACGTGGTACAGGGTCGTCAGGAAGACGACGGACAGGACGATGACAACCGGCCAGTACAGGACCTGCACGACCGTCTCGGACCACGGCACCACGTTCACCACGGCGTCCGGTCCGGCCACCATCAGCGGCAGCGCGATCGAGCCGATCAGCAGGGCCGCGACGAACAGGGCGAAGGACACGATCCGCGTCTTGACGATGCCGCGCACGCCGTCGAGGCCGTACATGACGGTGATGGTGTCGATGAAGACGTTGACCGCGCGGGAGCCCGACCACAGGGCGAACAGGAAGCCGATGGAGATGACGTCGGGCCGGCCGCCCTTCATCACGTCGTGCAGGATCGGCTGGGCGATCTCGTGCACGCCCTTGTCGGAGAGGACCGTGCGGGACGCCTCCAGGATGTTGTTCTCCAGGCCGGCGATGCTGTCGGCGCCGGTCCAGCTGTCGACGTAGCCGAGCAGGCCGATGAGGCTCAGCAGGAGCGGCGGCACGGACAGCAGCGTGAAGAACGCGGCCTCGGCCGCGAGGCCCAGGATGCGGTACTCCATGCAGGAGTTGACGGTGTCCTTGACCAGCAGCCAGGCGGTCCTGCGCTTGGAGACGTTCCGGTAGAGGGCACGCGCCCGGTGGAACCGGCTGGTGGGCCGCTCGGTGGGTTCACTTGCTGACTGCACGCCCTAAAGGTATCCGCCGCGCCGGGATGCACTCGTCCCCCGGGGTCGTCGGCCGGGCGGGACGCCCTCGGGGGCGGTCGTGTCATGCTCGCGGTGGCCGAAAATAATCGACCCGACAATCGAAGCCGTATTCGATACTTCGACGGCCGTTTCGGAGAGTGGCCCGGTGAGGACTTCGGGCGTCAATTCATGTTGACCCGCCCTCCGGCCGGTGAAGACGAAAAAGCGCCATTGACCGAAACAGCCTTGACCCGTTCCGGAATGTCCAGAAATAATCCGGACTGCATTCGTTGCGCGCGTTGGGACGACGTCAGCGCACACGACTCGGGGGAATCAATTGGCCCAGGACCAGGGCCCAGTCCATTTGGAAACTCAGCACACCACAGGGAACTCAAATCTCACGAATTCCCATTTACCCCACCCGTTTCGCGTGTTATTTAATTTGCCCCTGCCGTGAACAACGGGCGCGACTCCACCGTATTCGTCTTCGACAATTCAAAGACGACGATCAGCACCAAGGAGCCACGTGGGTGGAAAACCCGGCACCGTCACCGAGACCGTCCTCGCGGAGGTCCTGGCCGGTGTCGTACGCAAGGAAGTCATACCCCTCGACAGTCACTTCTTCGACGACCTGGGCGCAAACTCGTTGGTGATGGCACATTTCTGTGCCCGGGTCAGGAAACGCGAGGATCTGCCGTCGGTGTCGATGCGGGACGTCTACGGATATCCGACGATCCGCAGTCTGGCGGCGGCGCTCGCCGACACGCCCGAGCCCGCCGCACCGGTCGAGGCGGAGGCACCGCCGGCCGGGAGCACGACCCGCTATCTGCTGTGCGGGCTACTGCAGTTCCTGGTTTTCGCAATGTATTGCGTGCTCGCCGGGACGGTCACGGGACAGGGTTACGAATGGGTCTCCTCCGGTACCGGAGTGGTCCAGGTATATCTGCGGTCCGCGATATTCGGCGGCGCAGTGTTCATCGGTGTGTGCACGGTGCCGGTGGTGGCCAAGTGGATTCTCGTGGGCCGCTGGAAGGAGACCGAGTTCCCGGTCTGGGGCCTCGCCTACGTCCGGTTCTGGACGGTCAAGGCGCTGCTGCACGCCAACCCGATGATCCTGTTCGCCGGCAACCCGGTCTACGTCCTGTATCTGCGCGCCCTCGGCGCCCGGATCGGCAAGGGCGTCACGATTCTGTCCCACTCCGTACCGGTCTGCACCGACCTGCTGACCATCGGAGACGGAACGGTCATCCGCAAGGACACCTTCTTCCTCTGCTACCAGGCGCGAGCCGGCCGCATCCGCACCGGCCGGGTCACCCTCGGCAGCGAGGTGTACGTCGGTGAGAAGACCGTCCTCGACATCGGCACGGTCATGGGCGACGGGTCCCAACTCGGCCACTCCTCCGCCCTGTACGACGACGCCCAGGTCCCGGCGGGGCAGCGTATGCACGGCTCCCCGGCCCAGCCCACGGACGTCGACTACGTCCGGATCCCGCACGCGGACTGCTCGACATGGCGCCGCTTCGGCTACGGCCTGGGCGCCGTCATGCAGATGCTGCTGGTCTACGTCCCGCTCGCGATCGGCGGCACCTACATGCTGCTGACCGTGGTCCCGGCCCTCGACCGCCTGCTGGACCCGGACACCCAGGACCTCAACTCCGCCCGGTTCTACGGCGAGGCGCTGGCCCTGTCGCTCGTGGCGTTCGTCGGGTTCGTCGTGCTCGGCTTCGCCGCCGTGTCGCTGCTGCCCCGGCTGCTGCGTCCGCTGCTGCGCCCCGACAGGGTGTATCCGCTGTACGGCTTCCACTACTCGGTGCAGCGCGCGGTGGCGCGGGCGACCAACCTGAAGTTCTTCAAGTGGCTGTGCGGCGACAGCTCTTACATCGTCGGTTACCTCAAGGCCATCGGCTACGACCTCGGCGAGGTGGAGCAGACCGGCTCCAACTTCGGTACGGAGGTGCAGCACGAGACGCCGTATCTGGCCACCGTGGGCAGCGGCACGATGGTCGCCGACGGTCTGTCGATCGTCAACGCGGACTTCTCCAGTACGTCGTTCAGGCTCTCGCGCACTGTGATCGGGCCGCGCAACTTCCTGGGCAACAACATCGCGTACCCCTCGGGCGGCCGCACCGGCGACAACTGTCTGCTCGCCACCAAGGTGATGGTGCCGATCGACGGCGGACTCCGCGAGGGCGTCGGCCTGTTGGGCTCGCCGTGCTTCGAGATCCCGCGTTCGGTGGAGCGCGACAGCCGCTTCGACCATCTGCGCGAGGGCGACGAGCTGAAGCGCCGGCTGGCCGCGAAGAACCGCTCCAACCTGCGCTCGATGGGCCTGTACCTGTTCGTGCGCTGGCTGCACTGGTTCGTGCTCACCGTCCTCGGCTTCGCCGCCGTCGACCTGTACGGGGGCGAGGGCATCGGCGGGGGGCTGCTGATCGGCGCGTCCCTGATGCTGGGGCTCGGTTTCACCGCCGGGTACTACGTGCTGGTGGAGCGCCTGGTCGGTGGATTCCGGCCGCTGGAGCCGAAGTTGTGCTCGATCTACGACCCGTACTTCTGGTGGCACGAGCGGCTGTGGAAGGTGCCGGACACCTACATCCAGGTGTTCAACGGGACGCCGTTCAAGAACCTGATCTGGCGGCTGCTGGGCGTGCGCATGGGGCGCCGGGTCTTCGACGACGGCGCGTACATCACCGAGCGCACGCTGACCGCGATCGGCGACGACTGCACGCTGGCGGCGCACACCAAGGTGCAGTCGCACTCGCAGGAGGACGGCACCTTCAAGTCCGAAATGATCACCATCGGCGCCGGCTGCACCCTCGGGGTGGGTGCGCTCGTCCACTACGGCGTGTCGATGGGTGACGGGGCCGAACTCGCCGCCGACTCCTTCCTGATGAAGGGCGAGGAGATGCCGGCGCGGTCCCGGTGGGGCGGGAATCCGGCGGTGGCGCCACGGCGCGCCGGACAGCACAGGACTCCCTGACGGCTCGTGCCGCAGGGGGAAGGAAACAGGGGGGAAGAGAACGATGGAGATCATTCCGCGGTGGACGCTCACTCCGGTGCCCGGTGTGGCGGAGTACGAAGTGTCCCTGCCCGACGGGCTGTTGGTCGAGCCCGCCGCACTGAAAGTCGCCCACGCCAAGGTCCTCGGGGCGCTGTCCGGCGAACCCGCCGAGGAGGACCCGGCGGTGCGGGTGAGTGTCACCGGCCGCACGCTACGGCTGAGGTACCGCACCGATGTCCTCGACGCCGAGGCCGCCGCCCGTGTCGCGGGCTATCACGTCACGGCGCTCACCGAGCCGGACCGGCCGGTGCTGCTGTCGGACGCCGAACTCCGCTTCCAGCTCGACGAGTTGGCGGGCCCGCACCGCGAGCTGCCCGAGCGGCGGGTGCACGAGCTGTTCGAGGAGCGGGTGTCGGTGCGGCCGGATGCCGTGGCCGCCGTGCAGGGCGATCGGCAGTGGACGTACCGGGAGCTCAACTCCCGGGCGAACCAGCTGAGTCGGGCGCTGCTCTCCCGGGGACTGACCCGCGAGGGTGTCGTCGCCGTGGTGCTGGAGCGGAACCTGGACTGGATGGCCGCCGTGCTCGCCGTGTTCAAGGCGGGCGGGGTGTATCTGCCCGTCGAGCCGCACTTCCCGGCCGACCGGGTCGCGAGGGTGCTCGACCGTGCCGGGTGCGAACTGGTGCTGACCGAGCGCGGCAGCGACGGCGCGCTGGGCGACCCGACCGACCGCACACTCTACGTCGGCGAGGCGTACGCCGAGGGGCACTCGGACGGCGACCTCGGGATCGCGGTCTCGCCGGGTCGACTCGCCTACATCTACTTCACGTCGGGCTCCACGGGTGAGCCCAAGGGCGCGATGTGCGAGCACGCGGGTTTCCTGAACCACGTGTTCGCGAAGCTCGACGACCTGGGGATCGGTGCCGGGCAGGTGGTGGCGCAGACCGCGCCGCAGTGCTTCGACATCTCGCTGTGGCAGCTGGTCTGCGCGCCGCTCGTGGGCGGGCGGACGCTGCTGGTGGAGCAGGACGTGATCCTGGATGTGGCGCGGTTCGTCGACACGATCGAGGCGGGGCGCGTCAATGTGCTCCAGGTCGTGCCGTCGTATCTGGAGGCGGTCCTGGCCGAGTTGGAGCGGCAGCCGCGTGAACTCCCGGACCTGCGCTGTGTGTCGGTCACCGGGGAGGCCGTGAAGAAGGAGCTGGTGGAGCGCTGGTTCACCGCTCGGCCCGGGGTGCGGCTCGTCAACGCCTATGGCCTGACGGAGACTTCGGACGACACCAACCACGAGGTCATGGACCGGGCACCGGACGGCGACCGCGTCCCGCTCGGCCGGCCCGTCTCCAATGTGCGGGTGTACGTCGTCGACGAGGATCTGGTGCCCGTGCCGCTGGGGGCGCCCGGCGAGATCGTGTTCTCCGGTGTGTGCGTCGGCCGGGGGTACGTCAACGATCCCGAGCGGACGAAGGCCGCGTTCACCGAGGACCCGTACCGGCCCGGTGAGCGGCTGTACCGCAGTGGCGACCACGGGCGCTGGCGGCCGGACGGCAAGCTGGAGTTCCTGGGGCGCCGGGACAGCCAGGTGAAGATCCGCGGCTTCCGCGTCGAGATCGGCGAGATCGAGAACGCGCTGCTGCGGGTGGACGGGGTGCGGGACGGCGCGGTGGTCGTCGTGCGCGGGACGCAGCTGGTGGCGTTCTGCACCGGCCCGCTGCCGGTCGAGGCCGACGCGGTGCGGTCCACGCTCGCCGAGTCGCTGCCCGCGTACATGGTGCCGTCGGTCGTGCACTGGCGGGCGAGCCTGCCGCTGACCGCCAACGGCAAGACCGACCGCAGGACGCTCACCGGGCTCGCCGGTGACCTGGACGCCGTAGGAGACGGGCCCGACACGCCCGCCGAGCGTCGGCTGGCCGCGGCCTGGGCGGTGGTGCTGGGCATCCCGGCCGACCGGATCGGCCGTCAGGACCACTTCTTCGACCGCGGCGGCACCTCGCTGGCCGCGGTGAAGCTGGCGGTCGCCCTCGACCGGGCGATCAGCCTCAAGGACGTCACCCGACACCCGGTCCTCGCGGACCTGGCCGGACTGCTGGACCCGCCCGTCTCCTCCTGAGACCTGCCGCACCCCCGGCCGAACGATCGACAGCACCACCGAAAGGAACACCGAGATGTCGCTCTCTTCCGCGACGCTGCTCAACTCCGTCGCCCTGAGCCCGGACAGTCCACCGCTGCTGCACGCCGATGTCGGCGGCGACCCGGTCGGCTGGGCCGCCGGGCACCGTGCGGCGCTGCGGTCCGTCGTCGCCGAGCACGGCTGCGTCCTGGTCCGCGGACTCGGCCTCGCCGACCCGGCCGGGGCCGAGACCGTCTTCCGGCGGCTCACCGACTCCCTGATGGCGGACCGGGAGCCGTTCGCGCCCCGCCGTACCTACGCGGAGGGCGTGTACTCCGCCACGAAGTGGCCGACCGACCAACCGATGTGCCAGCACCACGAGTTGAGCTACGCCCTGGAGTTTCCCGGCCTGCTGCTCTTCGCCTGCCTGGAGGCGCCGACGGAGGGCGGCGCGACCCCGGTCGCCGACGCCGAGGCCGTCCTGCGATCACTGCCCGCGCCGCTCGTCGAGCGGTTCGAGCGGGAGGGCTGGATGCTGACGCGGACGTACCACGAGGAGATCGGGGCGTCGGTCGCCGAGGCCTTCGGCACCGACGACCGGGCCGTGGTGGAACGCTACTGCCGCACCCAGGGAATCGAGTTCGCCTGGCAGCACGACGGTTCGCTGCGCACCCGCCAGCACCGCGCCGCCGTCCTCCGCCACCCGGTCACCGGACGCCGCTGCTGGTTCAACCAGATCGCGTTCCTGAACGAGTGGACGATGGAACCCGAGGTCCGCGAGTACCTCGTGGACGTCTACGGCGCCGACGCGCTGCCCTTCAACACCCGCTTCGGGAACGGCGATCCGATCGACGCGGGCATCGTGACGACCGTCAACGAGGCCTACGACCGGCACGTACGGCGCGAGCCGTGGCGGTCCGGGGATCTGCTGCTGGTGGACAACATCCGTACCGCGCACGGCAGGGAGCCGTTCGAGGGGCCGCGCGAGGTGCTCGCCGGGCTCGGCGACCCCGTGTGCCTGACGGACCTCGCCCCGACGGCCGGCGGGAGGGCCGCATGAGCACCGGCACACCGTCCTTCGCGGTCATCAGCGGCGAACAGGTCCAACAGGCCCTGACCGGGCGGGAGTCGGAGATCGGCGCCCTCGTGGAGACCACCTACCGGCTGCACGGCGCGGGCGACTCGGTGAACCCGCCGTCGTACTTCCTGCGCTTCCCGGACCGTCCGTCGTCCCGGATCATCGCGCTGCCCGCCTCGCTCGGGGGGCCGTTGCGGGTGGACGGCCTGAAGTGGATCTCCAGTTTCCCGGGGAACACCGGGTCGGGGCTGCCCAGGGCGTCGGCGGTGCTGATCCTCAACGACCCGGACACCGGCTATCCGTACGCCTGCCTGGAGAGTTCGGTGATCAGCGCGACCCGTACGGCGAGTTCGGCGGCGCTCGCGGCCGACAAGCTCAGCCAGGGCCGGACGCGTCCGCTGCGGGTCGGGTTCGTGGGGACGGGTCTCATCGCCCGCTACATCCACACCCATCTCCGGGCCACCGGCTGGGAGTTCGAGGAGACGGGCGTGTACGACCTGTCCGCGGAGAGCGCGGAGGGGTTCAGGGGATACCTGGAGCGGTCGGGGGCGCCAGGGCGCATCACCGTGCACGACAAGGCTGAAGGCCTGGTCCGCTCCAGCGACCTGCTGGTGTTCGCGACGATCGCCGGCTCGCCGCATGTGCACGATCCGGCCTGGTTCGACCATCATCCGCTGGTCCTGCACGTGTCGTTGCGGGATCTCGACCCGGCGATCCTGCTCGCGTCCGCGAACTTCGTGGACGACGTCGAGCACTGCCTGAAGGCCGATACCTCGCCGCATCTGGCCGAACAGGCCACCGGGGGGCGGGAGTTCATCGACGGCACGCTGGACGACGTCCTGACAGGCCGCGTGAGCGTACCGACCGACCGGACGGTGGTGTTCTCGCCGTTCGGGCTCGGGGTGCTCGACCTCGCGGTCGGCAGGTTCGTCCATGACGAAGTGGTCCGGCAGGGCGAACTCCACGTCGTCGACGGGTTCTTCCACGAGCTGCGCCGGTACGGCTGACGGCGATCGTGGCGCACCACTAGGGGGAAAACATGGCTGTTATTTCCGATCCCGCGGAGTTCAACGAGGACGACCTCTACGTCGACCTGCGGGCAGCACTGGAACTACCGCTCTATCTGAAGTGCGAGGGGTTCAACTTCGCCGGCTCGGTCAAGCTGAAGGCCGCCACCGAGATGGTGAACGCCGCCGAGCGGGCCGGCATCCTGCGGCCCGGCTCGGTGCTGGTCGAGTCGTCGTCCGGCAACCTGGGGGTGGCCCTGAGCGTGATCGCGGCGAGCCGCGGTTACGGGTTTCTCTGCATCACCGACAGACGCTGCAACGTGCCCACGGCGCAGCTGATGGAGGCGCTCGGCAGCCGGGTCCACGTCATCGACCAACCCGACGCGCACGGCGGCTTTCTGGGCGCCAGGATCGCGTACGTGCGGGCGCTGTGCGCCTCCGACGAGCGGTACGTGTGGCTCAACCAGTACACGAACCAGGGGAATTGGCGGGCGCACTACCGCACCACGGCACCCGCCATCGCCCGCCGGTTCCCGCAGCTGGACGTGCTGTTCGTCGGCGCCGGCACCACCGGGACGCTGATGGGCTGCGCACGCTGGTTCTGGCAGTGGCGGCGCCGGGTGCGGATCGTCGCCGTGGACGCGGCCGGGTCGGTCACGTTCGGCGGGGAGGCCGGGCCGCGGATGATCCCGGGGCTGGGCACCAGCGTGGCGCCGCCCTTCCTCGACACGTCGTACATCGACGACGTGATCCATGTCGGGGAGCCGGACACCGTGGCGACCTGCCGCCGGCTGGCCGCGCGGGGCTTCCTGTTCGGCGGGTCCACCGGCACGGTCGTCAGCGGGGCCGAGCAGTGGCTCGCCCGCGACGGACGGCACGGCACCACGGCGGTGGCGATCGCTCCCGACCTGGGCGAACGCTATCTGGACACCGTCTATCGCACCGGCTGGCTGGAGGAGGAGGCGCCCGAGACCGCGATGCTGGCGGCCATGTCCCGCTCGGCCTGACGTCCGAGGCGGCGGTTGTGTCAGGGTGGAGATCCAGAGCACCCGCAGGTGGAGATCCCGACCACCGCCGTCCCCACGGGTAGGTTCCAGCCATGGCACGCACCACCCACACCGTGACGAATCAGACTCCCCCACTGGTCGGCCACGACGTCTACACCGCCGACCGCGTCCTGACGGAGGCGGTCGAGCGGCACACCTCCCCCGGACTGCTGGACGAGGTCCGGGACGAACTCTCCGCACTGGGCCGCGCCGCCGGTTCGGCCCAGCTCCAGGAGTGGGGTGCGCAGGCCAACGACAACCCCCCGGGCCTGCGCACCCACGACCGCTACGGCCACCGGATCGACGAGGTCGAGTTCCATCCGGCCTGGCACCGGCTGCTCGGCAAGGGCGTGTCGGCCGGACTGACCGCCGCCTGGGACCGCCCCGCCGGACATGTGCGGCGGGCCGCGGGTTTCGTCGTCTGGACCCAGGTCGAGGCGGGCAACTGCTGCCCCCTGTCGATGACCCACGCGGCGGTCCCCGCCCTGCGCGCCGACCCCGCGCTCGCCGCCGAGTGGGAGCCCCGGCTGACGTCCAGGGTCTACGACCGTGAGCTGCGGCCCGCCCACCTCAAGGCCGGGGCGGTCTTCGGGATGGGCATGACGGAGAAGCAGGGCGGCAGCGACGTCCGCGCCAACACGACGGAGGCGCGCCCGCTCGCCGAGGACGGGACGTACGAGCTGACCGGCCACAAGTGGTTCTGCTCGGCGCCCATGTCCGACGGCTTCCTCGTACTGGCGCAGGCACCGGGCGGGCTGACCTGCTTCCTGGTCCCCCGGGTGCTGGACGACGGCACCCGCAACGTGTTCCTCCTCCAGCGCCTCAAGGACAAGCTGGGCAACCGGTCGAACGCCTCCGCCGAGGTCGAGTTCGACGGCACCTGGGCGCGCCGGGTCGGCGACGAGGGCGCGGGCGTGCGGACCATCATCGGGATGGTCGCGGCGACCCGGCTCGACTGTGTGCTCGGCTCGGCCGGTCTGATGCGGCAGGCCGTCGCGCAGGCCGTCCATCACACCGCCCACCGCGAGGCGTTCGGCGGCAAGCTCTTCGACAAGCCGCTGATGCGCAACGTGCTGGCCGACCTCGCCCTGGAGTCGGAGGCGGCCACCACGCTCGGACTCAGACTCGCGGCGGCCTACGACGACGGTGGCGAACAGGAGCTGGCGTTCCTGCGGTTGGCGGTGCCGGCCGCCAAGTACTGGGTGACCAAGCGCTGTTCGCCGGTCGCGGTCGAGGCGGCGGAGTGCCTGGGCGGCAACGGTTACGTCGAGGAGTCCGGACTGCCGCGCCTGGTACGGGAGTCGCCACTCAACTCGGTCTGGGAGGGTGCCGGGAACATCCAGGCCCTCGACGTCCTGCGGGCGTTGCAGCGCGAACCGCAGGCGCTGAACGCCTTCCTGGTCGAGGTCGGCCGGGTGCGCGGCGCCGATCACCGGCTGGACGGGGCGATGAAGAACCTGCTCGCCGAGTTCGCCGATCTGGAGGGCATCGAGGGCCGCGCCCGGCGCGTGGTCGAGCGGATGGCGCTGGTGCTTCAGGGTGCGCTGCTCGTCCAGCACGCGCCACCGGAGGTCGCCGACGCGTTCTGCGCGTCCCGGCTGGGCGGCGACTGGGGCTCCGCGTTCGGCACCCTGCCGCCGAGCCTGGACCTGACGTCGATCGCCGAACGGGCCCGGCCGACGGCCTGAACCGCACCGGCACAACGCGAGGGTGGTGCTGCGCCGACACGGCACCACCCTCGCAGCGTGGGACAAGTTTCAGACACCGTACGGCTGTTCACCAGGGTTGCAGAGGGTTGCAACTTGGCGGCTTCTGTGTCCGGACTGTCTCCCTCCGTCACCGCGGAGCGGCACTATGAGACCAACAGTCGATACGAGAACAGCACTCGACACGAGAACAGCAGTCGATACGGGACCGGAGAGAAGGACCCATGGCGAACCCGCCGGGCGGACTGCCGCAGCGCACCACCGTCGACGCGGCGCGGACGGCCCGGATGCTGAGCGACGCCCGGCACGCCACGCCCTTCGGACAGCGCGTCCGCGCCGCTCCGCGCCCGGTGATCGAGGAGTCCTGGGAGCGCGCGTTACGCGGCGGGACCCACCCCGACCACGATCTGCGGACCGGGCTGCTGTCCCGCGAGGAAGTCGAACGGCGGCGCGGCGCAAGCCCGTTGAGGCACGTCCTGCCGGTGCTGCGGGAGGGTCTGGTGTCGGTCGCGGACGCCGCCCACCACATCGTGCTGGTCGCCGACGACGAGGGCCGCGCGCTGTGGCGGGAGGGCAGCGCCGCCGTGCTCCGCAAGGCCGACGAGGTCGGCATCGAGGTCGGCACGGACTGGCGCGAGGACGTCGTCGGCACCAACGGCCTGGGCACCCCGGCGGTCGTACGGCGGCCCGTGCAGGTCTTCGCCGGAGAGCATCTCTCGCGCGCGCTGGCCGCGTTCACCTGCGCGGGCGCCCCGATCAGCGACCCCAGGGACGGCCGGCTGATCGGCGTCGTCGATGTCAGCGGCCCGCTGGAGACCATGCACCCGGCCACCCTCGCCTGGGTCGACTCGGTGGCCAAACTCGCCGAGGCGCGGCTGCGCGAGCTGCACATGACCTCGCTGGAGCGGCTGCGCGCGGTGGCGGCGCCGATCCTGCCCCGGATCGGCGGCCGGGCCCTGGTGGTGGACCGGGACGGCTGGACGGCCGCGGTCACCGGGATGCCGTACGTGAAGCGGATCGCGCTGCCCAAGTCGCCCTCCGGGGGCCGCCGTTGGCTGCCGTCGCTCGGGCTGTGCTCGCTGGAGCCGCTGGCCGGGGGCTGGCTGGTCCGCGCCGCCGACGAACCGGTGCCGGGCGCCACCCGGATCGTCCTCGACCTCGCGCTGCCGCGCCGCTGGTCGGTGACGGTCTACGGCGGCGCGGGCTCCTGGACCCATGAACTGAGCCCCCGGCACGCCGAGTTGCTCTACCTGCTGGCCCTGCACCGCACCGGCCGCAGCGCCGCGGCCCTGGCCGAGGACATGTTCGGCGACCCCGGCCGCACGGTGACGGTGCGTGCCGAGATGTCGCGGGTACGGCGCTATCTCGGGGCGTTCCTGGAGCACCGGCCGTACCGCTTCCGCGAGGACGCCGAGGTCGAGGTGCTGCTGCCGGACGACCCGCGGGAGCTGCTGCCGCACTCGACGGCACCCGGGGTGACCAGGGGGCGGACGTCGACCCAAGTGCCGTAGCGGAGACGTCGGTTTGACCGCCGCGACGGAGGCGGGAGGGCGCGGCAGGAGGCGGAGGCGCGGGTCAGGGCGGTGTGGCGGACAGGTGGCGCAAAAGGCGCGTCCGGCTGCATCTTCCGCATATTTGCGGGGTCTTACCCATGGGGCGGCCGTGACTGCCGTAGCATCCCTGTACGGGCCACCCCACCTGCTCCCTGGTCAACGCACGGATCACCAGGCGCAGTTGGCTCGCCTCGGGAGGACACTATGAGTGCACGTGGGCGACACCGCCGGCGCAAGCGGGGCAGGGCGCTGCGCGCCGTGCTGACCGGGGCCGCGCTCGGCCTCACCGCGGCCGCGACGATGATCAGCGCCTCGCAGGCGACGGTCGGTTCCGATCCCGGGGCGCTGAAGCCCCTCACCTCGGCCTCCGATCTGAGCGCGTTGCAGCTGCGGGAGCACCTGGAGCCACAGCGGTCCCTGGACCGGCTCGCCTCGGCGATGGGCCGCCCGGTCGGTGTCGGTGCCGTCCTGGAGAGCGCCGACCACACCCTGCGCGACGCCGCGGACTGCACGACCGGCGAGAAGTCGGCCCTGCCCGTCGAACCGGCGGCCACGCGCGCGTACTGCTGGGACAGCGGCGACGCGGCCGACCCGGCCTGGACGCCCCGCTCGGTGACCACCTCGGGCGACGCCGACGAGGACGGCTGGTGGGGCTCGAACCGGGTGATCCTCTCCGGCTGGACCGCGAACACCCGCGGCCTGGCCAAGGTCGCCTTCGTGAACGCCGCCGACACCGCCCATCTCACCTACACCTGGGCCCTCCTCGCCGTACCGACGGACGGCGGGCGTGACTATCGAGGGCTCGTCTCCAAGATCTCCGGCATGGTCTGGTACCAGGACAAGCTCCTGGTCACGACCACGAGCGGGACCCGCGACGCGCTGTACGTGTACGACATGAACCGCATCCAGCGCACCACGGTGACGGCCGGTGCGGTCGGCCGGGTGCGTGACGGCTGGTCGGCGGCCGGGTACCGGTATGTGCTGCCCGCGATCGGGTCGTACCGGCTGGCCGGTGGCACAGCGGCCGTACGGCCCGTGGGTCTGTCCCTGGACCGGAGCACGGTGCCGGACAGTCTGGTCGCGAGCGGGGCGAAGCACCTGTGGCGCTATCCCTTCAGCCTGGACCTCGCGCGTCCGGGGCTGCTCGCCACCGACTCGGCGGGCCGCGCGGTGCCCGAGGAGGCGTACGCGACGAAGGTCGACGGCGCCGGGGGCGTGCTCGCGAACGGGTCCGCCTGGTATGTGGGCGGCACGGCCGGGACGGACGGCGGCCGGGGCTCGATGTGGCGTCAGGACACGCGGGGCGCCAAGGCCACCGAGTGCGGGGCCGACGAGACGCACCAGTGCTGGAGCGCGCAGACCGACTCCCTCTCCTACTGGCAGGAGACCGGCGAAGTCTGGTCGGTGTCCGGACGGATGCTGTTCGCACTGCCACTGAACTCGATCGACAGCTCGCTCGGTTGATCATCCGATCGACAGATCCCCAGGTCGGATGATTCCCTGACGGGCATGACGAACATCCCGGTGACCACCTGGTCCCTGGAGCAGACCGACCCGAGCGACCTCCTCCCGGCCATGACGCCGGACGGAGACGTGCGGATCGTCCGCTCCGAGGTGCCCTCCCCCGAGTTCAGCCGCTTTTTGTACGCGTCCGTGGGCGGGGACATCCTCTGGATCGACCGGCTGCACTGGACGTTCGCACAGTGGCGGGAGCACCTGGACCGGCCGGGCGTGGAGACCTGGGTCGTGTACGACCGGGGCACGCCCGGCGGGTACGCGGAACTGGAGCCGCAGGACGACGGCGTCGTCGAGATCGTCTACTTCGGCCTGGTCCCCGCCTTCCGCGGCCGCCGCCTCGGCGGCCACCTCCTCTCCTACGGTGCCGCCCGCGCCTGGGACCTCGCCGACCGCTGGCCAGGGCGGGCGCCCACGAAGCGGGTCTGGCTGCATACCTGCAGCCTGGACGGCGTGCACGCGATGGACAACTATCAGCGCCGGGGCTTCAAGCTCTTCGACACGCAGGTCGAGGAGATGACGCAGGCGCCCACTCCGGGCCCCTGGCCGGGGGCCTACCGCGTCTGACCTGCGCCGACAAGACAGCGTGCGCGGCTTGTGACCGACGACACCCTCGTCTCACATAGCGGGACCAGGGTGTCCGCATGGCGGACGAAGCTGGACTGTGTCCAGAACGCCGTGACACGCTTCCGTCATGTCCGGAACTGGAATTGCCTTGGTGAGTCGGCGGCACGTCGACCTCGGCCGCATGTCCAGCGCCATCTGTCCGGCCGTCTAGCCGAGCCGCAGCACCGCCGGATTTCCCCGCATCTGCCTCATACTGCGCAAAGACGCGCGCGTATGCCCGCATGCGCCCGTACACGCAGGTCAGAGCCGATCACCCGCCTGTCCCGGAGGACGTAGAAACATGGCCGCCACCCCCGAGAACCCTGCAGCCGCAGCGCCCCGCCGCAAGGTGAGCCGTCACCGCGGCGAGGGTCAGTGGGCCGCCGGACACTTCACCCCCCTCAACGGCAACGAGCAGTTCAAGAAGGACGACGACGGTCTCAATGTGCGGACACGCATTGAGACGATCTACTCCAAGCGCGGCTTCGACTCGATCGACCCGAACGACCTGCGCGGCCGTATGCGCTGGTGGGGGCTGTACACCCAGCGCAAGCCCGGGATCGACGGCGGCAAGACCGCGATCCTGGAGCCGGAGGAGCTGGACGACAAGTACTTCATGCTGCGCGTCCGGATCGACGGCGGCCGGCTGACCACGGACCAGCTCCGCGTGATCGGCGAGATCTCGCAGGAGTTCGCGCGCGGCACGGCCGACCTCACCGACCGGCAGAACGTGCAGTACCACTGGATCCGCATCGAGGACGTGCCCGAGATCTGGAACCGCCTGGAGGCGGTCGGTCTCTCCACCACCGAGGCCTGCGGTGACACGCCCCGCGTGATCCTGGGCTCGCCCGTCGCGGGCATCGCCGAGGACGAGATCATCGACGGCACCCCGGCGATCGACGAGATCCACAGCCGCTACATCGGCACCAAGGAATTCTCCAACCTGCCGCGCAAGTTCAAGACGGCGATCTCCGGCTCCCCGCTCCTCGACGTCGCCCACGAGATCAACGACATCGCGTTCGTCGGCGTCAACCACCCCGAGCACGGCCCCGGCTTCGACCTGTGGGTCGGCGGCGGTCTGTCCACCAACCCGAAGATCGGCGTCCGGCTCGGCGCCTGGGTCCCGCTGGACGAGGTCCCGGACGTCTGGGCCGGCGTGATCGGCATCTTCCGCGACTACGGCTACCGGCGGCTGCGCACCCGTGCCCGTCTGAAGTTCCTCGTCGCCGACTGGGGCCAGGAGAAGTTCCGCCAGGTCCTTGAGGACGAGTACCTCAAGCGCAAGCTCGTCGACGGCCCGCCGCCCGCCCAGCCGGTGGCCCGCTGGCGCGACCACGTCGGCGTCCACCGCCAGCAGGACGGCCTGTTCTACGTCGGTTTCGCCCCGCGCGTCGGCCGCGTCGACGGCACCACGCTCACGAAGATCGCCGAGCTGGCCCAGGCGCACGGCTCGGGCCGGCTGCGCACGACGGTCGAGCAGAAGATGATCGTGCTCGATGTCGAGGAAGGGCAGATCGACTCGTTGGTCGAGGGTCTCGAAGCCCTCGGCCTCACCGCCAAGCCCTCCCCCTTCCGGCGCGGCACGATGGCCTGCACCGGCATCGAGTACTGCAAGCTCGCGATCGTCGAGACCAAGCAGCGCGGCATCACGCTCATCGACGAACTGGAGCGCCGCATCCCGGAGTTCGACGAGCCGATCACCATCAACATCAACGGCTGCCCGAACGCCTGCGCCCGGATCCAGGTCGCGGACATCGGTCTCAAGGGCCAGTTGGTCCTCAACGACCAGGGCGAGCAGGTCGAGGGCTTCCAGGTGCATCTCGGCGGCGCCCTCGGCCTGGAGGCCGGCTTCGGCCGCAAGGTCCGTGGCCTGAAGGTCACTTCGGAGGAACTGCCCGACTACGTCGAGCGGGTCCTCACCCGGTTCCAGCAGGAGCGCGAGGACGGCGAACGCTTCGCCGCCTGGGCGACGCGCGCCTCCGAGGAGGCCCTCTCATGAGCGAGCGGGCCGCTCCCTTCTACTGCCCCTACTGCGGTGACGAGGACCTGCGTCCGAATGAGCAGGGCCATGGCGCATGGGAATGCGCGGCATGCAATCGGGCCTTTCAGCTGAAGTTCCTCGGGCTCCTCGCCCGGGGGCTCCGGCAGACCGACGCAGGGGGAGAAGAGATATGACGACGACTCAGAAAGCGCGCCCCACCGACGACTTGAAAGCCCTGGCCGAACAGGCCGGCCGTGACCTGGAGGACGCCTCCGCGCTGGAGATCCTCCAGTGGGCGGTGAAGACCTTCGGCAAGCAGTTCTGTGTGACCTCCTCGATGGAGGACGCGGTGGTGGCCCACCTCGCCTCCCGCGCGATGCCCGGTGTCGACGTGGTGTTCCTCGACACCGGCTACCACTTCCCCGAGACCATCGGCACCCGCGACGCGGTCGAGGCCGTGATGGACGTCAACGTCATCACGCTCACCCCGCGCCAGACCGTCGCCGAGCAGGACGCCGAGTACGGCCCCCGACTGCACGACCGTGACCCGGACCTGTGCTGCAAGCTCCGCAAGGTGCAGCCGCTGGAGCAGGGCCTCACCAAGTACGCGGCCTGGGCGACCGGGCTGCGCCGCGACGAGTCCCCGACCCGGGCGAACACCCCGGTCGTCGGCTGGGACGAGAAGCGCCAGAAGGTCAAGATCTCGCCCATCGCCCGCTGGACCCAGGACGACGTGGACGCGTACGTCGCCGAACACGGCGTGCTGACCAACCCGTTGCTGATGGACGGCTACGCGTCCGTCGGCTGCGCGCCCTGCACCCGCCGGGTCCTGGAGGGCGAGGACGCCCGCGCCGGCCGCTGGGCCGGGCGCGGGAAGACCGAGTGCGGGCTGCACGAATGACGACGGCTGTGCTTTCTACGAATCAGGAGAACCACGTGACGACCGGAGCCACCGTCTGGCTCACCGGACTGCCGAGTGCCGGCAAGACCACCATCGCGTACGAGCTGGCAGGCCGGCTGCGCGAGGAGGGCCACCTCGTCGAGGTGCTCGACGGTGACGAGATCCGCGAGTTCATCTCGGCGGGCCTCGGCTTCAGCCGCGAGGACCGGCACACCAACGTGCAGCGCATCGGCTTCCTCGCCGAACTGCTCGCCCGCAACGGCGTCAAGGCGCTCGTCCCGGTCATCGCGCCGTACACCGACAGCCGCGAGGCCGTCCGCAAGCGGCACCAGGAGAGCGGCGCCGCCTACATCGAGGTTCATGTGGCGACCCCGGTCGACGTGTGCTCCGTACGCGATGTGAAGGGTCTCTACGCCAAGCAGGCCGCCGGTGAACTGACCGGGCTCACCGGGGTCGACGACCCGTACGAGGAGCCCGAGTCGCCCGACCTGCGGATCGAGTCGCAGCACCAGACCGTGCGGGAGTCGGCGGCGGCACTCCACGCGCTGCTCACCGAGAGGGGACTGGCATGACGACGACCGTTGCCAAGGCCGAGGACGGTACGGACACGCCGTACGCCCTCTCGCACCTGGACGCTCTTGAGTCCGAGGCGGTGCACATCTTCCGTGAGGTGGCGGGTGAGTTCGAGCGGCCGGTGATCCTGTTCTCCGGCGGCAAGGACTCGATCGTGATGCTGCATCTGGCGTTGAAGGCGTTCGCGCCCGCGCCGGTGCCGTTCACGCTGCTGCACGTGGACACGGGGCACAACTTCCCCGAGGTCCTTGAGTACCGGGACCGCACGGTCGAGAAGCATGGGCTGCGGCTCCATGTGGCCTCCGTACAGGACTACATCGACCGCGGTGTGCTGCGCGAACGCCCCGACGGGACACGCAACCCGCTGCAGACCGTGCCGTTGACGGAGAAGATCCAGAGCGAGAAGTTCGACGCGGTCTTCGGTGGGGGTCGTAGGGACGAGGAGAAGGCGCGCGCCAAGGAGCGGGTGTTCTCGCTGCGGGACGAGTTCTCGCAGTGGGACCCGCGCCGCCAGCGGCCCGAGCTGTGGAACCTCTACAACGGTCGCCACGCACCCGGTGAGCACGTCCGTGTGTTCCCGCTCTCCAACTGGACCGAGCTGGACGTCTGGCAGTACATCGCCCGTGAGGGCATCGAGCTGCCCGAGATCTACTTCGCGCACGAGCGTGAGGTGTTCGCGCGGGACGGCATGTGGCTGACCGCCGGTGAGTGGGGCGGGCCGAAGGAGACCGAGACGGCCGAGAAGCGGCTCGTCCGGTACCGGACCGTGGGCGACATGTCCTGCACGGGTGCCGTCGACTCCGACGCGGTGACGCTGGAGCAGGTCATCGCCGAGATCGCCGCGTCCCGGCTGACCGAGCGGGGCGCGACGCGTGCCGACGACAAGATGTCCGAGGCCGCGATGGAAGACCGCAAGCGCGAGGGGTACTTCTAACCATGAGCACCATCACGACCGAGGAGCTCTCGGCCACCACGCTGCTGCGGTTCGCCACGGCGGGCTCCGTCGACGACGGCAAGTCCACGCTCGTGGGACGGCTGTTGCACGACTCCAAGTCGGTTCTGACCGACCAACTGGAGGCTGTGCAGCGGGTGTCGGCCGACCGCGGCCAGGACGGTCCCGACCTCGCGCTGCTCACCGACGGCCTGCGGGCCGAGCGGGAGCAGGGCATCACCATCGACGTCGCCTACCGCTACTTCGCCACGCCCCGGCGCCGGTTCATCCTCGCCGACACGCCCGGCCATGTGCAGTACACCCGCAACATGGTGACGGGTGCCTCCACGGCCGAGCTGACGGTGATCCTCGTCGACGCCCGCAACGGCGTCGTCGAGCAGACCCGGCGCCACGCCGCGATCGCCGCGCTGCTGCGCGTCCCGCACGTGGTGCTCGCGGTCAACAAGATGGACCTGGTCGAGTACAAGGAGACCGTCTTCGCCGCGATCGCCGAGGAATTCACCGCGTACGCCAGCGAGTTGGGCGTCCCGGAGATCACCGCGATCCCGATCTCGGCGCTGGCCGGCGACAACGTGGTGGACCCGTCCGCGAACATGGACTGGTACGGCGGGCCGACCTTCCTGGAGCACCTGGAGTCGGTGCCGGTCGCCCACGACCTGAGCCACTGCCACGCGCGGCTGCCCGTGCAGTACGTGATCCGCCCGCAGAGCGCGGACCATCCGGACTACCGGGGTTACGCGGGTCAGATCGCGGCCGGTACGTTCCGCGTCGGCGACGCCGTGACGGTCCTGCCGTCCGGGCGCGCCACGAAGATCTCCGGGATCGACCTGCTCGGCAAGCCGGTGCGGACCGCCTGGACCACGCAGTCGGTGACCGTCCTGCTGGAGGACGACATCGACGTCTCGCGCGGCGACCTCATCGTGCCCAGCAAGGACGCCCCGGCGACCACGCAGGACATCGAGGCGACGGTCTGCCATGTCGCCGACGCGCCGCTGACCGTGGGCCACCGTGTGCTCCTCAAGCACGGCACCCGCACGGTGAAGGCGGTCGTGAAGGACATCCCGTCCCGTCTCACGCTCGACGACCTGTCCCTGCACCCGCATCCGGGACAGCTCGTCGCCAACGACATCGGCCGGGTGAAGATCCGCACCGCGGAGCCGCTGCCGGTCGACTCGTACGCCGACTCGCGCCGTACGGGCTCGTTCATCCTGATCGACCCGGCGGACGGCACCACGCTCACCGCCGGCATGGTCGGCGAGTCGTTCGCGGCGCCGGAGCCGGTCAAGGACGCGTCGGACGACGATGGTTGGGACTTCTGACCATGAACTCCACGGACTTCTACTCCACGTTCGCGAAGGAGGGCGGCCGCGTCGGCAGCGGCGCCCTCGGCAGCGGGCAGGGCGGGGTGGCGCGATGTGCGTGCTGACGTACGCGCACCGCTTGCGCGCCCAGTCCCCCCACCCGACGTCCCGGACGCGACGAAAACGAAGACCTGCCGACCTCCCGGCCACGACCTGAGACCGTGACCGCCGGGCCAACGAGAGGAACACCTCCCGTGCCTGCCAACCGCTCGACCTATCTGCGTCGCGGCATAGCCGTGATCGCCGCGCTCCCTCTGCTCACCCTCGCCGCCTGCGGTTACGGGTCGGAGTCCAAGAGCGACAACTCGAAAGAGAAGGTCGCCGCCGGGTCCTCGAAGATCGAGGGTCTCGACTCCGTGAAGATCGGCTACTTCGGCAACCTGACCCACGGGACCGCGCTGGTCGGCCGTGAACAGGGCCTCTTCCAGAAGGAACTGGGCGCCACGAAGGCCGAGTACGCGACCTTCAACGCGGGCCCGTCCGAGATCGAGGCGCTCAACTCGGGCTCCATCGACATCGGTTGGATCGGTCCCTCCCCGTCGATCAACGGTTACACCAAGTCCGACGGCAAGAGCCTGAAGATCATTGGCGGTTCGGCATCGGGCGGTGTGAAGCTGGTCGTCAACCCGAAAAAGATCAAGTCCCTGAAGGACGTCAAGGGCAAGAAGATCGCGACGCCTCAGCTGGGCAACACGCAGGACGTGGCGTTCCTCAACTGGATCGCGGACCAGGGCTGGAAGGTCGACGCGCAGAGCGGCAAGGGTGACGTGACCGTCGTCCGCACCGACAACAAGATCACGCCGGACGCCTTCAAGGCCGGTTCGATCGACGGCGCCTGGGTGCCGGAGCCGACCGCGTCGAAGCTGGTCGCCGAGGGCGGCAAGACGATTCTCGACGAGTCGACGCTGTGGCCCGACAAGAAGTTCGTGATCACGAACATCATCGTGTCGCAGAAGTTCCTGAAGGCGCACCCGAAGGTCGTCGAGGCCGTGCTGAAGGGCTCGGTCGCGGCCAACAAGTGGATCAACGCCAACCCGACGGAGGCGAAGGCCGCGGCGAACAAGCAGCTGGAGGCCGACTCCGGCAAGGCGCTGCCCGCCAACGTCCTTGACCCGGCGTGGAGTTCGATCCAGTTCACCAACGACCCGCTGGCCTCGACCCTCAACACCGAGGCGGAGCACGCGGTCAAGGCCGGTCTGCTGGAGAAGCCCGATCTGAAGGGCATCTACGACCTCACGCTCCTCAACAAGGTCCTCAAGGCGGACGGCGACAGCACGGTCGACGCCGCCGGCCTCGGCACGAGCTGATCGAGGGATCCCGATGACTTCCCAGGAGGTGACGACCATGGCCACGACTTTCGCCAAGGAGACCACCGCGTCGGTCGAGTACGCGGCACGCCTTGAGCATGTCTCGAAGTCCTTCGCGACTCCGGCTGGGCAGCAGCTCGTCCTGGACGACATCAGCATCGATGTCGCGCCGGGCGAGTTCGTCACCCTCCTGGGAGCCTCGGGCTGCGGCAAGTCGACGCTGCTGAACCTGGTGGCGGGCCTCGACAAGCCCACCGCCGGCTCCATCACGGCCGACGGCCGCCCCGCGCTGATGTTCCAGGAGCACGCCCTGTTCCCCTGGCTCACCGCGGGCAAGAACATCGAACTCGCCCTGAAACTCAGGGGAGTCGCGAAGGAGGAGCGGCGCGGCAGGACCGAGGAGCTGCTCGAACTGGTCCGGCTGCCGGGCGCGTACGGCAAGCGGGTGCACGAGCTGTCGGGCGGTATGCGGCAGCGTGTCGCCATGGCCCGCGCGCTCGCCCAGGAGAGCCGCATCTTGCTGATGGACGAGCCGTTCGCGGCGCTGGACGCCATCACGCGGGACGTCCTGCACGACGAACTGACCCGTATCTGGGGCGAGACGGGGCTCTCGGTCCTGTTCGTCACGCACAACGTGCGCGAGGCGGTACGGCTCGCCCAGCGGGTCATCCTGCTGTCCTCGCGGCCCGGCCGGATCGCCCGCGAGTGGACGGTCGACATCCCGCAGCCGCGCCGTATCGAGGACGCGCCCGTGGCCGAACTGTCCCTTGAGATCACCGATGTACTGCGTGGGGAGATCCGCCGTCATGGCCAGCACTGAGACCACGACCGTCCAGGACGGCGGGAGCGTCGAGGCGGGCCTCGACGCCCTGGAGAGTCAGGTCACGGGCCGTCCGACCTTCCGGCAGACCTTCGTCAACAAGATCTTCCCGCCGATCGTCGCCCTCGCGGTGGTCCTGGTCGTCTGGCTGATCCTGACCCCGATCGTCGACGACCCGAGCAAGCTGCCCTCTCCTGGCGCTGTGGGCACCGAGTTCAAGAACGCCTGGCTCCAGGGCGATCTGCTCGGCTACATCTGGACCAGCGTCTCGCGCGGTCTGCTGGGCTTCTTCTTCGCCCTGCTGATCGGCACCCCGCTGGGACTGCTGGTGGCGCGGGTGAAGTTCGTGCGCGCGGCGATCGGCCCGATCCTGTCCGGCCTCCAGTCGCTGCCGTCGGTGGCCTGGGTACCGCCGGCCGTGATCTGGCTGGGCCTGAACAACTCGATGATGTACGCGGTGATCCTGCTCGGCGCGGTCCCCTCGATCGCCAACGGCCTCGTCTCCGGCGTCGACCAGGTGCCGCCGCTGTTCCTGCGCGCGGGCCGCACGATGGGCGCGACGGGCGTCAAGGGCATCTGGCACGTCACGCTGCCGGCGGCGCTCCCCGGCTATGTGGCGGGCCTGAAGCAGGGCTGGGCGTTCTCGTGGCGCTCGCTGATGGCGGCCGAGATCATCGCCCAGTTCCCCGATCTGGGCGTGGGCCTGGGCCAGTTGCTGGAGAACGGCCGTACCAACAGTGACATGGCCATGGTGTTCGAGGCGATCATCCTGATCCTGTTCGTCGGTATCGCCATCGACCTGCTGATCTTCAGCCCGCTGGAGCGGTGGGTGCTGCGCAGCCGAGGTCTGCTGGTGAAGAGCTGAGCTGATCCCATGCACACGAAGCCGGTCCTTCTCGTCATCGCCCACGGCAGCCGCGATCCGCGGCACGCCGCGACCGTCCACGCCCTGGTGCGGCGGGTACGGTCGCGGCGGCCCGGGCTGCGCGTGGAGACCGGCTTCCTGGACTTCAACGTCCCTTCCGTGCAAGGGGTGTTGGAGTCCCTGGCGGCGAAGGGCGTGCAGGACGTCGTGGCCCTCCCCCTGCTGCTGACCCGCGCGTTCCATGCGAAGTCGGACATTCCCGCGGTCCTGCGGGACGCGCCGCCGCGGCTGCGGATCAGGCAGGCGGAGGTGCTGGGACCGTCGCCGCTGTTGCTGCGCGCGCTCGAACGGCGGCTCTACGAGGCCGGGTTGACGCCCGCCGACAAGTCCTCGACCGGAATCGTGCTGGCCTCCGCGGGGTCCACCGACCCGGAGGCGATAGCGGCGATCGACGACCTCGCGCGGGAGTGGTGGCACACGGGCTGGCGCGCGGTACGGCCCGCGTTCGCCTCGGCGGCGCTCCCCCGCACCGAGGACGCGGTCCGCGAACTCCGGGCGCTCGGCTGCCGGCGGATCGCGGTCGCGCCGTATGTCCTCGCGCCCGGCTTCCTGCCCGACCGCATCGCGCGGGGCGCGGCGGAGGCGGACGTGCTCGCCGACGTGCTGGGTCCGGCACCCGAGGTGGCGCGGGTCCTGCTGGAGCGCTACGACGCGGCCCTGGCACCGATGCTCGCGTCTGTCGGCGCGTAGCGCCTTCACGGTTCCCACCTGCCCGGTTTCCCGGAAAGGGGTCTCCCCGGCCTCTGGATCTGCTGGGATGGTTCCTCTGAGGGCTAGTGGGGAGCAAGTACACGTGGCGGGTCGGGAGTTCGGGCATCGCGAAGGGCCTGTGCCGGCCCAGCTGCACTACGCCTCGGGGCCGTCCGGCTCCGAGGACGCCGGCCCCCGGTTCACGGCGGTCGGCGCGGAGGTGCCGCCGGGGGTGCTGCGGGAGGCCGAGCGGCTCCTCGGGTACGAGCCGCCGCCCGACAGCCCGCGGCAGCCCGACGCCGAGCAGCTCAAGAGCTTCCCCACGGTGTTCGGCTTCAGTGAACTCGCCGACGGCGGGCGGCTGTTGAGCCGTTCCGTGTGCACCGGCACGGACTGGGCCGGCGGCCCGGTCTCCTTCCACACACATGCCGTCCTGCTGCCGGCCGGGACCCGGCTGCCGGACGGCGTCCTGCCCATCTCCACCTGGGAGTCCCCGCGTTGGGCCGAGTCGACTCCCCCGGACGGCAGGCCCGATCCCGTCGACCGTGTCGAACCTTCCGGGTTGTTGCGCAAGGAGGCGCTGGTCCCGTTCGCGGTGTCCCGGGCCGGCCGGCTCGCCGCGTTCTTCGCCGATCTGCGGGTGGTGGCCGCGGATCCGGGTGCCGGGCAGATCGTGGTCGTGGAGCACGACAGCGCCGACGTGGCCCGCTGGATCGCGCTCGCCTGCACGGTCCTGCCCCGCGAACAGGCGCACCGGCTCACCTTCACGACGTACACCCACGACCCCCGGCAGGCCCGTCAGCAGCTCGTCGGCGCGCTGCCGTCCTCCGAACCCGTCGCCGACGACGAGCGCTACCGCGTGCACAACTGCACGGGCCGGCCGCCGTCCGGGCCGGTCGCGGACACCTGGGCCGAGGTGTGCGCCCGCGTCTGGTGTGCGGGCCGTCCCGACCTGTTCCACAACGATCCCGAAGATCTGGGCCCGTTGGCGGTGAGCGCCCTCGTCGAGGGCATCGACCTGCGGACGGACGCCCGTGCGGCGGCGGCGAGTTGGGCGGCCGAGCAGGTGGACGCACTGCCCGACGACAGACTGGCGGCGTTGGTCGCCGGATTGTGTGGCGGCCCGGTGCCGCACCTGGGGTCCAGCTCGGCGGCCCTGCCCGGCGAGGCCGAACAGGTCGCCCTGGCCGCGCTGTTGGCCCGGCTGGACGGACGCGTCACGGCCGCGGTGTCGGCGCCGCTCGCCGCGCGCGTGCTGGCGTCGGCGGTCCTCGCCCATGGACCGGTGCCCGCGCTGCGCGCCGGGTCCCTGACCGCGCGGGACCGTGACGACCTGGCCCGCGACCTCGCGCCCTCCCTGCGGGCCGGTGTCGCGGACACGCACGAACCGGCCGTCGGACGGCCCCTCGCGCTGCTGCGGGCCGCCGACCTGCTCGACGTCGACTGCCAGGACCAACTGCCGGAGCTGGCCGAACGGTTGGCGCGGGAGCTGGTGGGCGCCCCGGCCGCGTCTTCGTCGGGCGGCGGCACGAAGCCCTCGCCCGAACCCGCCGAGCGCCGTCCGGGCGGCGAGCCTCCCGCCGTGGGCTGTCCGCCCGCACTCCTGGACGCGGTGCACACCCACCCCGGGCTGCGGGTCGCGCTGTTCGGGTCGCTCGACGCGCTCGCCATGGCCGAACCGGCTTCCGTGGCAAGGGCGTTGAAAGGCTCCGGGCTGCCACTCGACGTCCAGCAGTCCGGTTTCCCGCATCTGCGGATGTGTGTCGCGCCCGCCGGGCCGGAGGACCGGCTCGACCGGTTCCACGGTCTGCTCCGCACGGCCGGTGTCTCACCGCTGGCCGATCCCACCGTGCTGCACACCGCCCTCCGCCTCACCTGGCCCGGCGGCGAGCTGCCGACGGGCCGGGAGGCGAGCCTGTTGCTGAGGAAGCTGGGCTCCGACACCCACCGCGCCGCCGGCACCCGGGAGTCGCTGATCGAGGCGGCACTCGCCGCTCCCCCGGACGACTCCGGCATACCGGCGCTCGCCACCGATCTGCTCCGCTGCTTCAGCATGGAACTGGGCCCCACTCGGCGTACGGCACTGCTCCTTCTGGAATTCACCGGGGCGCTCGGCACCGCGACCGAGGGCGAGGAGTGGGTCGCCCGGGTGCTGAGCCTGACGGCCGACGCCGCCGAACCGCTGCCGGAGACCGTCCTGGAGCGCGCCTTCGAGGCCCTCGCGTGGCGGCTCCTGGAGGGGACCGCACCGGAGAACGAGCTGTACGCGCTGGCCCGTTCGGCCGAGCCGCGCCTTCTCGCGGCGTACGAGCGGGCGGCCCGTTCGGAGCGGGTGGGCGAGCGGCTGCGGACCGGGCCCGCGTATGTCGCCGCCCGGTTCTGCGACTGGAGCGCGTTCCCGGGGACCCATCCGGCCTGGGACGAGACCCGTACGGCCCTGCTGGCCAAGGTGTTGCGGCCGGTCGTGCGGGCGCTGCCCGCCGAGGACCAGGGCGAGGTCGAGGCGGCGCTCGATCGCGCGGGCCGCGGCAAACTCGACGCGTTCCGCGCCTGGAACCGCCCCGGGGCGCTGGGGCGCCTCGCGGGACGGCTGTCGGGACGGAGGCGGCGCGCCGAACAGCCCGGCGCGTGACCGGCGTCGGAGACGACGGGACTCGGGACGTGACCGGTCCGGCGATCGACGGGGAAGGGCCGCCCGAAGTCCGGCACTCCCCTGTGATGTCGGACCCCGGACGGCCCGTCCGCAGCGCGGCCCCCAGCGGCATGAACATGATCGCGGGGGTCGCTTTTTGTACTGCGTCTCGCGCCGCGTCTATGTCACTGCGCGACAAGAACAGGTCCCGGACCCCGTTTCCGGAGGGGGCTCACGTCCGGGTCGTCGCCGTGACCTCGGCCGCGGGCCCGGTGCCCGCCACCGTGACCGCCGCGACGGTGACCGTGTAGGACGTGCCGGGCCGGAGCCCGCCGATCACCCGGAACATGCCCTTCGCAGAGGCCTGGCCGACCAGGACGTCCCGGCCGGTGACGGAGATCGGCTCCCGCCCGTCGGAGACGGTGACCAGGTATCCGACGACCTTCGCGTCCCCCGTCGCGGCGGGCGGGGTCCAGGCCAGGGTGGCGGCCGTACGCGCCGTACGCAGCTTGGGACTTGTGGGTGCCCGCGGCGGTACGGTCGCGGCGGCCGGGGTGAGCGGTGCCGAGGCGAGCGAGGGCGCGCTGCTGCCGTGGGCGTTGGCCGCGGTGACGGTCACGGTGAAGGGGCCGCCGGTGAGTCCGCCGACGCGCACGAGGGCGGTTTTCTTGAACTCGCCCGCGCTCACCGCCTGTTGACCCACCTCGCCGCCGGACGCGTCGTACACCCGGGCCGTGTACCCCGTCACCGGTGAACCCCCGTCCACGAAGCTCGGGTTGAAGGTCACGTACAGGGCGTCGGCACCGGCCGTGCTCGTGCCGACCCGTGAGGGCGCCTCGGGGACGGACGGGGCACCGGTCCGGCGGTCGAGCAGTCCTCGGTACGACGGCTCAAGACCGGCGTTCTCCAGCACACTCGACGGTACGTCGGACAGTCCCGCCATGATGGTGTTGCCGGTGGTCACCAGGCCTTTGTTGTCGCTGTCGGCCGTGCCCTCCTCCCACCAGTTGTCCTTGACGAGGGTCGGGTCGTTGTTGCCGAGGTCGTCGCGGTAGTCGGTGTGGCGGGAGGCGACGTTGGCGTAGGAGGCGTTGTAGAGGACGTTGCCCTCGACGGTCTCGTAGGTGCAGCCGTTGTCGGTGTAGACGTTCTTGCCGAGGCCCCACTGGTCGTGGACGACATTGCCGGTCACCTTCTCCCCGTCGGCCATCGAGGTGCCGGTGAGGCCCTGGGTGTAGATGCCTCCGCCGTCGTCCAGCATCTGCATGTAGTCGAAGATCAGGTTGTCGCTAACGGCGTTGTCGTGGCTGGAGTTGGGGGTCGCCGGGTCGCCGATCTTGTCGGGCCAGCCGCCCCAGCCCAGGGAGACGGCGCTGTAGCCGACATGGTCGATCTGGTTGTGGGCGATGGTGTCGTGCCGGGTGTAGCCGTTGAGGACGGCGACACCGCCGTGGTACTCGCGGGGCAGGCCGTAGAGGTGATTGTCCGTCACCTGTACGCCGGACGCCGGGGCTTGGCCGTCGACCCCTCCGATCTCCAGTCCGTTGCCGGAGATGTCGGTGAAGATACTGCCGTTGACGGTCGAGTCCTTGGTCCCGGTCCCCAGGTCGAGCCCTGCGGCGCCGAGATGGGCGAAGACGTCGTCGCCGAACTCGATCCGCTGCCCGTACGCGAAGGACACGTTGCCGGGCATCTTGGTCCACGACGCGAACGGACAGGTCCCGCCCTCGACGTACTGGCACAGGCCCTGTGTGGCCCAGCCCCGCGCACCGGTGACGGTGTAGCCGGCCTGGATCTCGGAGAAGCCCTCCGGCTGCGACGGGGTCAGCCAGGTGGCGTAGCTGAACTGGAGCCCGCGGAAGGCGATGTCGTGGACGGGCGCGGCGGCCGTGCCCCGTCCGTCGACCAGCTTCTCGGCGGCGGCCTCAACGTCGGCGTGCGCGAGGTGCTCGCCCTCGCGCGGCAGGTAGTAGACCTTGTGGGCGGCCTTGTCGAGATACCACTCGCCGGGCTGGTCGAGGAGTTCGTAGGCGTTCTCGATGTACGTCGCCTGCCCGCCGTTGGTGAGCCGGCCGGGGCCGACCATGCCGACCGTGCGCCCCGGGATGTCGGGGAACTCCACCCGCTTGTTGGAGTTGTCCCAGCAGGGCCGGACCATCGTGATCGTGGCGCCTTGGGCGGAGGCGATCCGGCAGCGCGGCTCGGTCCACTGGCCGAGGCCGTCGCGCTCGATGTTCCAGAGGGCCTCGCCGCTGGTGTAGACGAACTCGGCGTCGGAGGGGTCCTTCCAGTGCGCGAGGGTGTCGGAGGAGGCGGTGTATCCGGTGGCGGTCCGGGTGAGTTGGACCGGCACGGCTCCGCGGGCCCGTTGGGCGCGCACCCCGTCGACGTACAACTGCCGTGTGTCGGTGAGGCCTTGGGGCGCGGGCGCGGACCAGAGTCCGGGCCGTCCCGGCACCTGGGACCAGCCGGTGACCTGGCGGCCGCCGCTGATGACGGCGGTGCCGCCGCCCTGCCACACGATGCGGTGACCGTGGGTCCCGGAGTCGCGGGCGTCCAGGACGAGGGGTGTCGTCTGACGGTAGGTGCCCGGCGCGAGGTGGACGGTCAGGTCGGCCGTCAGACGGGCGGCCCGGGCACGCACCAGGTCGCGGGCGTGCCGCAGGGTGCGTACGGGGTGGCGGGCGGTGCCGTCGGCGTGGTCGTCGCCGATGACCGGTGAGACATAGAGGTCCGATGATGGGGCGGCCTGAGCCTGAGCGGAGAGACCGGAAACACTGAGGGCTAAAACGGCGCAGATTGTGGAAAATAGGACGACTCTTGGACGTGCGGACATGTTCCCCTCCCGTGGGAAGCCTGTACCGACACGGGAAAGGTTGGATGACTGACGGAGTACCGTCAATGAATCGGACCAAGTTCGCCGGGCTCAGTCGAAGGAAAGACCCCCGGCACGCGTCCGCTTCAACTCGAAGAAGTCCGGGCACGTGGCCAACACCCGGAAGCTGTCGAAGAGTTCGGCCGCCTTCGCGCCACGCGGAATCGCCCGCAGCACAGGCCCGAACCACACCGTGCCGTCGACATGCAGGGTCGGCGTCCCCACATAGCCGCCCGACTCCGCCTCCACGCCCGCCTCATGGCTGCGGCGCACGGCGTCGTCGTACGACACGTCATGCGCTGCGTCGGCCAGTTCGGCGGGGAGTCCGAGCTCGGCGAGGGACTCGGCGACGACGGCGTCGAAGTCGTCGTGGCGCCGCTCGTGGATGCGGGTGCCGAAGGCCGTGTACAGGTCCCGCAGGATCTTGTCGCCCCGCTGTTCGGCGGCGGCCACGGCGACACGGACCGGGCCGATGGACTTGTCGACCAACTCCCGGTACCAGTCGGGGAGTTCGTTGCCGGTGTTGTGGAGGTAGAGGCTCATCGCGTGGAAGCGGAGGTCGAGCGGGCGCTCGCGCTCGACCTCCAGCAGCCAGCGGGAGGTGATCCACGCGAAGGGGCAGGCGGGGTCGAAGTAGAAGTCGACGCGGACCGGGTTGTCGTGGCTCATGCAGGCAACGCTAACCACCGATTAGGCCGAGCGCCCGGCCCAATACGGCACTCTCTCACTGGTCCACTTTGCCCATGGCCCGCTGCCGCGGGTTCCGTCCGCCGGCCGCGAGGGCGCGTTCGAAGACGGGGGCGTCGTCCGGTACGGGGACCGGGTCGGCGAAGCCGTCGTACTGGCGATAGAGGTCGCCGTGCTTCTCGACCACGGCGAGGACGAGGCCGGCCGCGCCGTCCGAGACGGTGTACCGCTGGCCGGTGGCCGTGGCCACGTCCCAGCCGTGGACCGCCAGCTCCTTGATGATCATCGAGGCGATCTCGTCGGCCGGCATCTTCGCCATGCCGAGGTCGATCTCGCCCTCCCACACCGCCGGGTCGGCCCACGCGGCGACGGCCCGGTCCAGCTGGGCGGCGTACGCCTCCGCCCAGTCCGGGTCGGCGGTGAAGTCGCGCGCGGTCAGCTCCTCGGAGAGCTGCTCGCGCAGGGCACGGTGTTCCAGGCCGTGCGAGGTGTAGAGGACCCAGTGGTTGACCATCGCGCGGACGTCCCAGTCGGGGCAGTGCGTGGGGTCGTCGAGCTGTGTCGCACGGACACCGCGCGCGACACGGGCGGCCTCGGCGGCGCATTCGATCATGTACGGGTGCAGGTCGTGGTTGCTCATGCCCTCCACGCTAGGGACGGCGCCGTCAGGACTCTTGAACAAACGCGACAGCGTCGTCGGCGAGGCGGACCAGCTCGTCGAACGGCAGCGAACCAGGCGCCCTGTGCTCGCGCGCGAAGCCGTTCGCGAGCCGTTGCAGCAGGTCGTTGAGCGGTGTCGGTACGCCGTGCAGCCGCCCCAGCAGCGCGATCTCACCGTTGAGGTAGTCGGCCTCGATGGTGCCGGTGCCCCGGCTCAGCGACTGCCAGGAGGAGCCGCCGCCGCGCGGCGCGCCGTCGATCTCCACGAGCTGGATCTTGTCGCCGCGCGCCTCCTTCTCCTCCTCGGCGCTCGCGTACGCGATACCGGCCGCGTCGAGCACGGCCGCGCCCTCGGCCCGCACCCGCCGGTAGAACGCCAGGTGCTCCTCGGTGTCGAGCACCTCGACGACGGCCTCGATCGCGTTGCCGAGGTTGCTGAGCAGCTTGGCGTACTGCCAGCGCGTCACGTCCGGCACGACCGGCGCCTCGAACCGCGACTTCTCCAGGTCCACGGCGATCAGCCGGGCGGTCTCGTCCGTGCCGTGCGGGTAGCGGCCGAGGTGCAGGATGCCGGTGAGCGGAGTGCCCTCGGCGGCGACCACACCCGGCTCGACGAAGGTCGCGGGCAGCCAGACGCAGACGCCGTAGACCCGCCGGAAGCGGCGCAGCGCGAGCCGCCCGCTCTCCACCCCGTTCTGCGCGCAGACGACGGGGAGGCGCTCGGCGGCCGTGCCGCCGCCTGCGACCGGTGCCGGGCCCCAGACCGCGAGCGCGGCCTCGCTGTCCTGTGTCTTGACGGCGAGGACGAGCACGTCGTCGGTCCTCAACTCGCCCAGTTCGGCGGGCCCTTCGACGACCGGCAGCCGATACGACGACTCGCCGTCCGGCACCTTGAGCCGCAGCCCGTGCCCGGCCAGCGCCGCCCGCTGCGCGCCCCGCGCGACCAGCACGACCTCGCACCCCGCCCCCGCCAGCCGGCCACCGATGGCCCCGCCGACCGCCCCTGCTCCGATGATGATGTAGCGCATGGGACGAGCCTCGCACAGCGCGCGCGGGCCGGGTCAGCGGGTACGGCATCAGGTCAACCGGCGGTCATCTCAACGAGTTTGACCACGGTGTTCCAGTTGCGGGACGTCGCGATCAGGCCCTTGTTCAGCCGCGGCCGGGAGAGTTCCGCGGCGAGCCTGGAGCGGCCGAGGCCGTCGGGGGCGTAGAGGTACAGGGCGCGGTCGCCGAGGCGGAACTCCTCGGGGAGATAGGCAGGTTGGTCGATCTCCGCGAAGCGGTCCTCGGCGACCGGCGCCGAGTAGTACGTGACATGGAGTTGCTTGCCCTCCAACTCGGCGGCCGGGAAAGGGCAGTTGTCGGCGATCGCCTTGAGGTAGGCGTGGTCGCGGACGATGACGTCGACCGTGAAGCCGAACCGCTTCTCGATCGCCTGCGCGAGTTCCGTCGCGAGGGACTCCCCGTCGCCGTGGCCGCTCGTGAACACGGCCTGGCCGCTCTGCAGATAGGTGCGGACTCCGTCATGTCCGAGGCCTTCGAGGAGCGTGCGCAGCTCGGCCATCGGGAGCTTCTTGTTGCCGCCCACGTTGATTCCGCGCAGGAGCGCCGCATAGGTCGTCGTCATCCGCACACCATAGAGCGGCCTTCGTGCCCCGTGGGGGTGGGCACGACGGCCGCTCCATGTGGTGTGCGGGTGTGCGGAAACTCTGGCGGATGAGGTGGCTCCGGATCAACACCTACAGGCACACCTGCCGACACCTGTGACTTGTTCAACAAGGTTTCGTAATAACAAAGCGGACCCCGGCCGACGCATCGGACACCCTGATCATCACCCCCGAGCCGCTCCGATAGATGTAAGGGGCCGCCGTCCTCCCCAGTGCTGAGGGCTCGCTGTCCGTGCGGAGGAGCCGGTCGTCCGATACCTCACCGGTCAGCACGAGGGGACGTTCTTATTCCGCGCATACCTTCGAACCATGAGGTGGCGGCAGGGGGCTGTCACCGTGCACAAGGGGGCAAGCCCGTCATGGGGAACGGAGATTCGCGGGTACGGGGGCTCGCCGCCCGAGCCGGCGGCTGGAGCGCCCGGCACCGGTGGGCCGCGGTCGGCATCTGGGTGCTGTTCGTGGTGCTGGCGATGGGGATCGGTTCGGCGGCGGGCCGCGTCGACGTCGACGAGAGCGACCAGCTGAAGGGCGAGACGCACACCGCCGCCACGATCATCGACGACGCCGGGATCAAGGAACCGGCGAGCGAGACGATCCTGATCCAGTCGAAGGACGCGTCGGTCACGTCCACCGACAGCGAGTTCCGCTCCACGGTCACCGCCGTCGTCAAGGCCGTCGAGGGAACCGGCCGGGTCACGGACGTGACCTCGCCGTACGACACGAAGACGATCTCGAAGGACGGCCGGAGCGCGCTCGTCCAGTTCGACATGCGCGGCGACGCGGACACCGCCGGCGACCGGGTGGAGCCGGTGCTGAAGGCCGTCGCCGGGGTGCAGAAGGACCACGGCTCGCTGCGGATCGAGGAGATCGGCAGCGCGAGCATGGCGAAGCAGTACAAGGACGCCTTCGGCAACGACTTCAAGAAGGCCGAGTACTCCGCCGTACCCGTCGCCTTCGGCATCCTGCTGATCGCCTTCGGCGCGCTGGTGGCGGCGCTGCTGCCGGTGGCTCTGGCCATGACCGCGATCGTGGCGACGATGGGCCTGATGGGCCTCGTCAGCCACGTCCAGCCGATGAGCGACACCGCCAACTCCGTGATGCTGCTGGTGGGGTTGGCCGTCGGCGTCGACTACTGCCTGTTCTATCTGCGCCGCGAACGCGAGGAGCGCGAGGCCGGCCGCGACGCCGGGGCCGCGCTGCGGATCGCCGCCGCGACCAGTGGCCGCGCCATCATCGTCTCCGGTGTCACGGTGTGCGTGGCGATGGCGGGCATGCTGTTCACCGGGCTCGCCGAGTTCGAGGCGATGGGCCTGGCCTCGCTGATGGTCGTCGCGGTCGCCATGGTCGGCTCGGTGACCGTACTGCCCGCGCTGCTCTCGCTGTTGGGCGAGCGGGTCGAGAAGGGCCGCATCCCGTTCCTACGCCGGCGCGGCCGCCGCGGCAACGGCGAGAGCCGCTTCTGGACCGCCGTCCTCAAGGGCGTCCTCGCCAAGCCCCTCGTCTCCGTCCTCGTCGCGGCCGGCGCGCTGCTCGCGATCGCCGCTCCCGCGGTCGGCATGAAGACCGAGAACCTCACTCTGGACCAGGAGTTCGGCAACTCCCTCCCGATCGTGGGGACTTACAACCGCGTCAACGACGCTTTCCCTGGCGGCTCCGATCCGGCCGAGGTGATCGTCAAGGCGAAGGACATCAACGCACCCGATGTGAAGCAGGCGTTGGCCGACTTCAAGGCGCGGGCGGTCAGTTCGGGTGCCTCGCGCGGCCCGGTCGACATCAAGCTGCACGACGCGCAGAACGTCGCCTTCGTCTACGTCCCGCTCGTCGGCGGCTCCGACCAGGACAAGGCCTCGAAGAGCCTGGAGAAACTGCGCGACGAGGTACGGCCCGCCACCCTCGGCAAGGTCGACGGGGTCCAAGCGCCGATCACCGGACAGGTCGCCGGTTCAAAGGACTTCAACGACCAGTTGATCGGGTCGGTCGTCCCGGTCTTCGCGTTCGTCGTGGTCTTCGCCTTCCTGCTGATGCTGCTCTCGTTCCGCTCACTGACGGTCGCGATCACCTCGATCGTCCTCAACCTCCTTTCCGTGGCCGCCGCTTACGGCATCCTCGTCGCCGTCTTCCAACACGGCTGGGGCGCCTCACTGGTGGGCGCGGAGGGCGTCGGCGCGATCGTCACCTGGCTGCCGCTGTTCCTCTTCGTCATCCTGTTCGGCCTGTCGATGGACTACCACGTGTTCGTCGTCTCCCGTATCCGCGAGGCACGGCTGCGCGGCCGTTCGACACAGGACGCGATCCGGCACGGGGTGGTCACCACGGCCGGCGTCGTCACCAGCGCCGCCGTCATCATGGTCGCCGTCTTCGCGATCTTCGGCACCCTGTCCATGCAGTCCATGAAGCAGATGGGCGTCGGCCTCGCCGCCGCGGTCCTCATCGACGCCACGGTCATCCGGGGCGTGCTGCTCCCCGCGGTGATGGCGCTGCTCGGCGAGCGCAACTGGTACTTCCCGAAGTGGCTCCACCGCCTGCCCGACCTGACCCATGACGAGTCCCCGGAGGAGATCACGCCCACGTCCGCGGTGACGGGCGAGGGCGAGCCCCTGCGGGTGTGAGTCTGCTGGCGCAACTCCCCCTGATCGAGGGCCTGTTGGTATCCCGGGGGAACCAGCAGGCCCTCACCCATGTCCTACGACGCCTTTTCTACGGCCTCTGCTACGACGTCAGTTCCTTGTGCAGCCGTAGCCAGTGGTCCGGGGACACCTCGCCCACCAGGGCGCGTTGATCCAGGCGTGCCGTACGGAACGCGGCGTCCACGCGACGTCTCGGGTGGACCCGGCGCAGGGAAGCGTGCAGGGAGCCGCCGACCCCCGAGAAACCCAGCTCGACCAAGTGCCGCCAAGCGGGCAGTTCAGCCGGTTCGAGCAGCGGGGTCCGGCGCCGCTCGATCCGTACGATCCCGGCGTCGACGCGCGGCACGGGACTGAACCGGCGCCGGTCCACCCGGCCGACCAGTCGCCATTCGTACCGGGGCCAGGTGCGGACCGTCAGGAGGGTCCAACTGCCGTAGTCCCCGGTGCGTTTGCGGGCGTATTCGAGTTGGGTGAGCAGGGTGGCGTCGGTGAGGGCGGGGGCGCGCAGACACCAGTCGACGATGTCGGCGGTGCGGGAGAACGGCACGTTTCCGGCGACGGCGAACGGGGTGCGTGGGGGCCGGGTGTCCATGAAGTCACCGGCGACCACGTGTACGTGGGGTGTGGTCGAGAAGCGGGTGCGGAGTTTCGGTACCAGGCGGGGGTCGATCTCGTGGGCGTGGAGTTCGTCGCAGTGGGGTGCGAGTTTCGCGGTCAACGCGCCTTTTCCTGCGCCCACTTCGAGGAGGAGCGGTACGTGGTGTCCGTGCGGGACGGCTAGGCGGGCTACGTGTTCGGCGGTGGCGCGGTCGGCGAGGAAGTTCTGCGAGAGCGCGCGGGAAACGTGGGTGGGGCGGGCCATGGCCTGCGGTCCTTGTCTTCCGTGAGGGCATACGGGCAGACGAAGGCCCCGACCGGAAGAAAGGGGAGAAGAGTCAGCGGGCGGGCGTGCCCGGGCCGGTCAGGGCACCGGGGCTGCGGCGGATGCGGGTCGCATACGTGCAGCTCCGGCCTAGACCGGAGTTCGTGATCGCGTTCGCGGCTGACATGTGGGGGACGCTAGGGGGTTTGGGTGGGGTGGGGCAACGGGATTTTTGTGGTGGGAGCGCCATCCGGGGAGCGTGGTGCGGTTGTTCGGCGAGTGCGGGGCGGTGGGGGCTGGTCGCGCAGTTCCCCGCGCCCCTAAGAACTGGGCATCACCCTCATCAGCGTTGGTATCTCGCCAGGACCAAGTTGCCGTCCCTCTCCAGGCGTTGGCGCAGTTCGGCGAGGGTGATCGCTCCGCTGTAGTACTCCTGGAACGCCGGGGTTGCCACCTTGTCCTTCCACTCGGGGTAGCCGCGTACGGACTGGGCGGGGGCCGAGACCAGGTCGGTGGCCAGTGCGGTGCCGGTGGACCAGTCGTCCTTGGGGGTGTGCAGGGCCGGGGACTTGAGGGCCTGGGTTCCGGTGGGGAGCATCCAGTCGCCGAGGGCCAGGCGGACCATGTTCTTGGGCTGGAGGAGGAAGTCGATGAACTCGGCGGCCTGCTTCCTGTGCGGGCTGTCCTCGGCGATGGACAGGGTCTGCGGGCTGACGCCCTGGGTGAGGCCATCGGCGCCGGCCGGGGCGGGCAGGACCTGCCAGTCGAAGCCCTTGGGTGCCTGCTGCGCGATCTGCTGGCGGTAGGAGAAGCCGAGCGGGATCATCGCGTACTTGCCGCCGAAGAAGCCGGGGAGCGTGTCCGAGCCGCCGCTGCCGAGGGTGGTGGGTGAGGCGCTGTGGTCCACGTTCGCCTGGTCGTGGATGGTGCGGGGGACGTCCTGGTCGGCCTTGTCGAAGCGGACGGTCACCTTGCCGTCCTTACCCCGGTGGAAGAGTGCGCCGCCCGCCGACAGCGACAGGTTGAGCGTGGCGGACACCGGCTCCTTGAGCGGCCAGGCCACGCCGTACTTGCCGTCGCCGCTCAGCCGTCGGGTGATGTCCCTGAACTCGGTCCAGCTCCAGGGGTGTTCGGGGGTCGGGATGCGTACGGCCGCCTTCTTCAGCCAGGTGGCGTTGGCGATGAGTACCCGTGGCTCCTGGAGGAAGGGCACGCCGTAGATACCGTCCCCGAAGGTCGTCGTGTCCCAACTGCGCTGCGGGATATCGGACTTGAGGCGGGCGGGCAACAGGTCCCGGAGGTCGGCGAGGTAGCCGCCGTAGGCGAAGTCCGCGAGGTCGTCGGAGGCGTCGTGGATGATGTCCGGCGCCTCGCCGCCCTCGAAGGAGGTGAGCAGTTGGTCGTGGACGCTGTCCCAACTGCCCTGCACGTACTCGACCTTGACGTCCGGGTGGGTGGCGTTCCACTCCTTCACCAGTTCCTTGTTGGCGGTGACGGACTCGTCCTGCCAGGCCAGGGACTGGAAGCGGAGGGTGATCCGGCCGTTCGCGGAGTTGCTTCCGCTGCCCGTGCAGCCGGCGAGGAGCAGGGTCAGGGCGAGGGCGAGGATCCAGCGCGTTCGCATCAGCTCTTCACCGCCCCGGTCAACATGCCGCCGGTGAGTCGCCGTTGGATCAGTGAGAAGACGATCAGCGAGGGCAGGGTCGCGAGGAACGCGGCGGCGGCCAGCGGGCCGAGGTCCGCTACGCCCTCCGCGCCGATGAAGTGGGTGAGGACGACCGGCAGGGTCTGTTTCTCCGGGGTCTTGAGGAGAACCAGCGCGAAGAAGAACTCGTTCCACGCGGTGACGAACGCGAACAGCGCCGTCGCCACGATCCCGGGCGCGAGCAGCGGTGCCGTCACCGACACGAGTGTGCGGAGCCTCCCGGCCCCGTCGACCGCCGCCGCCTCCTCCAACTCCGGTGGCACCGCCCGTACATACCCGACGAGCATCCACAGCGCGAACGGCAGCGACCACACCACGTAGACCAGTACCAGTCCGGCCAGGGAGTCGATCAGCCGCAGGTTCTTCAGCACCAGGAACAGCGGGATGATCACCAGCACGAACGGGAACGCCTGGCTGACCACCACCCACCCGGTCGCCGCCCGCGCGAGCAGTGTCCGGCGCCTGGCCATGACCCAGGCCATCGGCGTCGCGATCACCACGGCGATCAGCGCGGCCCCGAGCGCCGCGAGCAGGGAGTTCAACGCGGCGTGCGGCAGCGGCTGTTCGTCGAAGGCCTGGCGGAAGTTGGCGAGGGTGGGGTGCCTCGGGATCCAGGTGGGGTGCAGACTGCCCAGCTCCTGCGGGGACTTGAACGCGGTGGAGATCAGCCAGAGGAGGGGGAAGGCGAGGAAGACCAGGTACGCGAGCAGGGCGACGTACTGTCCGGCGCGGGCCCCGGTGCTCGTCCTCATCCCTGAAGTTCTGGTGGTCCTCATGCGTCGTCTCCTCCTCTCAACCGGCCTACGAGGAAGACGGCGAGGAGCACCGAGATCACCGCGACCATCACGCATCCCATCGCCGCCGCGTAGCCGAACTGCCCGTAGCGGAAGGCCTCTTCGTAGGCGAAGAGCATGGGCAGCCGGGTGCGGCCGCCGGGTCCGCCGTTGGTCAGGACGTAGACCAGGGCGAACGAGTTGAAGTTCCAGATGAGGTTGAGCGCCGTGATCGCCAACGCCACCGGTCTGAGGGCGGGCCAAGTGACCGTGCGGAAGCGGCGCCAGGCTCCGGCGCCGTCGACGGCCGCCGCCTCGTGCAGTTCGCGCGGGGTGTTCTGCAGCCCGGCGAGCAGGGCGACCGTCGTCTGGGGCATGCCGGCCCAGACGCCGACGACGATCACGGCGGGCAGCGCGGTCGTCAGGCTGCTGAGCCAGTCCCGGCCGTCCCCGAGGCCGAGGTCGCGCAGGGTCTCGTTGAGGATGCCCGCGTCCGGGTTGTAGACGATGCGCCACATGATGCCGACGACGACCTCGGGCATCGCCCACGGGACGATCGCGAGCGCCCGGGCGAGCCAGCGCATCCGCAGGTCCTGGTTGAGGAGGAGGGCGAGGCCGAGGGCGAGCAGGAACTGCGGGACGGTCACGCCGACCGCCCACACCAGCCCGATCCGGAACGACTCCCAGAACAGCGTGTCGTGCAGCAGGTCCCGGAAGTTGAGCCCGCCGATCCACTGGGTGGGAGCGGTCCGGCCCGACTGGGAGTCGGTGAAGGCCAGCAGGATTCCGTAGAGGAGGGGTCCGACGCTGAGCACGAGGATCGGGATCAGCGCGGGTAACACCAGGAACCAGGCCGCGCGGTCGGGAGTGCGTCGCTCTCGGTCCCGGCTCGGCGCGCGACTCGACGGTTTCCTCACCTCCGTCACCGATGTCATGGAATCAGCCCCTTTGCGCGGCCCGGTCGGGCCCCGTCATGGTCGTGAACACGTCGTGCCTCGTCAAGGCACCTCGCACGCCGTCCCACCTGTGCGAATGCGACACTGGCCGTCGGATGGCGGGAACCCGACGCCGTACGCATACGCACAGGGATCACTCGGAGGCGCACGATGGACGAGGCACGGGCCCGGGACGTACTGGACGCGGCGGACGTACTGCCCGGCCCGGCGCGGGACGCGCGGCTCCTCGCCCTCGGCGAGAACGCGGTGTTCGCCGCCGGTGACCTGGTCGTCAAGGTGGGCCGTGACGCCGAACTCCTCGACCGTGCCCGGCGCGAGCTTGATGTCGCGCTGTGGCTGGCCGAGTCGGGCGTCCCCGCGGTGCGGGCCGCCGAGCCGAAGGCGCGCCTGGTCGAGGGGCACCCGGTGACGGTGTGGCACCGGCTGGCCGATTCCGTACGCCCCGCCGAGCCCCGGGATTTGGCCGAACTGCTACGGGTGGTCCACGCGCTCCCCTCTCCCCCCTTCGACCTCCCGCCCCGCGAGCTGCTGGGCGGTGTGGAGCGCTGGCTGCGTCTCGCGGGCGACGCGATCGATCCGGCGGACGCGGCGTATCTGCGGGAGCGGCGGGACGGTTTCGCGGCGGCCGCCGCCGCGCTTACGCCGCATCTGCCACCGGGGCCGATTCACGGTGACGCGCTTCCCCGCAATGTGCATGTCGGGCCGGACGGGCCGGTGCTGGTCGATCTGGAGACCTTCTCCGCGGATCTGCGCGAGCATGACCTTGTGGTGATGGCCCTTTCCCGCGACCGGTATGCCTTTCCTGCCCGGGCCTACGACTCGTTCATCGAGGCGTACGGGTGGGATGTGCGGGAGTGGGCGGGCTGCGGGGTGCTGCGCGGCGCCCGGGAGACGGCTAGCTGTGCCTGGGTTGCTCAGCATGCGCCGAGCAATCCTGAGGCGCTGGTTGAGTTTCGGCGGCGGGTGGCGTCTTTGCGGGACGGGGACGAGACGGTGCGGTGGTTTCCGTTCTGAGCGCCTATTGATCCGGGTGCGTTGGGTATTCGGGCGGCTGCGGGTCCGTTGTGGCTGGTCGCGCCCACGCGGCGGAGCCGCAAATCGACACAGCCCCGCGCCCCTTTCGGGCGCTGCCCCTCTGGGCGCTTTCGGAGCTCGCCGGGTTCAGACCGTCTCGTCCTCCAGCTCGCGCAGCGGCCAGGTGCCGTCGATCACCGCGTCCTGGTCGCCCTTGCGGCGTAGGAAGCTCTGGAAGTCGGCGGCCCATTCCGCGTACCACTCGATCTGGCTGCGGTGGAGTGCGGCCGGGCCGAGGGCTGCGACCTTGGGGTGGCGGTCGGCTATCGCGCCGGCCAGGCGGGCGGCGGCGAGGGCGTCGGCCGAGGCGTTGTGCGCGGCGTCGAGGACCACGCCGTACTCCTGGCAGACCGCTTCGAGGTTGCGCTTGCCGCGGCGGTAGCGGTCGACGGAGCGGTCGATCGTGTACGGGTCGATGACCGGGGCGGGGTCGGTGCCGCCCAACCGGTCGCGCAGGGACGGCAGTCCGTACCGGCGCAGCTCGGCGGAGAGCAGGGTCAGGTCGAAGGCCGCGTTGTAGGCGACGACGGGGACGCCCGCCTTCCAGTACGTCACGAGGACGTCCGCGATCGACTCGGCGACCTGGTCGGCGGGGCGGCCCTCGGCGGTGGCCCGTTCGTTCGTGATGCCGTGCACGGCGACGGCGTCCGCCGGGATCTCCACGCCCGGATCGGCCAGCCACTCCCGGCGGCCTATCGGCCGTCCGCCCCTGACCTCGATGACCGCGCCGGTGACGATGCGCGCCTCGCGCGGCTCGGTCCCCGTCGTCTCCAGGTCGAAGCCGATGAGCAGCTCCTGGTGCCAGGCCATGACGGCCCCCCTTCTCGGTGGTGCTTTCCCCCAGTGGTCTCCACGATCGCATGAGCCACTGACAATCCGATGACCGCGTTCCGCTTACCGCCGGAGGGCCATGGGACAGGTCAGGACACCGGTCGCGAATCCGCCCACATCTGCTCGAACTCATCGCGATAGGTGGGGAAAAGTGCGCTGTCATCCATTTCGTCCGACTTGACCAGTCGGCTGCCGTTCCGCAGCACCAGCACCGGCGCCTCCATGCCGCGGGTGCGGCGCAGATAGGACTGCACGACGGCTATGCCGTCCGAGCCGTCGCCGTCGACGAGGTACGCCGTGAAGCGGGGCGTCTCGTCGAAGACCTGGATCTCGAAGGCCGCCGGGTCACGCAGCCGGGACCGCACCCGCCGCATGTGCAGGATGTTCATCTCCACGGCGCGGCTCAACTCGCCCCGCTTGATGCCGAGTTCACGCTCGCGCCGCTTCACCGCGCTGGAGGCCGGGTTGAGGAACAGCAGGCGTACCCGGCAGCCCGACTCGGCGAGGCGGACCAGGCGTCGGCCGGAGAAGTTCTGCACGAGCAGGTTGAGGCCGATGCCGATGGCGTCGACGCGGCGGGCTCCGCCGAAGATGTCTTCGGCGGGGAACTGCCGCATCAGCCGCACCCGGTCGGGGTGCACGGCGACCACGTCCGCGAACCGGTCGCCGATCAGCTCCTCGACCGCGTCGACGGGCAGCCTGCGCGCCGAGGGCACGTCGCTGCCGGCGCCGAGGGTCTCCAGGAGTTTCGCGGAGGCCCGCTCGGCCTGGTTGAGGACGGCCTCGGACAGGGCGCGGTTGCGGGAGACGACATTGCGGGTCACCTCCAGTTCGTCCAGGGCGAGTTCGACGTCGCGGCGCGCGTCGAAGTACGGCTCGAAGCACGGCCAGTGCTGCACCATCAGCTCGCGCAGCTGCGGCAGCGTCAGGAAACTGAGCACGTTGTCGTCGGCCGGGTCGAGCAAGTAGCCCTTGCGGCGGCTGACTTCGCGAACGGCGACCGCGCGCTGCACCCACTCCTGGCCGGCCGGTCCGGCCGCGGCGACGACCCATTCGTCGCCGTGGACGGGTTCGTAGATGGGGCGCAGGACGGCCGCTACGACGGCGCGCAGCCGCTGCTCGACCAGGTTCAGCCAGATGTAGGCGCGGCCGGCTCGCTGGGCGCGCGTACGCACCTCGCGCCAGGCGTCGGCGTCCCAGTCCAGCTCCGGACCGATGGAACCAGCCGCGTCCATCGGACGTGCCAGGGACACCGCGCCGGGCGGGACTTCTGCGGAGTTCCCCTCGTGACCCTCGTCACCAGGGGGCAACTCCAGCCCTCCCGAGCCCACCCGTGCACCGCCTTCCGCTCCCCCGAGCTCTCCCCAGTCTCAACGATCAAGGAAGGGTACTCCGGGACCGGTCGGCGGTGCAGCCGGATGGACAGGGTCGTTTCTCAACTTCCGCCGTTCACATTGCCGTTCTGGTTGGCGAGCGCGGCCGGAGTGAGCGGATTCATAGCGGTGACGTCGCGCGGGGCGATGGAGAACCCCTGCCAGTGGACCGGCATCGGCTGCTGGTCCTCGTCACGAGCGATGTGGTGGAAGCCGACGTTCACCCAGACCACCGGGTGGGTGAGGGTCTGTCCGTTGACCCACTTGTCGACCTGCTTCGGGTGCCCCGCACCGCAGTTGGGCAGGTTGTCGCTGGCGAACTGCTCGCACTTGTTGTACTCGGTGAAGTACACGTCGTGCGTGGTGAAACTGCGGCCCGGGTACTTGGTGGAGGGGCCGGGGACTATCTCGTAGGACCGGGCGTGGTTGTCCTTGTTCTTGCCGGTCGCGCTGACGACGCGCCACCAGCGCATGTTCTTGGCGTCGCCCGCGAGTTCCTTGGTGACCTTGGTCAACGTGGTCTTGTTGGTGGGGGTGTTGGCGCCGTGCGGGGTGACCTTGGAGTCGTACTGCTCGACGCGTCCCTTGGAGGAGCCGTCGAGGGCGAAGTCCAACTTCCAGAAGACGTCGTGCTGGTGGCTCGTCGCGTATGCGGTGGCGCCCTTGCCGAGCGGCCAGCCGCGGCCGTCGCCCGCGTCGTAGTCGTAGGGCGAAAGGCTGCCGGTGGCACCGACGTTCATGTTGATGGTGCCGTCGTCCTGGAAGCGCCACTCGGTGATGTACTCGTACCAGCCGACCTGGTTGACCGTGTAGACGAGGAAGTCCTTGCCCTGGGTCTGGAAGACCTTGTTGGCGCTGTCGCCCTGCATGCGGAAGGCGTGACCGCGCGAACGGGTCGTCGTGCAGAGGCCCTTGACGTTCGGGTGGGCCGGATCGATGGCGTCCGGGACCTTGACGGTCTTGATGGTGCCGCCGGGGCACTCGCCGGGCGCCATGTTCATCAGGCCCGTGCCGAAGCCGTACTGGGTGAGGTCGCTGTACTCGTTCTTGCCGTCGTCGTACGGGACGTGGATCTGGGCGAGCTTCGCGTCGGCGAGCACCTTGATGGGCGTGGCCTGGCCGGGCGGCTGGTAGGAGATGTTCTCCAGGACGAGGCCGGCCTCGCGCTCGTAGTGCCAGCACATCCGCCAGGTGGTGCCGGTGGAGAGCTTCTGCTCGATGGTGTAGGCGGCGCTGCAGCCAGGTGCGGCGGCGGCCGGCGCGGCCTTCGGCTGAGCGGCGGCCGGTCCCGCGCCTGCCGTGGCACCGGCGGCCAGGGTGGCGAGGGCGAGCCCGGCGGCCCCCCGCCTGCGGGCACGGCTGATTCTGTTGACGCGCATGAAGAAGTGACTCCCTTACAGGAGAAGCAAGTTGGGACAGTGGACGGGCAACCGCACGGTGGGCGCGGTCGGTTCAGCCGGTGAGCTTGCCGACCTTGCGGGCGCTCAGGTCGACGACGAAGTCACGGGCGTCGATCCACGGCCCGTTCTTCACCTTGGGGAACAGCCGCACGCAGCGGTGCTCGCCGCACTGGTCGAGGTCGGCGGACTGCCGTCCCGGGGTGGCCTTGTAGACCATGGCCATCAGCAACAGCTGGTCGGGCGAGGTGAGTTCGTTGCCGGTGGCGTCCTTGTAGTCGGCCTTCAGGCCCGCGCCCAGCGGGCTGGCGAGCAGCAGCTCGGCCGCCTCGACGTTCTCGGCGTGGCTCGCCGGCGGCTGCACTCCGTGCTGCGTGCCGGTCTGTTCGACCTTGCCGGTGTCGAGGTTGACGGTCTTGGTGACGACCGTGTCGTCCTTGTAGTCGTAGAACGTCACGTCCGCGCGGCGCGGCGCGTTCGCGTTGTCCAGCTCGCTGGTCTCGGGGGCGGCGAGTTCCACGTCGAGGCGCTGCGGCCCGCGCTTCCCGTCCACGTTCTCGCTGGAGTTGAGGAACTGCTGGTTCACCGCGATCTGCTCGACGCGCTTGGTCTCGTCGTCGGTGAGCGGGTCGCGGCCCCTGCCCTTCTCCCCCTCGGCCGGGGCCTGTTGCACGACACCGGGTGCCGCGCCCTGTCCGTCCGCCGCCTGTTGCTGGGCGGACCCGGCGGCCTTTCCGGTGCCGCCCGACTCGTCGGCCCCCGCCGTGCCCGGCAGGGTGACGGCGACCATCACGGCGGTCCCGGCCACCGCTATGGCCGTACCCGCCACCACTTTGCCCAGGTGGCGGTGCACTGTCCTTCGCACATTTCCCCCTACTCCCCCTGGGTCCTCCCCGGACCATCGGGAGCGGTGTCTGTCCCACTCGGTTCGGGATACGGCATACGTCGTATCCACTGGTCGTTTGGTAAGAGGGACGTAAGTCATAGGTGGTTCCCTCACTTTCGGGGAGACTCATGGCCAAGGCGCCCCGGTGGCGGGGCCCGGCTGAAAGAGTCGTGACCATGCAGGTCTGGCCTGGAGAGGCGTATCCACTCGGTGCCACGTACGACGGCGCCGGCACCAACTTCGCGGTCTTCACGGAGGCCGCGGACCGAGTTGAGCTGTGTCTGCTGCACGACGACGGCTCGGAGACGGCGGTGGAACTGCGCGAGAGCGACGCTTTCGTGCGGCACGCGTACGTGCCCGGCATCATGCCCGGACAGCGCTACGGCTTCCGCGCGCACGGCCCGTACGCCCCCGAGCGCGGCCAGCGGTGCAACTCCGCGAAGCTGCTGCTCGACCCGTACGCGAAGGCGGTCAGCGGATCGATCGCCTGGGGCGAGGAGGTGTACGGCTACCACTTCGACGCGCCCGACAAGCGCAACGACCTGGACTCGGCGCCGCACACCATGACGTCGGTCGTGGTCAACCCGTACTTCGACTGGGGCGACGACCGGCTGCCCCGGCACGGATACCACGAAACCGTGCTCTACGAGGCCCATGTGAAGGGCCTGACGATGCAACACCCGGGGCTGCCCGAGGAGTTGCGCGGCACGTACGCGGCGCTCGCGCATCCGGCGGTCATCGAGCACCTGGTGGAGCTGGGGGTGACCGCCCTGGAGCTGATGCCGGTGCACCAGTTCGTGAACGACCACCGGCTGGTCGACATGGGGCTGAACAACTACTGGGGCTACAACACGATCGGTTTCTTCGCCCCGCACAACGCGTACGCCTCCTGGGGCGACCGCGGCCAGCAGGTCCTGGAGTTCAAGTCGGCGGTGCGAGCGCTGCACGAGGCCGGTATCGAGGTCATCCTGGACGTCGTCTACAACCACACCGCCGAGGGCAACCACCTGGGGCCGACGTTGTCCTTCAAGGGCCTCGACAACCCCTCCTACTACCGGCTGACGGAGGACCCCCGCTACTACATGGACACCACGGGGACGGGCAATTCGCTGCTCATGCGGTCCCCGCACGTGCTCCAGCTGATCATGGACTCGCTGCGCTACTGGGTCACCGAGATGCACGTCGACGGCTTCCGCTTCGACCTCGCGGCCACCCTGGCACGGCAGTTCCACGAGGTGGACCGGCTGTCGTCGTTCTTCGACCTCGTGCAGCAGGACCCGGTGGTCTCCCAGGTGAAGCTGATCGCCGAGCCCTGGGACGTCGGCGAGGGCGGCTACCAGGTGGGCAATTTCCCACCCTTGTGGACGGAGTGGAACGGCAAGTACCGCGACACCGTGCGGGACCTGTGGCGGGGCGAGGGGCGCGCGCTCGCGGAGTTCGCGTCCCGGCTGACCGGCTCGTCCGACCTCTACCAGGACGACGGCCGTCGTCCCCTGGCGTCCATCAACTTCGTGACCTGCCACGACGGGTTCACCCTGAACGACCTGGTGTCGTACAACGACAAGTACAACCAGGCCAACGGCGAGGACAACCGGGACGGCGAGAGCCACAACCGGTCCTGGAACTGCGGGGCCGAGGGCGACACCGACGACCCGGCCGTCCTGGAGCTGCGCGAGCGGCAGAAGCGCAACTTCATCGCCACGCTGATGCTGTCCCAGGGTGTGCCGATGGTCAGCCACGGGGATGAGTTCGCGCGCACCCAGAAGGGCAACAACAACGCGTACTGCCAGGACAGTGAGCTGGCCTGGGTGAAGTGGCCGGAGGGCGACGGCGATTCGTCGGAGCTGCTGGCCTTCACGCGCGCGTTGGTGTGGCTGCGCAAGGAGCATCCCGTGTTCCGGCGTCGGCGGTTCTTCCACGGGCGGCCCGTGGAGGGCACCCACGACGAGCTGTCGGACATCGCCTGGTTCACCCCGGAGGGCAAGGAGATGGCGCAGCGGGACTGGGACTCGGCGCAGGCGTCCGCGCTGTCGGTGTTCCTGAACGGCAACGCCATCTCGGAGCCCGGCCCGCGCGGGGAGCGGATCGCCGACGACTCCTTCCTGATGATGTTCAACGCCTCCTCGGAGACGCTGGAATTCGTCGTGCCGGTCAATCACGGCCGCCAGTGGGAGGTGATCGTGGACACGGGCCGCCCGGAGGGCGTGCCGGCGGGCACGGGCGCGAAGGTGAAGGCCGGTGACCGGCTGACCCTGGTGGACCGCAGCATGACGGTGCTGCGCCGGCCCACCTAGGCGGACACTTCGGTGCGCCGATCAGCGGACCGGATGCTGGAGTCGATGACACGAAAGACGGCCGGGCGGGTACGTAGGTCTGCATGACACCTGAGCGACCCGACCCGGCAGTGCCCACGGCCACCTACCGGCTGCAGCTGCAGCCCGAGTTCCCGTTCGCGGCGGCGGCGTCGGCCGTGCCGTACCTGGCGTCGCTCGGCGTCTCGCACCTGCACCTGTCCCCCGTCCTGGAGTCCGTCCCGGGCTCGACGCACGGCTACGACGTCGTCGACCACGCGCGCGTACGGGACGAACTCGGCGGCGAGGACGGCCTGCGGGCCCTCGCGCGCACCGCGCGGGAGCACGGTCTCGGGCTCGTGGTGGACATCGTCCCTAACCACATGGCCATGGCCCCGCGCCACAACCACGCCCTGTGGGAGGTCCTCCGGGAGGGCCCCAAGTCGCCGTACGCGCGCTGGTTCGACATCGACTGGGAGGCGCAGGGCGGGCAGGTGCTGCTGCCGGTGCTGGGCGGTCCGGTCGGCGCGGAGCTGGGGCACCTGGAGGTCGACGGTGACGTCCTGCGCTACTACGACCACGTCTTCCCGCTGCGGGAGGGCACCGCGGAGCTGCCGCTGCCGCGGCTCCTGGACGCGCAGTGGTACCGCCCCGTGTGGTGGCGGCTGGCCCGCACCGAGCTCAACTACCGGCGCTTCTTCAGCATCTCGGAGCTGATCGGGGTGCGCGTCGAGGACCCGGAGGTCTTCGACGCCACCCACGCGAAGATGCTGCAGCTGCTGCGCGAGGGCGTCGTCGACGGCCTGCGCGTCGACCACCCCGACGGCCTCGCCGACCCCGACGACTACCTCCGGCGGCTGCACGAGGCGACCGGGGGCCGCTGGACGGTCGTGGAGAAGATCCTCGCGGACGGGGAGCGCCTGCCGGCGTCCTGGCCCGTCGCGGGCACCACCGGCTACGACGCGCTGAGGCAGGTCGACGGGCTGTTCACGGACCCGGCGGGCGCCGGTGAACTCCTGGGCCAGTACCGGAGGTTCGCGGCCCCGCAGACCGACCGGGGTGGGCAGTGGGAGGCGACGGTACGGCGGGCGGCGTACAAGGTGCTCACGCACGAGCTGGTCGCCGAGATGGACCGGCTGACCCGGGTCACGGCCCGCCTGTGCGCCACGTCCCCGGACCCGGCGCTGCGCGACCGGGCCTCCTGGGCGCTGCGGACCGCGCTGCTGGAGCTGCTGGTCCGCCTGGAGGTGTACCGGCCGTACACCTCGGGCGACACCGCCGCCGTCGTCACCGAGGAGGCGGCCGCCGAGGCCCGGCAGGCGTTCGTCGTCGCGGAGGAGGCGGGCGCCGTCGACGTCGTACGGGAGCTGCTGCTGGGGCGGTCCGGGGACGGGCCCGAGCAGGTCGAGTTCCGGACGCGGTTCGCGCAGACCGCGTCCGCGCTGCGGGCCAAGTCCGTGGAGGACACGGCGTTCTACCGCTATGTGCCGCTGCTGTCGGCGACCGAGGTGGGCGGGAACCCGGGCAGCCCCGCGGTGTCCCCGGAGGACTTCCACGCGTACTGCGCGCGCGTGCAGCGCGACTGGCCCGCCATGGGCACCGTCCTGTCGACCCACGACACCAAGCGCAGTGCCGACGTACGGGCCGCGCTGGCGGTGCTCACCGAGGTGCCGGAGCGCTGGGCGGACGTGCTGTCCGAGGTGACCCGTACCGGCGAGGGGGTGCCGGACGCTCAACTGGCGTGGGCGGCCTGGCAGACGGTGTTCGGGCTCGGCCCGGCTGACGCGGAGCGCGTCCAGGAGGCCCTGCTGAAGCATGTGCGCGAGGCGGGCCTGTACACGAGCTGGACGGAGCAGGAGCCGCCGTACGAGGAGGCGGTGGCGGCGTTCGTCGCGGCGGGCCCGTGCGGGGCGCCCGGCGAGCACGTGGCCGCGTTGCGCACGGCACTTAAGCCGCACATCCGGGCCAACATGCTCGGCGCCGCCCTGGTTCAGCTGACGATGCCGGGCGTACCGGACCTCTACCAGGGCACGGAGGCCGAGTACCGGGCCCTGGTCGACCCCGACAACCGGCGCCCGGTGCCCTTCCCGCCACCGCACCCCGGCGACAAGGGCGCGCTGACGTCCGCCGCGCTACGGCTGCGGGCCCGCCGCCCCGAGGCCTTCGGGGACGCGGCGACGTACACCCCGCTGACGGCGGAGGGCCCGGCGGCGGCGCACTGCGTGGCGTTCACGCGCTCGGACGCCGTGGTCACGGCGGTGACCCGGCTGTCGGCGCGGCTCGCTGCGGCGGGCGGCTGGCGCGACACGGTGCTCGCGCTGCCACCGGGGCGATGGGCCGATGTGCTCGCTCCGGAGCGGGAGTTCACGGGGCACGCACGCGTGGAGGACGTCTTCGGGACGTTGCCGGCGGTGCTGTTGGAGCGGGTGGGCGAGAGCCACTAGCGGGTGCGGACCCTGAGGACCTTGGGCGAGCGCCGGACCAGATCCTCCGGCGCCGTCCGGGCGCCCTCTGCGCGGCGGAGGCCCGGCAGGGCGGTCAGCAGGGCCCGTAGACCGTGTTCGGCCGCGAGACGGGCGAGGAGGGCGTCGGAGGAGGTGTGGCGCCCGGTGCCGTGGGCGAGCGGGGCGGGGTCGGGGCGGAAGGCGTCGTAGCGGTCGGGGTCGGTGAAGCGTTCCGGGTCGCGGCCGGCGGCGCCGAGGAGGCAGGCGACGGTGGCCCCGGCGGGGATCACGCCGACGGGTTCGACGGCCCGGCGCAGCACGATGTGCAGCGGCGGATCGCGGCGCAGGGACTCCGCCCAGGCCCCGGCCGTGAGCCCGGGGCGGGCGCGGAGCACCTCCAACTGGCCCGGATGGTCGAGGAGGTTGGCGAGGAACGACGCGAGCGCCCGCGCGGTGGTCTCGCCGGCCGCGCCGAGCAGCGCGCCCACCAGTTTCGTGACGGCCTCGTCGGTCCGCGCGGCGCACAGGACGGAGAGCAGGTCGCCGCCCGGGTGGGCGCGGCGCCGGGCCGTCAACGGGCGCAGGAAGACGCCCAGTTCGGAAAGCCCGCCCCCGGAGGGGCCGAGTCCCGTGCGACACCAGCAGTGCACCCGCGCGGTCTCCTCGTACGGCAGCCCGAGCGCGGCCACGACCGTCGCGGTGGGCAGCCAGTCGCAGAACTCGGCCACCAGGTCGGCCTCTTCACGCGCGGCCAGCCGACGGGCGAGGACATGGGCGCCGCGTTCGACGGCGGCGGTCAGGGCGGCCAGCCCGGGCCCGCGCAGCGCCCGGTCGAGGAGCCGCCCCGCTTCGGCCGGCCCGTCGCCGGGCAGGGCGACGAGCCGCGGGTCGGCGAGCGCGGCGCGGACGTCGTCGTAGCGGCTGACGAGCCAGGCGCCGAAGGGCTCGTCGTACACAAGTGGGTAGTGCGTGCGGAGGGTGCGGTAGAGCGGATACGGGTCCCGTGCGGCCGTCCGCAGGCTCGGTGGGCCCGGTGGACGGGCCGGGGTGCCCGCGGTCCGCGTGACGAGCACGTCCGTGAGACACAGCACCGCCGTCCGCTCCCGTGGTCGTCGCTCCGCCCCGCGCCATGGGGCGCGCGGCCGGTCCTCCGCGCCATGCGCACACACGCGGATGCCCCCAGCCGACCACCGCACCGCGCGGGACGCAGCCCTCGTACGGCCGTACGGGTGAAGCAGGCATCCCCTGGTCCGACGGCGTACGCGGCCCGGCCGCACGCCGTAGGACCGTCCTGGCCACCGGCTCTCACCCGCGTACGACCCCGGGGTGCGTGCCGGGCGGCGGGCGTGCGGTGACGAACGGCGACGTCGGTGTGCTCGGTGCGGGGGTACGCGCGTGTGCACGACGGGGACGTCATCGGGAGTGAGCGCGAGTGCTCGCGAAACCCGTTGGGGAACGCCGGCCCCCTGCTGGCACCAACGCCCCTACCGGCTGCCGGTAAATGCGCCTGGGCGCCCCCGGTAGCCTCCCCCGCAGGCTCCTTGACAGTTGACAGAGCCCGTGAAGTACTGCGGTTGCGAAGCCGGAGCTGACTAATCGGGGGTGAGTCTCCTGCCGGAGTTGCGATACCCCAGCGTGACCGAACTGGTCTCGTCCGCAAGGGCGTTGGCCGCGCACCGGCCGGGCCTGTGCGCTCTGAGGCAGGTGGGTGTCTCCCGCGCGGGCAGGCCACTCCATCTGCTGTCCGTGGGGCACGCCCGCCGCGCCGTCCTGGTGGTCGCGGGCGCCCACGCCAACGAGCCGACCGGCGGCTCCACTCTCCTCGCCCTGGCCGAACGGGTCGTACGGGAAAGGGAGTTGAGGTCGGACACCTCCTGGCACTTCCTGCTCTGCGCCGACCCGGACGGGGCGAGCCTGCATGTCACGCCGGCGCCGCGCAGCCTGCTCGACTACCACCTGGGCTTCTACCGTCCGGCCGGGCCCGAGCAGCCGGAGTGGTCGCCCTCCGTGCTGCCGCCCGACCGACTGCCGCCCGAGACACGGGCGTTGACCCGGGTGATCGACGAGCTGCGGCCCTACCTCCAGGTCACCCTGCACGGGACCGATCTGGGCGGCAGCTGGGTGCAGCTGACGAAGGACATACCGGGGCTGGCCGAGCCGTTCGCCAAGTCGGCGGCCGAGCTGCACATCCCGGTGGAGACGGGCGCCTCGGACGCGGCGGGCTGGCCCGCCTCGGGGCCCGGGGTGCATGTGATGCCGGCGCCCGGTTCGGACGTGGCGTACCCGAGCATGCCGGACGACGCCCGGCACAGCACCTGGTACCACGCGCACCGCTACGGCGGCCTCACCGCGGTCGTGGAGGTGCCGATGTGGGCCAGCGACCTGGTGGACGACCCGGCACCGCATCCCGCCCCGGCGGCGGCGATACGGCGGCTGGCGCGCCGCCTGCTGCGGGACACGCGGGAGGTGGAGTGGGTCCTCGCCGACGCGCTGCCGCGCCTCCAGGGCGTCGACACACCGCTGCTGCGGGCCGGGAAGTGGGCCCTGGAGCTGGTGCCCGGCCTGGCCGCTGACTGGATGCACACACCGCCCGCCGACACGACGATGGCGTACGTCGGCAGCGTGGACGCGTTCGGGCGCCGGCTGCCGTTGCGGGCCGCGGCGATGCTGCTGCGGGTCCTGCGGGAGACCGACGACCGTGCGGCGCCCCTGCTCGAACACCTCGTGGCGACCTGGAGCGACGCCTTCGCGGAACGCTTCCGGGCCCGCTGGGTGCCCCTGGAGCACCAGGTCGAGCATCAGTCCCGCACGGTCGTGGCGGCGGCGTTGTACGCGCGCGAGCAGGCGGGCGGATTCGGAGACGCTCCACGCGTGCGTGCCCAACGCTCGGCCTGACGCCGCCCGCCCGGCCCGTGTCTCAGGTGTCCAGCGCGAAGACCTCTCCTGTGTGCGCCGCCATGGCGCACCCGTTGGAGAACGTCCTCCTGTAGTCGACCGGACGCCCCTTCCACTCCCCGTGCGCGTGGGCGGTCACCGGGGCGTAGATCATCGGGCACATGACGCCCTCGGCCGGGATGGCGTCGATGTCGCCGCCCGCGGCGCCCAGTTCGGCACAGGCCTCGGCCGCGTGGGCGTGCCCCTGGGGCGGGTCGCACAGCAGCAGCGTCCCGCGCGTGTCGCTGGACCGGCTGTCGCCCCGGGTGACGGTGAGGTAGAGCCAGTCGCCCCGGATGCCGTGGCGGGGTGCGGCGGCCTGGGCCGGTGCCTGTCCGGCGGCGAGGAGGACGAGCGCGGCCAGCAGAGTGCCGTGGAGCGCGGCCGTTCTCACGATGCGTGTCTTCAGGGTGCGGGTTGTGGAGGTGCGCTTCTTCGGGGCGTACGGCTTGAAGGTGGTGTTCGTCATTCCCGGTGCATCGGCACCGCGGTCTCCGTACCCCACCCCGGCTCACCCGAACGGGAGCGCACGGGCGCGTGCCGCCGGGCCAGTTCGAACGCGCTGAGCACCACGCGCGACTGGTACTCGACCTGGCGCGCGACCGAGATCCAGCGCGCGCCGCAGCCGTCGCGGTAGTCGGCGCACCACTGGTCGATCAGCCGGTCCAACTCCGGTAGCACACCGGCCGGATCGCGCCCGGAGGCGATCACGAGCTGGTACAGCAGCCCCGCCGTCCGCAGCGCCAGCCGCCGCCCCGCGATGCGCAGGGCGGCCAGGTGGGCGGTGTTGAGCGGTGGCAGCGGGCGGGCGGCGCCGGTGTCGACATCCGGATCCCACGCGTCGGCGAGCCCGGGGATCACCAGTAAATAGTCGTCGACCGGGGCGAGCAGCCGCGCCGCGTCGGACACGACGAGGGTTCGGGGACGGGTGTCGGCGGCGTCCCGCGCGGGCACCCCGACCGGCTCGGTGGCGGGCCTCGGCCAGGCGTCCCTCAGCCCGACGCCCATCCCCTCCTCCGTCGCGCCCTGCACGAACGGCCGTATCCGCGCGAGGAGTTGTTCCAGGAGGCGGCTGTCGTGGCGCAGGGTGTGGCTCACGGTGCGGAGGAACGCGTCCGCGTCGGTGGGCGGCGCGCCGTTCTCGACGCCGGTCACGCCCCACATGGGCGCTTCCACGACCGCGGTCACCGTGCCGTGCCGGTGGGGGTGGTACCAGGTGGACTCGACGGCGGCCTCGGTGATGGCCGCGGCGAGATCCCCCGGGCGCGGTGGCGGGATGCGGTAGACGGCGGGGCCGAGGCTCGGCCAGTACAGGGTGTCGTAGGGGCCGAGTTCGCGCGGGATGCCGAGGCGGGTCGCGGTGTGGGCGACGCGGCGGGCGAGGCCCGGGAGGTCGTGGGTCAGCTCCACGAAGCCGCCGCCCACGTCGACGCCGTGCAGGGAGCACTGGAGGAAGGGCCGGAGTTCGTCCTGGATCTCCAACAGGGCGCGCGTTTCCGGGAGTCGGGCGCCTGCCGCGCCGTGGGGCAGCCACTCGGGCTGTTCCAGGAAGCCGGGCCGGAAGAAGTTCCGGAAGTACCGGCCGAGACTGTACGGGCCGGGCAGCCAGCCCTCGTTGCGGCGCGAGCCGTCGGGGTCGAGGCACAGCAGCAGATTCCAGGTGGCGTCGGCGCCCTCGCTCAACCGGGGGTCGGCGAGGACCCGTTCGGCCAGCCGCAGCACCGTCGCGCCGCCCACAGGCTCGTTGGCGTGCGGTCCGGCGACCACGAGGGCCTGACGGCTGCCGTGGCCCACGGAGAGCAGCCACAGGGGCGTACCGGCGCGAGAGGTCCCGACGCGGCGCAGCCGGGCGTCCTGGGGGCGGCGGGCGACGAGCGCGGCGGCCTGGGCGGCCAACTCGTCCACGGACGGGTAGCGGAGGAGTGGCGGCAGGGCACACCTCCACAATGGCGGTGCCGTCGGTTCACCTGATGTGCATGGTGTACGCACAGTCAGTCACGGCGTGAGGGGTACGTCAACACCGCCGTACGGAAAGGGATTTGACGTATCTCCCCGGTTGCCACATCGGGTAATGCCCAGGCCAGAGGTGAGGTAGGGGCTGTGTTCGCGCTCAGGCGCCGGCGAGCCGGAACGTCATCCGGCCGAAGCCGATCTGGTCGCCCTCGCGGACGACGGCCGCGCCGATCACCCGTCGGCCGTTGACCGTCGTGCCGTTGGTCGAACCGAGGTCGCGCAGCACCCACATGCCGCCCTGGCGGCTGAGTTCGGCGTGCACCCGGGACACCGTCTCGTGGGTCAGGCGCAGCCCGTTGGCGGGGTCGCGGCCGATGCGCAGCGGATGGCCGTTGCCCGGGTGGGGCAGCAGCAGCTTGGGGAGCCGCTCGGCCTGCCAGGCCCTCCGCAGCCGTACGGTGAAGCCGGAGACGGCCTCCACGGTGCCGAACAGCACCCTGGAGACACGGCTTTCGGTGGGCAGGTCGGCGGTGAGCGGCACGAGGTCCTCGGACCGGCGGGCGGCGAGCGCCAGTTCCATGCGCCGGATGAACGTGTCGTGGGACAGCCGCCCCATGGCGACGCCGTCGTGGAGGACCTTGAGCGCCTTGTCGCGCTCCGCGTCGGACAGCCGCGCGGGGTACGTGTGGAACTCGAAGGACGACGTCACGTTCGTGATTGTCGGGCAGTGAACCCCGGGTGTCCAGAAGACGCGGAAACGGCACGCACGCGCGTGAAGATGACGACACCTGCGCCAAAGGGACGGATTCAAAAGCGGATTGATCTCGTTTGAAGCACGATGGACGGGCTACATCCCGGTGAGCAGACGAAGGGGAACCGTCCGTGCAGTTCGAGGTGTGGGCACCAGAGGCAGACCGTGTGACGCTCCATTGTGAGGGCGCCACGCGCGCGTTGGAACGCGATCTCGAGCGCGTGGGGTGGTGGAGCGGCGAGGCGGAGGCGGTCGACGGCACGCGGTACGGGTTCGCGGTGGACGACGGCCCGCCGCTGCCCGACCCGCGCTCGCGCCGGCAGCCGGACGGCCCGGACGGGCTGAGCGCGGTCGTCGACCACGAGCGTTACGCGTGGCGTGCCGCGTGGTCCGGACGCCCGCTGCCCGGAGCGGTGCTCTACGAGCTGCACGTCGGCACGTACACGCCCGAAGGCAACCTGGACGCAGCCGCCGACCGGCTCGGCCATCTCGTCGAACTGGGCGTCACACACGTCGAGTTGATGCCCCTGTGCCCGTTCCCGGGCCGGCACGGCTGGGGCTACGAGGGCGTCTCGCTGTGGGCCGTGCACGAGCCCTACGGCGGCCCCGAGGGACTCAAGCGGTTCGTCGACCGGGCCCACGAACTGGGCCTGGGTGTCGTGCTCGACGTGGTGCACAACCACCTTGGCCCGTCCGGCAATTACCTGCCCGCGTTCGGCCCCTACTTCACGGACACGCACCAGACCCCCTGGGGCAGCGCGGTCAACCTGGACGCGCCCGGCTCGGACGAGGTGCGCACGTTCCTGCTGGGCAGCGCGCTGGCGTGGCTGCGCGAGTACCGGATCGACGGGCTGCGGCTGGACGCGGTGCACGCGCTGCAGGACACGCGCGCGTGCCACTTCCTGGAGGAACTGTCGTCCGCCGTCGACGCGTTGGCCGCCGAGACGGGCCGGCCACTGTTCCTGGTCGCCGAGTCCGACCTCAACGACCCGCGTGTGGTCACCTCCCGCGCGGAGGGTGGCCTGGGGCTGCACGCGCAGTGGAACGACGACTTCCACCACGCTCTGCACACCGCGGTGACCGGTGAATCGCAGGGCTACTACGCGGACTTCGCGCGGGCCCCGCTCGCGGCGATCGCCAAGACCCTGACCGGTGGCTTCTTCCACGACGGCACCTATTCGAGCTTCCGGGACCGGCACCACGGCCGCCGCCTCGACCGCACGCGCGTGGCCGCGCACCGCCTCCTCGGCTACAGCCAGACCCACGACCAGATCGGCAACCGCGCCCAGGGGGACCGCCTTTCGGCCTCCCTCTCCCCCGGGCTGCTGGCCTGCGCCGCCGCGCTGACCCTGACCGGGCCCTTCACGCCGATGCTGTTCATGGGCGAGGAGTGGGCCGCGGGCACGCCCTGGCAGTTCTTCACCGACCACACCGACCCGCACCTCGCGGAGGCCGTACGGCAGGGCAGGCGGCGGGAGTTCACGTCGCACGGCTGGGCCGCGGAGGACGTACCCGACCCCCAGGACCCGGCGACCCGCGACCGCTCCTGCCTCGACTGGTCGGAGCCGGAGAACGAGCCCCACGCGCGTGTGCTGGCCTGGTACCGCCGGCTCATCGCCCTCCGCCATGAACAGCCCGACCTCACGGACCCCGACCTCACCGACACGAAGGTGGCCTACGACGAGGACGCCCGCTGGCTCGCGCTGCGCCGCGGAGACGTACGCGTCGCCGTGAACCTCGGCAAGGAGCCGGCCGCGATCCCCCTGGGCACGCGCCCGGCGGAGATCCTGGCCGCGTGGGAGCCGGTGGAGGCGCCGGGGGCGGACGGGCTGCTGCGGCTGCCCGGGGAGTCGTGCGTGGTGCTGGCGCAGGCGTAAACGCTTGCGCGAGCGTTTACGCGCTACAACTCCCCGTCGCCTTCCCGGAGTTCCGTCACCCGCTCCAGCAGGATCGCCTCCCAGGTCCGCCGTAGCTGGGTCCTGAGGAGCGGGACGGGCCCGGCGTCGCGGCCCTTGAGGTGGTCGGCGAGGCGGACGACGGTGTCGCAGCGGGCGAGCCAGAGGCCGCGCAGACAGGGGCGGGCGCCGTAGCCGGCGAGGGTCGCGGCGCGTACGGCGGCGGGCGAACCGACCGCCAGGGCGAGCCCGGCGATGTCCTCGGCGGGGTCGCCGAGGGTCGCGTCGGTCCAGTCCAGGACGCCACGGACCCGGCCGTCGGTGCTCACCACGAGGTGCTCGCCCTTGAGGTCGTGGTGGACGAGGACCGCGGTGCCGGGCTGGGCGGCGAGCTGGATCGCGCCGGGCTGGGTGAGCTGGTGGAGGCGTGCGGCGTCGAACTCGTCGGCGGCGGCAAGGCGTTCGGCGGCCTGCTCGGCGGTGCGGCGCAGCTCCTCCAGGGAGCGCGGTGCGGCGCGCGGGATCCCGAGCGACTCGGCCTGCCGTACGGGCACCTCGCGCAGCCCGGTGAGCAGCCCCGCCAGGTCGGCCTCACCGACGGCGGAGACGTCCTGGTCCTCGCCGGACCGGCCGGGCACCTTGGTGTCCAGCGTGTAGCTGAGCCCCGGCGCCCACTCGCCGTGCGCCACGCTGGTTGGAACCGCGACGGGGAGATACGGCCGGACGAGGTCGCGCAGGCGCAGTTCACGGCGTTGCCGCACGGTGGCCGCACGGTCCGGGGCCAGGCGCAGCACATGGCGGGAGCCGACCCACCAGGTGCCGTGCTCGCCGCCCTCGGCCACGGGCCTGATCTCGGGTCCGGCACCGTCGGCCGCACCGTCCTTGAGCAGGGAACGGACCAGCTGGCGGACGGTGTCCGCGGTGGGTGTCGGTGCCTGGGTCATGGTCGCGCCGTCGCCGTTCGGGGTGTCGGGGGCTCCTGGTCGTCGTCAGTCCACCAGGGCCATCTCGCGTGCCGTGTTGTTGAGCCGTCGCCCGCCGTCCTGGGTGACGGTGACGATGTCCTCGATGCGCACCCCGAAGCGGCCGGGCAGATAGATGCCGGGCTCCACGGAGAAGCACATCCCGGGCACGAGGGGCTGTTCCTCGCCCTCGATCATGTACGGCGGCTCGTGCGTGGTGACGCCGATGCCGTGGCCGGTGCGGTGGATGAAGTAGGGGCCGTATCCGGCGTCGTCGATGACCGCGCGGGCGGCGCGGTCGACCTCCTGGCAGGCGACTCCCGGGCGCACCGCGCGGAACCCGGCCTCCTGGGCCTCGCGGACGAGGTCGTGGACGCGCTGTTCCTCGTCGCTGGGTTCACCGACGTGGACCGTGCGCGAGGTGTCCGAGCCGTAGCCGTCCTTGAGTCCGCCGAAGTCGAGGACGATCATGTCGTCCCGCTGGATGACGCGGTCGCCGACCTCGTGGTGCGGGTTGGCTCCGTTGGGGCCCGAGGCGACGATCGTGAAGTCGACCTGGGAGTGCCCGAACTGCCGTAGCAGATCGGCGAGATCGGCGCCGACGTCGGACTCGCGGCGGCCGGCGAAGGGAACCTTCCGGATCTCCTCGTACGTTGCGTCTGCGGCCGCTCCGGCGGCCGCCATGAGGTCCAGTTCGGCCGCGTCCTTCACCGCGCGCAGCATCGGCAGTGCGTCGGTGAGGGAGGCGTAGGTGGTGTCGGGCAGCGTCTTCTGGAGTCCGAGCAGGTGCATGGACCAGGCGTTGTCGCTGATGCCGAAGCGGCCCGTCGCGTCGAGGAGGGCGGCGGTGGCGGCGTAGGGGTCCTTGCCGTCGGTCCAGTCGCGCAGAGTGAGGGCGTCGGCGCCGGCCGCCTTGGCCGCGTCGGGGGCCTCCAGGGTGGGCACGACGAGGACCGGGGAGCGGCCGGGGGCCAGGACGAGCACGGTGAGCCGTTCGGTGACCGCGGTGGGCGCGTAGCCGGTGAGCCACACCAGGTCCGGTCCCGGTGCGACCAGGAGCCCCGCGAGACCGGCGTCGGCGGCGGCCCGCGCGGCGCGGTCCATGCGGGCCCTGTAGTCGGCGGCGGCGAAGGGCGCGGGCGTGCTACCGGTCATTCAGGCCTCCGAGGACGGACGGAACGGGGCTACGGTCAGCATCCTGCCCGGACCCGGAGGGCCACGCGAGCCGATCGGCGGGACTTCCCCGGTCCGGGCATCGCGTCCAGTGCTCTCCCGGCCGGCGATCGGCGTCACGTCGCGGGCCACTTCCAGGGCGACGCGCGACGCCGTGTCAGACGATGTACCCGGGGACCACGGTGAACTGCTGGAAGCCGCCGCTGTTGTGCCGCACCGTGACCGTGACCTCGTCGCCGGGATGGGCACGCGCGACCGCGCGCGCGAGGTCGGCCGCCGAGTCGACCCGGGTGCCGCCGAACGTGAGCAGGACGTCGCCGCGGATCAGGCCGGCCGTGTAGCCGGGGCCGGGGATATGGACGCCGACGATCAGGGCGCCCGCCTTCTCGGCGTCCACGGCTTCCACGCCGAGTGTCGCGACGGCCGGCGTGAGCGACGGTGACGGCGTCGGGCTCGCGGAGGCCGCGGGCCGGCCGGTGGGACGGCTCGTCGGCGCCGGCTGCCCGCCCGCCTGGCGCTGCATCTCGGCGAGTTTGCTCATGCCGATCACCGTGGCGCCGACCGTGCCGAGACCGACCCCCGACAGCACCAGGACGGTCCCGACGAACAGGCCGAACAGCAGGGTCATGAGCCGTCGGCCGCGGCGCCGCGCGGCGTGCGGGCGCCGGGTGGGGCCGGGCTTGGTGCCGCCGCCGGGTTCCTGACCGGGCATCGGCTTGGGACGCAACGCAGTCTGTTCCATGGATCGCCTCCGGCAGATGCTCTACCCGGCGCACCGGCGCGCGACGTGCCACGAACGAGTGAGACTGACCGAGGGTCAGGAGAGGGAAGCCGTAGGTGTCAGGGCGGCGAGGACCCGCCCCTGCCGGCTGTTCACAGCGGTCCGGGCCCGTTGTCAGTGGCGGCTGTTACGTTCTGTGACATGAGCGATCACGCTCTGCGGCTGCTCCAACAGCACGCTCACCTGGCCGAACTGGCCGTGTCCCCCTTCGACTTCGACCTGGACCGGACCGATCACGTCGAGCCGGTCCGGCTGGCCTCGGGCGGCCCGGTGCGTCCGGTCGCGGGTGACGGAGCGGGCGGTACGTACTTCGTGTGCGCGGACGGATCCGTGCTGTACGCCGACTCCGAGGGCTCGGCCGGGATCATCGGCTCGACTGTCGACGAGGCGTTGGAGATCGTGATCGGTCTGCCGGGCTGGCGCGACCATCTGGACCTGTCCCCGGCCGACGGCCCGGAGAAGGTCCTGGCCCGGGTCGCGGAGGTGGAGGAGGAGTTCCGCGAGGACTACGGCATCGACGAGGCGAGGCCCGAACTCCGCGCCGCCCTGGGCCTGCCCGAGCGTTCCCCGGTCGAGCTGATCGGCATGCTGCACACCGCCCTGCTGCGCACCGAGCCCGACTTCCTGCTCCTCAACGCGGAGGAGGGCTGCGCCTACGACCTCCTGGACCGGCATCCCCGTCCCCCTCTGTGGGAGCCGGTGCTCGCCCAGGGGCGGGCGGATCTCGCGGCGCTGCGGGCGGGCGATCGTACGGCGTGGGACGCGACGGCCGAGGATCCCGTACGGCGTCGACTCGTGCTGCGGGCGGCGCAGTTCGACCGCGCGGACGGCGATCTGGAGTTGCTGCGATATCTGCTGCGGCACGAGGCCCGCTCGTCGATGACGGACGAACTGCGGCTCGCCGCCGTGCTGGTGGGGCTGCGCGGGCACGCCGAGGATCTGCCGCTCCTGGACGAGGTGCGGGAGACGGACTTCGACACCGCGTGCGGGCTGAGCGAGATGCCCCGGCCCGACGCGGACGGAACCACCCTGCGGGAGTGGGCCCGAGGGCTGGATGAGTCGTTCTTCGGTGCGGACCCCTCCGACGAACCCCTGTACACCTGGACCGAGTTGGCGGCCGATCAGGGGCTCACCGAGCTGGCCCGGGCCGCCCTGATCCGCAGACTCGACGAGATCGTCATGGACCAGGGGCTGCTACGGCGACCGGAGGCGCCGAAGACGCTGGACACCTCTGATCTGTCCTCGCTCGCCCACGACTTCGAGCAACTCGGTGACCTTCCCCAGGCACTGCGCGCCCAGCGCCTCCACGCCGCCCTCCAGGACACGGCATGGGACCGCGTCTCGGTGTGGCTGACCCAGGCCCGACTGGAGCGCGAGACAGGTCAACTCGCCCAGGCGAGCGGGACGTTGAAGGCTCTGCGGGAGATCCTTGCCGCCCCCGCCGACGACTCGCTCCGGCACTGGCAGGGCGTGAACCTCGGCCGGTTCATCGCCAAGGAGCACTACGCCCTGGCGCGCGACCTGGCCGACGCGGACCTGCCGGAGGAGGCCCGCGCCACGCTGGCGGCCGCCGACGAGATACTCGGCGAGCTCACGGGAGCGGCCGCACCGGCCCTGCGCGAGCTCGCCGAGGACGTGGCGGAGCGGGTCCGGGATGCCCGGGACCTCCGGTGAGGGACCTCAGCCGAACGGCAGCGCCGGCACCCGGTCCGGCACGAAGCCGTGTGAACGCCTCGCCAGGTACGCGGACTTGTAGCGGTCGACCTCGCTGTGCCAGTTCAGGATGCCCGCCATCCAGTGCTGGAGGTCGGTGACGTAGCCCTTCATGATCTCGCGTGCCTCGTCCGAGAGGTCGAAGTCGTCGTAGACGATGGGCAGTTCGTTCGCGGCGACGTGTTCGAACTGGTGCATGCGCTGGGTCATCAGGTCGTGGACGACGCCGAGTGCGGTGGGGTAGTCGATGCCGAAGAAGTTCTGCACGACGAGGATCGCGTTGTGGACCTCGCCCTCGTACTCGATCTCCTTCTGGTAGGAGAAGACGTCGTTGAGGAGGCAGGCGTAGTCGATGGCCGCGTTCTCCAGGGCGCGGACGGGGCCGGTGCGGTAGACCTCGGGCGGGACCTTCGGGCCGTGGCCCATGCGGCACATGCTGAGGGTGAGGTCGGAGCCGAAGGTGGCGCGGCGCATCTCCAGGTAGTCGATCGGGTCGGGGATGCGGTGCTGGATCTGGTTGGCCAGTTCCCAGACCCAGCTCTCGGTCATCGTGTTGATCGCGGTCTTCAGGGTGCGCCGGTCGTCCAGGGGCATCTCGGCGGTCGTGAGGGTCCACAGGTCGATGAGCCCGCGTTCCATGCCGTTGACCGGCACGATGACCGCCGGCCCCTCGATGGGCATGCAGTCCGAGAGGCGGGCCGTGGTGACGCGGGCGGCGGCGAGGTCGCCGCGGATGCCGTAGACGAGGGGGTAGTAGTCGTCGCCGTAGGTCCCCCAGGCGAGCCAGCGGGAGCTGAGGTCGAGGGCCGCCTCGGTGGCGTCCGGGTCGATGCCCGCGGAGCAGAGCGGGAGATCGGCGGCGGCGAGTTTCTCCTCGTCCCAGACGCCTTCCTCCAGGATGCCCATGGCGTGCGACCAGTCGACGAGGCGGTGCCGGGCGCCGTCCAGGTGCGGGCTGAGTTCGACCTCGAACGGCATGTAGAAGTCGGGAAGTTGGGACGGTCCGACTTTCTGGAAGGGAACGTGCGTGTAGGCGCGCAGCCGTTCGGCGCCGGCCGCGGCGAGCAGGGCGCCGATGTCGGCGGCGGAGGTGCCGATGCCGGTCGGGCCGTTCAACGGCGAGTTGTCGAGGGCGCCTTCGTTCATGTAGCGGCTGGAGCGCAGATGCCACTCGTGGCCGCCGGACTGCCAGTCCTGCAGACCCTGGGCGTAGGCGGCGACGGCCCTGACCTCGTCCGGGGTGAGACCTTTCTCCAGGGCCACGGCGGGCACTTCGGTGAACGCGGTGTGCTCGAACTGGTGGAGCCGGGAGGTGAGGACGTCGTTGACGGTGTCGGCGGCCTCCTGGGTGGTGCAGCCGAAGAAGGTCTCCAGGACGAGCACGCCGTTGCTCAACTCGCCCTCGTCCTCGACCTCCCGCTGGTAGGAGAAGAGGTCGTTGCGCAGGTGGACGCCGTCGGAGAAGGTCTCCATCAGCACCCGCAGCGGCCGCTCCTCGGCGACGGACGCGGGCACTTCGGCGGTCGCGTACTCCACCAGCCCCGCCGACCAGGGCGCGCCGCCCACCTTGCGGCGCATCTCGATGTACTCGACGGGGTTGGCGACCCGCCCCTCGTTGATGTTGGACAGCTCCCACAGTGACTCGTTGAGCAGATGCTCGGTGGAGACGGCGAAGCGGCGGCGCCAGTCGACGGACATCGAGGGCACCGTGCGCGCCCACAGGTCGGCGAGCCCCGCCTCGACCGGATTCTCCGGCTCCGGTACGGGAGTTGAGAGGTCCAGCGGCATGAACAGCGGCAGCCGGTCCAGGTAGGCCTTGCCGCCGGCGCGGTCCTGGCTGCGCTTGAAGGTCTCCAGGAAGTGGTCGTCGAAGAAGAACACCCACACGTACCAGTCGGTGATCAGCGACAGGGCGGGCCCGTCGCAGTCGGGGTGGGTGTAGGCGCAGAGCAGGCCGTAGTCGTGCGCGTCGAGGTCGGCCTGCTCCCAGATCCCGGAGCCCTCCAGCATGCCCATCTCGCGTGCCCACACGGAGGAGTGGGCACGGGCCTCGTCCAGATGCGGGTTGAGGCGCGCGGGATACGGCATGTAGAAGTGCGGGAGTTCGAACGGCTGGGTCATGGCCGGGCCCTACCCGTGGCTCTCAACGGCCATCCCGGGCAGGGGACATGATCACACCATCGCGTGAATCAGGAGTGAACCCATGAGTTTCGCCCGCATCTTGTGACGTTCACTTCTACGCGCGCAGACTACGGGGGTTCACGTGTCCCCTCCCTTGGCCGGAGTCCCGATGAACCACTCCCGAACCTTCTCCCGCCGCGCCACGCTCGCCTCCCTGGCCGGAGCGGCGCTGACCGGTACCGCCACGCTCCGCGCGTCGGCGTCCGAGCGGTACGGGCGGACCGTACGGTTCGCCACGTTCAACGCCTCCCTGAACCGCGCCACGCAGGGCGCGCTGGTCACGGACCTGTCGACGCCCGACAACGCCCAGGCGCGGAACGTCGCCGAGACCATCCAGCGGGTGAACCCGGACATCCTGCTGATCAACGAGTTCGACTACGTGGAGGGCGGCGGAGCGGTCCGCCTGTTCCTCGACAACTACCTGTCCCGGGGCCACAACGGCGCCCGCCCGATCCACTTCCCGCATTACTTCACCGGCCCGGTGAACACGGGCGTCCCCTCGGGCGTCGACCTCGACGGCAAGAACGGCGTGGTGACGACGCCGGGTTCGGACGCGTACGGGCAGGACGCGTTCGGCTACGGCTTCTTCCCGGGCCAGTACGGCATGGTCGTCCTGTCCAAGTTCCCGATCGACACGCGCGCGGTGCGCACCTTCCAGCACTTCCTGTGGAAGGACATGCCGGGCAACGTGATCCCGCCGGGCTACTACAGCGACGCGGCCCGCGCGATCCTGCGGCTCTCCTCCAAGAGCCACTGGGACGTGCCAATCCGCCTCGGCCACGAGACGGTGCACTTCCTGGTCTCGCACCCGACGCCGCCCACCTTCGACGGCGCGGAGGACCGCAACGGCCGCCGCAACCACGACGAGATCCGCCTGTGGGCCGACTACATCGGCGGCCACACCCGCAGCGCCTATCTCTACGACGACAAGGGCGTCCGGGGCGGTCTGCGGCCGGGCTCGCGCTTCGTGATCGCGGGCGACCAGAACGCCGATCCGTACGACGGCGACAGCTACGACCACGCCGTACGGCAGTTCCTCGACCACCCGGCGATCAATCTCCCCGCCAAGCCGCCGGCCAGCGCGGGCGGGGTCGAGGCCGCGAAGCTCCAGGGCGGCGCGAACATCGGCCAGATCGGCGATCCGGCGTACGACACGGGCGACTTCAGCGACACGGCCCCCGGCAATCTGCGCGTGGACCACGTCCTGCCGTCCAAGGGCCTGCTCCCCGGCCGCAACGGCGTGTTCTGGCCGACCTCGGACGACCCGCTGTACCGCCTGGTCGGCGACGGCAGAACGGTCGTCACATCGGACCACCGGATGGTGTGGCAGGACGTGCGGCTGGGCTAGGCGTGCGCACCGCGCGGCCCACGCGCGTGCGCAGGGCCACGAACTCCGGCAGCCCCCGCGTGCCGATCTGGTCGCGGGGGCAGGAGAGTTCGACCGGCAGGTCCAGCGCCACCTTCGCGCCGGGGCCGGGCGTCAGGACGACGACACGGTCTCCGACGTAAACGCTTTCGTCGATGTCGTGGGTGACGAACACGATCGTCGTACGGTCCGTGCGGTGCACCTCCAGGAGGAGGTCCTCCAGGTCCTCGCGGGTCTGGGCGTCGAGGGAGCCGAAGGGTTCATCCATCAGCAGCAGGGAGGGGCGGCAGACCAGCGCGCGGGCGATGGCTACGCGCTGCTGCATGCCGCCTGAGAGCTGCCAGGGATGGCGGCGGGCGGCGCCGGTCAGGCCGACGCGGTCCAGGATGCGTTCCGCCTCGGCGCGCCGCTCGGCCCGGCGCAGGCCCTGGCGGCGCAGGGGCAGGGCGACGTTGTCGCGGACGGTGAGCCAGGGCAGCAACGAACGGCCGTAGTCCTGGAAGACCACGGCCAGGCGGTCGGGTACGCCGGTGACCGCTGTGCCGTCGATCGTGATCGTGCCCCCGCGCGCGGGCAGCAGTCCGGCGACGGTGCGCAGCAGCGTGGACTTGCCGCAGCCCGACGGGCCCACCACGCACAGGAGTTGGCCGTCCGGCACGGTGAGGGTGATGTCGTGCAGGACGGGCTGGTCGCCGTAGTACTGGCTCAGGGCGTCGAGGCGGAGCATCGCGGTCGGTCACCTGGCCCAGGGTTCGGTGTAGAGCCCTCCCTCGCCCGCGGCGACCCGGACGTGCAGCAGGTGCGGGCCGTCCTCGTCGGGTGCGCGCAGGGCGCGGTCCAGGGCTTCGGGGAGTACGGCGGGGTCGTCGACGCAGGTCGCCGGGCAGCCGAAGGACTCGGCCAGGCCGACGAAGTCGACGCCTCGGATGTCGGTGCCGGGGACGGGGGCGACGCCGATACGGCGGCCCAGGGCGCGGACGGCCGCGTAGCCGCCGTTGTCGAGGACGACGTAGGTCACCGGCGCCCGGTGCTGCGCCGCCGTCCACAGGGCCTGCACCGAGTAGAGCGCGGAACCGTCGCCGATCACGCAGACCAGCCTGCGTCGGTCGGCGAGGGCGCGGCCGACCGCGAGCGGCAGGCCCCAGCCGAGGGCTCCGCTGCCCGTGGTGAGGAAGCCGCCGGAACTGTCGACGGGCACGCGCGCGTGGAGGGCGTCCCGGTGGCTGGGGGCTTCCTCGACGAGGACCAGGGCGCGGTCTCCGGGCACGCGGGTGCGCAGGTGGTCGAGGACCAGTTCGGCGGTGAGGCCCGCGCCGGGTTCCGGCGGTGCGGGTGCCGGGCGGGGCGGCGGCGGTTCGCGGTCGGCCGTCTTGAGCAGGGCGGCGAGTTGGGTGAGGGCGGGCCTGAGGGTGGTGACGATGCTGGTGCCGGTCGGCAGCCAGGCCGCCTGCGCGGGGTCGCAGTCCAGGTGGTGGAGTTCGGTGCCGGGATGCAGGAGCGGTCCGCCGTCGTCGACGTGGTAGGTGAAGACGGGCGCTCCGAAGGCCACGACGACGTCGTACGGCCGTAGCCGCGCGGCCAGTTGGCCGGCGACCGGTGGCAGGAAGCCCTGGAAGAAGGGGTGGGACTCGGGGAAGCCGGAGCGGCCGGAGAGCGGGCTGATCCAGACGGCGGCGCGGGTGCGTTCGGCCAGCTCGCGGACCTCGGGAAGGGCGTCCTCGTCGTCCACGCCGGGGCCGACCACCAGGGCGGGACGGGCGCAGCCGTCCAGGCGGGCGGCGAGGGCGGCCAGGGCGTGCGGGTCGGCGGTGAACCCGGTGTGCACGGTGCGTGGTTCGACGGGCTGGGCCGGTTGGTCCCAGTCGTCCTCGGGGACGGAGACGAACACCGGGCCGCGCGGTGGTGTCATCGCGATGCGGTGGGCCTCGGCGAGGACGGCGGGGACGTCGGCGGCGCGCTCCGGCTGGTGGGCGAACTTGACGTAGGGGCGCGGGAATTCGGCCGGCCGGTCGGCGCCGAGGAAGGGGCGCAGCTGGAGCAGGGAGCGCGCCTGCTGGCCCGCCAGGATCACCAGCGGGACGCGGTCGCGGTGGGCGTTGAAGACGGCGCCCAGGGCGTGGCCGACGCCGCCGGCCGAGTGCAGGTTGACGAACGCGGCGCCGCGGGTGCCGAGCGCGTGGCCCGCGGCCATGGCGACGGCCGTGGACTCCTGGAGGCCGAGGACGTAGGTGAAGTCGTCGGGCCAGTCGCGGAACATGCGCAGTTCGGTGGAGCCCGGGTTGCCGAAGACGGTGGTCATCCCGGTGTCGCGGAGGAGCTGGACGACGGCGTCCAGAACGGTTCCCTTCATGTGGACCTTCCCTTGCTGCTTCCGTTGTGGCTCCCCCTGCCGGTGAGCCGCTTCTCGGCCGCCAGCAGGCCGGTGTTGAGCAGGAATCCGAGGGTGCCGAGCAGGACCAGTACCGCCCACACGGTCAGCAGGTCGGAGCGCGACTGGGCGTCGGTGAGCGCGAAGCCGATGCCGTTCGCGGTGCCCGGCAGCAGTTCGGAGAACACCATGAGGACGAGACAGAGCGAGAGGCTGAGGCGCAGGCCCGCGAAGATCCGGGGCAGCGCGGAGGGCAGCAGCAGCAACCAGAGGCGTTCGGCCGGGGTCAGGCTCAGTACGGCGGCGACGTCGAGCCGCAGCGGGTCGACGTCACGGGCACCCTCCGCCGTGTTGATCAACACCGGCCAGACCGCGCTGAACACGATCGACGCGAGCTGCATCGGCGTACCGAAGTCGAACACGACGACGAACACCGGGACGAGCGCGGGCGGCGGTACGGCACGGGCGAACTGCAGCACCGGGTCGCAGAGGGCGTAGGCCCGGCGTGAGCGACCGACCGCGATGCCGAGGGCGATCCCCGCGACGGCGGAGAGCACGAACCCGGCGGCCGTCCGGCCGAGGCTGGGCAGGATCGTGTCGACGGCGGCCGAGGTGAGGAACACGTGCTCGACGGGCCCCGAGAACCACAGGTCGTAGGCGTGGCGGGCGATGCGGACGGGCGGCGGGAAGTAGACGCTGCCGTGCGCACGGGCGGCCAACTCCCAGGCGGACAGGGCGAGTACGAGGACCAGCCACCGCAGGAGAGCACCGCGGACCGGAAGGGTTCTACGGCCCGGCGTGCGGCGCGTCGCGGAGAGGGGCGGGTGGCTCATGTCGGCGCCCCGCCCGCTGCCGTCCCGCCGCCGCCCTCCGCCCGGCGATCACCGGAGCCGACCGGCCGTGCGGGACCGGATCCGCCCTGCCCGACACCGTCCGGTCCTGCCCCGCCACCCCCCGCCGACCGGTAATCACCAGAGCCGACCGACCGCGCACACCCCAATCCGCCCCGCCCGGCATCCTTCGATCCGTCCCGGCGTGCGACAGCGGGTCCGCTCCGCCGCGCCCCACCGGAGCCGTCCCGCCTTCGATGCCCCGCCGTCCACGGGAACGCCAGCCGTTCCAACCGCACCAGCACCCCGTTGATCGCCAGCCCCAGCACCCCCGCCCACACCACCCCGGCCAGCACGTCCCGCGTTCCGTCCGTGGCCAGTTGGGCCTGGGCGATGAAGATGCCGAGGCCCTGGCCGAAGCCGGAGAGGAGTTCGGTGGCTATGGCGAGGATCAGGGCCGTGGCGGCCGAGATACGGAGGCCGGCGGCGATGAAGGGTGCGGTGGCGGGGAGTTCGACGTGCAGCAGGACCGAGAGGCGGCCGAAGCCGAAGGCGCGCAGCGTGTCCTTGGCCACGGGGTCGGTCTCGGACAGGCCGTGGACGGTGTTGAAGAGGATCGGCCAGACCGAGGCGTAGGTGATGAGCGCGACCTCGGTCCCGGTGCCGGAACCGAGGAGGAGGGAGACGAGGGGGATCAACGCCACGGACGGGAGCGGGCGCAGGAACTCGATGACCGCGCGTACCGCTTCGTCGATCACCGGCACGCTGCCCAGCAGCAGGCCCAGCGGAATCGCGATCGCGCACGCCAGTCCGAGCCCGAGTGCCCAGGCCCGGAGGGTGACCGCGACGCCGTCCAGGAAGGTGCGGTCGGCCGCCAACTCGACCGCGCGGGCGAGGACTTCGGACGCGGGCGGCAGATAGCCGCGTCGTACGACGCCCGCTCGCCCGATCGCCTCGCAGGCGCCGAAGGCCAGGAGGACGCCGAGCGCGCCGAGGGCGAGTTCCTGGCGGCGGTTCACTTGACGAGGAGCGTGGCCGGGTCGAGCGGCTTCTTCAACAGCCCCTGTTTCCGCATGAGTTCGACGAGGCGATCGAGTTGGGCGGCATCGGTGGTGGCCGGGTAGGCGGGCAGGTTGATGGTCTTGGCCTGATCCGCGGTCACCTTGGTGTACTTGGGGAGTTCGGCGCGTACGGCGGCGGGGTCCTGGGCCGCGATCTTCGACGCCGCCTCGATCGCCCGCTTGAACGCCGCCGCGGCCTTGGCGTGCTTCTCGGCGAAGGCGCGTGTCGTGACGTAGCCGCTGATCGGAAGGGACTGGACGGGCGCCGACCCGCCGTCGAGCAGCACCCGCGCCTTCAACTCGCCCTGGATCGCGCTGTCGAAGGGCTCGACCGCGTGGACGGCGTCGACCTGGCCCTTCTGCAGGGCGGGGCCCATCTGTGGAAAGGCGATCTGCCGGTAGACGGGGTGTCCGGCGCCCTGCTGGTCGAGGATCGCGTCGAGGGTGAGCGACTGGATGTTGTTGAGGATGTTCACGGCGACCGTCTTGCCCTTGAGGTCGGCGGCGCTCTTGATCGGTGAGTCCTTCGGGACGAGGACGTCCATCATGTGCGGTGCCGTGCGGACGCCCTCGGCGAGGATGCGGAGGTCGAGGGTGCCCTTCTCGTCGGCTTGGAGGAAGGTGACGTAGTTCGCGCTCGCGATCATGTCGACCTGGCCCTTGGAGAGGGCGGGCAGGGCCTGGATGCTCTGCTGGACGGGCTGGATGGAGACGTCCAGGCCCTCCTTCACGAACAGCCCGCGGTCCCGCGCGATGTAGAGCGCCGCCGCGTCCGTCAGCGGCAGGGCGGCCACGGTGACCTTCTGCCGCCCTCCGCCGGAGGAGCCGGAGCCCCCGCCGTCGCCGCCGTCGCCGCAGGCGACGAGCACGAGTGCCAGCACAGCCGCGCCCGCCGCCAACCTCCCTGTTCCCACTTGTAATGGACGTGAAGTCGTCATGCGAGCAAGGAATACCAGCGTTTTGGCATGATCACCACACGCGCGTCGGACAAAGATTCACGCTGTGGAAAAATGCGAAACCAGTTCCCCGGCGACCCACGCGAGCGCGTCCTGCAACGCCTCCGTGGCCACCGGCAGCCACAGGGACGCGGAGACGAGCCCGGCGTCGGACAGCCGGCCCAGCTCGTCCCGTACGCTCTCGGCCGTCGCGTCCTCCCCGCCCAGCGGCCGGCCCGGCACCTTCACCGAAGGCGCGAACCCGGGCGGAACCAGGAACAGGCCCGCCGTCAAAGCCAGTTCACCGGGGTCGCGTCCCACCTCGTCGCCGAGCGCGGCCAGCCGCGCCCGCACCCCGGTGAGCGATTCGGCATCGACCCCGGACCCGTGCCACGCGTCGCCGAACCGCAGGGCCCGGCGCAGTGCGGCGTCGCTCTGTCCGCCGATCCACACCGGCGGACCGCCCTCGGTGCGCGGCAGACCCCGAGCCGCGGTGAGCCCTCGCCGCGCCACAACTGCCGTACGGCGACGAGCTGTTCGTCCATCCGGTGACCCCGGCCCGCGAACGGGACGCCTACGGCCACGAACTCCTCGACGTCCCAGCCGGTGCCGACGCCCAGCGTGCTGCGTTTTCTGGGGGATACCCTCAGACCCCCGGACCTCCGGAGAGGCGGTCGAGGGTGGCGGTCTGATGGGCCAGGAGGAGCGGGTTGTACAGCGGCAGGACCAGGATGCTGGTGACCAGCCCGATCCGCCGGGTCGCCCCGGCCACCGCGGCCAGCAGGACCAGCGGGTCCGGGGTCACCCCCAAGTCACCGGCCACCGCGTGACCGCTCGCGAAGACGTGGTCGAGGCCCAACTCCTCGGCCTTGACAGCGGTTTGGATGACCTCGTCCAACTCCCCCTCGCCGTCGGGCCACAGACGGTGCGGTGCCACTCCGATACGCATCTCGGTCGTACTCCCCTCGCGCGACGACACGTCCGGCAAGAGACGTCGGTGACCGAGCCAACTACGCGGCGGGCGCCTAGGTCGTGTCCGCAAAGTCCCGTCGTCCGCGCGAAGGGCGGGCCCCGCGGCGTCCGGTGCCTGCTCTGGGGCCCCCGGCCGGAGGCTGGGGGAGTGCCGGGCGGAAGCCCTCGTACTGGACGTACTTGGGCTTTCGCCCGGTGCGGCGAGTGGGGGCACCTCCCACGCCCTTAAGGCAGTGGGGAGCGTGCCGGGCGTCGCGGGGCTGGGGGCACCTCCCACGCCTTTAAGGCAGTGGGGGAGGGACTTTGCGGACACGGCCTAGGAAGCCCCCCCGCACCTGGATCAGCGCATGGGTGCCGCCCGTACGCCAGCGCTGCCCCTCCGCCGCGACCAGCGCGGACTCCGTTCCGGCGGCCAGGCCCGTGATCACGTCGGACTTGAGGGTGCGCAGGGCGGCGACCGGGCCCGGGAAGTACGCGGTGACGTCGGCGAACGGCGTGGTGGGGGCCCAGCGGCAATCGCCCACCAGGCGGCGGTAGTTGAGGTCGCCCTTCACCATCGTCAGGGTGGCCGCGGCGAACTCGGCGCGGAGGTCGGCGGGCATCTCGGCGTACGGCAGCGGGGCGCAGGAAAAGGGGTGGGCCCGCACGGTGAGGCGGCCGTCCGCCATGGCGGACCAGAGGCGGCGGCCGTACGTCGCCGCCGCACCCGGCGCGCCGACGAGCCGGTGCAGGGCGTCGACCACGTCGGCGGTCGTGGCGTCGGAGACGTAGTAGGGGTGGGGCTTGATGTGCAACACCGCGTGCTCGACGCGCCGTTGGTCGAGGAGGTGGGCCAACAGCAGGAGGTCGGGGATGAGTTCGCGGCCGGCGTTGTCGGCGACGAGGCAGAGGGTGCCGGTGCCGGAGAGGAGGGACCAGAGCGGTTCGCTGTCGTCGGCCACCAGGGCCGGGACCGGGGCCTGCGAAGCCGACTCCGCTCCGGCTGCCGAGAGACGGAAGCCGAGGTCCGCGCGGTTGCCCCAAAGGGAGCCGTGCAGAAGGGAGTTGGCGCGCTCCTCCGGCGGCTTGGTCTCCAGCTCGTCGAGTGCGGCGAGTTCCTCGTCCGTCTCGGGGGCGTCGAGTTCGGCGCGTTTGAAGGGGCGGAACGGGTCGATGCCCTGCCAGGCGCCGGGGCCGAAGTAGCCGACGGCTTCGAGGAGTTGGCGGTAGAAGTAGCTCTCGGACCAGAGCCAGGGCACGTCGTACCAGGACTGTCCGGCGTAGGTGTCGGTGCCCCAGGCAGCCCACTGGTCGCGGTCGGGGGCGTCGGCGGGGAGGGGTTCGATCGTGCCCTCGGTGCAGTTCTTCAGGAGGGTGTCGAGGGCGCGGTGCTGCCCGGGGTCGTACGGGAAGGCGTCCCGGACCTGCTGGATGATCGCGGGGTGCCGTTCGGCCAGCACGCTGCGGGGGAACGAGTCCGGCTCGTTGCCGAGGATCACGGGCGCGGTGGGGGTGTCGGGCATGCGCCTCACCGTACCGGGCGGGTCAGTCGGTCTCGATCTCCCGCTCCAGGCGCGCGGCGAGGCTGAGATAGCGGGCGCGACGGGGGACGGGGACCAGGCCGCGGATCACCAGGTGCCACATCTCCGCCGTTCTGCGGGGCTGTAACGCCACCGGTTCGAGGGTGCGGCCCAGGACGCGGATGCCGACGAAGAGGCCGACGAGCGTACGGGCCACGGCGTCCACGTCGGTGTCGGGGTGCGCGTCGGCCTCGGCTACGGCGCCCGCGAGTTTGCGCGAGGCGATGTCCAGCCACTCGGCGAAGGGGTGCGGCATCGGGGGCCGTACCTCGATCTCCCCCGCGGCGAGCCGGAGTCCGGCGCGCGGGATGGGGCCCTCGACGGCCAGCCGTGTCATGCCGAACGTGACACGTATCAACGTTTCCAGTGAGGAGTAGCCCCTGCCGTCCATCTCCTTGGAGATCTGGCGGGAGGCCTTGGCCTGCATCTCCAGGATCGTGTGGGCCAGGTCCTCCTTGGCCGCGAAGTGGAAGTACAGGGCGCCCTTGGTGACCTGGGCTTGGTCGACGATGTCGCTCAGGCTGGTGGATTCATAGCCCTGCCGGTCGAACAGCTCGGCGGCGGCCGTGATGATCGTTGTGCGGGTCTGTTCGGCCCGTAGCTGCCTCGCCATCGACTGAGACTCTCCCGATGAAGGAAAAACAACGGCCCATGCCGTTTTTTGTTACCCCCTGTACACAGTAGCTCACGGTACGGCGGTGTCGACCTTGTACCCGAAGACCACCAACACCCCTCACGTTCCCATCACTTGCGTCTCTCTGTCACCCCTGCCCCGGCTCTTGACCACTTTCGGTTGCTGTGGCACGTGTTAGCGCCACTTCCCGGCCAAACAGAAGACCGACCGCCCTGGTGAGGCACCTCCGAGGAAGTGCCTCACCCTACGGGTCAGTCGGTCTGTTTCTGTGGATTCCCTGTGCCGCCGGACTACCGAGCGGAGGACACGGTGCCGCTGCCGGCGCTCACGGCCTGGACGGTCTTGGCCGCGTCGGCGAGTCCGGCGCCGCAGCCGCCGGAGCAACTGCCGGGCAGGGCACGGGCGTTGGCCTTGATGGCCGACTCGATCCGGGCCGGGGTGAGCGCCGAATTGGCGGACTTCATGAGCGCGACCAGGCCCGCGATGTGCGGGGTGGCCATGCTGGTGCCCTGGTAGTAGGCGTACGACTCGGTCGACGGCGTCTTGGTGCCGGAGTTCAGCGTGGAGTAGATGCCGTTGGCGGTGCCGGTGCTGGTCTGGCCGCCGGGGGCCGAAATGTCCACGCCGGAGCCGTAGTTGGAGTAGGACGCCTTGGCGCCGGCGCGGTTGGTGGCGGCGACCGAGATGACGTTGGCGCAGTTGCCCGGGGAGTGGTTCGCGACGTTGTCGTTGTCGTTGCCCGCAGCGACGACGACCGTGGTGCCGCGGTTCACGGCGGCGGTGATCGCGCTCTGGGTGGCCGAGGTGCAGGCGCCGTCGCCGCCCAGGCTCATGTTGATGACCTTGGCGATGTTGCCGTTGGCGGGGACGCCGGAGACGCTGCCGCCGGACGCCCAGGTGATGGCGTCGATGATGTCGGAGTCGTAGCCGCCGCACTTGCCGAGGACGCGCAGGGGGGAGATCTTCGCGCCGTAGGCGATGCCCGCGATGCCCTTGCCGTTGTTGGTGGCGGCGGCGATGGTGCCGGCGACATGGGTGCCGTGCCAGGAGGAGTTGCCGGCCGGGATGCCCGAGCCGCACTCGTTGGCGGCGTAGTGGTCGCCGGGGTCGGCCGGGTTGCTGTCGCGGCCGTCGCCGTCGACCGAGACGGCGGTGTCGCTGATGAAGTCGTAGCCGGCGACGATGTTCGCGGCGAGGTCGGAGTGCGTGACGTACCCGGTGTCGATGACGGCGACGGTGACACCGCTGCCGGTCGAAGTCGGCCACGCGGCGGGCACGTTCATCCCGGCGGTGGACTCGAAGAGGTCCCATTGCTTGCTGTACCCGGTGTCGTTCGGGTCGGCCTGCGGGGTGTTCAGCCGGTCCGGTACGACGTAGGAGACCTGCGGGTCGGATCTGAACTCGGCGATGACGTCGGCGACTTCGGTCGTGCTGCGGGCGTTGCCGAGGCCCACCAGGGCGGCGCCGGTGCCGAGGCGGCGCTGGAAGGCGACGCTCTCGCCGGTCTCCTTGCCCTTGGCGGTGGCGTCGGCCTCGGCGGCGCGGTTCGAACTGGCCTCCGCCGCACCGGACTTGTAGCCGACGATGAGGCGTTCGGCGAGGGTGCCGGGGGCGGCCTCGGTCTGTCCGGACAGGGCCGGTGCGGTGGCCTGGGTGGGGGGCACCTGGGCGACGGCGACCGAGGTGGCGGCCGTGGCGAGGAGGGCCGCGGAGACCGCGGCGACGGATATCAGGGTCCGTCCGGTGGGGAATGCCGTGGGAGTGCGCAAGGGCTTGCCTTTCGTGGCCGTACTCCAAGCAGCGCGGAGCGGCGGTCGATGCGCTTCGCCGTCGAAGCGGTGGGGGGTCGAACCAGAGAGCGCCGGGCGCGGGCGGCCGCCTCGACAGGGGTCGCCTGTGGGTCAGCTGTGGCCAAACGATAGGCAAAGAGAAGGTCATACGGATACGGGGGAAACCCTCGATCAGGCCGGAAACCACCCCTGAACATCGGGCGGTTGACCGGATACGTCCGGATTCGCGGCAAGGAGGGCGGACTGAACGCGCCGGGCCCGCTTCCCGTATTGCACGAACAGACCGTTGCCGCCCCCGGCCGAGGAGACGTTCCGGATGTCCCGGATGACCGCACATCGCACTGCCATGGCGGCCGCCGCCATGGCCCCGCTGCTGCTCACCGTCTGGGCGGCGGGTCCGGCGCAGGCGCACGGGGCGCCGACGTATCCGGTCAGCCGGGTCTACGCCTGCTCGCCCCAGGGCGGCAGCCAGGCCGACTCTGCCGCGTGCAAGGCGGCCATCGCCGCGAACGGGGCGCCCTTCACCTACTGGGACAACCTGCGGGTCCCCGACATCAACGGCCGCGACCGGCAGCTGATCCCCGACGGGAAGCTGTGCAGCGGTGGCCTGTCCGATTACAAGGGGCTGAACCTCGCGCGCACCGACTGGCCGTCGACGCGGCTGACTCCGGGGGCGAAGCTGACGATGACGTACGCGTCGACGATCGCGCACACCGGCACGTTCAAGTTGTATCTGACGAAGGCCGGTTACGACGCGTCGAAGCCGTTGACCTGGTCCGAGCTGCCGACGACGCCGTTCGCCGAGGTGAAGGACCCGCCGCTGACCGGCGGCGCGTACCGCATCGAGGCGACGCTGCCGACGGGCCGGACCGGGCGCCAGCTGATCTACACCATCTGGCAGAACAGCAGTACCGAGGACACCTACTACTCGTGCTCGGACGTGGTGTTCCCCGGGGGCGGCGCCGCTTCGCCGACACCTACGACAGGGACGGCCGACTCGAAGGAAAAGACGGCGAGCCCGTCCTCGTCGGCGACCAAGCCCCCTGCTGCCGCGAGCAGTTCGGCCAAGGCCCCGGCGTCCGCTACGGCACAGAAGGCGTCCCCTGCCGAGGAGAGCACCGCGCCGGGCAGCAGTCCGGTGGCGTCCGACACCGACACCGCGTCGAGCGGGCCGTCGGCGCCCGTGATGGCGGGCGGCGCCGCCGCGGTGCTCGTCCTCACCGGGGGCGCCGCCCTGGCCCTGCGACTGCGTCGACGCTGAAAGTCCGACTCGACGCGTACAGGCCCTACTTGCTCCTCTAGTTGGTGTAGACCGGGGCGCCGCCGTCCGTCACCGGGGCGTACTTCGCGGTGAAGTAGCCCGCGCTGAAGCACAGGGACGAGCCGGAGGTCTTGGTGAAGGCCTGGCTGGTGAAGTTGATGCTGGTGTCGGTGTTGCTCGCCGTGCCGGTCAGGCTGGGCGCCTGGTAGACGCAGGTGATGCTGCCCAGCAGGGTGGTCAGCTTGACCGTGGTCTGGATGGTGGAGCCGCTGGCCGGGGTGACGGTCAGGGTGCCGTCCGAGACGGCCGCGGTGGTGTACGGCAGGTTGTCGACCGTGATGCTGGTGACACCGGTGACGCCCAGGACGTTGCTCGTGCAGCTGCTGCTGTCGAAGCTCTGCCCGGAGACGGACTCGGTGGCGGTGCCCGGCGCGGTCGGGTTGTCGGTGACGGTCGCCGTGAACTGCGACGTCGTGCACTTGATGCCGCTGGTGCCGGTCGCGCTGGAGTACAGGGTGGCGCTGGTGCCGCTGGCCAGGGGCGCGGTCAGCACATCGCCGACGGCGACGGCACTGCCGCCGAGGCTGCCGGTGGTGAGCACGGTGTCGGCCGCCGACGCCGGGGCGATGAAGGGGAGGGTGAGCGCGGCGACGGAGCCGACGAGGGTGAGGACGGTGCGAGTGCGCATGCGGGTGTACCTCTTCTTTCGAAGTGGAGTCGAACCGGGGGGTTCTTGGGGGGTGGGGTAACTGGGGTTCGGGGCGCCCGAGTTCGCCGCCGCCGGCCCGTGACGCCTTCTCCGTACGCGACGGGCCGGGGCGGCGGCCGGCCGGTCACCGGCCGGAGGCCCGCGGGGGTTGAGGGTCTCCGGCCGGGCCGGACGGTGGGGCGGACGGCACGACCAGGGGGGATGCGGCCGTGCCGGGCCGCGGGGTGTCGGACTCTGAGGGCGTGAAGTGCCCCTGCGGAAAGGGAAGTCCGGGAACGCGGCTCGTGCCGCGCGGCGGATCCGGCGCCACGGATCCGGCAAACAAGGGAGAGTTGTAGACCTGAGTGTCAGTCAACGTCAAGGGATGCAGGGCAAGTTGATGTACAAGCCGGGGCTTTGCGGGAGCGCGGGAAGGCCTTGCCTCACAGGTGGCGCATCATCGACACTCTTTTTTCACAACTCCCTTGACCCTTCAATGTAACCCCCGGTAACTTCCTCGACGGCTACTGCTGCGTAACCTCGAAAGCCCTTGCACCCGCCGGGAGTTGTGGGGGGAGGGACGCGCCGCACTCGCTGTCCGCGCCAGGACAACGCGCCACTTCGATACCGACTCGCGTTGAACCAGAGCAGCACATGGGAGCAGACATGGCTTCACCCTCGGACGCCAACCCGTCCAACGGAAACACCCCTGAGCAGCCGGAAAGCGGTTCCGTACCCGAGACCTCAGAGGGTCCCGAGAGACGCGGTCAGGTCCGGCTGCGCCGTGCCGCGGTCATGGCGGTGCCGGCCACACTGGTCGCCGCGGCGCTCGCGGTGCTCACCGCTCAGGGCGCCCTGGGGGTGCAGTTCTCCATCTCGGGCATGCCGTTCACGGTCACCGCCAAGTCGATGGACGGCACCGGCTTCGAGCAGTTCGGCGACCTCGACAACATGATCCCGAACAGCCCGAACGCGGGCGACACCGGCGGCCAGGAACTGATCGTCACCTCCGCCATCAAGAACGCCACGCTCGACAGCCTGTGCCAGAGCGTCGACCTCGGCGGCATCAACCTGCTCATCAAGGCGGGCAGCGGGGCGACGAAGGTGACGGCGACCGACCTGACCACCGACTCGACCGAGATGTCGGGTAACGCGTCCTTCAACAACATCGAGATCGGCAACGACGCCAGCACGCTCGACAAGGCGGGTGTGCAGGGCAAGAAGGGTGTCTTCAGCCAGCAGGCCGACACCGTGCACATCGACAACCTGCGGCAGACCAACTACGCCACCACGGCGGGTGTGTTCAAGCTGCCGGGCCTCAAGCTCAGCTTCAGCGACACGGGTTGCTGATGTCGGAGAACCTGCCACAGCAGGGGAGAGGGCCCGCCTTCCGGCGCTGGCGGGCCCGCCGTCCGTTCTGGGGCGGGCTGTTGCTCGCCCTGGGCGGGGCGGAGATCCTGCTCACGGAGAAGGTGTCGCTGAAGGTCGCGATGCACATCGGGATGCAGGGCATGACCGGTTATCTGCTCCCGGTGATGATGCTCCTGTGCGGACTGCTGATCCTCTTCAGCCCGGGCCAGCGGCTCTTCTACTCGATCGTCGGGATCCTCTGCTCCCTGGGCAGCTGGCTCACCTCGAACCTCGGCGGCTTCTTCATCGGGCTGCTGCTGGGCATCGTGGGCAGCTGCATGACGTTCGGCTGGCTGCCGGACCAGGAGCCGCGCTCGGAGCGCAAGCGTCGTAAGCGTGAGGCGAAGACGGCCACGAAGACGGAACTCCAGCAGCAGGCCTGACCCGTCACATCGGCCCCGGCGACAGCCGGGGCTCGACGTGTTCCGCGGCCGGTTGAGTACCGCGGCAGAAACCCCAACGCGCCGGTGAGGGGCTGGAGTTCGGGGCCGAAGGAGTCCGTGGGGCCGACCCGGTACCAGTTCCCCGCGCAAGATCCGTCAGTGCGCGGCAGCCGGCGGCTCCGTGGAAGCGACCACCGGGGACTCCGCCACGGCGTGCGCGGTCGTCGGCTGCGCCGATGCCGACTCCGCCACGGTGTTCTCCTCCTTCATCGCCTTCGCCTCGCTCTTGAGGATGCGCATGGACTTGCCCAGTCCGCGTGCGGCCTCGGGGAGCTTCTTCGAGCCGAACAGCAGGATGACGACGATCGCCACGACCAGCAGGTGCCAAGGTTCCAGTCCGTTGCGGAGCATGACCTCGTCCTCCTCTTCCCTCACACGACAGTTGCTATGTTGCGCAACTGTACAACCCTCGGGTGGACCGCAGACCCCTCAGGGCCAGGGCATACACACCGAGCACGGCTGCCAGGAGGACGTAGTGAGGGAGCGCCAGGCCCGTCATGCCCAGCGGCGCGCCCAGCGGGCTCAGGGGCAGGAGCACTCCTGCGGCGGCCAGCGCGGCGGCGGCCCGCCCCACGGGACCCGGTGTACGCCCCCTGGTCCGCAGGAGCAGCATCACCAGCGCCTGGGTGAGCAGGTTCTCCGTGAACCAGGCCGAGTGGAACAGCACCTCGTCGTCCACGGCGTCCGGGCCGCGCAGCGCGAGCGCCAGCACCGCGAAGGTCGCCAGGTCCGCGACCGCGTTCAGCACCCCGAACCCGGTGATGAACCGCAGGAACGCCCGCGGCCGCAGCACGGTCGGGCGGCGCAGCGCCCCCGCGCCGGGACGGTCGTAGGCGAAGGCCAGTTGGGCGGCGTCGAAGCAGAGGTTCTGGGCGAGTACCTGGGCCGGGAGCATCGGCAGGAACGGCAGCAGCAGGCCCGCCGCGAGCATCGCGATGACGTTGCCGAGGTTCGAGGAGAGGGTGATCCGCAGATACGAGGCGATGTTCGCGCTGCTGTGCCGCCCGGCCGTGACCGCGTGCCGGACCGCGGCGAGGTCCTTGCCGGCGAGCACGACGTCGGCGGCCTCCCGGGCCACGTCCACGGCGGCGCGCGGTGCGATACCGACGTCGGCGGCGCGCAGCGCGGGCACGTCGTTCAGACCGTCCCCGAGGAAGCCGACCGTGTGTCCGGCCGCGCGCAGGGCGGCGACCGCGCGGGCCTTGTCCTGAGGCGTGCGACGGGCCTCGACCCGCACCTCCCCCGGCGCCAGCCCCAGCTCCCGGCACACCCGCGCCGCCGTCGCCGGATGGTCGCCCGTGAGGATCCGCACGCCGATCCCCAGGTCGGCCAGGGCCCGTAGGGCTTCCCCGGCGTCCGGGTTCAGCGCGTCGTGGAACGTCACCAACCCCCGGAAGATCAGGCCCCGTTCGTCCGCCGGGCCGTAGCCACGCGCGCGTGCGGGCCGTTCGGCGGTGGCGACCGCGAGAAGCCGCAGGCCGGACTCCGCCTCCCGCTCGGCCAGGGACAGCAGGCGCTCGCGCTCGGCCTCGTCGAGCACACACCGCTCCAGTACGTCCTCCACCGCGCCCTTCACGATCAGCGTGTGCCTGCCGAGGGCCTCGCTCCGCACCACCGCCGTCGCGAGCCGCCGTACCGGATCGAAGGGCACGGCCCCGACCCCGTCGTACTCCTCCCCCACCGGTCCCGCCGCCTCCAGCAGCGCCTCGTCGAGGGCGTCCGGCATGGGCGCCTCGGCGAGTTGGAGGGTCCACCACGCGGCTACGGAGGCCAGGCGCAGGACGTCCGGGTCCTGCGCGCCGTCGGGGCCGAGGGCGCGTTCCACGACCGGGCGGTCCTGGGTGAGCGTGCCGGTCTTGTCGAGGCAGAGGACGTCCACGGCACCGAGGTCGTGCAGCGCGGGGAGCCGCCTGACGACGACGCCGTGCGTACGAGCGAGCAGCGCGGCCCCGCGCGCGAGGCAGGTCGTCACGATCACCGGGAGCATCTCGGGCGTCAGCCCGACCGCCACCGCGACGGCGAACGGCAGCGTCGCCAGGCCCCGCCCGCGCAGCGCCGCGTTGGCCATGAGGACCAGCGGGGGCGTCAGCAGCATGAACCGGATCAGCACCCAGGAGATCCCGTGCACGGAACGGTCGAACGCGCTCGCCTCCCGCCGCACCGGCCCCTCGTGCGCGGCGGCGAACCGGGTCCGCGCCCCCGTCGCCAGCACGACCGCCGTGGCACTCCCCGAGACGACCCCGCTCCCCTGGAAGCAGAGATACGGCTGCGCGAAGGGGCCCTCGTCCGCCCCGCCGGACAGTTCCACGGCCGCCTTGGCGACCGGCGCGGACTCGCCGGTGAGGGCGGCCTGGTGCACGGTCAGCCCGGTCGCGCGCAGCAGTCGTACGTCGGCGGGGACGAGGTCGCCGGGCCCGAGCCGGATCACATCGCCCGGCACCAGTTCGGCGACCGGTGTCTCCCTGGCCCGTACCGGCGCGTCGGCGTCCGTACGGCGCAGCACGCTGGCGGTGGAGCCGACCAGCTCGCGCAGGTCGTGCAGGGAGCGGTCGGCCCGGTGCTCCCCGCTCGTGCGCAGCGCGCAGCTCACCGCGACCAGGGCGAGGATCACGGCGGCGGTGTCCCAGGAGGCGACGAGCGCCGAGACCAGGCCGAGGCAGAGCAGGACGGCGGTGAAGGGATCGCGCAGGCCGCGCAGGAACAGGCGGGGCCAGGAGGTCGTACGGCGCCCGGGAACCGTGTTCTCGCCGGTCGCCGCGAGCCGGGCCGCGGCCTCCGGGTCGGTCAGTCCGCGCGGGCCGGTGTCGAGGCTCCGCAGCACCTGGAGCGGGGTGTGCCGGTGGGCGGCGGTGTCAGAGGCCACGGAGTCGGGGGGCGGGGAGATCGGCCCGGCCGGCGCGGTCGCCGATGCGGGTGACCGCGAGCCGGACGACGTCGACCACGTCGGGGTCGTCGACGAAGTACACCTGGCGGCGGCCCTCGCGGCGGGACCGGACCAGGCCGGCGAGCTTCAGTTTGGTGAGGTGCTGGCTGACCGCGGGCAGCGCGCCGCCGACCCGCTCCGCGAGCCCGGTGACATCGCTCTCGCCCTGGGCCAGCGCCCACACGATGTGCAGCCGGGCGGGCGAGGCCAGCAGCCCGAAGGCCGCGGCGGCGTCCGCGAGCACGTCGGCGGACGGGTCCTCGAAGCCGCTGCCGGCTGCCGCCACCGTCGTCGCCTCCCGTCCCTGGCCGGTCCCGTTCGTGAACCGCCCAGTCTAGGCGGCCGGAACTTCTCCCCGGTCCGGGGAGTTGCCACGGTGCCGCAGACGCACGACGGCTTACCTGACGCACGACTTACTACATATGGAGTTCGCATGGCCCTGTGGGACCGCTTCAAGGAGTCCGCGTCGACGATGCAGACCCAGCTCGTGGCGAAGAAGAACGACCTGAAGAGCGGCGCGTTCCGCGACGCGAGCATGGCGATGTGCGCACTCGTCGCGGCGGCCGACGGCACGGTCGACCCGTCGGAGCGGCAGCGCGTCGCCCAGCTCATCGCGAGCAACGAGGTGCTGCAGAACTTCGACGCGATGGACCTCCAGCGCCGTTTCGACGAGAACCTGAACAAGCTGACGGCCGACTTCGCCTTCGGCAAGGTCAGCGTGCTCCAGGAGATCGCGAAGGCGAAGAAGAAGCCCGCCGAGGCGCGTGCCGTGATCCAGATCGGCATCGTGATCGGCGGCGCGGACGGCGACTTCGACAAGACCGAGCAGGCCGTGGTCCGCGAGGCGTGCTTCAGCCTCGACCTGCCGCCGCACGAGTTCGACCTCTGACCTGCCGCCGACTCCCCCTCCTCGTACGGGAGTTGGAACACCCCTGACGACCTGGACCGCGGTCCGATCCACGCCCCGCCCATCCACGGCCGGGCACCCTCCGGGAGGATCCGCCGCGGTCCTTGGCGTAGGTCCTCTGCGTAACCACCCGTCCCCCCGCCCGTAACCTCCTCCTCGGACTGCCCAACTTCCGTACGACGTCGAGATGATCACAATGCGGCGCCAACAACTCACTCCATGTCGCTGCTCACTTGACTACCAGCGGTCACACGCGATTGGCTCCGGCCCAACGGGAGTAACCCGGTCGGCGCACCTCTTACGGCTCCGGGCGCATCCTCCCCGTCCCCCAGCTCGGCCGCACAGCGAGGTGCCGCACCGCCCATGACCACTCCACCCCCACCTCACGCCCCCTTCCGTCCCGTACGAGGCACGGCGCTCACCCTCGCCGTGGCCGGCTCCCTGCTGCTCTCCGGCTGCTCGTTGAGCGTCGGTTCCGACTCCGGCAAGGACACGGCCGGTGCCGCGAGCACGGGCCGGCTCAAGATCGCGCTGGTCACCCACGCGAGCAAGGGCGACGCCTTCTGGCTGCTGGTGCAGAAGGGCGCCCAGGCCGCCGCTGCCAAGGACGGCGTCGACCTGACGTACGCGAGCGACCCCGACGCCACCGGACAGGCCGAGCTGGTGCGGGACTCGGTCAAGGACGGGGTCGACGGCATCGCGCTGACGCTCGCCAAGCCGGACGCGATGAAGGGGCCCATCAAGGAGGCCAGGGCCTCGGACATTCCCGTGGTCGGCCTCAACTCCGGTATCGACTCCTGGCAGTCGGAGGGCGTCCTGGAGTTCTTCGGGCAGGACGAGAGCGTCGCGGGCCGCGCCGTCGGCCAGAAACTGGACGCCCTCAAGGCCAAGCACGCCCTGTGCGTGATCCACGAGCGGGGCAATGTCGCCCTGGAGGCGCGCTGCGCGGGCGTGAAGAAGGCGTTCACCGGCGAGACCGACATGCTGTACGTGGACGGCACCGACATGGACGCCGTGTCCGCGGGGGTCACGGACCGGCTGAAGCAGGACCCCAGCATCGACGAAGTGGTCATGATGGGCGCCCAGTTCGCGCTGGCCGCGGTCAAGTCCGTGAAGGCGGCGGGCAGCAAGGCCGAGGTCGCGACCTTCGACCTCAACCAGGACCTGGTCAAGGCCGTGCAGAGCGGGGCCATACAGTTCGCTGTCGATCAACAGCCTTATCTGCAGGGCTATCTGGCCGTGGACGCGTTGTGGCTCTACAAGACCAACGGCAACATCAGTGGCGGCGGGGCGGCTCCCGTGCTCACCGGCCCGGCGTTCGTGACGAAGACGAACGTCGGCGCGGTCGCGAAGTTCGCGGCCAACGGAACGCGCTGACCGGACACTTCGTACGAGGATGTAGCGAGGACGACCACGATGTCTCCACGGACAGGTGCCCGGCGCCGCGTCGGTTCCATACGTCTTTCCCTGATCCTGCTCGCCCTGGTCCCCAGCGTCACGCTGGCCGCCATGTGGGGCCTGACGACGACCCAGATGTTCGCGGAGGGGCTACGGCTGCGCTCGCAGACCGAGTTGAGCAGGTCGACCGGCGCCATGGGCACCGAGGCCGCGCTCGCGCTCCAGAAGGAGCGCAGTCTCTCGGCGGCGTGGATGGCGAATCCGCACGGCTCGCAGGCCGCGCTGGAGGCCCAGCGCACGGCGACGGACAAGGCGGTGGCCCAACTCGTGGGCCAGTCGGGCGCGATCAAGAAGGCGCCGTCCCGGATCAGGGACCGGATGTACTCGGTCGTCGCGTCGGTGGACAGCCTGGAGTACTACCGCAGCCAGGTGGACAAACCCACCGACATCACGGCCCAGCAGGTGCTGGACCAGTACACCTCGATCATCGACGACCAGATCCAGGCGTTCCAGGAGCTGTCCCAGGTCGACGACGGCGACCTCACCTCGCAGGCGGAGCCGCTCGTCGCACTGGAGCACGGCGCGGAGCTGGTCTCCCAGGAGGACGCGCAGCTGACACTGGCCTGGCACTCCGGATATGTGAACAACGAGTCGTGGGAGCAGTTCGCCGAGCTGGTGCACGCCCGGCGCTGGCTGGTCGAGGACCAGATCGCCACCGGGTTCCAGGGCGCCACCAAGACGCGGATCGAACACATTCTGCAGAGCGTCGAGTGGAGCACCCTGGAGTCCACGGAGGACGCGGTGCTCACGGCCGGTACGGCGGACAAGGCGGTGCCGGACGACGGCTCGGCCGGCCGGATCGCCCTGCCCGCCGAGCAGAAGCAGTGGAACGCGGCACTGACCCAAGTCGCCGACGAGTACGAGGTGTTGATCCGGCAGCAGACGTCCGCACTCCTCGACCGCAGCTCTCACAAGGCGCACAACCTGCTCGTCACCGCCGCCCTGCTGAGCGCGGGCGGACTCGGCGCCCTGCTGCTGTGCGTCGGCATGTCCTGGCGGATCACCCGCTCCCTGTCCCGTCGGCTGCGCGGCCTGAAGATCGCCACCCTGGGCCTCGCCGAGGACCGACTGCCCGACGTGGTGGCCCGGTTGAACCGGGGCGAGAAGATCGACGTGGAGTCGGCGACCCCGCCCCTGGACTACGGCAACGACGAACTCGGCCAGGTGGCCCAGGCGTTCAACACCGCGCAGCGCACCGCCGTGCACACCGCAGTCGAACTCGCCGACACCCGCAGGGGTTTCCAGAAGGTCATCCTCGGCATCGCCCGGCAGAGCCAGAACCTGGTCAACCTCCAGCTCACCAAGCTCGACCAGCTGGAGCGCCGGCACGACGACCCCGAGGTCCTGCGCGGCCTGTACGAACTGGACTCCACCGCAAGCCAGTTGCGCCGCTACGAGGAGAACCTCGTCGTCATCAGCGGCGAGCAGCCCCGCCGCAGCTGGACCGAACCGGTCGCCCTGATCGACATCCTGCGCAGCGCCGTCGGTGAAGTCGCCCAGTACCAGCGGGTGGAGGTGCACACCGAGGAGGAGGTGTGCCTCGCGCCGCCCGCGGTCGCGGACGTGATCCATCTGCTGGCCGAGCTGATCGACAACGCGACCGTGTACTCCCCCGCGCCGAGCCCCGTCGGGGTGCGGGCCGCGATGGTCGCCAAGGGACTCGTCATCGAGGTCGAGGACCGCGGGCTCGGCATGTCCGAGGAGGACTACGCCTCGCTCAACGAACAGCTGGCGGTGGCACCGCAGTTCGACGTGGTCGCCCTCGCCGACGACCTCCGGCTCGGCATGTTCGTGATCGCCCGGCTCGCCGTCCGGCACGGCATCGCGGTGACCCTGCGCTCCTCGCCGTACGGCGGCACGACCGCGATCGTGCTCATCCCGCACGAGATCGTCGTACCCGAGGCACCCGAGGAGTCCCCTCGGGGCGCCGTACGAGCCGCCGACGCGGAGGCCGTCGTAGCGGAGAAGGCGGAGCAGGCGGCCGTCCCCGGGTCGACGACCTTGGCCGATCGGGCAGTTGAGGCGTCGGGGCCCGCTCCCAAGGTCCGTCCCGTGATCCCCCCGGCGCGCTCGCCCGAGCCCTCCGGCGCCGCCGATCCGGGTGGGCTCACCCCATTGCCGCGGCGGGTGCCGCAGACCAGTCTGGCAAGTGAGTTGCGGGAGGAGGCCGTGGCGGCCGAGGAGGACCTGGAGCTGGAAGACTTCACCGCGGAGCGTGCGGCCTCCTCGCTGGCCGGGTTCCAGCGTGGCACGTTCCAGGCGCGAGACTCCATCGACGACGTCGCGCCGTCGCAGTACGACCGGGAGGAAGCAGCAGCCTCCCCCAATCCGCCCGCCGACCGCTCATGAAGGACTCCGCCATGACACGACCCGTCCCCGCCACGCACACCCAGCTCGACCAGTTGCTCACCGGACTCGTGGACCGGGTGGCCGAGGTGAACCAGGCCGTCGTGCTGTCCGAGGACGGCCTGGTCGTCAGCAAGTCCACCGGGTTCCTGCGCGACGACGCCGAGCGGCTCGCGGCCACCGCGTCCGGGCTGATGAGCCTCAGCAAGGGGGTCAGCATGGACTTCCGGGGCGGTCCGGTGCGCCAGGCGCTGATCGAGATGGCGAACAGCTATCTGATCCTCACCTCGGCGGGCCCCGGCGCCCATCTGGTCGTCCTGACCGGTCCGGGCGCGGACGTCGGGGTCGTGGCGTACCAGATGAACATGCTGGTGAAGAAGATAGGCGAGCATCTCAGCGCCGCGCCGCGGGCCAACGTCGGCCCCGCGGCCGGCTCCGGCGAGTGAGGTGAGCGGTGGCGACGCGGCGGGGCGGCTCGTACGGCCGTTCACGCTGACCGGTGGCAGAACCCGGCCCAGCCGCGCCGATTTCACCCTCATCACCACGGTGACCGCGGTCGATCCGGCGCCCGCGCGGGCGCCCCGGCCGCAGCCGGAACAGTCCCGCATCCTGCGGCTGTGCGCCGAGCCGCTGGCGGTGGCGGAGGTCGCCGCTCTTGTCGACCTTCCGGTGAGCGTGGTAGTGATCATGCTCTGCGATCTGCTGGAGGCTGGCCTGATCACGGCCCGGCCGCCGCACCCGGTCTCACGTACCAGCCCGGACCTGGACCTGCTGCAGAAAGTGAGGGAGGGCCTTGGCCGGCTCTGACACCATCGCTCCGGCACCCGCGCCGCCCGAGACGGTCAAGATCCTGATCGCGGGGGGCTTCGGCGTCGGCAAGACCACCATGGTCGGTTCGGTGAGCGAGATCGCGCCGCTGCGCACCGAGGAACCGCTGACCGTGGCGGGCCTCGCCGTCGACGACCTCGACGGCATCGAGGAGAAGCGGGCCACCACCGTGGCCCTGGACTTCGGCCGCATCACCATCGGCCAGGACCTGGTGCTCTACCTGTTCGGCACCCCGGGCCAGCAGCGCTTCTGGTTCATGTGGAACGACCTGGCCCTCGGCGCGCTCGGCGCGGTGGTCCTGATCGACGTCCGCCGCCCGAAGTCCAGCTTCGCGGCCGTCGACTTCTTCGAACGCCGTGGTATCCCGTTCGTGGTGGGCGTGAACGGCTTCTACGGCGAACACCCGTATCCCGCGGAGGCGGTGCGCGAGGCGCTGGCCCTCCCGGAGGACGTCCGCGTGCTGCTCTGTGACGCCCGTGAGCGCGACTCGTGCCGGAATGTACTGATCGCGCTGCTCGACCAGTTGATCGCCGCCGCCATCGAGGACGGCGGGGGCGGCAAACTCACTCGTCCGCCCCGCTGAGCGGCTCGTCCGAGGGGCCGATGACCCGGGCCGTGAGGTCCGGGTCGGACATGTCCCGGTCGAAGGGGAACATGGGCCGCCGGATGCGGTGATGCCCGAGCCGGACGAGGTCCTGGTCGACCCCGCCCGGGGTGAGTGCCATCTTCCAGTCGGCGGCCATGGCGAAGAGTTCGGGTTCGAGATAGCCGATCTTGACGAGCACGAGATCGGCGGAGCGCGGGTCCAACTCCAGTTCGGTGAAGTCGTGTTCGTGGTGGTACGGCTTCCGCAGCCGGGTCAGGATCACGTACACGCTGCCGACCCTGAGGACGACCTCGGTCTCCGCGTCCCGGTCGCCGTGCCGGATCGAGTGCACGACCCCGGTGAGGGTGAGCGGGCCCGCGTGGCGGTCGTCGACCTCGGCGCCCGCCGTGACGGTGACGGTGGCGCCCACGCCCGCTTCTACGGCTGTGGCTACGGCGGACGGTCCGGGCAGCGATGCGTAGATGACCGTGGGCCCGTCCTGGTCTTTGAACTCCGGGCGTTCCAGGACCTGTTGGAGGCCCCAGGTGACGTCTCCGGCGCCGCCCGCGGTCGGGTTGTCGCCGGTGTCGCTGATGAAGTACGGGCGTTCGGTGGAGGACAGGGCCTCGTCCAGGCACTCGTCCAGGGTTCCGGTCGGGGCGACGAACTCGAAGTCGTGCCTTGCCTCCCAGAAGCTGCGGGCCAACTGTTCGGCACCTGCGGTGACTTGGGGAGCTGACGGGCCTGTGACGACGACCGCGGCGCGGTTGCGGGGCTCGTCCGCCCAGGCGTAGCCGACCCAGATCGCCGCGTCGGTGACTCCCTCTCTTGCCTCGATCTGTTCTACCGCCGCGTACACGCTCTTCGCCGGTTCGATACGGGTGGAGGTCTGTTCGCCTGCGAGCAGTACCGGGACCGGGATCCAGGCCTTGACCGGGCGGGGTGTGCCGCTAGCCAAGAGGTCTACGAGGTTGCGGGCGGCGCGTTCCTTGGTGTCCATGGCGTCCTCGTGGGGGGCCATGCGGTAGCAGGTGATCAGGTCGCTGGCGTGGACGAGTTCGCGGGAGACGTTGCCGTGCAGGTCCATTGAGGTCGATACGAGGGTGTCCGGGCCGATGGTTTCCCGGATGCGGGCGAGGAGTTGGGCCTCGGCGTCGTCTGTGCCCTCTACTGTCATCGCGCCGTGGATGTCGTACCAGAGGCCGTCCAGGGGGCCCAACTCGCTTAGGCGGGTTATGAGTTCGTCGGTCAGTTCGGCGTATGCGGCTGCGGTTACCGTGCCGCCGGGGAGGGCCTTGCCGACCAGGGCGCCCTGCCAGTCTGCGGCTTCCCTGAGCGGGGTGCCGGGGGCCAGGAAGGGGTAGCGGGTGAGGACTTGGGGGCCTCGTTGGGGGTGGAAGGCCGGGGCTTCTGTGCGGGCCGGGGAGAAGGTTGAGGACTCGATGCCTAGGCCTGCGATGGCGATTACGGGACGGGAAGAAGGCACGGGGGGCTCCAGGTCGTATGTCGTCTGCGGGCTCGTTGTGGCTGGTCGCGCAGTTCCCCGCGCCCCTGGGGGTGTCACCTCGCCCCGGATTGATCAGTGACCGTCTGGAGTGCTTGCGCCAGGGCCCGTTGCAACGCGAACTGGCCTGCGCCCACCAGCCCCGCGTCCGCGCCCAGGCTCGCGCGTTCGATTGCCAGGTGTTCCGTGACCAGGGGGTGGCAGCCCTCGTAGAGCTGGCTGCGGACTGCTGCTACGAAGGGTTCCAGGGTGGAGAGGATGCCGCCCAGGTACACGGCGTCGGGGTTGAAGAAGTTGACGTTGGCGGCCAGGACCTGGCCCAGGTAGCGGCCGGCCTGGCGGACGGCGCGGGTGGCCTCGGGGTGGGCGTCGGTGGCGAGTTGTACGACGTCCTCGGTGGATGTCACGGCGAGGCCGTGGCCGTGCAGGATGCGAACGAGGGCGGCGCCGGAGGCGACGGTCTCCAGGCAGCCGGTGTTGCCGCAGGAGCAGGGGGTGTCCTGGGCGGCCTCGACGCGGACGTGGGTGATCTCGCCGGCGGCGCCGGTGCCGCCGCGGTAGAGGCGGCCGTCGGCGATGACACCGGCGCCGATCCCGGTGCCCACCTTGACCATGATCGACTGGCGGCGCTCGGCGGGCTGGACGGTGTGCTCGCCCACGGCCATGCAGTTGGCGTCGTTCTCGACGGCGGCCGGTACCTCGAAGCGTTCGGCGAGCCAGTCGCGGATGGGGAACTTGTTCCAGCCGGGCATGCGGGCGGGCAGCGTGACGGTCCCGGAAGCGATGTCGACCGGGCCGGGCAGGCACAGGCCCACGCCCCGGAGTCGTTCGCGTCCGTGCCGGTCGGCGAGTGCGGTGAGTGTCTCGGCGAGGCCTGGCAGCGCGGCCTCGGGGCCGTCCGCCGTGGGGAATGGCACGGTCGATACGTCCGTGAGGCCGCCGCCGGGGAGTACAACCCCTACGTGCGCATGCTTGCCGCCGAGCTCCGCCGCGACCGCGAACCCGTCGCTGCCGCCCAGCCGCAGCACCTTGCGCGGGCGGCCGCCGGTGGAGGAGCGCGTGCCGTGCTCGGCGACCAGGCCCAGGGACACCAGCTGGCCCACCGCGAGGGAGATCGTCGAAGGCGCGGCGCCGAGCAGTTCGGCGAGTTCGGTGCGGGTGGCGGCCTGCCCGGAGGCGAGGAGTTCGAGGACGTGCTCGGCCAGTGAGGAGACGCCCGAGGCGCTCTTCCGGCGGTGCGCACTTTTTTCAGGCATAGAGGAAGTTACTTCCGGATCGGCGATCGGGGCGATGAGCGTAAGCCACTCGGACACCCTCTCCGCTTTTTTCAGAACAGCAGAAACAGGCTTTTTACAGCGAGACGCCTGTTTCTTCGACACCAGGGGTCGTTGACTGTCCTCACTCCGGCCTCCGCCCCTCTTTTTCCGAGGAGAACCATGTCCCCTGTTCGCCTGAGACTCCTCACCGGTGCCTCCCTGACCACGGCCTCGCTGCTGCTCACGGGCTGTTCCGGGTCGAGCGGCACGTCGTCGTCCGGGTCGCACGACTCGATCAACTACGCGCTGCCCGCGAACTTCACCCCGAACTGGATCCTGCCGATCGGCACGGCGGCCCACCTCAACACCAACAACATCTCCATCGCGAACTCGCTGTGGGAGCCGCTCATCGCCTACGACGGCTCGACCGGGACCATGGGCTGGAACAAGAAGGGCTCGGTGGCGACCGCCGCCGACTTCGCGGCCGACAACAAGAGCGTCACGATCACCCTCGGCGACCGGCACTGGAGCGACGGGAAGCCGATCACCTCCGCCGACGTGAAGTTCTGGTTCGACCTCATCAAGGCGAACAAGGCGCAGTGGGCGGGCTACAACCCGGGCAAGGCGCCGGACAACTGGACGTCCTTCAAGACCGTGGACACCAGTCACTTCACGATCACGTTCGACAAGGCCTACAACCCGCAGTGGATGCTGGCCAATGAGCTGAGTTCCATCACGCCGCTCCCCCAGCACGTGTGGGACAAGGCCGGGGACGCCAAGAAGGACTGGACGTACCTCAACAACGCGGCCAAGAACATCAGCGGTTACGCGACGAACGCCCTGTGGAAGACGACCAGCGGCCCCTACGCCGTCAAGTCCTTCTCCACGGCCGGCAAGGTCGTCCTGACCGCCAACGCGAAGTACGACGGCGGCGAGAAGCCCGGCATCCCCACCGTGAACCTCCTTCCGTTCACGACGGCCGACGCCGAGAAGAACGCGCTGCGGTCCGGGAGCGTCGACTACGGCTACATCGAGGCGACCGACCTCGACCAGAAGGCGAGTTTCACCGCGCAGGGCTACACGGTGAAGCCGTGGTCGGGCTGGGCGATCACCTACATGCCGTACAACTTCAACAACCCTTCCATGGGTGCCGTGTTCAAGCAGCTCTACGCCCGGCAGGCGGTGCAGCGGTCGATCGACCAGAGCTCGCTGGCGAAGGTCATCTTCAACGGCACGGCGGTGCCGGGATACGGGCCCATCCCGCAGGCGCAGAGTTCGTCGTTCCTGTCGGCGACGCAGAAGAGCGACCCCTACCCGTTCTCGACCTCGGCCGCCAAGTCCCTGCTCAGCGGCCATGGTTGGAGCGAGCAGGGCGGGGTCATGACCTGCATCAGCCCGGGCACCGGTGCCGCCCAGTGCGGTGACGGGGTCGCCAAGGGGACGAAGTTCCAGATGCAGGTGCTGTCGCAGTCCGGTTCGACGGTGACCGACAACATGATGAGCGCGATCCAGTCCTCGCTCGCGAAGACCGGCATCAAGTTCTCCATCAAGACCGCGCCCGTCAACTCCGTGCTGTCGCAGACCCCGCAGTGCACGGCCTCGCAGTCGATCTGCAAGTGGCAGCTGTCCTTCTTCGGTACGGCGGGCAGCTGGTACTTCCCGGCCTTCCCGACCGGTGACTCGCTCTTCCAGACGAAGGGCGGCGCGAACTTCGGGAACTACTCCAACGCGGACGTCGACAAGCTCATCTCCTCGTCCACGACGTCGAGTTCGACGCAGGAGATCCAGGACTACAGCGCGGCCCTCGCCAAGGATCTGCCGGTGATCTGGCTGCCCGAGCCGGACTACCAGATCTCGGTCGTCAAGAACGGCCTCGGCGGCTTCACCCAGGACCCGCTCGCCAACTTCCACCCGGCACAGTGGAAGTGGACCAGCTGAGGTATGGACACCCTCCTGTATCTGACCCGGCGGATCGCCCAGGCGCTGGTCGTGATCCTCATCGTGACAGTCGTGGTGTTCGGTCTGCTGCACGCGCTGCCCGGGGGTCCCGCGCGCGGGATCCTCGGCCCGCAGGCAACGCCTCAACAGGTCACGTTGTTCAACCACGACCAGGGGCTCGACCGGCCGCTGCCCGTGCAGTACCTGTACTACCTGCGGCAGTTGCTGCACGGGGACCTCGGGACGTCGTACACGCTGAATGAGGCGGTGTCCCGGCTCATCGAGCAACGGCTGCCAAAGACACTGGTGTTGACCGTTCTGTCTGCCGTTCTCGGGCTGGCGCTCGCGATTCCGCTGGGCATGTGGCAGGCGGTTCGGCGGAACAAGCCGGCCGACTATGTCATTACGGCCTTGAGCTTCGTGGCGTACTCGACTCCCGTGTATTTCCTGGGACTTGTGCTGGTGCTGGTCTTCACGCAGATGGTGCGGTGGTTTCCCTCGCAGGCGCCGCAGGGGGACACGGTGGCTCAGGTCTTCGCGGATCCTGTGGCGTTGGTGCTGCCTGTGGTGACCGGGGCGGCCTCGATGGTTGCTGTGTTCAGTCGGTATATGCGGGCTGCGACGTTGGAGAACCTGTCCGAGGACTATGTCCGTACGGCTCGGGCGGGGGGTTCGCGGCAGCGGGCGATTCTCTTCAAGCACGTGTTCCGGAACTCGTTGACGCCGGTGATCGCGATGCTGGGGTACTACGTGCCGGTGCTGTTCGGGGGTGCGCTGGTTGTTGAGCAGCTCTTCAACTACCCCGGGATGGGGCTGTTGTTCTGGAGTGCGGCTCAGTCTTCGGACTATCCGGTGCTGCTCGGGTGCGTGCTCGTCATATCCGTCGCGACTGTGGTGGGGACACTGCTCGCGGATGTCGTTCAGAGGGTTGTTGATCCTCGGGTCAAAGGGGGCCGGGCGTGAGTGTTCAAAGTGCCGGTCGGTCGGGGCTGGTCGCGCAGTTCCCCGCGCCCCTAGTAGCGCGCTTCGCGCGCAATAGACTCGCGGTTGCCGGACTCGTCGTCGTTGCCCTCTTTCTTCTCTTCTGCTTCGTGGGGCCGCTCCTTTACTCCACCGATCAGATCCACACCGACCTCACGCAGGTCAATCTCCGGCCCAACGGGGCGCATTGGCTCGGTACCGACGCTGTCGGGCATGACGAGTTGGGGCGGCTTATGTACGGCGGGAAGGTCTCGCTGCTTGTCGGGCTTGCCGCCGGCGTTCTCGCCACCGTCATCGGGACGGTCTGGGGGGCGGTCGCCGGGTATGCGGGTGGGTGGGTCGATGCCGTGATGATGCGGGTTGTCGATGCCGGGATCGCCATTCCCGCGCTGTTCATCCTGCTGGTCGTGTCCGCCATCACCACGCCTGGCGTGCCTGGGCTGATCGTGATTCTCGGGTTGGTGTCCTGGCTCGTGCCTTCGCGGCTGGTTCGGGCGGAGACGTTGACCTTGAAGAGCCGGGACTATGTGCTGACCCTGCGGGCCATCGGTGGTTCGCACAGCCGGGCCATCACGCGGCACATCCTGCCCAACTCGGTGTCGACGATCGTCGTCGCGGCCACTTTCCAGGTCGCCGACGCGATTCTGCTCGTCGCCTATGTGTCCTATCTGGGACTGGGAGTCCAGCCGCCGTCGACCGACTGGGGCGGCATGCTGTCGGCCGGGCTGACGGCCGCCTACTCGGGACGCTGGTGGCTGATCGTGCCGCCGGGTCTCGCGATCATCCTCGTCGTGTGCGCGTTCAACGCGGTCGGCGACGGGCTGCGCGACGCGTTCGACGTGAGGGGACGGGGATGAACAGCATCCTGGAGATAGACAATCTGGGCGTCGTCTTTTCCACCGAGAGCGGTGATGTGCCGGCCGTGCGTGGGGTGTCGTTGCGGGTGGAGCCCGGTGAGACTCTTGCCCTCGTCGGTGAGTCCGGGTCCGGGAAGTCGACCGTCGCGCTCGCCGCTCTTGGGTTGTTGCCCGGCAACGCCCGTGCGTCCGGGGGCGTTTCGGTCGGCGGTACGGATGTCGTGGGGGCCGGTGAGGCCGAACTCGCGCGGCTGCGGGGGCGTACGGCTTCGATGGTGTTCCAGGAGCCGGCCACCGCGCTGGATCCGCTGACCCGAATTGGTAAGCAGATAGCGGAAGTTGTACGGAATCACCGGGACGTCTCCCGGCAGGAGGCGGCCGCTGAAGCTGTCGCGTTGCTGGGAAGGGTTGGGATTCCCGAGCCTGAACGGCGGGCCTCCGCCTTTCCGTTCCAGTTGTCCGGTGGGCAGCGGCAGCGGGTCGTGATAGCGATGGCCATCGCCAACTCGCCCGGGTTGCTGGTCGCCGATGAGCCGACCACCGCGCTGGACGTCACCGTGCAGGCCGAAATCCTGGATCTGCTGCGGGCGTTGGCCGCCGACTCCGGGACCGGGGTGCTGCTGGTCACGCACAACATGGGGGTCGTCGCCGACTTCGCCGATCGGGTCGCCGTGATGCTGGAGGGGGAGGTCGTGGAGACCGGGGCGGTGGAGGACGTGCTGTTGCGGCCCACTCATGAGTACACGCGGCGGTTGTTGGCCGCTGTGCCTCGGCTCGCGGTGAGCGAGGGGGTGGGTGCTGCCGTACGCGAGCAGGTCGAGACGGCCGCTCCTGTGGTCGAACTGCGGGATGTTTCCGTCCAGTTCGGGCGTGGGCCGCGTGCCGTGCGGGCGCTGGAGGAGGTGTCGCTCACCGTGCGGGCGGGCGAGACCGTGGGGCTTGTCGGTGAGTCCGGGTCCGGGAAGTCGACCGCCGCCCGGGTGGCTCTTGGGCTGGTCTCGCCGGAGTCGGGGAGTGTTTCACTCTTCGGGGCCGATCTGCGCAGGGCGCGGGGGCGGGCTCGGCGGGCGCTGCTGGCCGGGGTCGGTGTGGTGTTGCAGGATCCGGTGGCCTCGTTGGACGCGCGGATGAGTGTCGCGGAGTGCGTGGCCGAGCCGTTGCGGGTGCACCGGCGTGGGATGGGTGCCGCCGAACGGCGCGAGCGGGTTGCGGAGGTGCTCGAACTGGTGCGGCTGCCCCGGGAGTTGGCGCGGCGCGGGCCGCGTGAGCTGTCCGGTGGGCAGCGGCAGCGGGTGAGTCTCGCCCGGGCGCTGGTCCTCGAACCGCGGTTGCTGGTCGCGGACGAGCCGACGAGCGCGCTGGACGTGAGTGTGCAGCAGACCGTGCTGGACGTGATCGCCGAGTTGCAGGGAGAGCTCGGGTTCGCTTGTCTCTTCGTCTCGCACGACCTAGCCGTGGTGCAGCAGTTCGCCGGGCGCGTGGTCGTGATGCGGGGCGGGCGGGTCGAGGAACAGGGGCCGACCATGAGCACGTTGCTGCACCCGGAGACGGAGTACACGCGCCGGCTCATCGCCGCCGTGCCCGTGCCCGATCCGGTGCTCCAACGGGAGCGCAGGGAACGTCGGTTGGCGTTGGGGACAGGGGTCGGCGCGTGACGGACTCCCCGGGGGTGGTCGTCGGCGTCGACATCGGCGGGACGACCACCCAGGTCGTGCTGTGCACGGCCGAACTCGACGTCCTGGACCGGACGGAGGTCCCGACACCCGCGAGTGAGGGCGGGGCGGCGATGGTCGGTGCCGCGCTCTCCGCGCTACGGCTGCTGCTGGACCGTACGCCCGCCCGGTTGCTCGGGGTCGGGGTCGGCGCGGCCGGGCTCGTGGATGTGCGGGCCGGGCGGATCCTCGTGGCGAGCGACTCCTTCCGCGACTGGGCGGGGTTCGAGGTGACGGCGACCGTCCAACAGGCCCTCGGTGTACCGGCGTTCCTCGACAACGACGTGAACGCGTTTCTGCGCGGGGAGGTCGCGAAGGGTGCGGTCGTCGGCGAGGAAAACGTGCTCGGGATGACGCTCGGCACGGGGGTGGGTGGCGCGCTCTGGCTGAATGGCGCCCTTTACGACGGGCCGCGCGGGGCGGCGGGCGAGATCGGCCACGTGCCCGGGTTCGGTGAACTGCCGTGCACGTGCGGGGGAAGAGGGCACCTGGAGACGCTGGCGTCGGGGCGGTCGATCGCGGCGCGGTACGGGGAGCGGACGGGGCGTGCGCTCACGGCCCGTGAGGTCGCCGAGGCGGCCCGGTCGGGCGATCCGGACGCGTGGGAGGTGTACGCGGCGGTGGGGCGCGGTGTCGCCCGTGCGCTGCTGATCACGGCGGGGCTGCTGGATGTCACGACGTGTGTGATCGGCGGGGGTGTCAGCCGGTCGTGGGCACTTCTCGAGTCGGCCGTGCAGGAGACGTTGGCGCTGGAGCCGCCGGTGAGCGGTCACCCGGTGCGGGTGCTGCCGGCGCGGCTGGGCGGGGACGCGGTGGCGGTCGGGGCGGCGGCCCGGGCGCGGGCGGAACTCGGTGTGGGTGCGGGTGTGTGAGGTGCCGTAGGGGGTGCTGATCCACACAGGCCACCCTCAGTCGACTCCTACGTGAACGACGGGAATCGGCCAAGCGCGACCGTGTGATTGACGCACACGTGCCCCATCTCTACCTTCTGATCGACTTACCGAACTCCGTTCGGGATGTCGAACACGTAGGACTACTGGGCCGCCCCGCACCCCCTGGAGAACACATGGCCGTCCCCCCTCTCCCCCACCCGTCCCGCCGCCTGTTCCTCGGCATGGCCGCGACCGTCCCCCTGGCGGCCACCGGCACGCTCACGCTCGGCGCGGGCAGCGCACAGGCCGCCACCGACTCGGCTTATGTCATGGCCTACTTCACCGAGTCGCCGACGTTCCTGGGCGCCAACTACGGCCTGCACCTGGCCGTCAGCGCCGACGGTCTGCAGTGGACGCCGCTCAACCAGAACGCCCCCGTCGCCACCCCCACCGCCGGCTCCCTGGGCCTGCGCGACCCGTTCATCCTGCGCAAGCAGGACGGCACGTTCGTGGTCCTCGCGACCGACCTCAACGGCACCGACTGGTCGTACGTCAGCCAGTACATCCATGTCTGGGACTCCGCCGATCTGCGTACCTTCACCGGCTACCGGCGGATGAAGGTGCACGACCTGGACACCCACGCCTGGGCGCCGGAGTCGTTCTGGGACGCGGGGCGCGGGCAGTACGGCGTGATCTACTCGGCCGTCAACGACAGCGGGCACAACGTCATCATGGTCAACTACACCAGCGACTTCGTGACCGCCGGTGATCCGCAGGTGTTCTTCGACCCCGGGTACGACGTCATCGACGGTGATCTCGCCGTGGGGGTGAACGGGGTCAACTACCTCTACTTCAAGAAGAATTCGACGCTGGTCGGCGCGAAGTCCACGTCCCTGGACCCGGGCAGTTTCACCGAGTTCAGCACGGCGGTCTCGCACAACGGCACCGAGGCGCCGACGTTGGTCAAGTCCCTTGCGTCCAGCGGTACTTGGTACCTCTGGGGTGACACCTGGGATCCCAACGGCGTCTTCTACGCCTGGCAGACCAGCAGTCTCGCCGCCGGCACCTGGACGGCCGTGGACCAGAAGCTCTACACGCAGCCGCTCAACTCCAAGCACTGCGGCATCCAGCCGATCACCACGGCCGAGTACAACAACCTGATCGCCAAGTGGGGCACCCCCGCCTGGAACCGGCTCAAATCCTACAACTACCCGGCCCGTTACGTCCGGCACGCCAACTTCGTCGGGCGGATCGACGAGTACGCCTTCGACCCGTACACCGACTCGCAGTGGACGCTGGTGCCGGGTCTCGCGGACAGCGCCGGGGTGTCCTTCCAGTCGGTCAACTACCCGACCCGCTATCTGCGGCACTACGACTACGCGCTCCAACTCGACGTGAACGACGGCACGTCGACGTTCGCCGGGGACGCGACGTTCTACCGGACCGCGGGGCTCGCGGACTCCACCTGGGCGTCGTTCCGGTCGTACAACAATCCGACGCGCTACATCCGGCACTCGAACTACGTCCTGCGGATCGACCCGATCTCGACGGCCACGGACCAGCAGGACGCGACGTTCCGCGTCGGGTACTGAGCACGACGCGGGTGCCTCCCGGAGAAACGGAGGCACCCGCGTCGTCGCCGGGGAAAGTCAGCTCAGGCCGGCCGTCTTCAGCCAGGCCTTCGCGACGTCCAGCGGGTCCTTGTTCTGGGACTGGACCTGGGTGTCGAGGTCCAGCAGGGTCGCCGTGTCGAGCTTCGCGGAAACCGCGTTGAGGGCGGCGACACCGGCCGCGGAGAGGCCGCTCTTGTAGACGAGGGGCTGCACGTTCTCGAAGCCGAAGAGCCTCTTCGGGTCCTGGAGCGTGACGTGCTTCTCCTTGACGATGGTCGGGTCCGTGCTGAAGAGGTCGGCCGCCTGCACCGTGTTCTTCTTCAGCGCGGCCGCCGTCAGCGGGCCGCCCGCGTCCAGCGCCTTGAAGGACTTGAACTCCAGGCCGTAGACCGCCTTCAGGCCCACCAGGCCCTGCTGCCGGGTCTGGAACTCCGGCGAGGCGCCGATGACCAGGTCCTTCGCGATGGACTTGAGGTCCGCGATGGAGGAGTCGGACGTGAGGCTGTACTTCTTCGCGGTCTCCGCGTTGAGCGTGACCGTGTCCTTGTCCTCGGCGGCCGCCGGGTCCAGCAGCGTCAGCTTGGAGTCCAGCTTGGCGTTGATCGCGGCCGTGGTCGCCGCGAGGGTCGCCGGGGTGGCCTTCGGGTCGAGGTAGGCCAGCAGCGCGCCGTTATACTCGGGCAGCACGGAGATCGTGCCGTTCTTGAGCAGGCCGTAGGTCGTCTCGCGGCTGCCGATGTTCGGCTTGTAAGTGACCTTGACGCCCTTGGCCTTGAGGGCCTCGCCGTAGATGTCGGCGATCAGAATGCTCTCGGCGAAGTTGTTCGAGCCGACGACGACGGTGTCGCCACTGGCCTTGCCGCCCGAGAGCGGGTTGTCGGACTTGCTGTCGGAGGACGAACCACATCCCGTGACAAGCGCAGCCGTCGCGGCGAGCGCGATGGCGGCCGCGCCGGGGTACCTAGTGCTGGACCAGCTGTTCTTCGCTTTAGAAGTCACAATTCCCGTTCCGGGTTTGGATGTTGGCACAGGCGTGCAGGCATGGCTGTGGCGTCCACGCGCGGGGCGTGAACGCCGCACTCCGCTGATCCAATCCAGCCGGTTCTTGGTCAGTCAAGAGAACTCTGGTCACCGATTGGCCTCAATGAGTGCCCAGTTGTGAAGGCAACGTAAACAGACCGGTCACGAACACGGTCGCTTTGTAATTGATTCTTGACGTAGGGCGACGCGCTTGATCGTTCAAAGAGGCGGTAGTCTCCCCGGAGTTGGCGTCGGTCACAGCGGTGTGCGGGGGCCGCTTCGATCAAAAACAGTCACACGCATCGCTGCGCGTATCGTGACAACACCCCACGAAGGAGGCCTGGTGTCCATACGGGGCTTCGCAGACCGTTGGCCCTTCAGGCGCAAGCTCAATCTGCTCGTCGGCGTACCGCTCGCGGTGGTCGCTGTGCTGCTGGCGTATCTCATCTCGGACGAGGTCGGGCAGTCGACGGACGCGAGCGACGCTGCGCGACTGGTGCGGGACAGCGGGCAGGTCGCCAGGCTGGTGAACCTCGTGGAGGCGGAGCACCAGCAGGCCATCCTGCTCTCCGTCCGTTTCGAGGCCACCAACGACGGCGGCACCCCCTCGCAGAGCGCCTACCGGGCGGCCCAGGTGGCCGTGGACAAGCAGGTCGAGAAGGTGCGCGACACCTTCGGAGACCGGCTGCCGGACAGCGAGGCCCAGGCCCTGAAGGAGATCAACGGGCTGGAGACGCTGCGCGACACCGTCGAGCAGAGCTATCTGCCCGCCGACAACATCGACCCGGCCTACACCAGCGCCTCCGACGGTCTGATCGACGGGCTCGACCTCGAACACAACGCGAACCTCGCCACCACCTTCACCGGCAACCTGCTGGACTCCGTGCTGCGGGCCGATGCCGCCCACAGCTCGTTCGAGACCAGCGTGTTCTCCGCGACGACCGGTGACAGCAACGCGCTCATCGAGTACAACAACGCGGTCGGCTCCTACGACCTCTTCACCTACCAGTCCGCCAGGTTCGCCCGGTTCGCCACCGAGGACCAGGCCGACCAGCTCTCCGGCATCGAGCACACCCCGGCGCAGCGGCTGATCGCCGAGGCCTACGCCGAGCTGCAGATCGACCCCAGCGGGCTGCAGGCCGAGACGCCCGGGGCCGTCCGCAAGGCCTTCGCGGACGCCATGAGCGACTACCCCTCCTACCCGCAGCAGGCCGCGGGCCGGCTGAAGATCACCACCTCGCTCATCGACCAGATCGCCACCCGCGCCGACAGCGCGTCCAGCTCCGCCTCCTGGCGCGCCGGGCTGCTGCTGAGCCTCGCGCTGCTCGGCTTCGTGCTGTGGCTCGTCTTCGTGGTCATCGTGCGCCGCTCGGTGGTCCGCCCCGTGCAGGCCCTCACCGGGGCCGCGAAGCAGGTCGCCGAGGTCGCGGGCCGTGAACTCGCCCGCGTCGCCGACGACGACGCCGAGGACGACGGGCCGCCGCTGCTGCGCGACATGCCGGTCACCGCGAAGGACGAGATCGGTGACCTCGCCGAGGCCTTCAACCATGTGCAGACCACGGCCGCCGCGCTGCTGGCCCGCCAGGTGGTCAGCCGGCGCAACGTCGCCGAGATGTTCGGCAACGTCGGCCGCCGCGTCAGCAACCTGACGACCCGTCAACTCGCGCTGATCGACGCGGTGGAGCGCGGCGAGACCGACCCGGCGCTGCTGGAGCGCCTCTACTCCATCGACCACATCGCCGTCCGCCTGCGCCGCAACGCGGACAGCCTGATGCTGCTCGCCGGCATCCGCGAGACCGTGCTGGACGGCGGACCCACCGAACTCACCAACGTCGTACGGGCCGCGCTCGGCCAGATCGAGGGCTTCCAGCGGGTGGGTCTGCGGGCCGACACCGAGGTCATGGTCGAGCCCGACATCATCGGCGACCTCACCCTGATGGTGGCCGAACTCCTGGAGAACGCGGTCTCGTTCTCGCCCGCCGGCAGCCCCGTCGAGGTGGTCGTACGGACCGAGGGCGACGACGCGCTGATCGTGGTCGCCGACCACGGTCTCGGGATGAGCTCCGAGCGCATCGCCGAGGAGAACGCCCGGCTGATCCGCCGCGAGCGCCTCGACCTGGTGCCGACGAAGGTGCTGGGCCTGTTCGTGGTCGGTACGCTCGCCCGCCGCTGGGACATCGACGTCACGCTGGCCCGCACACCGGGCGGCGGTGTGACGGCCGAGATCACCATCCCGGCGACTCTGCTGCTGCGCATGAGCGCGCTGGCCTCCACCGGTTCGGCCAACACCGGATACACGGAGTTGGGGTCGGGAGCAGGAGCAACTGCCGGTACGGGAACGGCCGTTGCGTCGCCCGCCGCCTCGAACCAGGATTACCGTCCGGCGCACCAGGACCAGCGTCCGGCGCCCTCCTGGGCCAGCTCGGACTCCGGGCCGCGCCCGTCGATCACCCTGAGCAGGCCCGAGCCGAGCACACCCGAGCACATGCACGCCGATGACGACGAGCCCACACCGCTCCCCCGCAGGGTCTCCCGCTACGAGACGGCGCCGACAGCCGCCGCGGCGGCCCCGCCCGTCACCCACCACGCCCCGGCGGACGAGTCCGCCACCGCCCCGGACGACGACGCGGGAGGCTCCCGGCCACTGCGTCGGCGGGTCCGGGGTGCCACCCTTCGTACGGGCGCCGACGCCGCCGCCCAGCAAGCCGCCCGGCAGGCCCCCCGGCCCGCCGACGCGGACGCCGTCCGCTCGGCCCTCGAAGAGTTCGAGGCAGCCGTGGAGCAGGCACATCGCGACAGCGACACCCTCACGGGCCTGCGTGCCCCGGACGCGAACCACCCGCACGACCGGAACCACCTCCCGAAAGGAGCGGAGCAGTGAGTACGTCGACAGGTGACACTCCCACGGGGGGCACCACGCCGGCCGATCTGCATGCAGCCGCGGCCGATTTCAACTGGCTGCTCAACCGTTTCGCGACGGAGACCGCGGGTGTCGTCGACGCCATCGCGGTGTCCTCCGACGGCCTGCTGATCGCCGTGGCCGAACTGCGTGAACACGCCCACTCGGAGCGGCTCGGGGCCATCGTCTCCGGCATCACCAGCCTCGCCGCCGGAGCCTCCGGCAACTACGGTCTCGGCGGCCTGAACAAGGTCATCATCGACCTGGAGGGCGGCCACGTCCTCGTCTCCGCGATCGGCAGCGGCGCCGTCCTCGGCGTCGTCACCGACAAGGAGGCCAAGCTCGGCAACATCGCCTACGAGATGACGCTGTTCGCCAACCGTGCCGGTTCCGCGCTCAACCCCCAGCTGGTGCTCCAGCTGAAGAACAGCGTCGGCGCCGCTTCGGCTCGGTGACCGGTCCCCGACCGGTCGAGAGAGGAACAGCCACACATGCCCGACGGCCGCACTCCGAGCGGTGCCGGCGCGGACGGGGCCACACCCCCGGGTCGCGATCCGGTGCGCACGCCTTCCGCCGTACGGCCGTTCCTGGTCACCGCCGGCCGGGTGGCGGGCGCGGATGCGGCCGCCACCGGGCGGCCGATCCCGGTCGAGACCCAGGTAGTGGCCACGGCCGCCGGGCTCGACGTGCTCGACCGGCTCTCCTTCGAGCAGCACGACATCGTCGCCGCCTGCCGGCAGCCGCAGTCCCTCGCGGAGATCGCGGCCCGGCTGCGGCTGCACCTGAACGTGGTGCGGGTCCTCGCCGAGGACCTGCGTGCCGCCGGGCAGTTGACGGTGCACGTGCCCAACTCCGACATCACCCATGACGCAACCGTCCTGCGAAGGGTCATCGATGGCCTCCGCGCCATCCCCAACTCCCGGGGAGTACTCCGTGACACCGACTGAACCGGTCGCCCGCGGTGCGGCTGCGCAGACCGTCGTACGACCGCCGCTGCCGGTGAAGATGGTCGTCGCGGGCGGCTTCGGCGTGGGCAAGACCACCACCGTGGGCGCGATCTCCGAGATCGAGCCGCTCACCACCGAGGCCGCCATCACCGAGGTCGCGGCGGGCGTGGACGACCTGTCCCACACCCCGCGCAAGACCACCACCACGGTCGCGATGGACTTCGGCTGCATCACCATCGACCCCACGCTGAAGCTGTACCTCTTCGGTACGCCCGGGCAGGACCGGTTCGGCTTCATGTGGGACGACATCGTGGAGGGCGCGGTCGGCGGTCTCGTCATCGTCGACACCCGGCGCCTCGACGACTGCTACGCCGCGGTCGACTACTTCGAGCACAAGCAGATCCCGTTCGCGGTCGCCCTCAACGCCTTCGACGGCAAGATCGAGCACTCCCTGGACGAGGTCCGCTGGGCCCTGGACGTCAACGAGCGTGTCCCGGTCCTCGCCTTCGACGCGCGCGAACGCGGCTCGGTGCGGGACGCGTTGCTGGTCGTGCTGGAGTTGGCGCTGGCGCGCACGGAGAACTGAGAGCGGCGGAAAGCGAGTTGGGGGGAGGGCCTGTCGCCCCTCCCCCCAACTGTGCGTTCAGCGGGCTCAGTTGCTCCTACGAACCCCCGGTGACACCGCGAGCCGTGCGATGCCCCAGAAGAGCGCAAGCGTCACGAGGGCCATGCCGGCGACCAGGGTGGCTCCGCCGACGACCTTCTCGTAGTTCCTCTGGTAGAGGCCGTCGATGATGTAGCGGCCGAGGCCGCCGAGGCTGACGTAGGCCGCGATGGTGGCCGTGGAGACGATCTGGATGGCGGCCGAGCGCAGGCCGCTGAGGATCAGCGGGAGGGCGACCGGGAGTTCCACCTGGAACAGGACGTTCGCCTCGTTCATGCCCATGCCGCGGGCCGCGTCGACCGGGGACGGGTCGACGGAGCGCATCGCCTCGTACGTGGTGACCAGGATCGGCGGTACGGCGAGGACGACCAGCGGGATCATCACCGGGACCAGGCCGAAGCCGATCAGCACGAACATCAGCACCAGCAGGCCGAAGCTGGGCAGGGCGCGGGCGGCGGTGGCGATGAGCGACAGGGTGTTGCCGCCGCGTCCGGTGTGGCCGGTCAGCAGGCCGATCGGGAGGCCGATGGCGGCGGCGATGGCGAGCGCGATCAGCGAGTACCGGATGTGCTCGACGAGACGGGTGGGGATGCCGTCGTAGCCGTGCCAGTGGGTGCTGTCGCTGAAGAACAGGTTGATGTAGTGGAGTACGTTCACCGGGCTGCGTCCTCCAGTACGAGTTCGGCCGGTTCCGGCCGGTCCTCGGCGGGGCGGGCCTTGCGGGTGCCGCGCGGCATCCAGGGCGTGAGGAGCAGTCGTACGCCGACCAGGACGGCGTCCACGACGATGGCGAGGACGGCCGTGGTGATCACGGAGAGCCAGATCAGCCGCGGCTGGTGGTAGATCTGGCCGTCGTTGAGCAGGTTGCCGAGGGCTCCCTGGTTGCCGATCAGCATGCCGACGCTGACGAGGGAGATGCTGGACACGGTCGCCACCCGCAGGCCGGCGATGATCGCGGGCACGGCGATCGGCAACTGCACCTGGAGATAGCGGCGTACGGGTCCGAGGCCCATCGCGGTGGCCGCGTCGAGGGTCTCCTGGGGCACCGAGCGGACGCCGTCCACGATCGCCGGGACGAACACCACGAGGCTGTAGACGCCGAGCGGGATCATCACGGTGGTCTCGGTCTGGCCGGTGTAGTCGATGAGGACGACGAAGAACGCCAGCGAGGGAATCGCGTAGAGCACGGTCGTCACCCAGAGCACCGGCGGGTACAACCAGCGCAGCCGCACGCACAGTTGGGCGATGGGCAGCGCCACCACCAGGCCCACGAGGACCGGGATGACGGCCTCGCGCAGGTGCAGGCCGATCAGACCGAGGTAGCTGTTCTGGAGGTCGCTGGGGATGCGGAACCAGTCGTTCATCCGGCGACCTTCGCACCGCTGCGACCTGCCGCGTGGGCGCTGCGGATCGCCTCGCCCACAGCCCCCTGCGAGACAACCCCGACCACGCGCCCGGTCCCGTCCACCCCGACCGCCCACCCGGTCGGCGACAGCACCGCCCCGTCCAGCGCGGCCCGCAGCGAGTCCTTGCCGGCCTCGAACGGGCGGCCGTGGGCGAGGAGTTCGGACGGATCGATCTGCCCCGCGGTGAGTGCGCCGGGCTCGCTCCAGCCCAGCGGCTTGCCGTCCAGGTCGGTGACGAGGAGGTACGGCACGTCGGGGGTGGTGCGTTCGGCGATCTGCTCGGCGGTGGAGTCGACGGCGATGATCGGGGAGGTCTTGAGGTCGAGGCCCGCGGAGGAGAAGAAGGACAGGCGGCGGATGCCCCGGTCGGTGCCGAGGAAGTCCTCGACGAAGGCGTCCGCGGGGTCGGACAACAGCTCGGCGGGCGGCGCGAACTGGGCCAGCTTGCCGCCGGTGCGCAGCACCGCGACCATCGTGCCGAGCTTGATCGCCTCGTCGATGTCGTGGGTGACGAAGACGATCGTCTTGCCCAACTCCTCCTGGAGGCGCAGGAGTTCGTCCTGAAGTCCCTTGCGGACCACCGGGTCGACGGCCGAGAACGGCTCGTCCATCAGCAGCACCGGCGGGTCGGCGGCGAGGGCGCGGGCGACGCCGACGCGCTGCTGCTGGCCGCCGGAGAGCTGGTACGGGTACCGCTTCGCGAGCGAGCCGTCGAGGCCCACCCGCTCCATGAGTTCGGTGGCCCGCGCCCTGGCCTTCTCCTTGCCCCAGCCGAGCATGCGCGGCACGGTCGCGATGTTGTCGACGATCGTGCGGTGCTGGAAGAGCCCGGCGTTCTGGATGACGTAACCCATCGACCGGCGCAGCGTGTTGACCGGCTGCTTGGTGATGTCCGCGCCGTCCAGGGAGATCGTGCCCTCGCTGGGGTCGATCATCCGGTTGATCATGCGCAGGGTGGTCGTCTTGCCGCAGCCGGAGGGGCCGACGAGGACGGTGATCGAGCGGTCCGGTATGTCCAAGGACAGTTGGTCGACCGCCACCGTGCCGTCCGGGTACCGCTTGGTGACTGAATCTATCCGTATCAAAGCGCCGAATACCCTTCGGATGTGGCAGAAACTGCCCGTTCCTGACCGCTGTCTCAGGCCGTTGAGGGGAGAGTCTAGACGGCTTGTGTTGCGGGAACTTGGCGGGCACCTGAGGGGTTTTGGGTGCCGTTTCCTGGGGGTTCGACGCGGATCGACTGTGCCCTTCCTGTGAGTCCGCTGATTCTCATCGACCGTTCAGCGAAGCCACAGCAACGCCCTAGACAGGGCCCGGAAAGTCACCGTCATGAACGAACAGAACGCGGGAGGCGTCCGGCAGCGGTCGGTCGAGATCGTGGTGCCGGTGTACAACGAGGCGCACGTCCTCGCCGGCAGTGTCGGCCGTCTCCACGCATACCTCGAAACGTCCTTCCCGTTCCCGTTCACGATCACCGTGGCGGACAACGCGAGCACCGACGGCACCTGGCAGGTGGCGCTCGGCCTCACCCAGCGGCTGCCGCACGTGCACGCCGTCCACCTCGACGCCAAGGGCCGGGGCCGCGCGCTGAATCAGGTGTGGAGCCGGTCGGAGGCGGACGTGGTCGCGTACATGGACGTCGACCTGTCCACCGGCCTCGAAGGCTTCCTGCCCCTGGTCGCCCCGCTCCTGTCCGGCCACAGCGACGTGGCCATCGGCAGCCGCCTGCACCGGCAGTCGGTGGTCGAGCGCGGTGCCAAGCGCGAGTTCATCTCCCGCTCCTACAACCTCCTCCTCAAGGCAGGCCTCGCGGCCCGCTTCTCGGACGCGCAGTGCGGCTTCAAGGCCGTCCGCACCGAGGTGTTCCGGGCGCTCGCCCCGCACATCGAGGACACCGCCTGGTTCTTCGACACCGAGCTCCTCGTCCTCGCCCAGCGCAACAAGCTCCGTATCCACGAGGTCCCGGTCGACTGGATCGACGACCCCGACAGCCGCGTCGACATCGTCCGTACCGCCCTCGACGACCTCAAGGGCATGCGCCGCATGTTCAAGCAGACGATCACCGGCCGCGCCCGCATCGCCGCCGTACCCCACCGCACCCGCACCACCACCCCTGTCCTGCCCGTCGGGGCGCCCGCCTCTTCCGCGGAACACCTGGAGTACGCGTCATGACGACCCTCGCCCCGCCCCCCGGTCAGGAGAGCGCCCGCCGCTCGCACCGGGCGGCCCCGCCCGCCGACGGCGGCCTCAACTCCCGCGCCAGAAGGCTCTTCACGGGCCCGGAGGACGACCCGCGCTGGGCCCGCCCGGCCCTCTGGGCGATCCTCCTGCTGGCCACCACGCTCTACGCCTGGAACCTGACCTCGATCACCGGCAACACCTTCTACGACGCGGCCGTCTACAGCGGCACCAAGAGCTGGAAGGCGTTCTTCTTCGGCGCGCTGGACTCCGGCAGCTTCATCACGGTCGACAAACCGCCGTTCGCCCTCTGGGTGATGGGCCTCTCCGCCCGCGTATTCGGTTACGGCACCTGGCAGTTGATGCTGCCGATGGTCGCGGCCGGCACCGGCTCGGTCGCCATCCTGTACCGCCAGATCAAGCGGGACTTCGGTACGGTCGCGGGCACGATCTCCGCACTCGTCCTCACCCTCACCCCGATCACGGTCGCCATCACCCGCGACACCAACCCGGACCCGATCCTCGTCCTGCTGATGATGCTCGGCGCCGCGGCCCTCATGAAGGCCGTCCGCAACGGGAAGTTGATGCCACTGGTGTGGTCCGCGGTCGCGATCGGCTTCGCGTTCAACACCAAGATGATGCAGGCGTACGTCGTCCTGCCCGTGTTCTTCCTCGTCTACCTCTGGGCCACGAACGTCTCCCTCGGCAAGCGCGTCCGCAACCTCGCCGTCGCCACCGTCGCGCTGGTCGTCTCCAGCGCCTGGTGGATGGTGATCGTCGACCTGATCCCCGCGTCCTCCCGCCCCTACATCGGCGGCTCCACCGACAACACGGTGTGGGACCTCGTCATCGGCTACAACGGCTTCGGCCGGATCTTCGGCGCCAGCTCCTCGGTCGGCTCGCAGGGCAACGGGGCTTCGTTCGGCGGCAGTTCGGGCCTGTACCGGATGTTCAACGAGATCATGGGCGGCCAGATCTCCTGGCTCATCCCCTTCGCGGCGATCGCCCTCGTCGGCGGTCTGGTGCTGCGCGGCCGCGCTCCCCGCACGGACGCCAGGCGCGCGGCGCTGATGCTCTGGGGCGGCTGGTTCGTCCTCCACTTCCTGACCTTCTCGCTCGCCGAGGGCACGTTCCACCCGTACTACGTCACCGCCATGGCGCCCGGCATCGCTGCCCTGGCCGGTGCGGGCGGGGTGCTGCTGTACCGCGCCTTCCGTGAGGGTTCGGCGGCCAAGTGGGCCTGGGTGCTGCCGGCGGCGATCGCGGCCAGCTCCGTCTGGGCGGTCGTCCTGCTCCAGCGGGTCTCCGGCTCCGGCACGGTGTACACGGTCGCGGAGATCGTGGTCGGTGTGGCGGGCATCGCTTCTGTACTCGGCCTGCTGGTCGGCCGGTTCACCAAGCGTCACCGCCTGATGGGCTTCGCGGCGCTGGCCGCCGTCGTCGCACTCCTCGCCGGACCCGCGGCCTACTCGGTCTCGGCGGCGACCTCCTCGACCAACGGCACCAACCCGACGGCCGGTCCCAGCACCGGTGGCGGCATGGGTGGCGGCGGTGGCGGTATGGGCGGCGCGCCGAGCGGCACCAAGTCCGGTACGAAGCCCAGCGGTTCGGCCCCGTCCGGCACCCGGCCCTCGGGGAGCGGTTCGGCGCCCTCGTCCTCCTCGTCCTCGGCCACTGAGCCCGGCGCCGAGTCGGGTACCAAGTCCGGTACTCAGTCGGCCGGTGGCGGTATGGGCGGCGGCTCCCAGGTGTCGTCCGAGATGATCGCGTACCTCAAGAAGCACCAGGACGGGGCAACTTGGCTGCTGGCGGTCTCCACCGACCAGACGGCGTCCTCGATCATCCTGGAGTCGGGTCAGCCCGTGATCTCGATGGGCGGCTGGTCCGGCAGCGACAACGCGATGACCCTCGCCAAGCTCAAGTCCCTGGTGAAGTCAGGCAAGTTGCACTACATCATCGTCAGCAGCGACGGCGGCCAGGGCACCAACTCCGCGATCACGGCCTGGGTCAAGGCCCACGGCACGGCGGTCAAGTCCTCGGCGTACAGCAGCAGTTCCTCTACGACCTCGACCTCATCGTCATCGTCGTCGACGAGCAGCGGCCTGTACCGCTTGGACGCCTCCGACGTCAGCTGAAGCACTCCCCCGCACCAACCCCCAGCCACATTTCCCGACAGGACGGGCCGCCGGTGACCCCGGCGGCCCGTCCGCTTGTCCGCATCCGCGCGATGGAGGGCGTAGCAACAGGCCCGCGCAGCCTCACATCCGGGATCGCAGCACGTCGACCTCACAGCCCGGTGCGAACGGGTCGAAGCCGTGCTCGGCCAGCCAGCGGACCACCAGCAGGCTTCGCACCGACCACCACCCGCGGATCACGTCGAGATCGACGTCGGTGCCGTAGCCGGCGAGGAGGTCACCGAGGCGCTCCTCGTGTCCGAGTGTGAAGGTGGCGAGGTCGTACAGGGCGTCACCTGGGCCCGCCTCGGACCAGTCGATGACGCCGGTGACCTCGTCGCCGTCGACGAAGACGTGCGCGATCTGCAGGTCGCCGTGTGTGAACGCCGGAGTCCAGGGCCGTAGTGCGGCCTCGGCGACCTGACGGTTGCGCGTGACCAGCTCGGCGGGCAGGACGCCGTTCGTCACGAGCGACTCGCACTCGGCGTCGAGTTCCGCCGTCAACGCGTCGAGGCCCTTTCCCCGGGCGGGCCAGGGCGGCAGGGGCGCGTCGTGCAGCTTCCGGATGGCGGCGCCCGCCGCGGCCCACGCCGCCGGCGATCCGGTCGCCGGCCCGCCGAGGCGGCCAAGTGTCGTCCCCGGGACCGCCGCGATCGCGAGCGCGGGCGGCTTGTGCCACAGGATCTCCGGCGTCGGCACCGGCGCGAGGGCCATCGCCGCGACCTCGGCGTCGACGCGCGCCTGATCGGCGTCCACCTTCAGGAACACGTCGCCGACGCGCAGGGTCGCGCGTTCGGAATGGGCGACGACGACTTCGACCTCATCCATGGGCGATCAGTATCCCGGGGACGGTCGCCGACGTCGCCGGGTTTATCGCGGGCGACTACGCGGCGACCGTCGCGACCGGGAATCCCGGTGTACGGCGGACCCGTCGTCCGGCGTCGACCGCGAACACCTCGCAGCCGGGCCGGGCGGCGGCCCAGTCGACGCCCTCCGGGCCCATCGCGAAGGCCGCGGTGGCCGTGGCGTCCGCCTCGGTCAGTGAGGCGGCCACGACGGAGATGCTGAGCAGGCCGGTCGCGGGCTCGCCGGTGCGTCCGTCGACGATGTGGTCGCCGCGCTCGTAGCGCGCGGAGGTCGCCACCGCCCCGTCGGTCAACTCCAGGACCGTGCACAGCTGGTCGGCGTGTTCGGGATGCCGTACGCCCACCCGCCACGGGCCGCCGGCCACGACCACGTCGCCGCCGGCGTTGAGGATGAAGCGCCGGGCGCCGGCGGCGGTGAGGAGTTCCGCCGCCCGCTGCACCGACCAGCCCTTGACGACCGCGCAGGGGTCGAGGGGCCGGCCGGGCAGGCGGACGTCGAAGGCGCCGCCGGTCGCGACCCGGTACTGCTCGCAGAGGTCGAGCACCTCGGTCAAGTCCGCGCTGAGGTCCCGGAGTCGCAGCTCGCCGCGGTCGTAGCGGCAGACCTCGCTGTCCGGGCGGAACGGGCTGAAGCGGGCGTCGACCTCGCGCAGCCAGGCGAAGAGCGCGTCCGCCGTCTCGTCCCCGATGCCCTCGTCGTCGATCCGCAACGACACCGGGAAGCCCATCACATGCTCAACTCGGCGCATGTCAGGCGCCCTTGGCGTCGATCGCGGACTGGAGCGACTGGACGTAGGCGTCGCTGGTGATCGTGGCGCCGGACACCGTGTCGATCTTCGAACTCTGCGCCTTGAGGGTCTCCTCGATCAGCACCGGGACGGCCGCCGTGGTCTGCGGGTGGTCCGGCTGCTGGAGCATGCTCACGGAGCTGATCTTGTCGCCCTCGAAGGTCACCTGCACCTGCACGGTGCCCTTGGAGGTGTTGATCGCGGTGCCCTGGACGACCTTCTTCGAGGACGTGGAGGGGGCAGCCGAAGACCCGGACGAGGAGGACGACGAAGTAGCCGTAGGAGTCGGTGTCGAGACCGCCTCCGTCGTGGTCGTCGTACTCGTCGTCGTCCCGATGGACGGCTCGTAACGCCACACGGGGATCAGCCCCGCGACGGACAGCACCAGGACAGGTATGACTCGCTTCACGATATGTCTCTCATCCCGCCAGGCTGAAGCGTTCGAAGTGGATCTGCTGCTTGGGCACGCCCATGTCGCCGAGGCTGCGCAGCACCGCGTTCATCATCGGCGGCGGTCCGCAGAGGAAGACGTCGCGGTCGGCGATGTCCGGTACGAGCCGGGCGAGTTCGCGCGGGGCGAGCTTGTCGGGGACGGGCGGGCCGGTGACCAGGTGGAGCTGGGCGCCCTTGGCCCGGGCCAGTTCGGCCAGCTCGTCGTAGAGGACGGCGTCCCGGTCCGAAGCGACGCGGTAGATGACGACCGCGTGGCCCTCCAGGTCCTCCAGCAGGGCGCGGATCGGGGTGACGCCGACGCCGCCCGCGATGAGCAGGGACTCCGGCTTCGTGCGGTGCAGGGTGGTGAAGGCGCCGTAGGGGCCCTCGGCGAAGACGCGGGTGCCGACCTTCAGGTGGCGGAGGGCTGCCGTGCCGGCGCCGGCCGTCTTGGCGGTGAGGCGGAGGCGGGTGCCGTCGGGGGCGGCCGAGAGGGAGAAGGGGTTGGCCTGCCACCAGCGGTCCTTGGTGAGGAACCGCCAGAGGAAGAACTGGCCTGCCTGGGCCGGGAGTTGGTGGAGGTCGCGGCCGGTGATGTAGATCGAGACGACGTTGTCGGACTCGGGGACGACCGCCTCCACCCGGAACTGGTGGCGGAGGTTGCGCCACAGGGGCAGGACCAGCCGGCCCAGGGCGACCGAGCCGAGCGCGACGCCCCACACCGCGTACCAGTACGTCGTGGCGGCGGAGGACGCGGTGAACGTCGTACCGACCGCGACCTGGTGGGTGAAGGCGAGGACCACGGCGACGTAGGTGTAGAGGTGGATGAAGTGCCAGGTCTCGTAGGCGAGCCGGCGTCGCGCGTAGCGGGCGGAGGTCGCGCCGATGACGAGGATCAGGGCGAAGGCGACGAGCGCGCGCAGGATGCCCTCGGTGGTCTCGGCCAGGTCGACGACCTCGCCGACCGGGCCGGTGTCGGTGCCCTGGGCGTAGCCGAAGGCGATGAACACGAGGTGCCCGAGCAGCGTCCAGAGCAGCGCGAAGCCGGTCCAGCGGTGCCAGTTGGTGAGCCGGTCCATGCCGATCCGGCGGTCGAGCCAGGGCAGACGGGCCACCAGCAGCAGCTGGAAGGCCATGACGAGCGCGCCGTAGAGGCCGAGGAGGCGGCCGATGACGATGAGCGCGTTGGAGGCGAATCCGGCCTGGGCGAAGAAGACGGTCACCACGGCGACGTTCGCGGCCAGCACGGCGTACAGGCCCGTGCGGGCCACCACCCTGGGGCGTATCGCCGTGGGGGGCGCAGGGGGTGATTGGACGGTCGTCACGGACGGCAGCTCCTTGATCGGGTCCTGGGAGACGAGCTTGACCTCGGGGGGCTGTCGTTTTCCTGTCGGCCGGCTTTCAAGTGGTTATCGATGCGGGTGTGGCGGTGCCGCGGGTCTGGCGTCGGGAGGCGTGTGGCGCAGTATGAGCGGGTGGACAAAGTACGACTCCTCGTCGTGGACGACGACCCGCCGATCGCCGATCTTGTCGCGACGGTCGCCCGGTACGAGGGCTGGGAGGCCGCGTGCGCGTACTCCGGTGAGGAGGCGCTGACCGTGGCCGCCGAGTTCGCACCGGACATCGTGGTGCTCGACCTGATGCTGCCCGGCCTCGACGGCTTCGGCGTGCTGGACCGGCTGCGGCGCTCCGGGACGATGGTGCCCGTGGTGTTCCTCACGGCGCGCGACGCCGTGGCCGACCGGGTCGCGGGGCTGACGCGGGGCGGTGACGACTACCTGGTCAAGCCGTTCGCGGTGGAGGAGCTGATGGCCCGGCTGCGGACCGTGCTGCGGCGCAGCGCCGGGCCCGGTTTCCCGCGCTCGGTGCTGCGGGTCGCCGACCTGACGATGGACGAGGACACCCGCGAGGTGCGCCGCGGCGACCGCCTCCTCACGCTCACCCCGACCGAGTACGAGGTGCTGCGCTATCTGATGCGCAAGTCGCCGACCGTGCTCACCAAGGCGCAGATCCTCGACCATGTGTGGGAGTACGGCTTCGGCGGCCGCTCGAACGTGGTGGAACTGGTGGTCAGCCGCCTGCGCCGCAAGCTGGACGAGGGGCACGATCCGCTGATCCACACCGTGCGCGGCTTCGGCTATGTGATCCGGCAGGCCGCCGAATGATCCGACGGCTGCGCCACAACTGGCGCCGGGTACGCCTGGGCACCCGCCTCGCCCTGGGCGTCGGCGTGCTGTCGCTGATCGTGTTCGCGGTCGTCGGCACGGCCCTGACGATGTACATGCGGGACTACCTGGAACGCCAGGTCAGCGACCAGATGAAGCTCGTCCAGGTCGTCCAGTCCAAGGACGCCCAGGCCCACGGCATCGTCCAGCGCAAGCCGTACTACGGCTGGTACACGGCGGTCTACGACGTCTCGGGCACGACCCCGAAACTGCGCGAGCCCTCCGACGTACCGGATGACACCCGCGCGCTCACCGCCCTCGCCAAGACGATGGCGCACTCCACCAAGGAGATCACCCGCACGGTGACGATCGACGGCGAGGGCACCTACCGGCTGCGGGCCTGCGAGGTCGAGCCCGGTGTGGTCCTGGTGAGCGCGGCCCCGCTGGCGGACGTGCAGGGCACGGTACGGCAGCTGGTCACGGTGCAGGTGGTGGCGTTCGCGCTGGCGCTGCTGGTGCTGGTGGTCATAGGGCGGAACCTGCTGCGGCGCGGGCTGCGGCCCCTGAGCGACATGGCGACCACGGCCCACGGCATCACCTCGCACGACCTCACCGACTCGGCGGCCCGGCTGCCGCTGCGTGCCGAGCGGGGCGACGGCGGGCCCGAGGTGGAGGAGCTGCGCACCGCTTTCAACACGATGCTGGAGCACATCGACGACTCCCTCGCGGTGCGCGCGGAGGCGGAGCAGCGGCTGCGCCGGTTCGTCGCGGACGCCTCGCACGAGCTGCGGACCCCGCTGATGTCGGTGCGCGGCTACGCGGACCTGTTCCAGTACGCGGCCGCGAACGTCCCCGAGGAGCGCGACAAGCACCTGGCCCGGCTGCGCGCCGAGGCCGCCCGCATGGGCGTCCTCCTCGACGACCTCCTCCTGCTGGCCCGCCTCGACGCGGCGGACGTGGAGACCCCGATACGGCTGCAGGACGCGGACCTGGTGGAGCTGGTGGGGCAGGCGGCGGACGCCTTCCGCGCCGGACACCGGGACCATCCGCTGACGGTGTCGGTGCCCGAGTCCCCGGTCCGGCTGCGCGTCGACCCGGTCCGCGTCCGGCAGGTGCTGGACAACCTCCTCACCAACGCGGCCGTGCACACCCCGGCCGGGACACAGGTGTCGGTGTCCCTGTCGGTCGCCGCCGGCATGGCATCCGTACAGATCGCCGACGCCGGCCCCGGCATCCCGGAGGACGACCGGGCCCGGGTCTTCGACCGCTTCTACCGGGTCGACAAGGCCCGCACCCGGGACCGGGGCGGCAGCGGGCTGGGCCTCGCGGTGGCCCGCTCGCTGGCGAAGGCGCACGGCGGCACCGTGGAGCTGACGTCCGAGCCCGGCGCGACGGTCTTCACGGTGACGATCCCGCTGCGGGCGGCCTCGTCCCCTTTGTCGCCCTAGGCCGGGCACCGGGCGTGCGCCTACCATGGGTGACGTGTCGTCACCTAAGGCTCAGGACCATCAACTGGCTCTGCTTTATCGGCAGTTGTCGTGTTTCAAAGCCGAGAGGTCACCGTCACATACCGCGCCACACGTTGTCGTAGGCCGCGTCCTCGACGCTCTTCCGCTGCCGTACGGCCTCCAGCTCCGTCACCGCGTCGTGGACCACGGCGATGACCGTGTCCAGCGACTCGTCGGTGACCTTCGCGGAGTCCTCGTCGGACACCTCGCGGATCCCGGCGGCCGCGGCGAGCTGGGCGAGGACGGGTTCGCCCTGGGCCCAGCGGTCCGCCGCGCTGCTGCGGGCCGGGGAGTCGACCAGGGCCGTCCGGCCGGTGCGCACCGGGATCCAGCGCCCGCGCTGCCGCTCGACCAGTCCCTCCGCCTCCAGCGCGGCGAGATAGGCGGAGGACAGGCTCCGCCCGCGCCGCCACAGCCAGTCCTCGACCGACTCGTACGGCGTCTCCCGCACGAGCGCGGCCGCGGCCTGGTCCAACAGGCCGTCCGCCAAGGGAAGTTGGGGGTTCGGCACGATCAGGTCGCCGTCCAGTGCGACGGCTTCGGCGGCGAGGAGGTCGACCACCTCCGCTCCGGCGAGCGCGAGCGACAGATCACCCGTCTCGACGGGGCGGTCGGGTGCGACATCCATGGCGACGATCATCAGGTCCCGCGGTGTGCTCATGGGTGCCAACCTAGCGCGGCTTATGCGAGGAGGCATCGACACCCAACGTTTACATAATTCCGCCCCGCCGTCAGCGGTGTTTCGGGACTGTGAGCCTCGGATGAATAGCAGGGGCTTTTGGACCGCTTGCGCCACTGCGGTCCGAGTGGTGTGCCCTCTGAAGGAAATTGGCAGGGTTTTCGGTTGTTTGGGACCCTGTTCCGGCTGGCCGGATCACCTCCGTCAACCAGTTGCTTACCTTGGCGTTGTTGACCGACGAGTAACCGGGGGGCTAGCTTTCCATCAGCCCTCTCGCGCCTCTGCGATTACATTCGGCGCACCCCCGCCGAAACCCCCCACCGTGCCATTTCACCGTTTATTCGGAGAATCATGACGCCTGTCGCGCGCGCCGAATGCATGATCATTGGAATCACCCCGTTCCATGAGCCGGATGCCCGACTCGCGGCGGCCGTCAGCCGCGCCGGCGGGCTGGGGGTACTGGACCTGGGAAATGGCGACCGAAGATCAAGAGAGGCCCTGGCGCGCATCCGCCGCTGGTCCCCGGGTCCTTTCGGGGTACGGGTCGGGCCGCACTGCCGGATCGGTCCCGGTGACCTCACGACGGGCACCGGCGCCGCCCCGCACACCGTGGTCCTCACCGCGGACGCTCCCTGGCGGGTCGACGAGGTCGTCGCGCAGCACCGGGTGCTGGTCGAGGTCACCGACCCGGACCAGGCGCTGGCCGCGGTCCGCGCCGGTGCGCACGAGCTGATCGCCCGGGGCGCCGAAAGCGGCGGCCGGGTGGGCGAGTTGAGCACCTTCGTGTTACTCCAGCGGCTGCTCGCCGAGCCCGGTGTGGACGTCCCGGTCTGGGCCTGCGGCGGCATCGGCCCTCGTACGGCCGCCGCGGCCGTGGCCGGTGGCGCGGCCGGGGTCGTCCTCGACAGCCAACTGGCCCTGCTCGCCGAGTCGGTCCTGCCGGAGGCGGCGGCCGCCGCGCTGCGCTCGATGGACGGCTCCGAGACCACACTGGTGGCCGGTCACCGCGTGCTCCTGCGGCGCGGTCCTGACGCCCCCCAGGTGCCCGCCGACCGGGTGTCCGGGCTGCTCGGCGCCCGCGACCCGCGCACCCAGTTGCTGCCGGTCGGCCAGGACGGTTTCCTCGCCGCGCGCTTCGCGGAACGCTGGGGCGACGCGGGTCGCACGGTGCGCGAGCTGACCGCCGCCATACGGGAGTCGATACGGGACGAGGGCCCCGCCAACGCGCTGCGCGCCGGTTCCCCGATGAGCCGGACGCTCGGCACCCGACTCCCCATCGCCCAGGGCCCGATGACCCGGGTCAGCGACCAGGCGGAGTTCGCCGCGGCCGTCGCCGAGGGCGGCGCCCTGCCGTTCGTCGCGCTGGCCCTGTCGAGCGGCGAACAGTCGCGCACGGTGCTGGCCGAGACCCGCGCCGCCGTGGGGAGGCGCCCCTGGGGTGTCGGGGTGCTCGGCTTCGCACCCGAGGAGATGCGCAACGCCCAGCTCGAAGCCGTACGGGAGTTGGAGCCCACCCACGCGATCATCGCGGGCGGGCGGCCTTCCCAGGCCGAGGCGCTGGAGCGGGCCGGGATCTCCACCTTCCTGCATGTGCCCTCGCCGGGGCTGCTGCGGCAGTTCCTGGACGCGGGGATGCGCAAATTCGTGTTCGAGGGCTCCGAGTGCGGGGGCCATGTCGGACCGCGCGGCAGCTTTCCCCTCTGGGAGGCCCAACTCGCCGTCCTGGCCGACTTCTTGGAGAAGGCCGACCCGGGTACGGCCGAGCACATCGAGGTGTTCTTCGCGGGCGGCGTCCACGACGGACGCTCGGCGGCGATGGTGGCCGCCCTCGCCGCACCGCTCACCGCACGCGGCGCCGCCGTCGGCGTACTGATGGGCACCGCCTATCTGTTCACGGAGGAGGCGGTGACGCGCGGGGCGGTCCAGCCCCTGTTCCAGGACCAGGTCGTCCGGGCCACTCGCACTGCGCTGCTTGAGACCGCGCCCGGTCACGCCACCCGCTGCGTGCCGAGCCCGTTCAGCGACAACTACCTCGATTTCGAGGCCCAGTTGCGCGAGCAGGGCGTACCCGACCGGCAGATCTGGGAGAAGCTGGAGCGGCTCAACGTCGGCCGGCTGCGCATCGCGAGCAAGGGTGTCGAGCGGGACGCGGACGGCGCGCTGACCGCCGTGGACGAGCAACGCCAGCTCGCCGAGGGGATGTTCATGGCCGGCGAGGTCGCCGTGCTGCGTTCGGCGACCACCACGATCGACGCCCTGCACCGCTCGGTGACCGAGGAGGCCGCCGCCTTCCTGGCCGAGAGCGCGCGGACTGCCCGCGCGCTCCTGGGAGTTGAGGAGACAGCCGAGCCGGAGGCACCGGCCCCCCTGGACATCGCTGTCATCGGCATGGCGTGCATGTTCCCGCAGGCGCCCGACCTCCCCACGTTCTGGGCGAACATCCTCGGCGGCCGCGACTCCGTCGACGAGGTCCCGCCCGACCGCTGGGACCCCGCCGTCCACTACTCCGCCGACAAGGACGGCGCCACCCCGTCGAAGTGGGGCGGCTTCCTGCCGCGCATCCCCTTCGACCCGCTTCGCTACGGCATCCCGCCGACCTCCCTCGGCAGCATCGAACCGGTGCAGCTGCTGGCCCTCGAAGCGGCCCGGCGTTCGCTGGAGGATGCCGGATACGGCGACCGGGGGCGGAAGTTCGACCGTGCGCGCACCTCCGTGGTGTTCGGCGCGGAGGCGGGCAGCGACCTGTCCAACGCGACCACGCTGCGCGCCGTACTGCCCTCCTACTACGGGAAGATCCCGCAGGGCATCGAGGAGCAACTCCCCACGCTCACCGAGGACTCCTTCCCCGGCATGCTCTCCAACGTCATCTCGGGCCGCATCGCCAACCGGCTCGACCTCGGCGGCGCCAACTTCACGGTCGACGCGGCCTGCGCGTCCTCGCTGGCCGCCGTCGACGTCGCCTGCAAGGAACTCGTGGGCGGCACCAGCGATGTCGTCCTGTGCGGGGGCGCCGACCTCCACAACGGCATCAACGACTACGTCCTCTTCTCCTCCGTGCACGCCCTGTCCCCCACCGGCCGCTCCCGCGCCTTCGACAGCTCGGCGGACGGCATCGCGCTCGGCGAGGGCGTCGCCTGCGTGGTCCTCAAGCGGCTCGCGGACGCGGAGCGGGACGGCGACCGGATCTACGGCGTGATCAAGGGAGTTGGGAGCTCCAGCGACGGCCGCTCCCTGGGCCTGACGGCACCCCGCCCCGAGGGACAGCGGGCCGCGCTGGAGCGGGCGTACCGCAACGCGGGCGTCTCCCCTTCCGAGGTCGGCCTGGTCGAGGCGCACGGCACCGGGACGGTCGTCGGCGACCGCACCGAACTCTCCATCCTCAGCGCGGTGTTCACCGAGTCCGGCGCGGAGACGGGCAGTTGTGCGCTCGGCTCGGTCAAGTCCCAGATCGGGCACACGAAGTGCGCCGCGGGACTCGCCGGTCTCATCAAGACCGTGCTGTCCCTCTACACCGGCGTGAAGCCGCCCACCCTGCACATGAAGCAGCCCAACTCGGCGTGGAAGGAGGACAGCAGCCCGTTCGTCTTCCACGCCAAGCCACGGCCGTGGGCGGCCCCCGCCGAGGAACGCGTCGCGGGCCTCAGCGCGTTCGGCTTCGGCGGCACCAACTTCCATGCGGTGATCGGGGCGTACGGCGAGGCGGTTCCGCCCGCGCAGGGTCTGGACGCGTGGTCTGCCGAGCTGTTCACCTTCCGGGGTGCGGACCGGGCGGCTGCGCGCCGGGGCATCGAGGAGATCCTGAAGCTCGCGGAGACGGGCCAATGGAAGCTGCGCGACCTCGCGCTGAGCGCGTCGCGGCGCTCCGACGCCCGGCAGGAGCCGGTGCAAGTAGCCGTCGTGGCGCGGGATGTGGAGGGACTGGCCGGGCAACTGCGGCGGGCCCTCCAAGGTGAGCAGGACCCCGCCTCCGGAATCCACGCGGCTGACGAGGAAGGGAACACGGGCAAGGTCGCCTTCCTCTTCCCCGGTCAAGGCAGTCAGCGCCCCGGCATGCTCGCCGATGTCTTCATCGCGTTCCCCGAGCTGCAGCACTATCTGCACCTCGGCCGCGACCACGCCGACGCGCTCTACCCGCCCACCGCCTTCGACGACACCGCCCGCGACCGCCAGCAGGCAGGCCTCACCGACACCCGGGTCGCGCAACCCGCGCTGGGCATCGCCGGGTTGGCCGCGCACGCCCTGCTCACCGAGGCGGGCGTGCGGCCCGACATGGCGGCCGGCCACAGTTACGGCGAGCTGGTCGCCCTGTGCGCGGCCGGTGCGATCGCGCCGGAGGCGCTGCTGGAGCTGAGCGCCGAGCGCGCGGCGGCGATCCTCGAAGCCACGGGCGCGGACGACCCGGGAACCATGGCCGCGGTGGCGGCCGGTGCCGAGGACGTCGAGCAGGCCCTGAAGACCGCGAACGCACCCGACTCCGTCGTCGTCGCGAATCACAACTCGCCCCGCCAGACGGTGATCTCGGGCCCGACGGAGGCAGTCGCCACCGCCGTACGGCTCCTGCGCGACGCCGGTCTCGGCGCCAAGCGCATCCCCGTGGCCTGCGCCTTCCACAGCCCGCTGGTGGCTGGGGCGGGCGAGCGCTTCGCACAGGCTCTCGCCCAACGGCCCGTGCTCACACCCGAGTTCCCCGTCTGGTCCAACCGCACGGCGGCCCCGTACGGCGAGGACGCCGACGCGGTCCGGGCCGAACTCGCCGCGCAGATAGGCTCGCCGGTCGGCTTCGTCGCGCAGATCGAGGCGATGTACGAGGCGGGAGCCCGGGTCTTCGTCGAGGCCGGACCCGGCTCCGTGCTGACCCGGCTGGTCGACCAGATCCTCGGCGACCGCCCGCACCGCACGGTCGCGTGCGAGCCCCGGCAGGACAGCGGGCTGCGCGGCTGGCTCGACGCGCTGGCCCAACTTGCCGTCGCGGGGCTGCCGGTGCGCACCGGATGGCTGTTCAACGGGCGCGACGCCGTCGACGCGGCCCGGACCCCCGTGCCCTCGCGACCCGGCTGGACGGTCGACGGACAACTCGTCCGTACCGCCGCCGGAGCACTCCTGCCCGGTGCCCTCGCACCGGCCCGACGCGTTGTGGAGACGACTGTGACGACGAACCCTCAGGACGGTGTCCACGTCGAGGCGAACAGGGACGCGCTCATCTCCGAATTCCTGCGCACCAGCCGGGAGATGGTGGCCGCGCAACGGGATGTGCTGATGACGTACTTCGGCGCGGCGCAGGGGGCGGCGCCCCAGGGAACGTGGGTTCCGGCCCCGGCGCCCGCCGCGATCGAGGCCCTGCCACAGACGCCCGCCCTGCCGGCTGCCGAGGCTCCGACAGCTCAACAGCCCCCAGCTGTCCAGGGGTTGACGACTGCCCCGGCGGCCCCCGAGGCCGTCACCGAAGCCGACGTGCTCCGGGTCGTCCTGGAGGTCATCAGCGAACGCACCGGCTATCCCGTCGACATGATCGAGCCCGACCTCGACCTGGAGGCAGACCTCAGCATCGACTCCATCAAGCGCGCCGAGATCGCCGGGGAACTGGCCGGGCGGCTGGGCATCGGCGGCGGGATGGACGTGGCGACGCTCGACGACGCCGAGTTGGAGGACCTGGCGAAAGCCCGCACGGCGGCCTCCGTCACGGGCTGGCTGTCGGCGCGGCTGACCGAACCGGCGGCGACGGACGAGACTCCCCCGAGTGCCGGAGCCCCCCAGGCCACCTCCCCGAGCGCCCCGCAGGACGAGATCACCGGCGCCGCGCCGAAGCGCCTCCAACTGCGGCCGGTACTGCTGGCACACCAGGACGGCGACAACCCGGTGGACCCGGCATCCGTACTGAGCGGGAGGCGGTTCGTCCTCTACGGCGACGGTGACGGCCCCGAGGCGGTCGCGGCCCGGCTCTCCTCCTACGGTGCCGACACGGTGACCATGGGCCCCGAGCACCAACTCACCGACGTGGACGGCCAGGTGGACGGCGTCCTGTATCTCGCTCCGCTCACGGCGTCGGCGCCGGTGCTGCCCGACGCGTTCCCCGTGTTCCAGGCCGCTCTGCGGGGCGGCCCGCGTCAACTCCTCGCGGTACAGGGCGCGGACGGTGGATCGGCGGGGCTGCACGGGCTGTTCCGTACGGTGGCCCGCGAGTATCCGGACACCGTCGCCCGGGTCGTCGAGCTGGCGGACACCGCACCGGACGCCGTCGCCGACGCGGTGATCGCCGAACTGCTGGCGCCCGGCACCGAGTCGGTCGTCCTGCGAACTGCCGCCGGACGACACGGACTTGAGCTGACGGAGACACCGCTCGGCGCGCTCGCGACGAACGGTGCCGGGCCTGCCGGTGACGGAGTCGCCGAAGCATCCGCGATCGGGCTCGACCGCGACTCGGTGGTGCTGCTGGTGGGCGGCGCGCGGGGCATCACCGCGAAGTTCGCCGTCGCGCTCGCCGCGGCCTCCCGGTGCCGTATCGAACTGCTGGGCAGGACGGCCGCACCGGTAGGGCCCGAGGACCCGGCGACCGCGGGTGCCCGCACCCCGGCCGAACTGCGCGCCGCCCTCGCCGCGAAGGGCGGTGGACTGACCCCCGCCGAGATCAACCGCACCGCCGAACTCCTGCTCGCCCAGCGGGAGATCACCGCGACCCTGGACGAACTGACGGCCCTCGGCAGCGAGGCCCGCTACCACTCCGTCGACTTCCGTGAACCGGACGCCGCGCTCCAGGCGGTCAAGGAGATCCACGCCGAACACGGCCGCCTCGACGGTGTCGTCTACGCGGCCGGCGTCATCGAGGACCGGCTGATCGCCGAGAAGACCACCGAGTCCTTCCAGCGGGTCTACGGCACGAAGACGCACGGCGCCGAGACCCTGCTGTCGGCCCTGGAGGAACTGCCCAACGGCCCTGCTTTCGCGGTCCTGTTCGGCTCCATCTCGGCCGTGCTCGGCAACCGGGGTCAGGTCGACTACGCCGCCGCCAACGACGCGCTGCAGAGCCTGGGTACCGCCTGGGCGGCCCGGACCGGGCACCGTGCGCTGACCGTGCACTGGGGGCCGTGGGCGCCGACCGGTGGTCACCACGGCATGGTCACCCCGGAGTTGGGACGCGAGTACGCCCGGCGCGGCATCTCGCTGATCGACCCCGAGGAGGGCACCGCGGCCCTGCTGCGCGAGCTCGCCTGGGGCGACGAGTCAGCAGGGGCCGTCGTCTACACCGCTTCGGGCTGGTAGCCGTGACGGACCGTCAAGTGCCGGTCGCCATCGTGGGAATGTCGGTGCTGCTTCCCGGCGCCGCCGACCTCGACGCGTACTGGCGGAATCTGCTGGGCGGCACGGACGCCATCAGCGAGGTGCCGGACGGGCGTTGGGACGCGGACTACTACCGGCCCGACTCCGCGAGCGGTCCGGCCGTGGCCGACCAGGTGTACTGCCGGCGCGGCGGCTTCGTCGACGCGCTGGCCGAGGTCGAGGTCACCCGGTTCGGCATCATGCCGAACTCGGTGCCCGGCACCGAACCCGACCAGCTCATCGCCCTCCACGTGGCCGCCGCCGCCCTCGCCGACGCGGGCGGCGAGTCCCGCCTGCCCGACCGGCGGCGCGTCGGTGTCGTCCTCGGCCGGGGCGGCTATCTCACCCCGGGTCTGGTCCGCCTCGACCAGCGGGTCCGTACGGCGGGCCAACTCGTCCGCACGCTGGGCGAGTTGCTGCCCGACCTGGACCCCGGCCAACTCGACCGCATCCGCACCGCGTTCACCGAACGGCTCGGCCCCGACAGTCCCGAGTCGGTCATCGGCCTGGTCCCCAACCTCGCGGCGTCCCGCGTCGCCAACCGCCTCGACCTGCGCGGCCCGGCGTACACGGTGGACGCGGCCTGCGCGTCCTCGCTGATCGCGGTCGACCAGGCGGTCACCGAACTGGCCGCCGGGCGCTGCGACTTGATGCTCGCGGGCGGTGTCCACCACTGCCACGACATCACGCTGTGGAGCGTGTTCTCCCAACTGCGCGCACTCTCCCCGAGCCAGCGCATCCGCCCCTTCCATCGCGATGCCGACGGCATCCTGATCGGCGAGGGCACGGGAGTCGTCGTCCTCAAACGCCTCGCCGACGCCGAGCGCGACGGCGACCGGATCTACGCCGTCGTCCGCGGCACCGGCGTGTCCAGTGACGGCCGCGCCGCGAGTCTCGTCAACCCCGACTCGACCGGCCAGACCCACGCCGTACGCCAGGCCTGGCAGGCGGCGGGACTGGACCCCGCGCTGCCCGGCTCCATCGGCCTGCTGGAGGCGCACGGCACGGCGACACCCGCCGGTGACACGGCCGAACTGACCACGCTGGCCGAGGTGTTCGGGAACACGGGCACATCCCAGGGCCGTGCGGTGATCGGCTCGGTGAAGTCGATGATCGGCCACACGATGCCGGCCGCCGGAGTCGCCGGACTGGTCAAGGCCGCCCTCGCCGTCCACCACGGCATGCTCCTGCCGACCCTGCACTGCGACGACCCGCATCCGGCGCTCGCGGCGACCCGGTTCCGTCCGCTGGAGAAGGCGGCGCCCTGGGAGACCACTCCCGAACAGCCGGTGCGACGGGCGGCGGTCAACGCCTTCGGGTTCGGCGGCATCAACGCGCATGTCGTGCTGGAGGAGGCACCGGGAGCGCGCGCGTCACGTTCGGCGGGGGTGGTCGACGACCCGGAACGCACGAACGCCCCCGCTCGCACAGCCTCCGTGGCCGAGCCGGAACGCGTGCTGATGCTCGCCGCCGACAGCCCCGAGGCCCTGGCCGCGCTGCTGGACGCGGACGACTCCGCCCTCCTGGCCGCGGGCAACACCCCTGCCGCCTCGGACCGTTCCCGCCTCGGCATCGTCGCCCCGGACGCCAAGCGGCTCGCGCTGGCACGCCGGGCGATCGCCAAGGGGCGCGCGTGGCAGGGCCGTAGCGATGTGTGGTTCACGCCGAGCCCGCTGATCGGGCCCGGCGCGGGAAAACTGGCGTTCGTCTTCCCGGGTCTGGAGGGGGACTTCACCCCCCGGGTCGAGGACGTCGCCGCGCACTTCGGACTCCGGGAGAACCGGTCCGCAACTCCCGCACAGGTGGGGGACGTCGGCCGTCACGGCTTCGATGTCGTCGGCGTCGGGCGGCTGTTGGACGCCGCGCTGCGCACGATGGGCGTCGTCCCGGACGCGGTGGCCGGACACAGTGTCGGCGAGTGGACCGCGATGACGGCCGCCGGGGTGTACGCGCCGGACGAGGTCAGCGACTTCATGGAAGCGTTCGACCCCGACTCGGTGACGGTCCCCGGCCTCGCCTTCGGGGCGATCGGAGCCCCGGCCGAGCGCGTGCTCTCGGCGCTCGCCACCGACTGGCCGGACGCCGGAATCGTGCTCTCCCACGACAACGCGCCGGGCCAGTCGATGGTGTGCGGACCGGACGACGCCGTGGACGAGTTCGTGCGGTCCTTCCGCGCGCAGGGCGTCCTCAGTCAGGTCCTCCCGTTCCAATCCGGCTTCCACACACCGATGTTGAAGCCCTACCTCGCCCCGATCGAAGAGGCCACGAACCGCTTCCGCCTCCACCCGCCGACGGTCCCCCTGTGGTCCGGGACCACCGCCTCGCCGTACCCCTCGGACGAGAAGGCGGTCCGCGAACTCTTCATCCGGCACCTGCTGGAGCCCGTGCGCTTCCGGCAACTCGTCGAGGCCATGTACACCGCCGGCCACCGCGCCTTCGTCCAGGTCGGCACCGGCCAACTCCGTTCCCTCATCGACGCGACCCTCAGCGGACGCGATCACCTGGTCGTCGCCGCCAACTCGCCCCACCGCACCGGACTGGCCCAACTCCGGCGCGTCGCCACGGCGTTGTGGTCGGCGGGCGCAACGGTGGACCCGACGACGCTGGCCCCGCAGAAACCGGCTCCACGACGGGAACGGCCCCCGGTACGGCTCGACCTGGGCGGCGCGCTGGTGTCCCTCGACGCGCCGACCTTGGTGACGCTACGGGCGGAACTGCGCACACCGGCGGCCGCGACCGCACCGACCCTCGCCGCTCTGTCTCCCCTCGACGCCCTCACCGACCGCTTCCCGGCCGCCGCCGAACTGCACGCGCTCATGCGCGACACCGCGGACACGGCCGCCCAACTCATCAGCGCGGGCAGCCGTCGTGCCGTAGCGACCGCCTCCGCGCCCCGGGTGTCCGCCCCCGTTCCCCCACCCCAACTCCCCAGTCCCCCAAGGGAATGGCAGACCACGGTCCACGTCTCCCCCGAGTCCATGCCCTACCTCATGGACCACTGCTTCTTCCCGCAACGCCCCGACTGGCCCGACGTGGCGGACCGTTGGCCGGTGGTCCCCGCGACCACGATCGTCCAGCACATCATCGAGGCGGCGGAACGAACCGCCCCGGGCATGCGCGCGGTCGCCGTGCACGACGCGCGGTTCGACCGTTGGCTGACAGCGACACCTTCAATCGACGTGCCGGTGCGGGTAGTCACGGACGCTCCCAACCGCCTCGCCGTCTCCTTCGGCCCGCACGCCCGCGGTGTGGTCGAACTGGCCCCCGCCCACCCCATGTCACCCCCACCGCACCCCCGTCCGGACCCGACCACCGAACGCGTCCCCGACCACACCGCGGCCCATCTCTACGACGAGCGCTGGATGTTCCACGGCCCGGCGTTCCAAGGGGTCACCGAACTCACCGCGATCGGCGACCGCCACGTACGCGGCGTGATCACCACGCCGCCGGCCCCGGGCGCCCTGCTCGACAACGTCGGCCAGATCCTCGGCTACTGGATCATGGCGACCCGCACCGAACGTACCGTCGTCTTCCCGGTCGGCATGCGCGAGATGCGTTTCTACGGCCCTCATCCGCGCCCCGGTACGGAGGTCGAGTGCCTGGTGCGGATCACCTCGCTGACCGACACCGCGCTCGAAGCCGACGTACAGCTCACGGTCGACGGCGAGGTGTGGGCGGAGCTGACCGGCTGGCAGGACCGGCGCTTCGACAACGACCCGCAGACCAAGCCCGTCGAGCGTTTCCCGGAGCGCAACACCCTCTCCGAGGCCCGCCCCGGCGGCCGGACCCTGCTCAACGAGCGCTGGCCCGACCTCGCCTCGCGCGACCTGATCATGCGCAACTCACTGAGCAGCGTGGAGCGTTCGCAGTACGCCGAGCATCCGCCGCGCGGGCGCCGGCAGTGGCTGCTGGGCCGGATCGCGGTGAAGGACGCGGTACGGCAGTGGCTGTGGGGCCATGGCGAGGGGCCTGTCTTTCCGGCGGAGATCCGGGTCCACAACGACGAGTCGGGCCGCCCGTACGTCACCGGTCTGCACGGCCGGACCCTGCCCCCGCTGGACGTCTCGCTGGCCCACCGCGCCGAGGCGGCGGTCGCGATCGTACGGCCGCATGCCCCTGGTCCGGGCCCCGGGATCGACATCGAGGAGGTCGTGGAACGCCCCCCGGCCACCCTCACCACCGCCCTCGGCGAGGAGGAACTGGCACTCATGCGCGCCCAGTTGACGGCCGGCGGCGAGTCCGAGGCGCTGTGGTTCGCCCGCTTCTGGGCGGCGAAGGAGGCGGTCGCCAAGGCGGAGGGCACCGGCTTCCGGGGACGGCCGCGCGACTTCGCCGTCTTCCAAGTGGCCCCCGGCTCAAGGCTGTTGGTGTCGGGGCGCCTGGAACGCGCCTACACCGTGCACTACGAGCCGGCCGGCAATCCCCCCAGTCTGCCGGACAGGACCTACGTCGTGGCCTGGACGACGGGACCCGCGCACGAAGAGGAGTACGACCGATGACCCTCACCACCGAGGACACCGTCCTCACCGACCTCACCGGCATGCTCACCACGCTGCTGGAGGACGAGTACGGCGTCGACGACGTCGAGATCACCATGACGACGACCTTCAACCGCGACCTGGAGCTGGAGAGCATCGACCTGGTGACCCTGGCAGGTCTGCTCCAGGAGCACTACGGGACGAAGGTCAACTTCGCCGAGTTCCTGGCCGGGATGGAGTTCGACGAGATCATCGAACTCACCGTCGGCCGACTCGTGGAGTACGTCGTGCAGAGCCTCAAGGCAGCCGAGACGGGCTGAGCCATGGTGATGGTCGACACCGGTCAACTCCGGTTGCACGTACAGAGAATGAGCCCGCCCGACGGCCGCCCGGTCACCGCCACGGCGGTGCTCGTGCACGGTCTGCTCACCGACAGCCTGGCCAGCTACTACTTCACCATCGCGCCGCCGTTCGCGCTGGCCGGCATCGACGTCGTCATGTACGACCTGCGCGGCCACGGCCGCAGCGGGCGCCCGGCCACCGGCTACACGCTCGACGACAACATCGACGACCTGGAGGCGCTGCTCGACCGCCTGGAGGTGACCGGCCCGGTCCATCTGGTCGGCAACTCCTATGGCGGGACAGTGGCGTTCGGCTACGCGGCCCGCCATCCGGAGCGGGCCGCCAGCGTCTCCCTCATCGAGTCGGAACCGGCGACCACGGCCTGGGCACCGAAACTCGGCGGCATCCTGGACCGTGTGCTGCACGAGCTGGCGCACAACGAGGACGACGCGATCGCCTGGATCAGCGCGAACCGCGGCCACAACACCGCCCGCCTCGCGAAGGGCGCCGCCCGCCTGGCCCGGGAGACCTCCCTCTCCCAAGACATTCCGGCCAGCGGCGTGTTGACGGAGGATCAGATCCGCGCAGTCCACTGCCCGGTGCTCGGCGTCTACGGCGGCGACTCGGACCTCGCCCTGCTCGCACCGTGGCTGGAGTCCGTGCTCCCCGACTGCCGGACCGTCGTCGTCCCCGGCCACGAGCACTCCGTACTGGTCGAGGCGGCGGGCACGGTCGGCGGGCACATCCTCTCCCTGATCCAGGAGGCGAGCGCGACCGAGGCAGCCGAGGTGGCGGCCCGGTGAGCCGGTTCCTGTTCGTCGTCCCGCCGCTGGTCGGCCACATCAACCCGGCGGCGGGCGTGGCGGCCGAACTGGCGTCACGGGGACACGAGTTGGCGTGGGTCTGCGCCGATCCCGCTCTCGTACGGCGGCTCGCGGGCGAGTCGGCGCGCGTGTTCCCCTGCGCCGGACCCGTACCGGGTGAGGGCGAGGGCGTACGCCCACCCGACATCCGTGGCCCCGAGGCGCTGAAGTTCCTGTGGGAGGCCTTCCTCGCGCCGCTCGCCGAGCAGATGGCGCCCGGAGTCGCGGCCGCCGTCGAGGAGTTCGGGCCGGACGCGGTCGTCGCCGATCAACAGGCCCTGGCCGGCGGCCTGGTGGCGGAACGCCTCGGCGTACCGTGGGCGACCTCGGCGACCACCTCGGCCGAGTTCACGGACGTACTGGCGGGCATGCCCAAAGTCGCCCTGTGGCTGGACGAGTTGCTGGCCGGACTCCGCGCCGGGATCGGCGACCCGACGGGCACCGCCGACCCCCGCTTCTCCCCGCACCTCGTCCTCGCGTTCAGCACCCCGGAACTCGTCGGCCCCGAGGCGCGGCAGGGCGAGCAGATCCGCTGGGTCGGCCCGTCGATCGCGCCCCGCCCGGCGGCGCCGGACTTCCCCTGGGACTGGCTGGACCCGGCCCGGTCCCTGGTCCTGGTCAGCCTCGGTACCGCCAACACCGATGTGGGCGCCCGTTTCCTCACCGAGTGCGTGACGGCGCTGCGGGCACGAACGGACCGCGTGCAGGCGGTGATCGCGGACCCCGGCAACGCACTGGGCACGTCCGACGAACAGGACAAGGACCTGCTGATCCTGCCGTCGATCCCCCAACTCCCGCTGCTGGAAAGGGCGGACGCGGTCGTCTCGCACGCCGGGCACAACACGGTGTGCGAGGCGCTGTGGCACGGCGTCCCCCTCGTCGTGGCGCCCATCCGCGACGACCAGCCGGTGATCGCCGGGCAGGTCACCGGCGCGGGTGCGGGCATCCGCGTCCGCTTCGGCCGGGTCACCGCCCCCAAGCTGGGCGCGGCGATCGACGCCGTACTCCACGAACCCGACCACCGCGCCGCGGCCGGCCGCATCCGTACGGCGTTCCGCGCGGCCGGAGGCACCCGCGCGGCGGCGACCCATCTGGAGCTGCTGGCCACCGGCGCGTCCCTCAAGGAGACCCCGTGAGCAACGAGGACGACCCCAAGCCCCCGAGCCGCAACGACCAGGTGGCAGCCCTACGGCCCACCTATCAGGCCGACTTGGCCGAGGGCCTGGACCGCTTCTTCGAACCCCGGTGCGAGACCTGCCCCTGGTGCGACTCGTCCCGGCTCCGGACCCGGCTGCGCACGAAGGACCTGATCCAGCACAAGCCGGGCGCGTTCGTCCTGGACCAGTGCGAGGACTGCCGGCACACGTTCCAGAATCCCCGACTGAGCCCGGCCGGGCTGGAGTTCTACTACCGGGACTTCTACGACGGCCTGGGCGAGAAGCAGTTGGGCAACACGTTCGCGGCCCGTACGAAGATGTACGAGCAGCGCGCGGAGTCACTGCTCGCGCACTCGCCAACTCCCAAGAACTGGCTGGACGTCGGTACAGGGCACGGCCACTTCTGCGAGTCGGCCCGCACGGTGTATCCCGACACCACCTTCGACGGCCTCGACTTCACGGACGGCGCCGAACTCGCCGAGCAGGCGGGGCGGGTGGAGCGCGGCTACCGGGGCAGCTTCCCCGACCTGGCCCCGGGCCTCTCGGGCCACTACGACGTCGTCAGCATGTTCCACTACCTGGAGCACAGCACCGAGCCCGAGCGCGAACTGGCCGCCGCGCACCAGGCCGTGCGCCCCGGCGGCCACCTCCTGATCGAGGTCCCGGACCCCGACAGCCGCTACTCCCGCCTCCTGGGCCGCTGGTGGCTGCCGTGGCTCCAGCCGCAGCACCTGCACTTCATCCCGGTCGAGAACCTGCGCCGCCGCCTCACCGACCTGGGCTTCACGGTCGTGGCGGAACAGCACGCGGAGCCACACGACCCGGTCGATCTCCTCGCCGGGACCTGGCTGGCCCTGGACACGGCCGCGCCCCGCGACAACCTGCCGTGGCTGCCGAAGCCCCCGTCAGGACTGGCCCGTACGGGCCGCGCGGCGGTGCTGATCGCGGGGATACCGGCGCTGATCCTGGGCACGCTCCTGGACCGGTTCGTCGTGAAGCGGCTGTCGCATCGGCTGGGAGTGTCGAACGCGTACCGGCTGGTGGCACGGCGGGACTGAGCCATGACGCGGACGGTCAGGACAGACTCTCCGCCCGCAGACCGGACCGGCCATGTGCCGCCCCGCGAGCGGGCGTCACCAACGGCTTTCACGCCGTACTGGCACTGTGCGAACTGCCGTCCGTGACACGGTCCACACCGGCGGCGAGGTCGATGTGTCGAGCGGTTCGAGCAGCGGACCCCTCGCGGCCAGGGCGGTCGGCGCGATCAACCTCGACCTCGCCGTCCTGAGCGCCGGCTCCCGGGACCTGGCCCACCGCATCACGAGCTTCTCGATGGACAAAGTGCTGCTCAAGCACGCGGTGATGGAGGCGACCGGCTCGGTCGCGCTGCTCGCCGACAGCACGAAGTGGGGCACGGTGGAGCGGTCCAACGTGACGAAGCTGGACCGCCTCGACACGGTCGTGACCGAAGAGGGCCTGCCGTCGGCCGTGGCCGACCGCATCGCGGAGGAGGGCCCGGCGGTGCTCCGCACGGGCTGAGTACCCGCCCCCCGGTGGCCGAGTACCGGCTGCCCCCCATTGAATGATGCATTCACCGCGTCTAGCATCACTCGGTGATTCCAGCAATTCCCGTCTGACTCCCGCGCGTTGACGGGAGACGTCCTGTCGGGAGACGTGACGACGACGGGCGGCCGCGGCCCGGTTCCGGGGGCTCCGGCCGCTCGTCCCACTCCACCACTACGTCAACTCAGCTCGCGGTACGGCGAATTCGCCCCTCGTAGCGCTTCTCCAGCTCCAGATTGCCCTCGAAGCCGCCGGGCACATTGGCCGAGACGTACACCGGAGGGCGCTCCCCCGAGGCGAGCAGCTGGGCCGCCGCCTCCGCGACCGACAGCTGGACGAGCATCGCGCCGGTGAGCGTGGACAGGGCGCAGACGGCGCCGCCCGTGGGGAGTTCGAGGAGGGCGTCGCCGCGTGGGGCCTCGTTGTCGAGAACGACGTCGGCGAGGTCGGCGAGCTTCTTGCCGCTCGGGTGACCGGCCGGGACGGCGCGGGTGTGGGCGAGCGAGGTGATGGCCAGAAGCCGGTGGCCGCGCTCCTTCACCCGCAGGGCCATCTCCACGATCACCTTGTTCACACCGGAGTTGGAGATGATGACGAAGAGGTCCTCGGGGCGGGGCGCGGCGAGGTCGTAGAGGCGTTCGGCGACCCCGGTCCGGCGCTCCAGCAGCGGGTCGTCGAGGACGCTGGGCGGATCGCCGCCGTAGAGGACGAGGTCGGCGATGCTGAGGCGGTTGGTGGGCACCAAACCCCCGGCGCGGCCCGCGAGTTCGAGGACCATGGCCTGGGAGTGGCCGGTGCCGAAGGCCTGGATGACGCCGTCCGTGCGGACGCAGTCCGCGATCAGTTCGGCGGCGCGGGACACGGTGTCGCGGCTGGACTCGGTGATGTGCTGGAGGACGGCCAGGCTCTCGCGCGCGAAGGTCTCGGCGCTTACGGACTCGGCGGACACGCGATTCTCCCCACCGGTGGATCAAACCACCTATTATTTCTAGATCAATGAATCAATAAATCACATGCGGTCCTGGTATTCAATCGATGGCCTCTGGGGTGGCTGATACCTTCTGCACATGCCCCCGACAGACGTCACCACCCTCATCCGCACCGAGCTGCCCCGACTGGCGGGCTCACTGAGGAAGGTCGGCGAGCTGATCCTGGAGGATCCGGCCGCCGTCACCCACTGCTCGGCCGCCGAGCTGGGCCGCCGCACCGGCACGTCGCAGGCGACGGTGACCCGGTTCTGCCGGGCGGTCGGCCTCGACTCGTACCAGCATCTGCTGATCGAGCTGGCCCAGGAGCGCGGCCGCGGCGAGGTCTCCGACTGGGGCACCGCCGAGATCGGCCCGGACATCTCCCCGGACGACGATCTCGAACGGGTCGTGCAGGTCGTGGGCAGCGCGGACCTCCGCGCGGTGCAGCAGACCATCGACCGGATCGACCTCGACGCGGTGGAGCGCGCTGCCACCGCCGCCGCCCGCGCCCGGCGCATCGACGTCTACGGCACCGGCGGCAGCGGCGCGATCGCGCAGGAGACCGAAACGCGACTGTTCCGCATCGGCTGCGCGGTGCGCGGCTGGACCGAGGTGCACGCGGCCGCCACCTCCGCCGCCCTGCTCACCCCGGCGGACGTCGCCGTCGGCATCTCCCACTCCGGCTCGACCCGCGAGACCATCGAGCCCTTCGAACTCGCCAAGGAGCGCGGCGCGACCACCATCGCCCTCACCTCCGACCCGCGCTCCCCGCTCGCCCGCGCCGCCGACATCCGGCTCATCTCCTCGTCCTCCGCGACGAGTTTCCCCACCGGCATCATCGGCGCCCGCCACTCCGTCCTGGTCCTCATCGACTGCCTCTACGTCCGCATCGCGCAGCTCTCCTACCAGCGCGCGAGCGCCTCCCTGGCCCTCACCGACCACATCGCCGGGGAGCACACGGTGAAGTCCCGCCGGGGTCGGTGATCCCAGCCGAGACCCGGCCGTGATCTCGGCCGAGTCTGCATGGATGAACCACCGAAGTTACGCGGGGATGGTTGTTTGAATCATCTTCGCGGTGTCAGGATGGGCGCTCCGCCGAGCCTCTGGTAGGAGACCCATGCGCGTCACCGCTGCCCTGTCGACCGAGCTGTTCGTCGGCACCGCCGAGCATCCGCTCCAGGTGGTGGCCGCCGAACTCGCCCATGTCCCCGGCCGGCCGGTCCGCCTCACGGTCGAGGGCCCCGGCCTGCGCGGCACCGCGGAGACCACCGTGGGCGAGGACGGCACCGCGCACGTCGAGATACCCGTGACCACGGACCTCGCGCCCGGCGAGCGGTGCGCGATCGAGGTGACGGCGGCCGACGACGGCCAACTGGCCACACTCACCGCCGAGTTCACGGCCGCAGAACCCGGCTGGACCATGTTCATGGTCAGCCACTTCCACTACGACCCCGTCTGGTGGAACACCCAGGGCGCCTACACCGAGACCTGGGACGTGGCCGACGACCCGGCCTCCACGGGTCTCCCCGCCCGCACCTTCGACTCCCGCGGCCAGTCCGGCATGACCCTCGTCCGCGCCCACTGCGACCTGGCCCGCCGCGACCCCGCGTACACCTTCGTGCTGGCGGAGGTCGACTACCTCAAGCCGTACTGGGACGCCTTCCCCGAAGAGCGCGCCTTCCTAAGGGAGTTGATCCGCACCGGCCGGGTCGAGATCATGGGCGGTACCTACAACGAGCCCAACACCAACCTCACCGGCGCCGAGGCGACCGTACGCAACGCCCTGTACGGGGACGGCTTCCAGCGCGGCATCCTGGGCGCGTCCCCTGAAACCGCCTGGCAGTTGGACGCGTTCGGGCACGACCCGCAGTTCCCCGGACTCATGGCGGACGCGGGAGTGTCCTCCAGCTCGTGGGCACGCGGGCCGTTCCACCAGTGGGGGCCGACCCTGTCCGTGTTCGGCGAGGAACCGCGCGACCCCCAACGCATGCAGTTCCCGGCCGAGTTCAGCTGGATAGCCCCTTCCGGGCGCGGGCTTCTCACGGCCTACATGGTCAACCACTACGGCGCCGGCTGGGCGATCGACAACGCGCCCACGCTCCCCGAGGCCGAGGCGGCCGCGCTCAAGCTCTTCAAGGGGCTGAAGAAGGTCGCGCTCACCCGCAACGTCCTGCTCCCGGTCGGCGGTGACTACGCGCCCCCGTGCCGCTGGGTGATGGACATCCACCGTGACTGGAACGCCCGTTACGTCTGGCCGCGCTTCGTCAGCGCGATCCCCCGCGACTTCTTCGCCGCCGTCCGCGCCCAGTTGGACGGGGAGGGTCGCAAGGCGTCCCCGCAGACCCGGGACATGAACCCGGTCTACACCGGCAAGGACGTCTCCTACATCGACACCAAGCAGGCCCAGCGCTACGGCGAGACCCTCCTCGCCGACGCCGAGGCCTGGGCGACCCTGGCCTCGCTCCTCGCCCAACACCCTTATGCGGACGCCGCGTTGGACAAGGCCTGGCGCCAGCTCATCTACGGCGCCCACCACGACGCCATCACCGGCTCCGAGTCGGACCAGGTGTACATCGACCTGATGACCGGCTGGCGCGAGCTGTACGACCTGGCCGAGACGGTGCACGCGGATGCGACGGACTCCCTGGCCGCGAAGGTGGCCCAACTGCCGGGCGCGACCGACGACTTGGTCGTGTTCAACGCGGCGACCTGGGACCGCCGGGATGTGCTGACCGTCGGGGACCCGGGACTCGTGCCTCTCGACGACACCGGGCTTCCCCTCCCCGCCGTACGCGAAGGCGACCAACTCCGCGTCGTCGTACCGGACGTACCCGGCATGGGCCTCAAGGCCCTCCCGCTCGCCGAGGGTTCGGTACCCGAGTGGACGCCCGGCGAGGGCCTCACCATCCGCAACGAGTTCTACGAGGTGACGGTCGACCCCGCGCGCGGCGGTGGGGTCAGCAGCCTGCGCGAACTGGCCGAGGGCGGCCGGGAGTTGCTGCGCGCCGGAGACATCGGCAACGAACTCGTCGTACAGGAGGAGTACGCCAGGCACCCGCGCTTCGGCGAGGGGCCGTGGCACCTCACGCCGACCGGAATCACCGCCGCACGCAGCCGGGATGTCGTCGCCGACATCGATGTCCAGCACTCCCCCGCCGGTTCACGGATCACCGTCACCGCCGACCTCGGACTGTTCCGGTACACCCAGCGGTTGACCCTGTGGTCCGGGGTCCCCCGCCTCGATGTGACGACCACCATCGACGGGTACGACGGCGCCGACCGGCTGATCCGGGTGCGCTGGCCGTCCGACGTGACCGGCGGCCTGCCCGTGCACGAGGTGGCGGACGCGGTGATCGGGCGCGGGTTCGGGTTCGTCGAGGTGGACAGCGAGCAGTTCCCGTGGACGCTAGACAACCCGGCGAACACGTGGTTCGGGCTGGGGTCCACCGCGCGGGTCGCGGTGCGGGACGAGTCGGGTCGGTTGCTCGGTCACCGGTCGATCGGGGTCGCCGAACTCGTCTACGCCGACTGGGACGACGCTGGTGAACTCGGTACGCCGCTGGCGGCTGCCCTGGTCCGCGTCGGGGTCACCGCGACCTCGACGATCGCCGGCGGCCCGCGCTACGGCGACCTCGAAGTCGACTCCAATCTCCCGGACTTCCGGATCGCCGTGGGCGCGCCCGAGCGGAATTCCGTGGTCGCCGAGGCTCTCGGCTGGGACCCGGCAGCAGGGCGCGAGGTGCGCCGCCAGCTGGCCGAGCGGGGCATGGCGACGGTGTGGGTCGCGCCGCGCGCCGGGCTGCGCGAGGAATGGGTCCCCGGGGCCGACCTGCGCGACCTCGAACGGCTGCCGCTGCTCGTGGTCGCGGGCGCCCGCCCCGAGGACAACGCGAAGGCGGTGGACGCGCTGATCGCCGACCTCGACGACGCGGCCCTCACGGCCACGGCGGCGGGCGGCTGCGAGGCGTTGCCGCCGGGCGACGCGTGGGACGGCCGGAGCTTCGCCGTGCTCAACCGGGGCACGCCCGGCTGTGTCGTCACCTCCTCCGGCGATCTCTACATGTCCCTCATGCGCTCCTGCACCGGCTGGCCCTCCGGCATCTGGGTCGACCCGCCGCGCCGCACGGCACCGGACGGTTCCGCCTTCCAACTCCAGCGCTGGACCCATGAGTTCGAGTACGCGGTGGTCGCGGGCGCGGGTGACTGGCGGGAGGCGCGCTTGCCTCAGGCCGGACATGAGTTCAACCACCCGCTCACAGCTCGCCTGCGGACCTCAGCCTCCACCTCAGCCCAACAGGGAGTCCTGCCAAGGAAGTTGACCCTGCTCGCCCTGGAACCGGCGGACGAGGTCGTGCTCGACGCCCTCAAGCCGCTCGGCTCCCCGCTGGCTCGGGGCAGCGCGATGCCGGTCGACCCGGGGCGCGGTGTCGTCGTACGGATGCACGAGGTGAACGGTCGGCCCGTGCGGGCGCGGATACGCGGGCCGCGCGACTGGGCCGAGGGTGCACGGGCTGACGTACTGGAGGCGCCCGGCGAGGAGTTGGCGCCTGAGCGCGACGGCGGGCTCACCGTCGACCTGAGCGGTTTCGAGGTCGCGACGGTGTTGGCGACTGCCGACGTCGAGACCTCAACTGGTCCCGGAGTAGCGGCAGATGAGCCCGCGCAGCCCGTCCACACCCGCTACTGGCTCCACAACTCCGGCCCCGCGCCCCGGGGGAACATGCCGGTGTCGGTGTATCTCTCCCCCGGCACGCTCACCGTCTCCGGCCCCGTCACCGCGACCGTCCGGGTCGGCTCGGAGCTCACGGACGCGCCGGTGTCGGGCACGGTGAGTGTCGAGGTCCCGCCCGGCTGGACCGCCGAACCCGCCGAACTGCCATACGCGCTGGGCCCCGGCGGCTTCACGCTGGCCGAGGTGACCGTGACCCCGCCGCCGGAACCGGAGCCCGGCCGGCACTGGCTCGCGGCTCGACTGTCGTACGGCGGGCAGACGTACGAGGACGTCGTGGCGCTGGACGTGGCGGGCGGACAGCACGGGCCAACGCTCGTGTCCGGACTGGGAGTTGGGCGGATCAGTGTGCGAACCGGCGAGCGCGTCCAGGTTCCGGTGACCGTCCGCAACACCACCCTCGGGCCCATCAACGGCACCCTCTGGGCCGTCTCCTCGTGGGGCACCTGGGCCGGTGTCGAGCCCGGCTGTCAGGGGTTCACGGTGGCCGGGGGCGCGGAGCAGGAGTGCGTCGTCGAGGTGGACGGCTCGGCGGTGCCACCGGGGTCGTACTGGCTGCTCGCGAAGGTCGCCTGGCACGGGTGTGTCGCCTACACGGAGGCCGTCGCGCTGGAGGTGACGCCGTGACGGAGCACGCGGCCGTGGTGAGCGGCCGGCCCGTTCCCAAGAGGCGGGTGGACGCGCTGTTGGCCGCTGTGCCGGCCCGGGACCGGGAGAGCACCCGGCCCGAGGCGCTCGCGCGGGCCGAGCGGCAGCGCCGGCGGTGGGCGACGCAGGTGGTGGTCATCGACGAGCTGGCCCAACGGGCTTGTGCGGAGCGGGGGTTGAAGCCTCCGGCAGAGGTGTCGCCGGACCGGGTGCTCGCCGTCGCCGACACGGACGTGGCGGATCTGGGCAGTATCGTCGCGGCGGCCCTCGCGCACTCCCCGGCCGCCCGGCTGCTGCTGGCCGAGCTGGAGCGCGAGCAGGAGGTCGCGGAGGCGGACGTACGGGACTACTACGACCGGAACCGGGACCGCTTCCTCACCACGGAGGCACTGCGGCGCGGTGTCGACCCGTTCGGCGGGGCGACATCGGAGGACTTCCTGTCGTACGGGGAGGCCCGTGCGGGTGTCGCGCGGGAGTTGCGGCGAGCCGCGGGGCGCCGGGCCTTCTTCGGCTGGTTGGACCAGGCCAAGGCCGGAGTCGTGTACGCCGTGGGGCATGAGCACCCCGGCGATCCGGCGCACCCGGACCACGAGCACCGGCACTGATCACTCCCGGAACCTAAAAGCAACACAGGAACCCATTGACCTCCGATGAATTCTGGTCCACCTTTTCATCAATCGGAGTCGAAGTTGGTTAATTGAACCAGCTGTTGGCTGATGCTCAGGAGGGCAGCGATGCGCACAGGAAGACTGACCGGATCGATGGTGGGGATCATCGCCCTGACCCTGACGGCCGCCGGCTGCGGGCTGTCCGGCAGCTCGGGCGACAGCGACTCCACCGCGGGCGGCTGCAATGTGGACAAGGGCAACGTGGGGTCCGGGAAGCTCACCGGCGAGGTGAAGGGCAGCATCACCTTCCAGACCACCAATCTGAAGAAGGACTTCGGGACGTTCTTCAACGGGGTGATCAAATCCTTCGAGAAGGCGCATCCCGGTACGTCGGTGAAGTGGATCGACGATCCGGGCGACAACACCTTCACCCAGCGCACCGTGGCCGACGCCCAGGCCTGCACGCTGCCGGACGTCCTCAACCTCAACGCGGAGACGGCGACGGCACTGACGAAGGCGGGCTATCTCCTCAACCTGGGCGTCAAGGATCCCTCGGTCGGCAAGCCGTTCGTCCCCGCGTTCTGGAAGTCGAGCACCTTCAAGGACGCCTCGGGCGCCGCGCTGCACACCGTGCTCCCCTGGTACACCGGCGGCATCGTCCTGACGTACAACACCGACCTGTTGAAGAAGGCCGGGATCGACCCCGCGAAGCCGCCGACGACGATCTTCGGGCTGTTCGCCGACTACGAGAAGATCGCCAAGTCGGCCAACGGCAAGTACTACGCGACGATGGCCAACCCGATCTGGCGCATCCCGGCGGACTTCGACCAGATGAACATCAAGACCCTCTCCAGCGACGGCAAGTCGGCCGTGTTCGCCGACGATCCGCGCACCACCCAGTGGGTCGCCTGGATGGCGAAGCTGTACAAGGAGGGCGCGATGCCGAAGGACTCGCTGTCCTCCAGCAACGACCCGTCCACGCCGTACACGCAGGGCAAGGTCGCCTACGGCTCGACGAACCCGAGCTATGTGCGGTTCGTGAAGCAGAACAGCCCCTCGATCTACGCCAAGACGGGCGTCGGGCAGCAGCCCTTCGACGCGCTGGGCCACACCACCGGCGCCCCGCAGTACATCTCGGTCGCCGCGACCAGCAAACACGCCCCCGTGGCACTGGCGTTCGCGGAGTACCTCACCAACGCCGAGAACCAGACGGCCTGGGCCAAGGACCCGGATGTGGTGATCTTCCCGACCACGACCACCTCGCTCAACGACCCGTTCTTCCAGAAGGTCAGCGGCAGCGACCAGTTCGCGCAGGCCCGCAAGCTCGTCGCCGACCAGCTCAAGACGACCACGGCCTATCAGACCAACCTCTCGCCGGCCGTGCAGAACGCGATCGTGTCCCAGGTGCAGTTGGCCATGCAGGGCAAGAAGAGCGCGGCGCAGGCCGTGAAGGACGCCCAGGCGAAGGCCAACGAGCTGCTGAAGCAGGCTGGTTGATGGTGGCGACGCAGACCGCGAAGCCGGTGTCCGTGCCCGGTGCGGAGGCCGTCGCCTCCGCACCGGGCACGTCCCGCATACGTAAGTTCGCCCGGGCCGTCCTCCCCGGCCCCGCCCCGGGCGCCAACGGGGCGGCGCTGTACCGCCGTTGGTGGCTGCCCTGGCTGTGGACCGCGCCCGCGGTCGTCTGCGCGGCGGTGTTCGGAGTGTTCCCGTTCCTCAACACACTGCTGCTGTCGTTCACGAACGCCAAGCCGCTGGGCGGTGCCGCGGGCTTCGTCGGGCTTGCCAACTACACCCGGATGATGGGTGATTCGGACTTCTGGTTGGCGACCCGCAACAGCGTCCTGTACGCCGTGATCGTCGTCCCGCTCATGGTGCTGCTGCCGCTCCTGCTGGCCGTCCTGGTGGAGAAGAACCTGCCCGGCATCGGCTTCTTCCGCTCCGCCTTCTACACGCCGGTGCTCGCCTCCAGCGTGGTCGTCGGCCTGAGCTGGCAGTGGCTGCTCGCGGACGACGGACTGGTCAACACCTGGCTGGAGAAAGCCCACTTGATCCGGTCGGCGATCCCCTTCCTCTCCGACTCGTGGCTGATCCTGCTGTCGGCGATGGGTCTCACCCTGTGGAAGGGCCTCGGCTGGTACATGGTCTTCTACCTGGCCGCCCTCGGGAACGTGCCCAAGGAACTGCACGAGGCCGCGTCCATGGACGGCGCCGGCGCCGCCCGCCGCTTCTGGCACATCACCGTGCCCGGCGTACGGCAGGCGATGATGCTGGTCGGCACCCTCACCGGCATCGGTTCGCTGCGCGTGTTCACCGAGATCTACATGCTCGGCAGCTCCACCGGCGGCCCCGGCGGCGCCGACCGCACGCTGCCCTTCTACATCCGGGACGTCGGCCTGGACCCCATCACCGGAAACGCGGGCTACGGCTCGGCGGTGAGCGTCGCGCTGTTCGTCCTGACCCTGGGCCTGACCCTGCTGGCGCAGCGCCTCACGAAGGAGGACGAGTCATGACGACGACCGCAGTAGGGCCCAAGTCCCGCCGTCTGACGCCCCGTTGGCGTGACTACGGCCGCCCCCGCGAACTCCTGGTCCGCTACCTGCTGTTGCTCCTCGTCCTGGGCCTCACCGTCGGCCCACTGATCTGGCAGCTCCTGGCCTCCCTCAAGGGCACCGGCGAGGACGTCTTCGGCGCGAACGCCTCCCTGCTGCCCCACCACCCGACCCTGCACGCCTACCGCGAGGTCTTCAGCCAGGTCCCGGTGGTGACGTACATCAGGAACAGCCTGATCGTCGTACTCCTGTCGGTCGGCAGCCAGTTGCTGTTCTCCACCACGGCCGGCTACATGCTCTCCAAGCCCGCCTGGAAGGGCCGCAGGGCGGTGTGGATCCTGCTCGTCGCCTCCATGATGTTCCCCTTCGAGTCGATCATGGTGTCGCTCTTCCTGAGCATCCGCGACCTCGGCCTGGTCGACAACGTGGTGGGCGTGTGGCTGCCCGGCTTCGTCGGCGCGATCAACGTCCTTTTGATGCGCGGCGCGTTCCTCGCGGTACCGCGCGAGATCGAGGACTCGGGGATGCTGGACGGCGCGAGCGAGTGGCAGCGCTTCCGCTACCTCTATCTCCCGTCCGCGTGGGGCGCGATCATGGTCGTCACCATCAACACCTTCATCAGCGCCTGGGACGACTTCCTCTGGCCCCTGATCGTCCTCCGCTCCGAGGACCACATGACCCTGACGCTGGGCCTTTCGCGGTTGCAGAGTTCGTCGTTCGGCTACGACCAGCGGGTGGTGATGGCCGGTTCGGTGATCTCCGTGATCCCGGTGCTCGTGCTGTTCGTCATCACCCAACGCTGGTTCTACAAAGGCGTGTCGGCCGGGGCCGTCAAGCTCTGAGCCGTCAAGCTTTGAGCCCTACGACGACGGGCTCGACGGCGAGCGCGGCCCGAGCGGACTGAGCGACCCGAACCTCCACGGCGCCGACCTGCTCCAACTGGTCGGTGCCGAAGGGGATTTCGACCCTACGGCGCTCCCCCGGGGCCAACTCGACGCCCTGGAAGGCGTGCAGTTCGAGCATGCGCGGCCACACCCGCGTGAGCAGCCGCCGGATGTACACCTGGACGACCGAACGCCCCTTCCGCTTCCCGGTGTTGGTGACGTCCACCTCGATCACGTTCCCCACGACGCGCGGCGGACCGTACTCGAAGCTCGTGTACGACAGCCCGTGCCCGAAGGAGTAGAGCGGCTCGGCGTCCGCGTCCACGTAACCGCCGTACTCGGTGTCCTTGTGGTTGTAGTAGACGGGGAGTTGGGCCACCGAGCGGGGCACGGAGACGGGCAGGCGGCCGGTCGGTTCGGCCCGGCCCAGCAGTACCTCGGCGATGGCCTCGCCGCCCCACGGGCCGGGGTACCAGGCGGTGAGCAGGGCGCCGGCGCGTTCGGGGACGACGTGCGGGCGGCCCTGGATCAGGACCACCGCCGTGGGTGTGCCGGTGGCCGTGACCGCGCCCAGGAGGGCGAGTTGGGCCCGGCCGAGGCTCAGGCCCGCGAGGTCGACGCCCTCGCCGCACGTCATCTCCGAAACGGCGTTCCGCGCGGCCCCGTTGGGGTCGAAGTCCGTGTCGGGGGTACGGGCGCTGCTGCCGCCCAGCACCAGCACGGCCAGGTCGGAGGCGGCGGCTGCGGCGACCGCCTCGGGGATGCCGGAGAGGTCGTCGCCGGTGAGGGCGCAGCCGGGGGTGTGGCGGATGTCGGTGCCGGGCGTGGCGAGTTGGCGTAGGCCGTCGAGGACGCTGGTCCCCGTGCCGGGGCGTTGGGGCGCGGTGTAGTCGCCCAACTGGTGTGCGGTGGTGGCCGATTGAGGTCCGATGACCGCGATCCGGGAGGCGGTTGCCGGGATGGGCAGGACTCCGCCGTCGTTGTGGAGGAGGGTGACGGTGGCTCGGGCGAGGGCAGTGCTCAGCTCCCGGCCTTGCTTCGGGGACGGCAACTCGGTTGTGGCGTAGGGCTGTTCGAAGAGGCCCAGGCGGAACTTGAGGCTGAGCACGCGGGCCACGGCCGTGTCGAGGGTCTCCTCGCTCGCCAATCCCCGCTCGACCGCCTCCTCCAGATGTGTGAAGCCCTCGTCCCACAGGCTCAGGTCGACACCGGCGTTGAGCGCGAGGGCGCCTGCCGAGACCTTGTCGCCGGTGATGCGGGCCAGCCGGTCCACCGCGAGGCCGTCGGTCATGACCAGGCCCTCGAAACCCCATTCCTCACGGAGGAGTTGGGTCAGCAGGGCGCGGTTGCCGGAGCAGGGCAGGCCGTCGACCTCGTTGTACGCCGACATGAGGGCGGCGGCACCTGCGCGGACTCCGGCGCGGGCGGCGGGGAGGTGGATCTCGTGGAGTTCGCGGAGACCGAGTTCGGACTCGGCGGAGTTGCGGCCGCCGACCGTGGCGCCCTGGCCGGCGAAGTGCTTGAGGACAACGGAGGCCTTGTCGGGAGCGAAGCGGGCTCCTGCGACGGGGACTTGGCCGGGAGCGGACCCCGCTGTCATGTCGCCCTGCATACCCCTCACGAGCGCCTCGGTGAAGCGGGCGGCGAGGTGCGGGTCCTCGCCGAAGCACTCCTCCGTACGGCCCCAGCGCGGGTCTCGGGCGATGTCCAGGGCGGAGACGAGGGCCATGTGGCCGCCACGGGCGCGGAGTTCGGCGGCGGCGTGGGCGGCGGCCCGCTCGTACAGGTCGGGGTCCCAGGTGGCGCCGATGGCCAGGTTGACCGGGAGGACTGTGCCGTCCAGGGCCATGTGGCCGTGCGGCACCTCCTCGACGAACAGGGCCGGGATGCCGAGTCGGCTGCTCGCGATGACATGGCGTTGCACCAACTCGGCGAGGGCGGCACTGTCTTCGGCGCCGGGGCCGTTGGTGTGGTCGACGCCGGACCAGGCGTCTGCGCGGAACAGGCCGTAGAGCGCGCCGAGTCCGGCGAAGCGGTCGGTCTCGGCGCGGAGTCCGTCGGTGAGTTCGAACCCGTCGGGGCTGTCGGGAGTGCGGCGGTACGCATTCCAGCCGTACATCCGCTGGTTGAGCTGGCCGACCTTCTCGCGCAGGGTCATCCGGGCGAGGAGGTCGCAAACCCGGGTGTCGACAGGGGCGTTGGGGTCGCGGTAGACGGGGGTGGTGGTGTCGGTCATCGGGTGTCACCGTCGTACGCGAGTCGGGCCAGGGCGACCGCGCCCCGGCAGCCGTCCGGTACCCAGTCGAGGGTGAGGCCGAGGGTGCGGAGGCGGGCGGTGAGGGGGGCCGTCAGCGGGCCCTCGGGGCCGAGCAGGCCTCCGGTGGCGACGATTCTCTCGCCGGGGCCTGGCTGCAACGCCCTTACCGTGTCGGCAAGTTGGTCTGCCGCCTCGTCGAGAATTCCGTCCGCCACGGCGTCCTTCTCCCCCGCCGCCTCGACCACCAGCGGGGCGAACCGGGCGAGGCGGATGGGGAGTTCGGCCATCACGGCGGGGAGTACGTGCATGCGGTAGGCCTCGCGGTGGGCGCGGGACCAGTCGCCGTCGCCGGGCAGTTCCTCGTCCGGCACCCCGAGGGCCTGTCCGACGGACTTGGCCAGCGCGGTCGTAGGGCCGCGTCCGTCGGCCATGCGCAGGGCCGCCCGTACCGCGCTCCGGCCGATCCAGAAGCCGCTGCCGTCGTCGCCGAGGAGCCAGCCGTCGCCGTCCACGCTGGTCGTGGTGCGGCGGTCGGTGATGCGCAGGGCGACCGCGCCGGTGCCGGCGACCAGGGCGAGGCCGTCGGCGGGGGTGCCGGGGGCGGAGGCGAAGGCCGCCTCGATGTCGCTGCAGACGCGGATCCGGTCGGCGGGGATGCCGAGGCGTCGCAGCGCGGCGGTGAGGGCGGTGCGGGCGTTGACGTGTCCCGGCTCCTCGGCGGAGGCGGCCGTGGCGCCCGCGAAACCGCCGGACGCGGCCGCCACGCGGGCGCGCGCCTGCTCCGGGACGGCCTGTCCGATCGCCTCGGCCAGGTGGTCGGTGAGGCGCGGTACCGGGACGGTCAGGGCGTTGCCGGGCCCGGCCGCGCCCTCGCCGAGGGGGCGGCCGTCCTCGGCCGCGGCGAGGACGGCGCGGGTACGGGTGCCGCCGGCGTCGAGGCCGACGACGAGGTCACCGACGAATTCTTGGTTCAAATCATTGCTCATCACTGACTATGGTGGTTGATACATTCGCGCAGAACAAGAGCCGAAGACCGCAGAACAAGAGCCAAAGACACGGACAGGGCAAGACCGGACCTGGGGAGGATCCCATTCCTACGCTCCGCTTCGGCGTCAACTACACGCCGCGCCGCGGTTGGTTCCACTCCTGGCACGACTTCGACCCGGCGCACGCCCGCGAGGATCTGGCCCAGATAGCCGGGCTCGGCCTGGACCACGTCCGGATCTTCCACCTCTGGCCGCTGCTCCAGCCCAACCGCACGCTGATCCGCCGGACCGCCGTGGACCAGCTGGTGCACCTCGTCGACCTGGCGGGCGAGGCCGGGCTCGACGTCCTCGTGGACGGTGTCCAGGGCCATCTGTCGAGCTTCGACTTCTACCCGGAGTGGACCCGCGGCTGGCACCACCGCAACGTCTTCACCGACCCGGAGGCCATCGCCGCCCAGGCGGAGCTGATGCGCACGCTGGGCCGCGCCCTCGCCGACCGGCCGAACCTGATCGGGCTCCAACTCGGCAACGAGCTCAACAACTTGGTGGAGCACAACCCGGTGACGGCCGACGAGGTGGACCACTATCTCGACACGCTGCTCGCCGCCGCCCGCGAGCATCTGCCGCCGGGCCGCCTGGTCACGCACTCCGCGTACGACGCCGCCTGGTACGGCGACGACCACCCGTTCACGCCGGAGGCCTCGGCCCGCAAGGGCGATCTGACCACCGTCCACCCGTGGGTGTTCTCGGGCGACTGCGCGCGCCGTTACGGGCCGCGCTCCTCGCAGGTGCTCCATCTCGCCGAGTACGGAACGGAGTTGGCCAAGGCGTACGCCACCGACCCGGCCCGGCCGGTCTGGGTCCAGGAGACCGGCGCGCCCGAACCGCACATCCCGGCGGCCGACGCCCCGGAGTTCGCGCGCGCGACCGTGCGCAAGGCGGCCGAGTGTGCGGGGCTGTGGGGCGTGACCTGGTGGTGCTCGCACGACGTGGACCGCTCGCTCGCCGACTACCCCGAACTCGAATACACGCTGGGCCTGTTCGACTCCTCGGGCCGCGCCAAGCCGATCGCCGAGGCCTTCGCCGAAGCGGTCGCCGAGCCGCACACCGTCCGACTCCGGGACACCGCGCTGGTGTTGGACTGCACCCCGGGCAGCCGCTCGGTGTCGGGGCCGGGCGGGGCGTACTTCGAGGAGTGGATGCGGTTGCGCACGGAGGGCGTCCGCCCTGCGGTGGTGCTGGCCGAACGGGCGGAGGACGAAGGGTACTTGGCGGCACGGGGCATCAAGGAAGTCGTACGGCCGACGTGACGGTCAGGCGCCCGTGAGTACCTCCGCGACCGCCCGCAGGTTGACCCGCCCCCGCCCGTAGGAGCAGAGGGTGCCGCCCTCCGGCAGTCCGGTGTCGACCAGGACGGCGTCGGGCCGCCGGGCCGCGAGCGTGTCGCGCAGCCGGGCCTGCCAGGGGTGCAGGCCGGCGTCGGAGGTGGCGACGACCAGCGGGGCACCCTCGCGCAGGATTCCGTCGACGAGGGCGGCGGGGTCGGCCGGTTCCGTGTTGAGCGCCGTACCCGTGGCCGTCGGGTCGATCGCGCGGAGTTCGGTGAGGAGGTCCTCGCCGCCCCAGTTCAGGGCGGGGTGCGGGGCCGGGAACAGGTCGACGACGTGGGCGCCGCGTATCGGCGGGGGCAGGGTCCGGGTGCGTACGGCGCGGCGGGCCGCCTCCAGGCCGGCGTCCGCGTCCCAGGCGGCGACGGTCCGGCGCGGGGTCGCGTACCGCTCGGCCAGCCGCCGGACCCGCCCGGCCGCCTCCTGCACCCGCTCCTCGGGCAGCACGTGCGAGTGGAGCGCGTCGAGCACGGCGTCCCGGCAGGCCAGGGTGACGTCCAAGTCCGGTACGGCGACGATGACTTGGTCCGCTCCGGCGGCGAGGGCGATCCGGGCCCCGGCGGCCTCGCCGTACGCGTCGGCTATCGCCTTCATCTCCAGGGCGTCGCTGACGAGGACGCCGTCGAAGCCGAGTTCGAGGCGGAGCAGATCGCCGAGGATGCGGCGGCTGAGGGTGGCGGGGCGGTTGGCGTCCAGGGCCGGGAAGACGACGTGGGCGCTCATGAGCATCGGCACACCCGCGGCGATGGCGGCGCGGAACGGCGCGAGGTCGACGAGGAGTTCGTCGTACGGGCGCGGATCTGTGGCGACACCGTGATGGCTGTCGGTGATTGTGCCGCCGTGGCCCGGGAAATGCTTGGCACAGGAAGCGATACCGCGGACGTCGGTGGCGGTGATCCAGGCGCGCAGATGGCGGGCGGCCAGGACGGGATCGGCGCCGAAGGAGCGGGTGCGCACGATCGGGTTGCGCGGTTGGTGCTGAAGGTCGGCGACGGGTGCGTACGAGGCGGTGATGCCCAGTGTGGCGAGGTGACCTGCGAGCGCGTCGGCGCAACGGGCGGTCAGGGCCGGGTCGTCGACGACTCCGAGGGCGTAGGAGCCGGGGACGTCCGGGGCGCCCGCGCTCACCAAGTGGCCGATTCCGCCGCCTTCGTTGTCGATGGCCACGAGCAAGTCGGGGCGGATGGAGCGGAGTTGGTCGGTGAGCCGGCGCACCTGCTCGGCGTCGCGGACGTTGCGGGTGAACAGGATGACCCCGCCGAGGCCGCGGTCGATCAGCCGCTTGAGCGCGTCCGGCACGGCCGTCGCGCCGTCGAACCCGGCGACCAGACAGCGGTGGGCCGCCTCGTCGAGGTCGGCGGGCAGGGCGGTGACGGCGGCGGACGTACGCTCGGCGTGGGTCATACTGGAATTCAAATGGCTCGCTCAACCTAAAGTCAACAAACCGATGGATTGTTGATTCAGGCAATGATCTGGGGTGGTGGCGTGGGTGGTGGAGTGGGCGGTGTCCCGGATGATGCCGATGATGCGCCCGGGGCGTTCACCCGGGCCCTTCAAGCCATTCATGCCGTCCGCGTCGCCCAGCCGCCCGCGCCCCTTCCGCTTACGGACACCACGACGTCATACCGGACGGGAACGTTTCGCCACGTGTCCCTGCTTCCGCTCGAAGAGATCCCCGGGCCGCTCCCCGTCCCCACCGCCGGCCCCGCCCCCGTCCCCTTCCGCCTCCCCTCCGCCGCACGCCTCGCGACCAAGGTCCTGACCCTGCTGCCCCTGCTGCTGATCGCGGTGTGGGCGGCGGTCGACTGGCGTGCCATGTACGACGGCACGGCCCGGCTCGCCTCCGCCGACCCCTGGTGGCTGCTCGCCGCGTTCTTCTTCACCTGCCTCGGCTGGGGCACCGCCGCCCTCGTCCGCCAGGGTGCCGTGCCCGAGCGGCTGCCGACCGGACTGCTGATCGCCTCGCAGTTCGCCGCCGGCGCCGCCAACCACGCGCTGCCGGCCAGCATCGGCGCCCACGCCGTGACGCTGCGCTTCCTCCAGGGCCGCGGCATCCCCCTCGCCCGCGCCACCGCCTCGCTCGCCCTGTACTCGCTCGTCAGGCCGATCGCGAAGACCATCGTGCTCGTCGCCTTCCTCATCGCCTTCCCCGAGATGCTGAGGTTCGGCCAACTCGTCCCGCAGGGCTGGTCGTTGGTCCTCGCCTTCGGCGGGCTGGGCTTCGCACTCGGCACGGCCGCCCTGCTCCTGGCGGTAGTACCTCCGCTGCGCCGCCCGGTCCTCCGCTGCTTCCGCACCGCCCTGACCGACGTACGGCAGCTGCACACCATGCCCAGCCGGATCCTCGCCCTGTGGGGCGGTGCGGCCGCCGCGCCGGTGCTGCAGGCGACCGTGATCTTCTCGGTCGGGGCCTCGCTCGGCATGCCGCTGTCCTGGGCGCAGGTCGTCCTCGCGTTCCTCGCCGCCAGCACCGCGGTCGGCGCCGTTCCCGCACCCGGCGGGATCGGTCCCGTGGACGCGGCGACGGTGTTCACGATGGTCGCGTTCGGCGCCCCCATGGACCTGGCCACGGCGAGCGTCATCGGCTACCGCGTCCTGACGGTGTGGGTGCCATTGCTGCCGGGCGCGTTGATGCTCTCGGCGCTGGTCCACCGGAAGGTGCTATGACCGACGTCCCCCCGCACATCGCCATCCCCTTGTCCGTCGAAATCCCCTTGTACGACGGCCCGTTCCGCGTCTAGCGTCGCTGCTCATCGGCGTGTAGCTCAGCAGCAGAGCACCGGGCTCTTATCCCGGAGGGCGCAGGGGCAGGACCTGCCACGTCGGCTTATGGACGACGACGCTGACCAGCAGCACCTCGCCGCGGCCCCCGGCTATGCCCGGGGCCAGTTGGCCAAGGCCTTCACGACCGCCCTGACCCACGAGGACGCCGACACCCGCCGTCGCGCGGAGGGCCGCGTGACGCGCTGGCGTGCCGTGCTCGCGGGGATGGCCGGCGGCCTGCTGTCGATCGGTTCGCGCACCCCGGTGGCCGGGCTCCCGGCCTGGGTCACCCCCGAGGTGGTGCACGGCGGCTTCGCCACGGGCACCCCGAGCGCGGGCGGCCCGCTCCAGCCGTACGAGACGCGGCTCGCGGAGCGGTTCGGCGTGCCCGCTGACCGGCGGGCGCTGTTCGCGCACTGTCTCACCGACAGCGGACTCGCCTGGCTGTGGGGGCAGTTGAACAGCGGGCGGTACGAGGTGACCGTGCCCGAGGAGGGCGCGCTGCTCATCATGGCCTGGCTGGTGCGGCACGGGGAGACGGCCGCCGCGCTGGACCTGGTCACGGAGCTGGAGCCGTTCGCGGATCAACTCCGGTTCCTGCCCCGCCCGTCGACCGGCCGGTCCGCGCCGGACGTCACCGACGCGCTGCACCGCCGTAGTGTCTCCGACACCGTGGACCGGCTGGTCCGGCGGCGGCCCAACGCGGCCGTGGAGACACAGCGCGAGGCACTCGCCGTATGGCAGCCGTTCGGGGACGAGTTGCTCGTCCACTGGCTGGAGACGGCGGGCGGGGAGGACGGGCGGGTGCTCGAACTCGCCCCGGATGCCGACTGGTTGGCTCGCGGTGCCGGTCTGTTGAACCGGTACCGGCAACTGGCCGAGGAGCACACGCGCTGCGGGAAGCACCGCGACCCCAAGGAGAACCTGGGCATTCTGCGCGGCGCCCTGGAAGAGACCGTCGCCGGACGGCCGTTGGACGCGCGGCGGCTCGGGCTGCTGCGGCACGCCGTCGCGTCGATGGTGCGGCGGCGCGGGATGCCGGGCTCGGCACCGCACACGGAACTGCGCCGCGTACAGCGGGACCAGGCCGCGCTCCCCTCCCACTACGCCCTGGCGCAAGTGGTGGTGGGCCGCCTCGCCGTGCTGCCCCAGGAGTCGGGCATCGCCGACCTCGCACCCGTACTCGCCCCCGTGACCGGGCCGGAGGAGCGGGAGACCGGCCTGCCCGCCGGAGCCCAACTCCCGCCCGCCGTAAGCCGGGTGGTCGAAGGCGCGCTCAGCGCACCCGTAGCCACCCTCGCGGAACGGGGGGTCGTCCCCTCGGCCGAGGTACTGGCCGAACTGATACCGCGGTTGGTCGCCGTCACCACCGCGCGGAGCTACGACGACCCGGCATTGCGGACGCTGATGGCCGCCAACTACCGCGCGTTCCGCAACCGCCGTTCGCTGCTTCTCCTCAACCTGGAGCGGCAGGTCCGGATCGAGGAACTGCCCTGGGTACGGGCGGTGGCCGCGCAGCGCGGCGACGGCGCGGCCGAAGCGGCCCTGCTGCTACGGCAGTTGGGCGAACTGGCCGTGCGCGGGTTCCCGGGCACGATCCTGCCCAACCCGCTCGTGCGCGAACTCGGCGTACTCGCCCGCCAGTCGGAGCTGGGCGCCCCGCTGGTGGAGGAGCTGGCCGCGGACATCTTCATGGACGCCTTCGGCCCCAAGTTCCTTGTGGCGGCCGGGATCGCGGGCGAGTTGCTCGGCGGTTCGCTGTACGAGCGGTACTACGGCATCGACTACGCGGCGATCCGCGACCTGGCGACCGCCGAAGCGAACGAGGCCTCGGGCCGGGCGGACGGGGCCGGACCCCGGACGTCCCCGGGGTTCGCGCGGCTGTGCGCGGAGCGGGCCGCGGCGGCGTCCTCGGCTCCGGCAGGGTCGAAGTCCGGTTCCTCGTCCGGGTCCTGGGTGGCGGCCAACGGCAAGGTGATCGAGCAGTCCCAGATCCTGACCACGCACAACCTGGCCACGCTGGTCCACCGGGTCGGCATCGCCCCCGAGCCGGACTGGGCCGACCTGGCACGCCGCTGCTTCGGCACCGTGTGCCGGCTGACCGCCCGGGTGCATCGCAACCCGTGGCCGTACCCCACGATCAAGGACACGGCTTACGCCTGGCGGCAATTGGTGTTCCACCTGTCCCTCTGCGCGCCCGCCGAGCAGCGGCGGGTGCTCGACGACCTGGACGCGGAGGCGGCCCGTCACGCCGACCATGTCGCCGCCCGCCTCGCGCCCGTGCTGGCCGGGCTTCGCCTGGTCGCGGACGGCGGCGGCTTCGCCCCCGACGGCACGGCGGACGGGGGCCGCGCCCGCCGACTCCTCGGCTGGACCACGGACGGCCACTGGCTGGCGATGGACCCAACCGCCCTAGAGACAAAGGGCAGTTGAGAGGTCCGCACACAGGCCGCCGCGAACCCTCGCTCCTAACCCTCCGCCGCCGCGCGTACCGCCGCCTCCGTCAGGGTCTTCGCCGTGCCTACGGCGCTGGCGATCGCGTCGTCGGGGGTGAGGCCGCACTGGTCGGTGAGGGTGAACAGGGCGTCCGCGGCCATGACCACCGCGAGGCCCCGCTTGAGCTGGGTGAACGCGTCCGGGTCGGACTCCCCGAGGGTGGCCGCCAGGGGGGCGAGGGCGTGGTCGATGAGGCCGAAGCGGATGCCGGGGCGCATGTTCGCCGTGTCGGGGCGGACGATGGTCGCGGCCATCATCGCGCGCACCCCGCCCTGCCGGGCCAGGGTGCCGCGGAGCAGGAACTCGCAGGCGAACGCGATCCGTTCGACCGGATCGCGGGAGTCGGCGACCGGGCCGAGCGCGTCGACGGGGTCGGGCCAGACACCGGCCAGGGCCTCGCCGATCAGGGACGGCAGGTCGGGGAAGTAACGGTAGGCGGTGGCCTCGGAGACCAGGGCGACGCGCGCGACCTCGGGCATCGTCACCTCGCTGCCCGTGCCGATCAGCCCGCGCGCCGCCTCGACGATCGCCGTACGGGTGCGCTTCTTCTGGTTGCTGCGGCCCGTGTCCGTCTGTGCTGTCGCCATCGGTGCGTCACTTCCCCGTATTCGCTCGTCGTTGCCGTCCGTCTCCCTTACGTTATCACGACAAGCTCTCATCATGAGAGTCTGCTTGCATAACGAGAGATGCAGGCCTACTGTTCTCAGGGCGCGCCACAGCGCGACGAGCGCGCAACTCGCGCCACACACAAGGGAGTCGGCGATGAACGAGGTTTCCGTGGTCGGTCCGGACGACGGCGAGTCGATCCGCCTGGGGCCGGTCACGATGCGCATCCTGGAGGACGGCAGCACCACCGGCCACCGTCTCGGCATCGGCGAGATCACCCTCGCCCCGCACACCCAGGGCCCGCCGCAGCACCGCCACGCCCAGCACGACGAGGGGTTCTACGTCGTCTCCGGCACCGTGCACTTCACCATCGGCGAGACCGTCCACATCGCCCCGGCGGGCACCCTCGCGATGATCCCGCCGGGCGCCCCGCACACCTTCGCCAACCCCGGCGACGAGCCCGCGGTGATGGTCAACACCTTCACGCCCGACCTGTTCGTGCAGTACTTCCGCGACCTACGGGACATGATCGCCGGCGGCCGGGAGTTCAACACCGAGTCGACGATCGAGACGATGAGCCGCTACGGCACGGTCCCCGCGACCGACTACGCCTGAGGCACCCGGCGCCGTAGGGAACGTCCCGTCAGGAACCGCCCGGGACGCTGGGGCGTACGAACGGGCAGTGACCTGCCGGCGGCTACTTGCGCGCCCCGGCGGTCGGCTTCTTGGGCTCGGTGCCCTCCGCCCGCACGGTGCTGTTGCCCTTCTTGGGGACGTGCCGGGGCACGACGTCCTGGGGGAAGGTGAGTTGCTGGTTCATCCACTTCAGGGACGCGGGCATCTCCCGTACCCAGGTGGGGAAGTTGTGGCTCCCCGACTCGGGCAGGATCGACGCGACGCGCATGGGCGCCTTGACGGCCTTGATGAAGGCGAGGGTCTGCGGATAGCCCCGCTCGCCGTGCTTGCTGTCGGCGACCAGGACGGAGACCTGAGGAATGGGCAGATGCTTCAACCGCCACATCAGGTCATGCCCGTTGACCCGGTTCACCCTGCCGAGACCGCTGCCGAAGAGGTTGCCGGTGGTGGGGTCGTCCTTGATCCGGTAGTCGGGGGAGAGCGCGGCGGCCGTCGTGTACACGTGCGGGTTGCGCATCGTCAGCTGCAGGGCGCAGGTGCCGCCGGAGGAGTACCCCATGACGCCCCAGGCGCTGGCGTCGTGACCCACCCGGTAGACGGACTTGAGGGCCTGCGGAAGGTCCCTGGCGAGGAAGGTCTCGGTCTGCGGTCCACCAGGAACGTTCACGCACTCGGTGTCGCGCGGCGGGGCGATCGTCGGCCGGATCATCACCATGATGGTCGGCTGCATCTGCCCGCTCTTCTGCAGCTGCCCGGCGGTCTGCGACACCCGCAGGTACTGCGCGAGGTTGAAGATGCTGCCCGGGTAGCCGCTGAGCGCGACGACGACGGGGAAGCGCTGGCGCGCGTACGCCTTCTGGAAGTACTGCGGCGGCAGGTAGACGAACGCCGGGTCGACCACTCCCGTACGGCGGCCGATGACCTTGACGGACTCCACCTTGCCGTTCACTGCGGGATTGCCGGTGGGCAGTCCGCTGACCCGGCTCAGCTGCTCGTCGCCGGCGGGCTGCACCAGCGCCCCCTTCACGGAGACACCGCCGATCGAGCCGTCGCCGTTGTGGTCGGCCGCCTGGGTCACGCCGACGGGGGCGGTGTCGACGTCGCCGAACAGCTCGCCCCACGATCCGAAGAACTGGTACGAGGAGTTCAGCCAGCACGCGAACGCCGCGATGATGGTGACCTGAGTCACTCCAATGGCTGCCAGCCGCCCGAGCACCTGCCGCACGCCAGGACTGGCGAGCCGCGGCCACACCCAGACCAGCAGCGCCACGCAGACGGCAGCCACGGCCGCCACCACATAAACGGTAGTCTCGCTGGTCAAACCCATGCCACTCAGTCCCCGGTTTCCTTGCCTGTGCTGTTTCCTTCACACAGAAGGAGGGCTACGGACCCTTCTGCGTTCCTCAACGAGCACGAATAGGACAAAGAAGCGGGTTGGCCGGTGTTTCCACGGAAGGCCCCCTCCCAGGTTTAGGGCGCCCGGCCGGTGATCGGTCCCGTTGTCCGTAAGACCGGCGTAAGGTCCGGCCGTGGTCCATGGCCCGGCCCGAACGGGTAGGTTTCGCAGCGGTCCGATGCGGTCGACTCCGGGGAAGGGAACGGCATGGCGAAGGACGATTCCGCCGGCCTCCTGGCCGACAGACTGGCCTCCGCCCGCCTGCAGAACTTCGTCGGCAGGCGAGAGGAACTCGCCCTGTTCCGGCGGGCGTTGGCCGGTGAACCCGGCACCCCGATGGTCATCGTGCTGCACGGCCCGGGCGGCATGGGGAAGAGCGCCCTGCTGCAGCGCTTCGCCGCGGAGGCACGCGCCGCGGGCCGGCCGGTCGTCGGCGTCGACGCCCGTACGGTCGAGCTCTCGCCGGCGGCCTTCGAGGAGGCGACCGCCGAGGTCTTCGCCCGCGACAACGCTGTCCTGCTGGTCGACGACTTCGAGCGCTACCGCGCCATGGAGGAGTGGATACGCGACCGCTTCCTGCCGCGGTTACCTGCCGGAGCCCTGGTGGTCGTCGCCGGACGGCACGCACCCGACCCCCTCTGGAAGGCGGACCTCGCGTGGAGTGAGGTCCTCCAGGTCGTGCCCCTGCGGGAGTTGGGCCCCGCGGACTCGGCGGCGCTGCTCACCTCGCAGGGCGCCGACCCCGCGCTGCACGCGTCCCTCCTCCGGTTCGCCGCGGGCCATCCGCTCGCCCTGCGGCTGGTCGCGGAAGCCGCGACCCACGACAACTCCTCGACGGACGAGGTCTTCTGGGCCCCACTGCGCACGGTCGTCGACCGCCTGCTCACCCACATCGTCGGCAGACCGCCCTCGCCCGCACACCGGCGGGCACTGGAGGTGTGCGGCCATGTCGCGGACACCACCGAGGAGTTGCTGCGCGTGGCACTCCCGGACGAGGACGCATCCGAACTCTTCGCCTGGCTGCGGCAGTTGTCGTTCATGAAGTCGGGTCCCTTCGGGGTGTGCCCCTACGACGTCGTCCGTGACGCCCTCGACAGCGACTTCCGCTGGCGCGACCCGGAACGCTACAAGGCCATGCACCGCACGATCCGCCGCCACCTCGTGGAGCGCGTCCGCGACGCACCGGAGAAGGAAGCCCTGCGCGCCGCCCGCGAGTTCAACCACATCGTCTCCAGGTCGCAGTGGCTGAGGGAGTTCCAGGGCACGCGCGACGAACCCGACGTGCACGACCAGCCGATGCGCCCGGAGGACGCCCCCGCGCTGATCGAACTGACCCACAAGGTCGAGGGTGAGCACAACGCCCGTATGGTCGCGTACTGGTTGAGACGTCAGCCCGAGGCGTTCCACGTCCACCGGCGCTGCGACACGGGTCAACTCCTCGGGTTCATGGCCTGGTTGACGATCGACGCGCTCGACGACGAGACCCGGGCGGCGGACCCCGTGCTGGCGGAGGCGTGGGATCTGGTCTCCGCGATGACTCCCCCGCGCCAGGGCGAACACCTGGGCGTGGCACGGTTCATGGTGCACGAGGAGAACCACCACCGCCCCTCGCGGTCGTGGGACCTGGTGCGGATGCGGATCGTCTTCGAGCTGCTGCGCGCCAAGCACTGCGCCTGGTCCTCCTTCGTCAGCGCCGAACCGAAGTTCTGGGCACCGCTGATGACGTACATGGGCATGTTCCAGCCGCCCCGCCGGGCCGTCCACGCCGATCGCGGGTACGGCCTGTTCTGCCACGACTGGCGGGCGGCGCGGGTGGAGGAGTGGGCCGAGGGCATCGACGCGCGCCTGCTCGGCGGAGCACCGGCCGTGGCGGCCGGGAAGCCCAAGTCCCGTGTCACACCGCTGAGTCGGGAGGAGTCCGACGCCGCCGTCCGCGAGGCGCTGCGCGGCTGGCTCGACCCCGGCGGGCTCGCCGACAACCCGCTGCTGCGCAGCCGGCTGGTGGAGGAACTCAGCGAGGGCGACCCGGTGACCGCGCTCCGCGACCTGATCGGCAAGGCCGTACAGCGGCTGAACGCCCATCCCCGCACCCGGCATCTGCACGACGTGCTCACGCTGACGTACCACTCGACGTCCACGCAGGACGCCGTGGCGCGGAAGCTCAACCTGGCGTTCAGCACCTACCGCAGGCATCTGGCCCGCGCCCTGGACGAGGTGCGCGAGACGGTGTGGGACTGGGAGGTGCATGGCCGGATCAGGGCCGAACAGGAGCCTCCGCACGGGAGTTGAGCGCCCGGCGGACGCACGGCAGTGGCCCCTCGGGGTCGCCCGGGGGGCCAACTGCCTTCACCACCCCGAGTTACTTGGCGGGCTTGTAGAACGCGTACGTGGCGGTGTACCGCACGCTGACCTGGTCCGTGCTGGTGCCGGTGCAGGCGGTGGTGGGCGCGACGCCACCGCTCGTGCCCAGGCGCTGGACGTAGGAGACGTCGGCGAACATCCCGGTGCCGCGGGTGGCGGTGGCCTTCAGCAGCAGCTCGGGGATGGTGCCCGTCTTGGGCGAGTTGGCGATCGCGGACCCGTTGACGGCGCTGCCGTCCACCGTGGACACCCACACCGGGCCGCGGGAGTGCAGGGCGACGGGACGCTTGGCGTGGTCGTTCTTGGCCCACAGGGTGGCGGCCGGCTCCAGCAGCGTCCAGGCGCTGTTGGTGCAGGTGTAGGTCTGGACGCCGGCGGCGGAGAAGACGCCGGTGAGTTTGTTGCCGTCCGGGACCTTCAGCGCGTCGGGCACGGTGACGCCGAGGCGGAGGGGCGGCTGCGGGGTGGCGGCCTGGCCGACGGTCGCGCTCACGAGCGTGCCGGCGGCCACGGCGGTGACGGCCGCGCCGGTGAGGATGAGACGTTTGGCGATCTTCATCGGTATGTCTCCAGAGCAATTTCTGAACAGGGTCGCGGGTATCGGGGTCGCGGGAATACCGGACTCCCGGGCCGATCAGATGATCTTCGGCCCCGCTGCCGCAATGTACGGGGGATTACTCGTCGCCAGGTTGCCAACTTCTGATCGACTTATGACCAGCACTGCTCACCGCCCCGGCGAAGTGGGTATTGCCGTCCCCGTTTCCGTTGTCCAGCAGGGCGTGCGCCGGTCTCCACTACGGAAGACACGGAAGACTCCGCCGGCCGGATCGCCGCGCGACGGAGCGTGGGAACGGACAGGAGTGTTGAGACATGCCTCGTTGCCGGTTGTCCATCCGCCGACAAGGGCGCGCACGATCCACGGCGGGCCACCGCCGCGCGCCCCGCCCGGTACGCAGACAGATCGGCCTGGCCGCCGCGGTGCTCCTGACCTGCCTCGCCGTGGTGACCGGCGTCCTGCTGATCCGCGCGCAGACAGGAACTCCGGGACACCGTACGGTCGCTGGCCCGTCGTCCGCGCACGGTACGGCGGCTGCCGCCACCCCGTCCCGTCCCGGCCCCTCACCTACGACGACGTCATCGCCGCGCGCCACACCCTCCCCCTCGCCCACCCCTGACGCACGGAAGCCGTCCGAGGCGAGCGCCTCACCGTCCCGCGCGGCCGGTCAACCGAGGACCGTGCCCGCCGGAAAGCGGACCGTCACCCTCGTCAACCGCCTCGACCAGACGATCTGGCCGGCGATCGCGGCGGACCCCAAACACCCTGTGGAGGCGACGGGTTGGGTGCTGAAGCCCGGGGCCGGCCTCAGCTTCACCGTCCCCGACCACTGGGACGTCCGGGTGTGGGCGCGTACCGGTTGCTCCTTCGACGCGTCCGGCGACGGCCACTGCCTGACCGGCGACTGCGGCCGTTTCCAGTGCGGCTCGACCTGGGGCGAATTCCCCTCCACGCTGGCCGAGTTCAACCTGAACGCCTGGAACGGCATGGACTTCTACGACGTCAGCCTGGTCGAGGGCAACAACCTGCCGATGTGGATCAACAGTTACGGCGGCTCGTCCCACGACAAGATCGACGCGAACGGCTGCTCCGCCGCCGGCTGCACCCGGGACGCCAACACGACCTGCCCCACCGAACTCCAGCGCGTCCGGGACGGCCGTGTCGTGGCCTGCCTGAGCGCCTGCCTGGTGTTCAAGACGGACCAGACCTGCTGCACGGGCGCGTACGCGGCACGGCCCCAGTGCGTCCCGTCCTTCTGGCCCGTCGACTCGGCGGCCGTGTTCAAGAAGGCCGAGCCCTTCGCGTACTCCTACGTCAACGACGACGCGACCAGCGTGCTCACCTGCTCGGGAGAGTGCGGTTACCGCATCACGTGGGGCGTGAGCCCCTGATTCCGGGGGCGGCCGGGCCGGATCAGTCGGCGGACTGGAAGGCCCGGCCCGCCGCGGTGGTCGTCGTACCGTCCGTGAAGAGCCCGCTGCTCGGCTTCGACGGGTCCGCGCCCAGCCCGAACCACGCGTAGCGCCGCACATAGGGCAGGCCGTCCAGCGCTTTGGTGGACGCGGTGACGAAATCGGCCTGTTGCTGCGCGGACGGGAAATGGGTCCCCTGGGAGAAGTCGATCAGCGCGTACTCGGTGAGCCAGATCGGCTTGTGGTAGCGCGCGTACACCGCGGCCAGGTACGACTTCAGCTGCTCGACGGCCTGCGGGGTGCGGAAGTCGCCGCCGTACCAGTGCAGCGTGATGAAGTCGACCCGGTACCCCTTCGTCTTCGCCCCCGACATGAAACGGTCCAGCCAGCCACCCGCCGTGTCACCGCCGAAGGCCACCGCCGGGCTGCCGAGGATCTTGCCCGCCGCCATGAGCCGGGGCCACAACTCCAGCGCCTGCTCGACCGTCATGTTCGACTGCTGCGCCATGTCCGGTTCGTTGAACCCCAGCAGATAGGGCCCGTACGCCCGGGCCTGCGCCAGCGAGGAGTCGGTGACGGACTTCGCTCCCCAGATCATGGGCACGAACGACGCCGACGAGGGGGTGGTGACACCCGAGTGCTGCGTGGACCAGGTGTAGTACCAGCTCGCCCCGCTCGCGGCGAGCGCCTGGCTCACCCCGCCGAACGTCCACACCCCGACTCCCTTCTTGGCGCCGGCGGCGATGTGCGCGGGGGCGGCGGCGGTGTGCTTCGAGGGAGAGGGACTCGGCTTGGCCTTCGGCGTCGGGGAGGCGCTCGGCGACGCGCTCGGAGAGGCCGAGGGCGTGGGGCTCGGGGAGGCGCCGGCCACCGGAGCGGGCGACGCCGATGCCGCAGCCGTCGTAGAAGAGGCGCCCCCGGTCAGCCGGGGCGCGACCAGCGCGGCCACCACGACGACGGCGACCGCCGCCGAACCACCCACGACCTGCTTGCCGCCGATACGACCGGACCGGCGCCCGTGCCGCCGGCGTGGACCCCGCTGCGCGGACTGCCCGGGTTGGTCCGCCGGCGAGGATGAACCACCCGCCCCCATAACGGCGTTGAGCACCCGCGCCGGGTCAAGTCCCGTCGGCACGGCCACCAGCGGAAGCCCGCTCAGCAGCCGGTCCATCGGCAGCAGCCCCGCGTCGAGCCCCTGGCACACCCCGCACCCACGGATGTGCCGGGCAAACCGCTTACGCCACAAGGCACTTGGCGTGCCGTCCCACGTCGAAGCCGTCTCGTCCAGCTCCGCACAGCGCGGTGCGGCGGCCAGTGCCCGCACCACCACCCGCGAGACCTCCATCTGCTTCTTCATGCGCTGCACGCGGACAGAAGCGTGCCGGTCGGAGAGCCCCAACGCACCGGCGAGTTCGGCCCGTTCGAGTTCGCCGGTCTCCTCCAGCCACCACAGGGACAGCAGTTCCTGGTCGTCCGGGTCCAACCAGCGCGTGGCCTCGACGACTTCACGGCGCTGCTCGGTCAACCCCAGCCGCAGGATGGTCAGTCCGGCGAAGTCGAGCGCGGGGTCGGTGATCGCCTCCGCGTCCTCCAGGTGCGCCCTGCGGTCGCGATCGGCGGCCCGTGTCTGCTCACGGTCCCGTACCTGTCGGATCGTGATGGCCACCAGCCACGACCGGAACGCGGCGGGATCCCGCAGCTTCGGCAGCCCCCGCACCATGCGCAACAGCGTCTCCTGTACGACGTCATCGACATCGGCGTGACCGTTCAGGGCCCGGCCGACGATGTTGTAGACCAGCGGCAGGCACTGCGTCAGCAGGTGATCCAGGGCCTGCCGGTCACCCGCGCACGCGGCGCTCACCACGCCCGCGTCGGGTCCACTCCTGGGCTTCTCGGTCATCTGCGTTCGTTCCTCCGCGTGTGGTCCGGCCGTGGCATCTCTCTGCTTCGGAGACCGCCGACGCGCGCAAGGACTACAGAAAACAGGACAACAAAAGAAATCAGCCGGTCGCGTCCGAATTTATGTTGTCGGGCCGTCGCCGAACAGGTCACCGATAGGCGGACCGCATCTGGACCGCGACTGGACCGCATCCGAAGAGCATCAGGAAGGCGCGAGGACCATGGCACGAGGACGCAGAAGACTCGGCGCGAGCCCACGGCGGCACCGCCGACGCTGGTGGTACGTCGTGGCGGCCGCCCTCGCCACGGCCGCCACCGTGCTGATCGCCTACAGCGTGTGGACGCCGTCCGGAACGGGCGGCACCCGCACGACGGCCCACCAGGACACGGCCGCGCGTCCGGCCGTGTCCCCGAGCGCCTCGCCCGCGCCGTCGCCTTCCCCGAGCCACAGCGCCTCGGCTTCCCCCTCCCCCAAGGCCGCCGTCTCGAAGAAGAGCACAAGCAAACCCACCACCAAGGCAGTTGAGCCGACACATCACGCCTCGACGGCCCCCGCCGGCAAACGCCTGATCACGGTCGTCAACCGCACCCCGAAGACGGTCTGGGCGATCGTCACCAACACGTCCGTCTACCCCGCGGGACGCCAACTCGCCCCGGGCCAGAGCCTGTCGGTGACCGTGGCGAACAACTGGGGCGGCCGTATCTGGGGACGCACGGGCTGCACCTCCACGGCCGCCGGCCACTGCGCGACCGGCGACTGCACCAGCGTGTGCGAGGGCGCCAACCCGCCCACCACACTGGGGGAGTTCACGTTCGACGCGTACGCCGGGATGGACTTCTACGACGTGAGCATGGTCGACGGCTCGAACCTGCCGATGTACATCAACATCTCGCACACCACGACGGTCGACCCGGTCAGTTCCTCGGGCTGCTACAAGGGCGTCTGCACGTCGGACGTCGACTGCCCCACCGCGATGCGGGCGGTGTCGGGCGGCCAGGTCGTCGGCTGCAAGCCGCCCTGCGCGGCGTTCGGCGGCGACACGTACTGCTGCCGCGGCGCCTGGGCGGGCCGCGACAACTGCGTCCCCTCGAAGTGGCCGGTCGACTACACCCAGGTCTTCAAGCGGGCCGCCCCGTACGCCTATTCGTACGCCTTCGACGACGGGGCGACGATGCCGTGCAAGGGGGCCTGCTACTACAAGGTCACCTTCGGGACGACCGGGTCGTAGCACTCGGTTCGATGTCGGTGCACTCGGTGCGATGTCGGTGCACCGGCTCGATGTCAGTGGCCCCACGTACCTTTTCCTTTGACCGTCCAGGCGGACGGCAGGGGAGGGGAGGGACGGGACATGGAGTGGTTCGGGGACGCCCGGCTGGCAGCCGGACCGGAGGCCGCCTGGTATCTGGAGACGGCGTTCACGCCCGGCGCACAGCTCGGGACGGTGTACGACGATCCGTCGACGCCGGTCGTGGTCACGGGTGTTGAGCGGATGACCACCATCCGCATACCGAGCGGCCGCCTGATCGTGGACGCGCCGTGGCACGACGACGAGATCGGCGACTACGAGGACGGGTCGCCGACGAAGCCCCCGCGCGAGCTGGCCGCACGGATTCCGCCGGGCACCTACCCGGTGGAGATCGCCTGGACGGCGGGGCCGTACGAGTTCTTCGGTGAACACTTCGACGGCATCGCGTGCGCCGCGACCCGGATACGCCTGAGCGACGACCCCGTGACCGGGTGGGAGATGGGCCTGGGGATCCACGACGACCTCGACCTCCTTCAGCCGGGTGAGCAGGTCGGGTTCTCCTCCGACGCCAACGTCGGCTGCTTCGCCGACGCCGAGGCGTGGACGACCCTGGTCGCGCCGTTCCGCACGTTCGTGGACGGCAGCCCGGTGGAGCGCGAGTCCGAGCAACTGCCCGACAACTGCGAGCGGTTGAGCGACGAGACACGACACGCCGACCTGGTCACCTTCACCGCGGAGTCGGGCGGCGTGGTCTGGCTGGGCCGCACCGGGGCCGGCGCGGTGGCGGCGATCGTGGTGACCAGCGGCATGTCCGGAGCCAAGGCCTGACGCGGCGCCCTCGACGGAGTGTCAGCTCCCGTCCAGGAAATCGCGGCCGATATCGCCAAGCTTCCCCCGGCGGCGACAGTGATCGCGGAGATCACGCATCCGTAGCGGGCAGCCGTGGCCGTCGCCCGTGGCCGGCAGTTCCCTCGGCGAGCAGCGGCCAACTGTGCTTGCCCGTCAGGCGGAGCCGTTCGCGCGCAGGAGGCGGCTGAGCCAGTCGGTGCGGGTTCGGCGGGCCGTGGCCGAGACGTCCGCCTGCGGATACAGCGCGTCGAAGCCGTGGAACCCGCCTGCCCAGACGTGGAGTTCGGCCTAGCCGCTGGCCGCCCAGATGCGGGTGGCGTAGTCGGTGTCCTCGTCGCGGAAGACTTCGGCGGAGCCGGCGTCGATGTAGGTGGTCGGCAGGCCGGAGAGGTCCTCGGCCCGGGCGGGTGAGACGTACGCGGACACCTCGTCGCCGGTGAGGTCGCCGAGTACGGCTCGCCAGCCGAACTCGTTCATCTCGCCGGTCCAGACACCGGGCACGCCGGAGTACTGGCGGCTGGAGGTGGTGGTGTTGCGGTGGTCGAGCATGGGGCAGATCAGCATCTGCGCGGCGATCGCCGGGGCGCCGAGGTCGCGTGCCAGCAGGGTGAGACCGGCAGCGAGGCCGCCACCGGCGCTGGCGCCCGCGACGATGATCCGGGTGGGGTCGATGCCCAGTTCCTCGGAGTGTTCGACGGTCCAGAGCAGACCTTGGTAGCAGTCGTCGACGAGGGTGGTGCCGGTGACTTCCGGTGCGAGCCGGTAGTCCACGGAGACCACGACCGCGCCGAACTCGTCGAGCCATTCCAGCGGGATGTCGATCTGCGAGAAGCGATCGCCCATGACCATCCCGCCACCGTGGATCCAGTAGACGCAAGGGGCGGCGGCGGTGCGATCGGCGTTCGCGGGGCTGAAGACGGACAGGCGGATCCGGGCACCGTCCTCGGCCGGCACGCTGGCCTCGCGCCGGTCGACCTGCCGGTGTGCCAGGAGCGAGTCGACGGGCGCCGAGGGGAGCTGTCGTAGTTGCGCGAGAAGTTCCGGGGTGAGCTGGGACATGAGGGGCATGTCGGCCAACAGCTCTTGCAGTTCGGAATCCAGAGCGGGACGTGCCGGGGTCATGGCATGGGCCTTTCGTGGGATGGTGCCGGACGAACGAAGATGGAGGTGTCTGGGGCAGGCGGCCAGGCGTTCAGGTGGCCAGGCAGCCAGGTGACGGATCGGCAGATCGCTCCGGGGCTCAGAAAGCGGCCTTGCCGAGGACGGGGACGTAGTCGGTGTACTCGGACTCCTTGGCCAGCAGCCCGGCGATCCGCGCCACGATGGCCTGGGCGGCCTCGCCGGCGAAGATCCGGTGGTGGTCCTCCTCACTGGTCCAGCCCTCGGTGACATGGACGACGTCTGGGTCGGACGCGGAACGGGAGACGAGGTAGACGACGCAGTGCTCGCTCGCACCGGGGCTGCCCTCGTCCAGGCCGGTCAGCAGCAGGTCGACCAGCCGACTGCCCATCCCGGGCTTGGCGGTCAGGGTGGCGTTGAATCCGTAGTCGGCAAGCATGAGTTTCCCCTTCGCAGTGATGGACTGAATGGAGTGAACTGATTCCATTCAAGGCCACTGACCTGCGAAAACGTTAGAACGATGCTCGCAGACACTTGCACGATCCTCGCCGCTCCGGGAACAGAGTGGCGGCGGGGTGCTGCAATGGACTCATGTCCCTGGAAGAGTTCCGCACCCTGCTGGACCGGCACGCCCGGCCCGACTGGACCACCGCCATCGACGGCGTCCTGATCTCGAAGGTCGACCGGCCGGATCCGCCGGCGCCCTCCATGTCCGGCACGGTGGTCGCCGTCATCGCCCAGGGCGCCAAACGCCTCGCGCTGGGCGAGCGGGTCTACGAGTACGGTCCCGGGCAGTACTTGGTCGCATCCGTCGACCTGCCTGTCACCGGGCAGTTCACCCAGGCCGACCCCGAACGGCCGGCCCTCGGTTTCGGCCTCACCCTGGAACCGTCCGCCGTCGCCGAGCTCCTGCTGCAGGCCGGTCCCGGTGACCTCCCCCGCACCGGTGGAGGCACACCGTCGGGGATCGCCGTCAGCGACGCACCGGCCGCCCTGCTCGACACGGTGGTCCGGCTGCTGCGCCTGCTCGACCAGCCCCGCGACCGGGCCGTCCTTGCGCCGCTGGCCAAGCGCGAGATCCTGTGGCGGCTGATCACCGGCGAGCAGGGCGCGACGGTACGCCAACTCGGCCTGGCCGACAGCGGCCTCAGCCATGTCTCCCGGGCCGTGCGCTGGATCCGCGAGCACTACGCGCAGCCGTTCCGGGTCGAGGACGTGGCACGGCTGTCCGGCATGAGCGTCTCCGCCTTCTACCGCAACTTCCAGGCGGTGACCGCGATGAGCCCCATCCAGTTCCAGAAACAGATCCGCCTCCAGGAGGCCCGGCTGCTGCTGGCCACCCACCCCGGGGACGTCACGGGGGTCGGGCAGCGCGTCGGCTACGACAACCCGTCGCAGTTCAGCCGCGAGTACCGCCGCCAGTTCGGCGAACCCCCGAGCCGGGACGCGGCCCGCCTGCGGGACATCGCGCGCACCCCCGCAGGCATCCTGCCCTGAGCGGAACCGAAGCACGGAAGAGGATCGTGCAAGCAATGGGGAGAATGCTTCTACTATCTCCGCAGGTAAGAGCGATGTACTGGGATCAGAAGTTCTTCCGCCGAGTAGGAAAATGCCTGCTCGTCGCGGATCCCATCACATCGCGAGGAACACAGCAATGAAGACAGTTCTGATCACTGGTGCCTCATCCGGATACGGGCGGGCGACCGCCCTCCACTTCCACTCGCAGGGGTGGAACGTCATCGCCACGATGCGCACCCCGCGTTCGGGTGTCCTGCCCGAGTCGGACCGGCTGCGCGTCGTCGAGCTCGACGTGACGAAGCCCGAGACCATCACCGCCGCGTTCGAGGCGGCGGGGCCCATCGACGTCCTGGTCAACAACGCGGGCGTCCCGTCGATCGGCGTGTTCGAGGGCACCCCCATGGACCGGGTGCGGGATGTCTTCGAGACCAACACGTTCGGCGTGATGGCGACGACACAGGCCGTTCTCCCCCAGTTCCGCGAGCGGGGCTCCGGCGTCGTGATCAACGTGACCTCCAGCGTGGTGCTGGGCCACATGCCCCTCTCGGCCGTCTACAAGGCGAGCAAGATGGCGATCGAGGGGTTCACCGCATCCCTCTCGCTCGAACTCGCGCCCTTCGGTGTGCGGGCGAAGACGGTCGAGCCGGGTGCCTGCCTGACGACCAACTTCGCCGCCACCGCGACGAACGGCTCCTCGGTGGACGAGCTGGTCCCGGCGCCCTACGCACAGTGGGCGACGAAGACCATGGACTCCTTCACCAGCCAGGACCTGTTCACCAAGGAGAGCGACGTCGCCGAGACGGTGTGGCGCGCCGCGCACGACACGACCGGCCAGCTGCGCTTCCCGGCCGGCCCCGACGCGGTCTGGCTCGCCCAGGCGAAGTGATCGACCAGCGGGCAACGGAACGCCGTACTAACGCCAAGAGCCGGGGGCGGGCCCGGCGGGGGGGGGGGGGGCGAGTGCGCTAGGGGGCGGGGGCAAACGGGATTGAAAAACCCACACCCGCCCACCGGCCAGGGCCCCGGGCGCCCCCCGGAAGGGGGGGCCCCCCCCGGGCCCCGGGGGGGGGGGGGCCCGCCCGGGGTATGGCCCCGCCCGGGGGCCACGGCCCCGCCGTACTACCCCCACGCGCGGCCCCCGCGCCGGGGGGGGGGCCCGGCTCACTGACCTAGAGCGCTCTGGCAATCCGGTAAGTACAAACCCATCCCGCTACCAGGCGACTTGCCCGCGTCAGCCCTCTTCAGGCGTCAGCCGCAGCGAGATGGAGTTGATGCAGTACCGCTGATCGGTAGGCGTCGCGTACCCCTCGCCCTCGAAGACGTGACCGAGGTGCGACCCGCACCGCGCACACCGCACCTCGGTGCGCACCATCCCGTGCGAGCGATCCTGGATCAGCTCGACCGCGTCGGTGTCCTTCGGGTCGTAGAAGCTCGGCCAGCCGCAGTGGGACTCGAACTTCTCGGTGGAGGTGAAGAGTTCGGCGCCACAGGCCCGGCAGGAGTAGACGCCCTTCGTCTTGGTGTCGGTGTACTCACCGACGAAGGCGGGCTCCGTGCCGGCCTGCCGCAGCACCGCGTACTCGGCCGGGTTCAGCTCCGTGCGCCATTCCTCGTCCGGCTTTTCGACGTCGTACGACATGCAGCTCAGCCCCTTACTTCGCGAGACGGTCCAGGATCCGCGGGCCGAGGTCTGTCACATCGCCCGCTCCCATGGTGAGAACCAGATCACCGGGCTTCGCCATTCCCGCGACGGCCTCGGGTACGTCCGCCTTGTCGTGCACCGGGGTCACGTCGGCGCCCGCGGCGCGCGCGGCCTCGATGATCAGGTCGCTGGTGATGCCGGGGATCGGGTCCTCGCGGGCCGGGTAGATGTCCAGGACCAGCGACGCGTCCGCAAGGGCGAGGGCCTGGCCCATCTCCTTGCCGAGTTCCTGGGTGCGGGAGAAGAGGTGGGGCTGGAAGACGACCAGCAGCCGCGCGGAGGAGGCCGCCGCGCGCATCGCCTCCAGGTCGGCCGTCATCTCCGTGGGGTGGTGGGCGTAGGAGTCGATCACCTGGACGCCGGCCGCCTCGCCCTTGAGCTGGAGGCGCCGCTTCACGCCCGTGTACGCGGCGAGCGCGGGCGCCAGTTCCGCGGCGGGGATGCCGAGCGCGACGCCCGCGGCGAGGGCCGCGACCGCGTTGCTCGCGTAGTGGCGGCCGGGGACCGAGACGGTGAAGGTGAGTTCCTCACCGCCCAGGAGGACGGTCACCTCGCTCTTCAGTCCCTCCGCGACGACGGAGAGGATGCGGACGTCGGCGTCCTCCGCCTCTCCGTACGTCACCGTCTTCACGGAGTCGGAGATTCGCCGCGTCAGCTCCCGCGCGCCCTCGTGGTCCGCCGAGATCACCAGGGTGCCGTCCGGCACGATCCGGTCCGCGAAGGTCTGGAAGGACTCGTAGATCTCTTCCATGGACGCGTAGTTGGCGTGGTGGTCGAGTTCCACGTTGAGGACGATCGCGACCTCGGGGGCGTACTTGTGGAAGCTGCGGTCCGATTCGTCGGCCTCGGCGACGAAGATCTCGCCGTCGCCGTGCAGCGCGTTCGAACCCGGGGCGTCCAGGTCGCCGCCGATCGCGTACGACGGGTCGAGGCCCAGCTCGGTCAGCGACACCGCGAGCATCGACGTCGTGGTGGTCTTGCCGTGCGTGCCCGCTACGGCGATCGGGCGCAGGCCGTCCATCAGGCGGGCCAGCGCGTCCGAGCGGTGGACGACCGGGATGTCCAGCTCGGCCGCGCGGGCCAGCTCGGGGTTGTCCTTGCGGATCGCCGACGACACGACCACGCAGGTGGCGTCGTCGGCGAGGTGCTCCGCGGCGTGCCCGATGTGCACGGTCGCGCCCAGGGAGCGAAGGGCGTCGGCGGTCGGGGAGTCCTTGGCGTCGCTGCCCGCGACCTTCGCCCCGCGCTGCGCGAGGATCTTGGCGATCCCCGACATCCCGGCCCCGCCGATGCCGATGAAGTGCGGTCGGTCCATGGCGGTGGGAAGGCCGGGTGCCATGCGTGTCTCCCTGTGCGTGCGTGTTCGTACGACTGACGACGACCGACTGATCACGGCTGATGCGGCGGACGTTCAGCGGCAAGCCTATGCGGTGCCACTGACAATCACGGACACCCGCCGGCCGTCCGCCGACCGCTACTCCTTGCTGTGCGAGAACAGCTTCAGCACCGGTACGCCGACCTTGTGACGGGCGCGCGAGGCCCAGTCCCGGTGGAAGAACTCCTCCACGTAGTGGGGATCGGTCAGCACGATCACCTCGTCCGCGCCGATCTCGTCCACGAGGGTCTTCAGCGCGTCCAGCGGGTGGTCCTCGATGAGCCGCCCCTGCGCCTCGCTGCCGGCCGCGTGCAGGGCCGTCAGGGACACCTCCAGAGCCTGCGTGCCGAGTGCCGCCGCGTCCTTGCCCTCGGGGGTCTCCCGCTCGTGTGCCGCTTCGTCGAGTTCGCCGAGGGCGACGTCGTCGATGGCCCGCAGCAGGCGGTCCGCCTGGTCGCCGCGGGGCTGGAGCAACACGTGGAAGGAGACGGTCTCGTCACCGTGCAAGGTGGTGACGAACTCCACGTCGGCGGACGTAAGGGCCTTCTCGATCATCAGTACGCTTGTGAACACCAGGCGCCCCTTCTCCTTCGAGGACCCTCGGGCCCTCTCTCCTCCGTAGGCCGTCCAGGCCCTGCGGAAACCATCCTGCCCCGCGATCGCACGGGTACTGCCGGATTTAGTGTGCCCGTCGAAAGACAAACGGAACGGATCATTCCGACCGCACTCAGGACCGACGGTAGCGACCGAACAGGAACCCGGCCTCTTCCAGCAGGGACACCAGTTCGAAGCGCTGGGGAACCGTAGCCGACGGCCCGTCGGAGATCCGCTGCGCGTCCCCCGCCACGAGCATCGGCGAGAGGGTCAGACACAGCTCGTCGAGCACCCCGGCGGCCACGAACTGCCCCAGCAGCCGCGGCCCGCCCTCGGTCAGCAACCGGGTGTGCCCCAGGGCCGCCAGCGCCTCTACGGCCCGCTCGGGGTCCACCCCCGCGCCGTCACCGGCGACCACCACCCGGGCGCCCGCCTTCTCGGCGGCCGCGACCCGGTCCTGCGGCGCCTGGGCGCCCGTCAGGATCAGCGTCGGCACCAGGGGTGAGGTGAAAAGCGGAAGCGAGAAGTCGAGATCGAGGCTCGCGGTGACGACCGCGATCACGGGGGCGGGCGTCTGCCCGGCACGCGTGCGTGCCGCCGCGAACTCCTCACGCGCGCGCGCAGGCCGATAGCCCTCCTGGCGTACCGTTTCCGCACCGACGACCACGACATCGGCCAGCGCCCTCAGCGTGCCGAAGATCCGCATGTCGGCGTCACCGGAGATGGGCTGCGAGCGGCCCTCGTGCTGACCGGCCCCGTCGAGCGTGGACACCATGTTGGCGCGCAGCCAGGGAGCGCTCCCGGCGGGGTAGGCGTACGCCTCCGCCAGCTCCGCGAGCCCCCACTCCCGGTCCGCCCCACGCGCATCGGGGGCCCCGTTCGAGGCCTGGGCTGCTGTTTCGTCGGTCACAGGGAACAGGCGTCGCATGTCGTGCAGTGTGGCACGCCCCCCAGGGCCTGTCTGATAATCCCCTCCCCCACCGCCTCAAGGGCGTGGGTGGTGCCCCCGTCCTCACGACGCCAGGCCGCCTTCCGGGCGACGAAGGGAATTATCAGACAGGCCCTAGACTGATGAACCGTGTCATCCTCTTCCGCCGCCTCCGGGATCAGCCCGATAGCAGACGCGGCCCCGCTGTCCCTGTGCGCCCGTGAGCCGTACGTCCCCGCGGACCGGCTGGTCGCCGAGATGGTGCCGCCGCCGCGCTTCGACTCGGTGCGCTTCGCCACGTACATCCCGGACCCGAACCAGCCCAGCCAGACCGAGGCGGTCGGCGTCCTGGAGGCCTTCGCCGCCGGGCTCGGCGGGGCGCACTCCGCAGGCACCGCCAAGCGCGGCTTCCTCGGCTTCGGCAAGGGCAAGGCGGCCAAGGCCCCGGCCGGCCCCCGTGGCGTCTACCTCGACGGCGGCTACGGCGTCGGCAAGACCCACCTCCTGGCCTCCCTCTGGCACGCGACCCCGGCCGAGCCCGCGCTCAAGGCCTTCGGCACCTTCGTCGAGCTGACGAACCTGGTGGGCGCGCTCGGCTTCCAGAAGACGGTGCAGACGCTCTCCGGCCACCGCCTGCTGTGCATCGACGAGTTCGAGCTGGACGACCCGGGCGACACCGTCCTCGTGTCGACCCTGCTCGGCAAGCTGGTCGACGCGGGCGTGGCGCTGGCCGCCACCTCCAACACCCTGCCGGGCAAGCTCGGCGAGGGCCGGTTCGCGTCCGTCGACTTCCTGCGCGAGATCCAGGGCCTGTCCGCGCACTTCCGCTCGCTGCGCATCGACGGCGACGACTACCGCCACCGCGGCCTGCCACAGGCCCCGGCCCCGTTCTCCGACGAGCAGGTGACGAAGGCGGCGTACGCCACCCCGGGCGCCTCCCTCGACGACTTCCCGCACCTCCTCGCCCACCTCGCCAAGGTCCACCCCAGCCGCTACGGCGCCCTCACCGACGACCTCAAGGCCGTCTGCCTCACCGACGTCCGGCCGATACCCGACCAGTCGACCGCGCTGCGGCTCGTCGTCCTCGCGGACCGGCTCTACGACCGTGAAGTGCCCGTCCTGGCCTCGGGGTTGCCATTCGACCAGCTGTTCAGCGAGGAGATGCTGAACGGCGGCTACCGCAAGAAGTACTTCCGCGCGATCTCCCGCCTCACCGCGCTGGCCCGGGACGCCGAGGACCTCGTCAAAACCGCTTAGTTCACGCCAGCCCAAGCGCGCTTTTCACGCTCTCTTGCATCGGAAACGCCGCGTTAACCCTGCAAACAACTTCACCGGGTTACCGTGTTACTTGACCAGCCGTTGACCTGGCCTTGGTCTGTACTAGGAACACGAACGGGCTGAAGGGGGGCGCATGTTCCGAGGTAAGACGGCTCGGACCGTCGTGACGCTCCTCACTGCCGTCCTGTTCGCCCTCCAGTTCTTCGCATCCATGGAATCCTTCGCACCCGCGCACACAGCGCGTCATGCGGAGGCCAAGGCACAGCCCGGGTTCAAGCTCAGCGGCAAGGCCCTGCGCGCCGAGACCATCACCTTCCGCGACTGCGGCGCCGCCGGCACTCCCACCGTCCCGCTGCGCCTGCGCGACCGTTACCGCTCCGCGGACTGCGGACCCGAGACACCCGAGCGCCCGCTCCTCACCGAGGACCCGGCGGCCGTACGCACATCGGTGGCGCCCGGCACGCCGCTGCACCGCACATCGAGATCCTCGACAGCACACACTCCGGCGGCACTTCAGGTCTTCCGCTGCTGAGAGCTGAAGGCAGTCACATCCCCCACGCACACTGTCATGCAAGCCCGACGCGCCCAGAGGGCGCGCCAGGAGGAACCAACACGCCATGCAGCCCCTCATCGACAACGCCCGTACGTTCGGACAACGCCCTGAGGAGTTCGCCAAACTCGCTGAAGGCCAGTCCCCACAGGTGCTGTTCATCACCTGCTCCGACTCCAGGGTCGTCCCGGCCCTGATCACGGGCGCCCGCCCCGGCCAGCTCTTCGAGCTGCGCACCGCCGGCAACATCGTCCCGCCGTACGCCTCCGGCAACCCCACCAGCGAGGAGGCCACCATCGAGTACGCCGTGGAGGTGCTCGGCGTCCAGGACGTCGTCGTCTGCGGCCACTCCCACTGCGGTGCCGTCGGCGCCCTGGTGCGCGGCGACGACCTCGCCGCCGTCCCGGCCGTACGCGACTGGCTCGCGCACGCCGCCGACGAACCCGCCCCGAGCGACACCGCCGACCCGACGGTCGCCGGAGCCGTGCAGAACCACGTACTCGCCCAGTTGCTGCGACTGCGCTCCTACCCTTGTGTGGAGCGGCGGTTGGCGGACGGACGGCTGCGGGTGCACGGCTGGTACTACGAGGTGCACACCGGTGCCGTGCTCGAACACAGCGCGGACACCGACCAGTTCGAGGCCCTGTGAGTAGCGCCATGGACCTGAAGAAGAACAACGAAAAGGCCAAGTTCCCTTATCTACGGCAGGACTTCGCGGCCTCGCTCGTGGTGTTCCTGGTCGCGCTCCCGCTCTGCGTGGGCGTGGCCGTAGCCTCCGGTGTGTCGGCCGAACTCGGCCTGGTCACCGGCATCGTGGGCGGGATCGTCACCGGATTCATGCGGGGCAGCAGCCTCCAGGTGTCCGGGCCCGCCGCCGGGCTGACCGTGCTGGTCTTCGAGGCGGTGCGGGAGTACGGGCTGCCCGCCCTCGGAGTCATCGTGCTCACCACCGGTGTGCTTCAAATCGCCATGGGCGTCCTGAAGTTGGGGCGCTACTTCCGGGCCATCTCGGTCTCGGTCGTCGAGGGCATGCTGGCCGGCATCGGACTGGTGCTGATCGCCGGGCAGTTGTACTCGGTGGCGGGGGCGAAGGCCCCCGCCTCGGGGGTGGACAAGATAGCCCAGCTGCCCGGCGCGCTCATCGACGCCGTCGGGAACACGGAGGCACTGGCCTCGCTCGCGCTGGGTGCCGCCACCATCGCCGTGCTGGTGCTGTGGAAGCGGATGCCCGCCAAGGTCCGTACGGTGCCGGGTCCGTTGGCCGCCGTAGGGCTGGCGACGCTCGCGGCGCTCGCGTTCGGGCTGCCGGTGGCGACCGTCGAGGTGCAGGGGCTGCTCGGCTCGTTGCAGCCGCCGCCGCTGAGTGCGTTCGGTGAGCTGGCGCAGGTCGGGGTGCTGGGCACGATCGTCGCGTTCACGTTGATCGCGTCCGCGGAGTCGCTGTTCAGCGCGGCGGCAGTCGACCGGCTGCACTCCGGTCGACGCACCGAGTACGACAAGGAGTTGGTGGCGCAGGGCGCGGGCAACGCGCTGTGCGGGATGCTCGGCGCGCTGCCGATGACCGCGGTGATCGTGCGCAGCGCGGCGAACGTGCAGGCGGGCGCGCGGACGAAGGCGTCCCGGGTCATGCACGGCGTATGGCTGCTGCTGTTCGCGGCGCTGCTGCCGGACGTCCTCGCGTACATCCCGATCCCGGCCCTGGCGGGCATCCTGGTGCACGCCGGCGCCAAGCTCATCCCCGTCCGGGAGATCGTGTCGCTGTGGCGCGAGCACCGGGGCGAGGCGCTGATCCTGGTCGTCACGGCGCTGTCGATCGTCGCGGTCAGCATGTTCGAGGGCGTCCTCATCGGCCTCGCGCTGGCCGTCGCGAAGACGGCGTGGGAGGCCTCGCACATCAAGCTGGAGGTCGTCGACAAGGGCGCGGGCCCGGTCCAGGCGTACCTGTCGGGCAACGCGACCTTCCTGCGGCTGCCGAAGATCCTCGACAGCCTGGAGGCGCTCCCCCAGGACCGCCCGGTCGAACTGCACCTCTCCGGCCTGCACCACCTCGACCACGCCTGCCGTACGGCCCTGGAGAACTGGGCCGAGCGGCACAGCGCGGCCGGCACCGAGCCGGTGAAGGTCACGGCGGTCGGGGCCACGGCCGTGAAGTAGCGGCGCCGGTGCCCGCTCCGGGGCGATCGTGGCCCCGGAGCAGGCACCGGGCATACCCTTGCAGGAGCAGACAGAACGGCCTCTCGACGAGGGGGTCAGGATGCTCCAGGAACTGCTGGTGGCGGGCGCGGCGGCCGGTTCCGCGTGCGTGGTCTACGTCGCTGCGGCGGCCAGGGTCGTCAAGCAGTACGAGCGCGGGGTGGTCTTCCGCCTCGGGCGGGTGGTCGGTGAGGTGCGGGGGCCCGGCTTCACCACGGTCGTCCCGTTCGTGGACAAGCTCCGCAAGGTCAACATGCAGATCGTGACGATGCCCGTGCCCGCGCAGGAGGGCATCACCCGCGACAACGTCACCGTGCGCGTGGACGCGGTCGTCTATTTCAAGGTCGTCGACGCGGCCGACGCGATCGTCAAGGTCGAGGACTACCGCTTCGCCGTCTCGCAGATGGCCCAGACGTCCCTGCGTTCCATCATCGGCAAGAGCGACCTCGACGATCTGCTCTCCAACCGCGAAAAGCTCAACCAGGGCCTGGAGTTGATGATCGACAGCCCGTCCATCGGCTGGGGCGTGCAGATCGACCGCGTCGAGATCAAGGACGTATCGCTCCCCGAAACAATGAAACGCTCGATGGCCCGCCAGGCCGAGGCCGACCGCGAACGCCGGGCCCGGATCATCAACGCGGACGCCGAGTTGCAGGCCTCCAAGAAACTCGCCGAGGCCGCCGAGCAGATGTCCGAACAGCCCGCCGCACTCCAACTCCGCCTGCTGCAAACGGTGGTGGCGGTCGCTGCCGAGAAGAACTCGACGCTCGTACTCCCCTTCCCGGTGGAGCTGCTGCGCTTCTTGGAGCGGGCGCAGCCGCAACAGCAGCCTCCCGCGCCGCCACCGCCCGCCGTGGACCCGTAGTCCCGCCCGCTGACTGGCGGGCACGGCCCCCGCGCCGCAGGATCGAGGGAGCCGACCGGAAGGGGTGCCCCATGGCCGAGAAGGGCGCGAAGCGCAAGAGCGGGAAGAAGGGCGAGGCGGTCCCCCTCGCCGAACTGCTGCGCGTCACCGCCGGCCGCCCGGTCGACCTCTCCTCCTACGACGCCGCAGCCACCCCCGGCGGCCCCGCCGACAAGGCCGCCGGCCTCAAGGACACCGCCCGGATGGGCGAGCACCTGGCCGACCTGCAAGAACGCCTGTGGGCGGCGAGCACGGCCGGCGACGGCCGACGCCTGCTCCTGGTGCTCCAGGGCATGGACACCAGCGGCAAGGGCGGCACCGTCAAGCACGTCATCGGCCCGTTCAACCCCTCCGGCTGCCGGATCCGCGCCTTCAAGGCACCCACGCCGGAGGAACAGAAACACGACTTCCTCTGGCGCATCAAGCGCGCCCTCCCCCACCCCGGCGAGATCGGCATCTTCGACCGCTCCCACTACGAGGACGTCCTCATCGCCCGCGTCCGCGAACTCGCCCCGCACCGCGAGATCAACGACCGCTACACCCAGATCAACCGCTTCGAGAAATCCCTCACCGACGACGGCGTGACCGTCGTCAAGTGCTTCCTCCACATCTCCTACGGCCAGCAGAAGCGCCGCCTGCTGGAACGCCTCGACAACCCGGACAAGCACTGGAAGTTCAACCCCGGCGACATCGCGGAACGCGCCCTGTGGCCCGCGTACCAGCACGCGTACGAGATCGCCCTCGACCGCTGCTCCACCCCGGACGCCCCCTGGCACCTGATCCCGGCCGACCGCAAGTGGTACCGCAACTGGGCGATCAGCCGCCTCCTCCTGGAACACCTGACGGCACTGGATCCGCAGTACCCGAAAGCGGACTTCGACGTGGAGGCGTGCCGGGAGCGGCTGCTGGGTTCGGACTGACCTCACCCTCGTGTCGATGACCGAATAGTTCCGCTTATCCTCTTATGTTCCTACGGTGACCATTCGAGTACGCCAAGTCGCCGCCGCCTGTGCACTCGGCGCCGCGCTCACCGCCTGCGGGGCCCCCTCGGCGCCCCACGCCAGCCGTCCGGCGCCCAGCGCGCCTTCCGCCGCCATCTCGCGGCCGCCCACGCTCGCGCCCGGCCCCGCCGGTCTGACCCCGGTCTTCAAAAACGGTCCGCGGGCGGACGGCAAGACCGTCGCGCTGACCTTCGACGCCGACATGACCGCCGACGAGGGGCCGCGTGCGGCGAAGGGCGAGCACTTCGACAATCCGCAGCTCATCTCCACGCTCCGCACGCTGAAGGTGCCGACGACCGTGTTCATGACAGGGCGGTGGGCCGACGAGTACCCGGCCGAGGCCCGCGCCATCGGCCGGGACCCGCAGTTCGAGATCGCCAACCACTCCTACAGCCACTACGCCTTCACCAATGACTGCTACGGCCTGCCGACCGTCTCCCCGGACAGGATGAAGGCGGATGTGGAGCGGGCGTACACGGCGTTCAAGAAGGCGGGCGTGCCGAACGCGATGCCGTACTTCCGCTTCCCCGGCGGGTGTTACGACCGGCAGGCGCTGAAGACGCTGAGCGCGGTCGGTGTCACGGCGGTGCAGTGGGACGTGGTGAGCGGCGACGCGTTCGCGACGGACTCGGACGCCGTGGCCCAGCAGGTGCTGGAGGGCGTGAAGCCCGGCTCTGTCGTCGTCATGCACTGCACGCGCAGCGCCGCCCCGGCGACCGAGCGGGCCGTCCGCATGATCGTGCCCGAGCTGCGGAAGAAGGGGTACCGGTTCGTGAAGGTCTCCGAGCTGATCGGGGCCACGGACCGGCACCGCTGAGGTGGACTGAGGATCGCGCACCCCTCGTACGCTGGTCGCATGAGCGACGAAGAGCCGGCGCCGGCGTACGCGGAGTGTGTGCTGTGCCAGGAACCTACCGAGTACCCGGAGTCGTACAAGGGGATCACGCTGTGCCCCGTCTGCGAGTGGCAGGAGGCGCAGCGCACCGCCTGCTCGGGGTGAACGGCGGGGGGGGTGAGGGCGTTGGCGGCCGACGTTGTGCAGCTGTAGATCGCGTCGCATTGGGGAGTCGTCTCGCGGGAGCGCCGTGGGGAGTGGGTCGTTTGGCGGGTGCCTGTGCGTTTGGGCTGGTCGCGCTCACGCGGCGGAGCCGCACATCGATACAGCCCCGCGCCCCTAGGGGGATCCTCTCAGTGGTGCCTTTAAGGGTCGATCTTCCGCCTGGCAGACTGGAGGACGTGACCAGTGATTCCACCGTTTCCGGCGACAACGTCGACCCCTTCGTCAACGAGCCCACCTCTCGTGATGAGGCTCCGCAGTTCGTGTTGCCCCTGGTTGTGCGGATCGAGCGGGATGCTCCGCCGGCCCGAACCGACGCGTTGGAGACGGCCGCCCGGGCTGTGCTGACGATCCTGAGTGATGAGCGGGCCGTCGATGACGGGGAGTGGGCGCAGGTCATGCGGGACTGGCAGGACGCGCGCATCCGGAAGGTGGTCCGGCGGGCGCGCGGGGCCGAGTGGCGGCGGGCCGAGGCGCTGCCGGGCATCACGGTGACCGGCAAGTCCGCGGAGGTACGAGTCTTCCCGCCCGTCCCGCTCGACGGCTGGCCCAAGGACCTGGCCCGGCTCCAGGTGTCCGGCACCGACCTCGACGACCCCGAACCGCCGGCCGACGCGGACTCCACGGCACCGGTGCTCTGGCTGAACCCGGACCTCGGCATGTCCGCCGGCAAGACCATGGCCCAGACCGGCCACGGCGCCCAACTCGCCTGGTGGGAACTGTCGGACGAGGACCGGACCGCCTGGCGCCAGGCGGGTTTCCCGCTCTCCGTCCGCACCGCCGACCCGGCCCGGTGGGCCGAACTCACCAGCAGCGGGCTGCCGTTGGTCAGGGACGCGGGCTTCACGGAGATCGCGCCGGGCTCGGCGACCGTCGTAGCGGAGCATCCGGCGCTGCGGCGACGAGGCTGAGCCGGCGCAACCGAGGCACCCCCGCAGACCCGTTCGTCGCGGAAGGCGTACGGCCGTGCCGGCGACCTGCCCGGCCGGGGCGACGGCCGGTCGGCCGGCGCCCCTTCGGGGCCGCGCGATCATCGAACTCCTCGGCGCCGCGCGGTCGTTCAACACTTCGGCGCCGCGCGCGTCGTGACGCTCTCGGCGCCGAACACGTACGCGATGCGCCACGCCGTCCGTCACCCCGCGGGCGCCCGCTCAGCTCGACGCCGCCGCCACCTCCTCGCCCTCGGGTGCCTCCTCCGCCGCCCGGGACCTGGCGTCGCGGCGGTCCAGCAGGTTCAGCACCGGAACCGTCATGACCGTGGTGACCAGGGCGACGAGGACGAGCGCGGTGAACAGTTCCTCGCTGACGATGCCGGCCGTCAGCCCGATGTTGAGCGCGATCAGCTGCATGAGGCCACGGGCGTTCATCAGTGCGCCGACCCGGACGGCCACCGGGCCGGGCTCGCCGCGCAGCCGGGCGGCGGCCCAGCAGCCGCCGAACTTTCCGGCCACCGCCACGACGACCGCGGCCGCCCCGAACAGCAGCACGGGCGGGTCGGAGAAGACGTCGAAGCGGGTGTTCAGTCCGGAGTAGGTGAAGAACATCGGCACGAACACCACCTGGGTCACGGACTGGGTGGTCCGCACCAGCCGTTCGGACGCCTCGCCGCGTGGCATGGTCATCCCCACGCAGAACGCCCCGAACACGGAGTACAGGCCGCTGATGTCGGTGAACCAGGCCGCGCAGAACAGCAGGGCGACCGTGAAGAGGAGGCGGGTGTCGTCGCCGAGGCCCGGGCGGTTCACGATCCAGGCCAGCAGGCGGCGCCCCAGCAGGAGCAGTACGGCGACGAACAGCACGGTGCCGCCGACGGCCTCCAGGATGGGCCTCACCTTGCCCGAGGCCACGCTCAGCACGCCCGCCAGCATGATCCAGGCGACGGCGTCGTCCGTTGCCCCGGAGGCCAGGGCGAGTGAGCCGAACCGCGATCCGGCCAGCCCGCGTTCGGTGATGATCCGGGCCAGCATCGGGAAGGCGGTGATCGCCAGCGCGACGCCGACGAACGCCGCCGTCACCCAGACCGAGACCCCGTCGACGAAGATGCCGACATGGCCGTGGGCCACGAGGGTCAGTCCCACGCCCAGCACCAGCGGGATCCCCACCCCGGCCGAGGAGACGGCGACGGCGGTGCCGGCCAGGCCGCGTCCCGCGTGCGCCCGGAACTCGTAACCGGCACCGAACATCAGGGCCACCAGACCGATCTGGCCGGCCACGTACAGCACCGGCTTCAGCTCGGGCGGGAAGACGTGGGCGGAGGCCCCCGGGGCGACCAGCCCGAACAGGGAGGGGCCGAGCAGTACCCCGGCGATCATCTCGCCGACCACGGGCGGCTGCCCGAAGCGGCCCGCCAGCAGGACGACCAGCCGGCAGGTCAGCAGAATCACGACGACGGCCAGGAAGAAGACGGGAGCGAGCTCCACGGGAGTCACGGTCTCGGTCCTCTCAACGGCCGGCTGGGACGGAGGTGGCGGAGCCGCCGGACGAGGCGGCGAAATAGTTCCGGCACAGTCCCTGGCGCCGGGCGTCCCACACCATGTAGCTGCCGAGGACGAGTTGGACGAGGCTGCGCCAGACGCCCTCCCAGCTGTCGGCGAGACGCATCACCGCGAGCCGGGTCCGGCTGCGGACCGCGGCCCCGGTGCGCGGGATCAGCAGGCAGGGACCGCGGCTGGGCAGCGAACGGGTGTGTTCCACCGAGGAGTCGAGCCGGAAGCGGCGCAGGACCTCCTCCGCCGCGACCCGCATGGTGAGGACGGCGAAACCGCGTGCCGGGCAGGGACGGTTGGCGGTCACCCCGAACGGGATGAAGGCCGAGGGCCTGGTGTCCGGGTCCAGCCACCGGTCCGGGTCGAACGGGTCGCCTCCGGACCCCTGGTACTCGGGGTAGTTGAACAGCAGGACCGAACCGGCCGGGATGGGGTCGCGCCCGTCCCGGGGGATCTCCCCCGAGGTGATCCGGTGGGCCACTCCGAAGAGCGGGAAGTGCTGCAGCGTCTCGTTGATCACCCGGTCCAGGAGGTCCGGGTCCTCCTCTCCGGACGCCAGACGGTCCTGGACCGGCCGGTGGGTGGCGAGGGCCAGCAGCAGATGGGCCATCGCCTCCGACATCTGCACGACCGCGGTGTTGAAGAACGTGCCCTGGAGGTAGTACGCCTGCTCCCGCGGGGTGAGCGTGGCCGGTAGCGGCACGGGCGGCGGGTCGTGCGCGAGCCGGTCCCGCAGAAGGGCGGTGAGCCGGGCCCGGCGGTCCATGTGGCGCAGACCGGTGCACTTCAGGGCGCTGACCACGTCGTCCGCGTTGCCGGTGATCAGGTCCCGGACGTGGCGCGGGCAGGGGGCGCGGAAGACCACTTCGTAGTAGACCTCGGCCCAGACGGGCATCATCAGGTCGCGCAGTCTGACCCGGTGCACGCGCGCGTGGCCGTCGAGTTCGTCGAGCACCCGGCGGGTGCAGCGGCCGACCAACTCCGTCCACTGCTCCCTGGACAGCCCGGCCAGGATCTGCCGGGTGGTCCGGGCCACGTCGTCGTAGCGCGGTCCTGGCTCCAGGTGCTCCTGGTGCACCTCCGGGCCCGGCGAGAGCCAGTACCAGAACAGGTCGGAGAGTGCGGCGCCCCGGCTGCGGCCGTTGGCCGCCGGATGCCCGTACACCCTCTTGAACTCCTCGGCGGGCACCTCCTTGCCCGGAGCCCGGACCCCTTCCTCGCCGCCCACCCAGGCGAAGATCCGCACCCGCAGCGCGATCACGGCCCTGGGCAGCCAGTACGGCAGACCGGCCACCAGGATCACGGCCAGACCCAGGACGAGCCAGCCGGTGGGGCTCACGCGACCACCCCGCCGAATCGTCGGTCCGCCCCCGGCGTCACGGCGGGACCGGGGACGGGCCCCCACGCGGGCACCCGGACCAGATCGGGAGTCAGGTCGGCGAGTCCGGAGGCCCCGCACAGGGCCAGGGTGTCGTCGAGTTCGTCCCTCAGCAGTTCGAGGAGACGCCGTACGCCTTTCTCGCCGCCCTCGGCGAGCGCCCACATCACGGGCCGGCCGATGCCCACGGCGGACGCACCGAGTGCCAGCGCCTTGACCGCGTCGGTGCCGCGCCGTACGCCTCCGTCGAGCACGACGGGGATGCGGCCCTCGACGGCGGCGAGGATCTCGGGCAACAGCTCCAACGTGGCGGGGACGGTGTCGAGTTGGCGTCCGCCGTGGTTGGACAGCAACAGCCCGTCGACGCCGTGCCGGACCGCGAGCCGGGCGTCCTCGGGGTGCAGGACACCCTTGAGCAGGATGGGCAGGGAAGTGATGCCGCGCAGCCAGTCGACGTGCTCCCAGTTCAGCTCCGGGGACATGGCGATCTGGCGTACGTGGCCGCGCTCGCCGTCGCGCAGGTCCACCAGGTTCTCGCAGCGCAGGCCCGGCGGCAGGTCGTGGAAGCCGTTGCGCCGGTTGCGTTCGCCCGCGCCCAGCACCGGGGAGTCCACGGTGACCACGAGCGCGGTGCACCCCGCGTCGGTGGCCCGCCGCACCAGCGTCTCGGTGATGTCCAGGTCGGGCTGGATGTAGAGCTGAAACCACAGGGATACGTCGTCGCCGGCCGCGCGGGCCGCGTCGGCGATCTCGCCCACCGCCACCGTGGAGGCCATGGCCACGATCATGATCGCGCCGGCGGCAGCCGCGGCCCGAGCGGTCGCCAACTCCCCTTCAGGGTCGACCAGTTTGTGGAAGGCGGTCGGGGAGATCAGAACCGGCAGGCTGGCCCGGCTGCCGAGCAGGCTGATGCCCAACTCCCGTTCTGCACTTCCCCGCAGCACCCGGGGCAGCAGCTGCAGCCGCCCGAACGCCGCCTCGTTGGCCCGTACGGTGATCTCGTCACGTGCCCCGCCGGCGATGAAGTCGGCGTACACGGGGTCCAGTTCGGCGCGCGCCGCGGTCTCGAAGTCGCGGACGGTGTACTGCACGCCGCTCACCGCCCCGCCGGAGTCGGCCGACGGTCCAGCTCGCGGGCGAAGAACGCGGCCAGCGGGGCGTGGTGGACCTCCGGGTCGTCCCAGTGGTTCTCCAGGTTCTCGGCCATGTGATGCGTGCCGAGGAGTTCACCGCCGCCGTGGTGGCGGATCACCGGGTGGAGGTACGCCGCGTCGAAGGCGTCGTCGACCGAGTTCTGGGCGGTGCGGCGCACGGTGATGTCGAAGGGGTCGACCTTGTCGTGGTCGGGGCCGTACTCCAGGGTGACGGTGAAGTAGTCGCCGTTGTCGGGGAGTTGGCGTTCGTGGGCGTACGCGACCGGCACCTCCTCGTGGTACCCGGCCGGTTCGCCGGGTGGTGTGACGATCAGGTCCCCGATGACGCCGAACTGCTGCCACAGTGCCGAACTGCGGTTGACCCGGGCCACCACGGCGTCCGCCAGCGCGGCCGGGTCGCTCTCCAACTGCCGGTGCGGCCAGGGCTGTTCGTGATGGCGTTCGTCGAGGATGCGGCTCAGGGCGCGTACGGCGTACCGGAAGCCGTGGATGAAGCCGCCGGTGGACTTCTTGAAGTCGCGCTGCTGCATGAGCGTTCCGGCGAAGTAGAGGCCGGGCACGTTCACCGACTCGTAAGCCGGGGAGAGGGCGGCGAACCGGTCGTCGATGACCAGGGTGGGGCTGCACGCCGGGTCGAACACCGAGGCGTCGAAGCGGAATCCGGTGCAGGCGATCACCCGGTCGTAGCGCAGTTCCTTCACGACCTCGTCGGCCCGGGAGAAGCTGAAGCGGACGCGGTACATGCCGTCGGGGTCCTTCTCGACGGACAGCACGTCTCCGTCCAACAGGGCGTTCTGGGACTTGAGTTGGTAGGTGTCGAGGAAGTTGTTGTTGACCGCGCGGAGATGGCCGACGTAGTGGCTGTTCCAGGCCATGCGGATGGAGTGCGGGCCGGCGACATGGATGACCGCGGCCGTCTCGACAAGGTTGTCAGCGGTCTCCAGGGCGGAGTTGCCCTTGCCGATGATCAGGACGCGCCGGTCGGTGAAGTCCTCGGGGTCCACAGAGACTACGGAGTAGTCCTCGGCCGTCTCGATGCCGGGGATGCCGGGGGTGTTGGGCCGGGTCAGTCCGGTGGCCACGATCAGCCGACGCGCACGGTGTTCGTGACCGTGCTGATCGGTGACGGTGAAGCCGTCCTCGTCGCGCCGGATCCGCTCCGCCCGGGTGTCGTAGGCGATGTCCAGCTTGAACGTCTCGGCGAAATCGGCGAGATAGCGCACCAGGTCGTCGGCGTGCGGGAAATAGCGCTTGCTGTAACGGCTGAAGAGCAGGTGCGGGTCCGGGGACAGCAGGGAGTTCCAGTCCATCCGGAGGTTCAGTTCGGGATCGTCGGTGCCGTTGTACACCTTGTTGATGGAGATCAGCTTGCGGTGGCGGGGGAAGGTGCCGAAGAACGTGCCGGGGGCGTGACCGCTCTCCAGGATCCGGTATTCGTGCCCGGCTGCCTGGAGTAGCTGCCCGAGCTGGAGCCCGGCGGGACCGGCACCGACCACGAGGTAATCCAGACGCTCGCTGTGCGTGGAGTTCACGGAACTCTCCTTCTGCTCCGGGCGGGGACATGCCTGGAGGAGGGTGGGGGGTGACAGGTGGGGGTGAGGAAGGACGGCCGCCGTCGCGTGACGACGCGTCGTGGCCGGGCGCTGTTCCTGCGAGGTGTCGTTCGTGAGTCAGGGTGCCTGGGCCACGTGCGCGTCAGCGGTCAGCCGGAATGGTCGCGCCTCGTCGGCGGACAGAGCGATTCGGGAGCGGTCGCCGTGCGGGCCGAGGACAACGTGGCCGGGCGTTCTGGCAGGGGCATTGCAGACCCTCCATCAGATTTCCCTTTGAAATCTCCATGAGCACGTTAGTGACGAGCTGTGGACATGGGCAACAGCGGCACCAGGATGACAGCAATCCGACAGGTGACCCCGTCAACTTCCGCTCCTGGGGCGGAGATTGACGCCGGTGACAACCACACGGCCGACCCCGGACCACCCCTGGCGACTGCCGACGGCCCGGGGTCCGGCCGGAGCGGGCCGGGTCCACGGGACGAGTGCCGGAACGCGGGTGCGGTAGGCCAGCATTCCGCCGAGGACCATGCCCAAGAGCCCGGTGTAGATGGGGTGCCGCACTATTCGGTACGGGCCGTCGGTGCGCAGCTCGTGGCGTTCGTGGACCAGCGGGATGCTGGCCCACATGACGCCCCGCACCCAACGGGCCCACAGCAGGAGCCCGGTGGAGGCGACGGCGAACAGGGCGCCCAGGATCGCGAGTTCGGGCTGCCAGTACTGGAGGTGATGCCAGAAGGAGTCCGGGGTGTGGTTGACCAGTAGGGAGAACGCGCAGCAGCCCGCGATCAGCACAGCCCGCTGCGGCAGGGTACGGCGCAGGTCTCGCGCCCAGCCGCGCGCCCCGGTCTCGCCCTTCACGCCGAAGTGACGGCGCCCGCGATCCGGGCCACGACGAAGATCGCGACACAGATGCCGGTGAGAGCGACGAGTGCGGACTGTAGTGAGCCCATGGCACAAGGCTGCGCCCCGGCCTGCGTCGATCACCACCACCCACGGGCTGATTCGGCGGCTCCACCCTCGGGTGGAGATCCATGACGCACGGTTGAAGTGACTCAGATCACGGCGGATCGTGGCATCGGACAGCCCTGCCGCAGCGTCCCCCTTCTGAAAGTCCGCAAGGGGGAACCGACGGTGCGCCGAGGCTACAAGTGGGTCGACCGCGAACTGGCCCGGATGGACCCGGACACCGACTGGGAGCGCATGATCTCGCTCTACGTCGGCCACCGCGTCCCCGAGTTCGCGCTGGCGATGATGGTCTATCCGGGCACCATGCGCATGATGCAGCCGGGCTTCGGATCCGCCACCCTCGCCCACACCAAGAAGCTGGAGACCCGGCCCCGGCGGCGTTTCGAGGACGGCAACGAGTTCCTGATGGCCTGGATGGTGGACGGGCTCTCCAGCACCGCGGGCCGCAAGGCCGCCGAACGGCTCAACCGCATCCACCTGGCCATCGCCCGCGCGACACCGCACCTGCCCGGCAACTTCGACGACGTCGACGACTTCGTCTATCCGCTGGTCCTGCTGGCCACGTCCGCCGACCGGCTGCAGACCTCGCTGGGCCTGCCCGGTACCAGCGAGGGCATGAAGACCGCCTGGCATCGCTGGGCGCAGGCCCTCTTCCGCCTCCTGGAGCGCGAGTCCGGCCCGCTGGCCGACGAGGCCTTCCCCGAGGACTGGGACGCGATGACCGAGTTCGCCCTGAAGTTTGAATCCCGGCCGTACGAGGAGACGGAGTCCGGCCACCGGGTGGCGACGGCGATGATGGAGTTCTTCGCCGAGTACTGGTTCCCCGCCCCCTTACGGGCGTTCGGCAGGGACCTGACCCGGTATCTCGCCGGCGAGCGAGTCTGCCGGCTCCACCGGATCGGCTGGCTCTCCCCTCGCCGCGAGCGTGCCGTCCGCGCCTTCCTGAAGTCCGCGTTCCTCGCCCAGCGCCTGCTGCCCGACTACCGCAGGCCGCTTCCCGAGCGGCTCCGGCGGACCCGGCGCGGGCCGTCCGCCACAAGCCCCTCCTCAGAGTGAAGCGCCTCAACTACCCAGCATTTTCAAGGTCCGTCGATGCCACACCAACGGACTCCGCTCGTCGTCGGACCTCATCGCCAGCACCCGCAGCACGATGATGTCGTGGTCGCCGGCCGGGTAACTGTGCTCGACCGTGCACTCCAGCCACACCGGTGCGCCGTCGAGGAAGATCGCGCCGGATTCCGCCTCCACCGTGCGCAGGTCGGCGAACCGGGCCGCCTTGCTGCGGGAGCCGAGCTGGCGGGCCTTGTCGCTGTGCCCCTCGCCCAGGACGGAGATTCCGATGGCCAGCGCGCGGGCCAGCAACGGCCAGGTCGTCGAGGTGTGTTGGGCCGCGAAGGAGACCATGGGCGGGTTGTGGGAGACGCCGACCGCGAACGACGAGACGATCATGACGGTCGGTTCGCCGTGGACGCGTGCGGAGAGCGCCGCGACGCCTGAGGGGAACCCGGAGAACGCCCTCGTGATCTCCCCGGGGTCCGAGGTGATGCCGTCCAGATTCTCCAGACCTTCCATTGCCGCCATCGTGCAATCCCCGTCAGCATCGGGCCTCATGACGTCTCGTCAGGCTTCATCACGCGACTCCTGTGGGTAGTTGTGGCGCGGCGGACACCGTGAGGGGTGCGTTGCCGGGAGGCTCGGTTCGGAGGAGAGCGCACGCCAGGAGGCAGAGCACTCCGACCGCCGCGAGCCCGCCGAGCGTCATGGCGTAGCCGTGCCCGGCCAGCAGGACCGCGCACACCGCGCTGCCCAGCACCGCGCCAAGTTGCTTCATGGCGTTGAAGGTTCCGGACGCCGCCCCGACCTCGTCCGGGCCCACCGAGGTCACCGCCGCGATCGAAAGAGGCGACCAGACAAAGGAGTTGGCGACCCCGTACACCGCGAAGGTGGCGGTCAGGGCGGAGACCGGGGCGTCCGTCGCGACGAGCACCGCCGATGTCCCGATGGACAGGACCAGGGCGCCGGAGCCGATGACGGCGACCGCGCGGGACCCGATCCCGTTGTTGAGCCGGGCCGACACCGGCGCCCCCAACAGGCAGACCACGCCCATCGGTACGAGGGTGAGGGCAGCCGCGCCGGCATCGAGCCCGCGCTCCCGCTGGAGGTACAGCATCAGCGGGATCATCGCCGACCCGGAACAGAAGGCAGCGGCGGCACCGGCCCAGGCCGCGACGACGAACCCCCGACTGCGCAACAACTCGACCGGCACCAGGGCACGTCGACCGTCCCGGCGCTGGAACCACACCACACCCGCGACCACCAGCACACCGACGACCACGAGCAACCACCGTGGCACGCCCAGCACTTCACCACTCGCCGCGTCCGTGCCCTGGATGCCGATGACCAGCGCACCGACTCCGCTCGCGTTCGCGCAGATCGCCCACACCGGGATGCGCGCCTCCTGTCGCGGCAGGACCGGTACGAACACGGCCACGGCCACCAACGCGCCGACACCGACCGGAACGTTGACCCAGAACACCGCGGGCCAGCCCCCGGCGGCGACAAGGAACCCGCCGAGCAACGGCCCGACAGCCACCGCCGCTCCACCGACCGCACCCCACACCCCGAGCGCTACGGCGAGCCGTGGCGGCCGGAACAGCGCCTTGATGAGCGTCAGGCACTGCGGTGTCATCAGCGCGGCCCCGATGCCCTGCGCCACCCGCCATGCGACAAGTGCCGTGATGGAGACGGCAGTTGCGCACAGCAGCGAGCCGAGCGTGAAGGCCGCAAGCCCGACAAGGTGGACGCGCCGATGGCCGTACCGGTCCCCCAGCCGCCCCGCGACGACCAACGGCACCGCATAGGCGATGAGATAACCGCTGTTGACCCACATCGCGGCGGTCTCGTCGGCGTGCAGCCCGCTGATCAGGGACGGCAGCGCGACCGACGTGATCGTGCTGTCCAGCAGCAGCATGAAGAACCCCGTGCACAGGCTGCCGAGCGCGAACCATTCGCGCCGCACGCCCGCACCCCCGTCCCCACCCGCAGTCACCGCGGGCATCTCAAACTGCCAGGTTCTCGCGGAGAGTCGGCCCCTGGTACGGCGGCGCGAGCGCACCGCGGCGGCGCAGTTCGGGCAGCAGCAGTTCGCTGATCCCGGCGAAACCGGAGGGCATGGCGAGCGGGCTGGAGAACATGAAGCCTCCGCGCGATCCGGTCGCGGCGAAGGTATCCTCCAACGCGTCGGCCACGGAGGCCGGGTCGCCGACGACGCTGTGGTCCAGGCCCGTCGCCCGCCCCCGTCCGTGCGCGAAGAACTCGCTACGGCTCATGGTGCGGTCCGCGCCGAACTCCGCGACGAGCGAGCCGACGATCCCCGCGGGACTCGCGTTGGCCGCCGCCAACTCGTCGCGCAGTTCACCCAGTTGGAAGGAGGCCGGCAGCGTCGAGAAGTCGTAGCCGGCGTTGTGCGAGAGGTAGGTGGCGACGGCTTCCTCGTTCCAGAACTCGTGCACCGCCTCGCAGCGTGCCGACGCCTCGGCCTTCGTGCGGCCGACGATCACCTGGGTCGCCCAGAGGATGCCGACGTGTTCCGGGTCCCGCCCCTCGGCGAGGAGGGCCTCGTCCAGCAGTTTGCGGTGCCGCTGCTGGCCGGCGAGGTTGCCGCCGAAGCCGAAGACGAGGTCGGCGAAGCGGGCCGAAGCGGCAATGCCTCGCGGGGAGTTGCCAGCCTGGACGATGAGCGGGTGGTGCTGCGGGCCGGGGACGGACGCGAGCGGGCCCTTGACGGTGAAGAAGCGTCCCTCGTGGTCGATGGGGTGGACCTTCTCGGGGTCCGCGAACCGGCCCGTGCTCCGGTCGCGGACGATGGCGTCCGGCGCGACGGAGTCCCACAATGCCCGGCAGACGTCGACGAATTCCTCCATGCGCTCGTAGCGCAGGTCGTGGTCCATCAGCTCGGCGAACCCGTAGTTGGCCGCGTCGGCGCCGCGTGTGGAGGCGACCACGTTGAAGGCGATCCGGCCGCCGGTCACATGGTCGAGCGAGTTCAACAGCCGTGCCACGTAGAAGGGATGCATGAACGTCGAGGAGTACGTCAGCCCGAAGCCGACCTTCTCCGTGACCGTGGACATCGCTGCGATCACCGGCGCCATGTCGTGGCGCGGCCACTGGATGCCCCACTCCACGGCCGGTGCGATGCTGCCCCGCCAGGTGCTGGGGATGCCGCTGCCGTCGCCGAAGAACAGCAGCCCGACGCCCGCGCGTTCGGCGGTCTGCGCCAGCTCCATGAACATCCGGACGTCGGGGAAGTCCCGCCCGATCCAGGACCCTTGGCGCGCCCAGGCGCCCTCGGTGTGGGTGAAGGAGAGGTCGTAGCCGATGTGCATTCCGGTCATCGCGCGGCCTTCTTCCACAGCTCGGCCACTTCGTCGGCGTCGCTCAACACGGCCACGTTCAGGCCCAGTTGGAACAGGGCGGCGGCGTTGACGTGGTGGTCGTAGGCGGTCGTCGTGTCCTGCGGTACGACGACGGGCCAGTCGAGTTGGACGGCGTCCTGGGCGGTCGCGTACACGCAGCACTCGCTCGTCAGGCCGACGACGGTGAGCCAGTCGCGGCCGGCGGCGCGCAGCCGCGCGTCGAGATCGGTGCCCAGGAAGCCGCTGTAACCGCGCTTGACGACCCGCAACTCCCCCTCCTCCGGCTGCATTTGGTACCACTCGGCGCCGGGCGTCCCGACCCGGCACGGCTCGTCCGGGCTCATGGGCGCGTCGTAGTCGCCCTCGCGCAGCCAGTTGCTGGACCGCCACGGTCGCGCCGGGTCGCTGCCCAACTCGACCCAGACGACCGGCACTTCGGCGGCGCGGGCGGTGTCGACGAGTTCGGCGATACGGGTGACGGTCCGGTCGAGGGCCGCCAGCGCCGCGCCCGTCAGACCGTACGCCCCGAGCCGCTCCGGGTCGGCGAAGTCGCGTTGCACATCCACGACGACGAGCGCCGGCCTGCTGAACGGCCCGGCGAGCTGGGCGAGTTGTCTGTCCCGCAGGTCGGACATCAGGCCGCCACCTCGTCGCGGGAACGCAGCTCGGGCAGCACGGTCTCGCCGAACAGCAGCATGTCCTCGTCGTACTCCGGGAAGATCAGCATGAGTCCGTCGAGGTCGGCCTCCCGCACGATGTACTCGATGTGCTCGGTAACCGTCCGGGCACTGCCGGCGACGTACGGCGTCTGGAAGGCCGCCTCCCCGTTGGCGCCGTCGGCCCACGCGCGGGCCTGGTCCGCGGGGACGCCCCAGGTGTGCCGCATATGGGCGAGCGCCTCACGGTCGACGCCGACGCCCCACTCCTTCACCTTCTTGACGGCCAGCTCGTCGGTGTCGTCCTGGACGACGGTGAGCATCGAATACGTCTTGCAGACACGGCCGTTGGCCTTCGCCCGCGCATGCACGTCGGCCGAGAGCGACCGCATGTCGTCGAGACTGTCGGCGGCGAGAAAGGCACCGTCGGCATACCGCGCTTGAAACCGCCGCGCGTCCTCGGACCGCCCCGCGCTGATGACGGTCGGCCGGGTCGCCGGATGCGGCCGGGACTCGCAGTCGACGAGGTCGAAGTACGGCGTGCGCAGCGTGACGGAGTCCTCGGTCCACAGCCGGGTGACCGCCTCCGTCCACAACTCCGTCATCCGATAACGGTCTTCATGACTCAACTCCGGGTCCCAGTCCCCGAATTGCTCAAACTCCCCCGCGTACGACCCGTTCACGATATTCATCCCGGCCCGCCCGCCGGAGATGTCCTGGAGCGTGGTGAGCATCTTCGCCGCGACGGCCGGGTTGTGAATATTGGCGTGCAGGGTCGCCCAGATCTTGACCCGGCTGGTCGCCTCGGCAAGCGCCGCCATCATCGTCATCGACTCCAGCGAACGGCCCCAGTGGTCCGTACTCCCGCCGAAACCACGCCACTTGGCCATCGACATCACGAAGTCGAGCCCGATGCTCTCCGCGTGCACGGCGGCACGCTTGTTGTACGCATAGGTCGCCTCGGGATGCGGCGCGGTGGTGGACAGCATCCAGCCGCCGTTCCCGATGGGAAGGAAGATTCCATACTCTTTCGCGGGCACGTCACGGACCTTTCTACGGCTCTGCGGGTCTCTTGCGTTCTTACGGCGCGGGCCAGACGAGCTTGTCGCCGCTGTAGATGTCCTTGACGAAGGACGTGTCGAACCAACCCGTGGCCTTGGCGGCGGTCACGCTGCTCGGCACGATCTTGAACTGGTGCAGCATGGCGACGAGTTGGGTGACGTTGTCGGGGTCGACACCGCCGAGCGGCTGTCCGGGCGTCGGGTTCTCCTTGACGACCTGCGTCTCGGTCTTCCAGATCGTCGCGTTCAGCTTCTTGTCGTAAGTCGGCCCGGCCAACTTGGCCGCGTACCCGACGCATTCGCTGATGTGCGCCTCGCTGGCGGAGCAGTACTCGTACGCGTGCAGCGCGGCCCGCAACACGTCCTCGACGGCATGCGGATGCGCCTTGGCGAACGCCGGGTTGACCGCCATCGCCCCGATCGAACTCGGAATCTTGTAGTCGACCGGCTTCCACACGGTGACGTCCTTGCCGGCCGCCTTCAACTGATTCGGCTCGTTGGAGACGAACCCGGTGAGCGCCTCAAGACCGCCCTGCTTGCGCGGCAGCACAGAGGGGTCGTACCCCTCCTTGACCAGCTTGAGGGAGTCCCACTTCACACCGGCCTTGACCAGCATCGCCTCGACAGCGGCGGGGACATACCCCTTGTGCCCGACGACCTTCCCGTCCAGCTGGGTCAGATCGGTGATGTCCTTGTTGGTCATCAGAATGTCGAGCCCGGCATTCGAGTACGAGGAAATCCCCTTGATGTCGATCCCGTTGGCCTGCGCCTGGATCAGATCCTGCTCGGAAATCGCGGACACGGTCGCCTGTCCACTGGCAAGCAACTTGGTGTTCTGCGCGGTGTCCCCGGTACCGGGCTTGAGGCCGACGGTCAGGCAGAGGTCCTTGAAATACCCCAACTTGGCGGCGGCGATGTATTCGAGGATCGAGACCGAGGACTGGAACTGGTACCCGGAGAGATACGTGATCTTCCCGGCGGCCTTGTTCTCCGCACACCGCTTCGCGGAAATCGCGGACCCGGCCGAGCCCGCAGAGGTGCTGTCGTCCGACCCGGAACCACATCCGGCGACTCCGAGCACCAAAACGGCGGCGACGAGGGTAGATCTGGTGAGGCGATAACGAGGCATGGGTGGACTCCAAACTGGCTGAAGAGCCGGTGAATTGATGAACGAGGGCCCAGGAGGCGCCCCTTTAGGGGCGCGGGGAACTGCGCGACCAGCCCCCACCGGCCCGCAGACAACCACGGTGCTGTCAGGCTCAATCCGTACTGTCGTGCCAATGCAGCACGCGCCGCTCAACGACAGTGACCGCGAGCAACAACAACACGCCCATCACCGCAAGCACGAGGATCGAGGCGTAAACAACGGGGAGTTGATTCATGGAGGAGGCCACACTGATCGCGGTACCGAGCCCCCCGGTGGACCCGGACGCCGACATCTCCGCCACCACCGCCCCGATGATCGACAGCGGAAAGACAATACGCAGCGCGGCAAAGAGATACGGCAACGCGTTGGGCACACGCACATGCCACAACAACTCGACCCGGCTCGCATCCATCGTCCGATACACCTGCAACACCTGCTGCGGCACAGACCGCAACCCCGTAGCCGTGTTGATGAGAATCGGAAAGAAACAGATCAGCCCGGTGATGATCAGCTTGGGCATCGGCCCGAACCCGAAAGCCACGACGAGGGCCGGCGCAATGGCAACCAGCGGGGTGACATTGAGGACGACAGCGATCGGCATCACCGCCCGCCGCACCAACGGCAGTTCACTGGTCAGCACCGCGAGGACGAACGCCCCGACGAACCCCATCCCCAGCCCGGCCGTAGCCTCGCCAAGGGTCACAAGCGCGTTGTGGACGTAGTAGCCGAGCTCACCGGACAGCGAACTGCCGACATCGGACAACGGCGGTAGCAGATAAGGAAGTTGTTCAGCCCCCCAGTGCCAGAGCCCGCCAAGCAGCACCAGCATCACGACAAGCGGCAGCCACACGGCCGGCCGGACCCACGCGATCCGCGACCTCGGGTGCTTCAGACTGAAGCGGGACGGTTCAACAGTCGGTCGCTTCCCTGCCGTGGCGGTCGTCCCGCCCGCCGGGGCTTCCGTGGTGCGTTCGTCGGCAACGGTCACGTCCTTCACGCCCCCACTCACGCGGCTTCACTGTTCCACGCGCGCCGCAGCCGCTCTCGAACCAGGTCCTCGTACTCGTGGAACCGCCGTTCCCCGAAGAGCTGTTCACCGCGCGGCCGGGGCAGGTCGACGTCGATGCTCTCGACGATCCGGCCGGGGTTCGGCGCCATGACGACGACGGTGTCGGAGAGCCGTACGGCCTCGGAGACGGAGTGGGTGACGAACAGCACGGTCGTCCTCAACTCCTCCCACAGGTCGAGGAGTTGGTCCTGAAGGCTCTCGCGGGTGAACTCGTCGAGCGCCGAGAAGGGTTCGTCCATCACGAGTACGTCGGGTTGCAGGCCGAACGCCCGCACGATCGCCGCGCGTTGGCGCATGCCGCCGGACAACTGGGCCGGGAGCTTGTGCAGGGCGTCGCCGAGACCGGCCTTGACGAGGAGTTCCTCCATGTCGGGAACCTCCGTCCGCCGCTCGGCGAAGTCGGCGATGCGTTCGCGCCGCTTGCCCGCACCCCGGTTGATCTTCTGCGGCAGCGTGACGTTGCGCAGGACGGACAGCCACGGCAGCAGGGCGGGGCTCTGCGGCACGAGTCCGATCATCTTGGCCGCGCAGGCGTCCGCCGGTGTCACTCCGTGCACCGACACCTCGCCGCGGTCCGGCTGTTCGAGGCCCGCGACGAGACGCAGCAGGGTGGACTTTCCGCAGCCGCTGGGGCCGATGAGACTGACGAAGCGGCCCGACGGCACCGTGAGGTGGACGTCGTCGAGGGCCGTGGTCGCGGCGGACCCGAAGCCGTAGACCCGTCGTACCGACCGCAGTTCGAGTGCTGGCGTACCAGTCACCTTCACGCTCCCATCCATGTCGCGGGCACGAGTGCCCGATCCTGGAAGTCGGAGAGCGTGCGTAGCGAGTGCGACTGACTGCCACGCGGAAATCCGCTTAGGTGCCCCCGACCGTAGGAAGATTGTGTTTCGGGTCGGCGCAGTTGACTGTTACGGGCGTTTTACGTCTGGCTTCGAAGAAGATCGCAGCGGGGCGACCGTGCTGCCGTCGAAGACGTGGACCTCGATCCCGAGGTCTGCCGCGGCCCGCGCCACCCAGCCGCCGAGGGCCTGCACGATCAGCTCGCTGACCAGCAGCACCGCGCGCTCGGCGGTCGGTACGGACTCGCGCAGCCAGAGCAGTTTGAACATGTCCGCCATGACCTTGTTGCGGTAGGCGGGCTTGTACGCGCCCTGGTTGCCGACCAGTTGGACGAGTACGCGGCAGCCCGCGTCGATCCCCTCGACCTCGACCCGGCTGCCGTCGGGCAGCATGAGCGGCTTCGGGCGCAGCGGCGTGCCGAGGCGGTCGCCGAGCGCGAGCAGCATGCGGCGCTCGACGGAACCCTCGGCGAACCGGCTCCACTCGGTGGGGGCGTCCAGGACGATCAGGTGCACGCGCCGCATCCTAGGAAGGGTCCGTTTCCCCCGTGTTGCTTAGGGTGGACCACCATGAGAGCAGGCGGAGCGACAAGGACACCTGGCGAGGACGCGGGTACGACACGACTCGACGGCAGGGTCGAGCGGGGCAACCGCACCCGGCAGCTGGTCCTGCGCCGCACCGTCGACATCGCCTCCGTCGAGGGCCTGGAGGCGCTGACCGTCGGCCGGTTGGCCGCCGAGCTGCAGCTCAGCAAGAGCGGGGTGTTCGCACTCTTCGGCTCCAAGCAGGAGCTGCAACTGGCCACCGTGCGCGAGGCCGCCCGCATCTACACCGAGAAGGTCATCAGGCCCGCCGCCGAAGTCCCGGCCGGCGTAGGCCGGTTGTGGCGACTGTGCGAGCTGTGGCTTGAGTACTCGCGGGGGCGGGTCTTCCCCGGCGGCTGCTTCTTCTACGAGGTCATCGCCGAGTTCGACGCCCGCTCGGGTCCCGTGCACGACGCGGTGGTCGGCGCGCAGCGGGACTGGACGGCCCTCGTGGAGCGGACGGTAGCCGAGGCCCGGGAGGTGGGCGAGCTGCGGGCCGACACCGACATACCCCAACTCGCCTTCGAGATCGTCGCGTTGATGGAGACCTCCAACGCCGTCTCCGTCCTGCACGACGAGGAGACCGCCTACCGCCGGGCCCGTGTCGGCATAGCGGCACGACTGCGCTGGGCGGCCACGGACCCTTCGACGGCTCCTCAAGTCCCCTGACATACAAGGCATTTCCCCTCCCCGCGCACAGCGCTTTTCCCCTCTCCTCACTTCGGCCGAAAACAAGTAGCACGACCGTTCGCCCAGTTTTAGGCTCAAGCCCCATGACAGCCACCGGAACGGACATCGTCGAGCTCGACCGGATCGCCGTGTACGAGGCGCTGCGTGTAGTGGAGTTGGCGCAGGAGGAGGACTGGGCGCGGGACACCCCTTGCGCCGGGTGGGACCTGCGGCGGCTCGTGGCACACATGGCCGCGCAGCATCACGGGTTCGCGGCCGCCGCGCGCGGAGCGGGTCAGGACAGGGCGTACTGGCTGGAGCCCGAGGACATGAGCGAGCCGGCCCGGACGCACCGCACGGCGGCCACCGCCGTGCTCGCCGCGTTCACCGAACCCGGCGCCACCGAGCGGGAGTTCGTGCTGCCGGAGCTGGGCGCGAGCTTCCCGGGCCGGACCGCGATCGGCTTCCACTTCATCGACTACGTCGTCCACGCCTGGGACGTCGCCGCCACCCTCGGCACCGAACTCGGCCTGTCGGACGACGTGTTGGACATCGCGCTGGTGGTGGCCCGGCTGGTGCCCGCCGAACCGGCCGTACGCGGACCGGAGTTCGCCTTCGCCCCGCCCCTCGACGTACCGCCGGAGACAGGCCCGCTCGACGAGGCGCTACGGCTGCTGGGCCGGACGCCGGAGCACTGGCCCGTGAAGGGCCGCTGAACTCGCCCCCTTTGCCTGTCCTTTGAGCAAAGCTACCCTCCCTTTGAACAAGGAAACCGCCCCGCGCGTACCTCCTGACGCTGGCCAAGCGTCAACTTTCTCCAACGACCAGTTGGTTTCCCCGGGAGGCTCCCTTGCGTCGTATCAACGGTACGGCTGTGTTCATCGCCACCATTTTCGCCACCACCGGTGCGCTCGTCTTTCCCGTGTGGTCGTACGCCGACCGGGCGGGGACCGGGCAGGCGAACGTGGCGGCGGGCACCGTGAACACCGAGTGGGGGCCGTTGACGGCCGCCGACCGGGATCTGATCGTGCGGGTGCGGCTGGCCGGGCTGTGGGAGCTGCCGGCCGGGCAGCAGGCGATCGAGCGGGCGCCCAGCCAGGCGATCAAGGAGGCCGGGGACCATCTCATCGTCGGCCACGCCGACCTCGACAAGCGGGTGCGGATCATCGCGGCCCAGCTCGGTGTCGCGCTGCCGAACGTGCCGAACGAGCAACAGCAGGGCTGGCTGCGGGAGATGAGCGCGGCGACCGGCGCCGAGTACGAGTACAAGTTCGCCAACCTGCTGCGGGCCGCGCACGGCAAGATCTTCCCGGCCATCGGCGCCGTACGGAACACCACGCGGAACACGCTCGTACGGCAGCTGGCCTCGGACGCCAACCAGACCGTGCTCGATCACATCACGGTGCTGGAGAAGACCGGGCGGGTCGACTTCGACGCCATCGCCAACGAGATCGCCAACGCCTCGACCGCCAGCCCGACCGGTCCCGCTGCACCGGTGCCCGGCCAGGTGGCGCCCTCCGCGCCGGCCGCCGAGGCGAGCGGCAACGTCGGCGCCACCTCACTGCCGTCCCCGGCGGCGCCGGGCACGGTCAACACCGGCCGCCCGGATCCGGTCGACTCGAACGGCATCCTGGGCTAGGAAGCCGCTCCCCGAACCTCAAATGTTGCTCTGAAGGTGACCCGCACGCGGTTCGGGGCCCGGCGCCGGGGCGATACCTCCGTCACGCCGGAACAGCGGCCCTGTGGAGTTGATGAATTTCCTGGAGGACGGGGACGGACCATGGAGCGACTGGGAACGGGCATCGGCTGGCGGCCGGAGATCGCGGACGCCGTGGAACGCATGCCGGGCATCGACTGGGTCGAGGCCGTGGCCGAGAACGTCTGCCCCGGCCACCTCCCCGAATCCCTCCTACGGCTGCGCGAGCGCGGCGTGACCGTGATCCCGCACGGCGTCTCCCTGGGCCTCGGCGGCGCCGACCGGCCGGACGAGGCCAGGCTGACGGCGCTCGCCGAGCGGGCCGAGGCGCTGGGCGCGCCGCTGGTAACGGAGCACATCGCGTTCGTCCGCGCGGGCGGCTCCCTGACCGCCTCCCCGCTCCTGGAAGCCGGCCACCTGCTGCCCGTACCGCGCACCAGGGACGCCCTCGACGTGCTCTGCGAGAACATCCGCATCGCCCAGGACGCACTGCCCGTCCCGCTCGCCGTCGAGAACATCGCCGCGCTCCTCGCCTGGCCGGGCGAGGAGATGACCGAGGGACAGTTCCTCTACGAACTGGCCGACCGCACCGGCGTACGGCTCCTCATCGACGTCGCCAACCTGCACACCAACCACGTCAACCGCGGCGAGGACCCGGCCAAGGCCCTCGCCGAACTCCCCGTCGAGGCCATCGCGTACGTCCATGTCGCGGGCGGCGTCGAACGCGACGGCGTCTGGCACGACACCCACGCCCACCCGGTCCCCGCGCCGGTCCTCGCCATCCTGACCGACCTCGCGTCCCGTGTCTCCCCGCCCGGGGTGCTGCTGGAGCGCGACGACAACTTCCCCGAACCGGCCGAGCTGGAACGGGAGTTGGAGGCCATCCAGGGGGCGCTGACCAAGGGGTGGGCACGGTCGGCCGCGAACAGGGTGCCCTCACGGGTGGCGGCACCCACGCCCGAGGCCACCGGCACCGCCGCCTCCGCTCAGCCCATCCCTCCCGCTCCCCCGGCCGCACCACGGTCCTCCGACTGCGCCCGCCAGCGTCTCGCCCTCGCCCAGACCGCCCTCCTCTCCGCCCTGGTCGCCGGCACTCCCGTCCCCGACGGGTTCGACCGCGTGCGGCTCGGTGTGCAGGCTCGGGCACTCGGGGTGAAGCGGGCCGACGTCGTGGCGAAGGTGGCTCCCGAACTGCCCTTGATCCTCGGGGACTTGTACCGGCCGGCCTTCCTCGCGTACGCGCACTCGCACCCGATGACCGGCGGTTACCGGCGTGACGCCCTGGACTTCGCCGGGCAGTTGCTGCTCTCGGGCGGGCCCGAGGACGCGGAGGTGCGGCGGGAGGTGCGGGAGTGGTGGCTGGAGCGCTCGGGGCCGGCCCCGCGTTCGACGCGGCCCGCGGTCCGGCTCGCCCGCGCCACCCGGAGGGTGCTGCTGCGCCGTTGAGGGGCCGGCGAGGGGAGTGAGTTGCGGCTGACATGGGGCCTTGGAAGGTGACAGTGACTCCACAGTAATATTGCGGTCCCGCACGAGAAGCGCACGAAAAGCACACTCACGTGCGGTGCCGTAACAGGAGGCACCCCATGCGACCGCGACCCCCCGTACAGGGCCGAGGCATATTCAGTGGCACCGGCGTCATCGTCATGGGCCTGACCGCGACGCTGGCCGCGCTGATCTTCCCGGTCTGGTCCTACGCCGACCGGTCCGGGACGACCGGTGCCAGCGTGCTCAGCGACCAGACCGTGACCACGCAGTACGGGCCGTTGTCCGCCCTGGACCGTGACTTCGTCACAAGGGTCCGGCTGGCCGGGCTTTGGGAGCTGCCGGCCGGGCAGCAGGCCGAGGAGAAGGGCACCACCGCGGCCGTACGGACGGCGGGGCAGCACCTCATCGACGGGCACACGTTCCTGGACGAGCGGGTGCGGGACGTCGCCGCCCGGCTCGGGGTGCCGCTGCCCAACCAGCCCAACGCCCAGCAACAGCAGTGGCTCGCGACGCTGAACGCGGCGCAGGGCGTGGACTTCGACCGCAAGTTCGCCAACATCCTGCGCCTCGCGCACGGCAAGGTGTTCACGGTGGTCGCCCAGGTCCGCGCCACCACCCAGAACTCCCTGGTCCGCGCCCTCGCCGACGACGCGAACACGACCGTCCTGGACCACATCAAGGTCCTGGAGGCCACCGGGTACGTCGACTTCGCCGCGCTGGCCCGGGACATGGCCGCGTCGAGCTCGCCGGCGCCCAGCGTCTCCGCCGCGGCCGACCCCGGACAGGTGGTCCCGCTGACCCCGTCGGTCTCCCCGACCTACACGCTCCCGCCGGCCGCCTCCGCCCCACCGCCGTCGGCCCAGCCGTAGAACCGTTTCGGCCGTAGTCCGTTTCCGGCCAATCGGAACGTCACATACCGACAACGCTCCGTCCGGATTGTGAACAAGGCATGGCGTCAAGCTGGGCCTTTGGCATAGAAACGTGGCATGTTCTGGGTCCTCCTCCTGCTCCTGGCCTGGGCCGTCGCCGGCACGGCGTGCACGCGGCTGTGCCTGGCCGCCGTCAGAGCGGCGGCCGTCGACACGGACGACGCGGGCACAGGACACGATCTGACGCTCTACGAGGCGGCGTTCCTGTCCGGCGGTCCCGCGCGGGTCGCCGATCTGACGCTGGTCTCCATGGCGCGGCAGCACCGGCTGCTGCTCGCGCACACCGGCTGGGCGACCGTCGTCGACCCGCGCGGCCGGGACGCCATCGAGCGGTCGGTGATAGGCGCGATCGGGCCCGAGGGGCAGTCCCGGATCGGCCCGGTGCGGGCCTCCGCGGCCGCCACGGACGCGGTGCGCGAGGTCGCGGTCCGGCTCGTCGACGCGGGGCTGGCCGTACCGGACGGCAGCAGTACGACCGTTGCGGCCGGGGTGCGGCAGGTGCGGGCGGCCGCGCTCGTCGTCCTCGTGCTGGGCGCGACCGCGCTGCTGACGCCTGGGGCCGAGATGCCGCGGGGGCTGGTCGCGCTCTGGTTCGCGCTGCCGCTGGCGCTCACGCTGAGCTGTCTGGCCATCGCGCGGGTCGAGGTGCACCCGTACTCGCGCTGGGCGTCCCCGGCCGGTCAGCGGCTGCTGGGCACGCTGGCCCGGCACGCGGGCAGCGGGGACGACCGTACGTATCTGACGTCCGTCGCCGTACGCGGCATCCGCGCGGTCGGCGAGCCGGACCTGCGGGCGGCCTTCGCGCACCGCGAGCAGTACGAGCGGCGCCGCTGACCACAGCGTGAAGGCGCTCCCCGGGGGCGCACAGGGGTCATTGGGGCCGACACCGCCCGATGGTGCTTGCCTTCGCCAACAGCCGAACGAAACATCCCTTTTGTTGCAGCCGTGCTCCGAAGGGATACCCCACCATGCGAGCCGCCGCCCTGTACTCGGCCGCCGGGTCCTTGCTCCTCACCACCCTCGCCGCCGCCCCGGCCACCGGTACCCCCGGCGTGCCCGGCGTCCGGGCCGCCGAACTCACCGGCACCGCGCTGGCCGCCGCGCACGCCCGCGCGCGGGGCATCACCTTCGGGAAGTGCCCCGACGCCCAGGACCTGCCCGGCGTCATGGAGTGCGGCACGGTCTCCGTCCCGCTCGACTACGCGCACCCCGACGGCAAGCAGATCAGACTGACCGTCAGCCGCGCCCGGGCCACCCACAAGGACCCGCACAACAGCAAGCGCAGAGTGCCCGGCCAGGGCTCCCTGGTCTACAACCCCGGCGGCCCGGGCGCCTCCGGCCTCTACTTCCCGCTGATCGGCATGCTCCCCGAGTGGAAGCGCATCGCGTCGGCCTACGACCTCGTCGGCTACGCCCCGCGCGGGGTCGACAAGTCGGCACCCCTGTCCTGCGAGGACCCCAAGCACTTCTTCAAGGCGCCCTCGCAGTCGCCGACGTACCCCTCGGAGTCGTACAAGAAGGAACGCATCGCCGAGGCCAAGACCTACGCGCGCGGCTGCGCCAAGCGCTCCGGCAGCAAGCTCCGCTTCTACACCTCCCTGAACAACGCCCGCGACCTGGACGTCCTGCGCGCCGCACTCGGCGAGGACAGACTGACGTTCATGGGCGCGTCCTACGGAACCTACTTCGGGGCGCTGTACGCGACGCTGTTCCCCACGCACGTACGGCGGATGGTGTTCGACTCGGCGGTGAACCCGGACCCCGAGCAGATCTGGTACCGCAACAACCTCGACCAGTCGGCCGCGTTCGAGAGCCGCTGGACGGACTTCCGCGAGTGGATCGCCAAGCACGACGACGTCTACGGCCTCGGCGACACGGCGGAGAAGGTGCTCGGCAGCTACCGCAAGGCCGAGGCACGGCTCGCCGAGAAGCCCGCGGGCGGCAAGGTGGGGCCGGCGCAGCTGCAGGGCGCGATCCTGTCGGCGGGGTACTACGACGACTACTGGCCGCACAGCGCCGCCGCACTGTCGTCGTACCTGAAGGGCGACCCGAAGCCGCTGATCCAGCAGGCCGGGCCGACGCCGGGGGCGGCCGTCGAGGCGGAGAACGGGAACGCGGTGTACACGGCCGTCGAGTGCAACGACGCGGCCTGGCCCACCGAGTGGAGTGTCTGGGACCGGGACAACACGCGGCTCGCGCGGGTGGCGCCGTTCGAGACGTGGGACAACGTGTGGATGAATCTGCCCTGTGCGTACTGGCCCGAGCCGCGTCAGCAGCCTCTTGATGTGCGGACCGGGCCTGGTGAGTTGCCGCCGGTGCTGATCATGGCTGCCGAGCGGGATGCGGCTACGCCGTATGACGGGGCGCTGGAGTTGCAGCGGCGGTTGTCGGGCTCGGTGTTGGTTACTGAGCGGGATGCGGGGACTCATGGGATCGCGGGTGGGGCCAACAAGTGCGTCAACGGGTATCTGGACGCTTACCTGTTGGAGGGGCGGTTGCCTGAGCGGCGGGCTGCGTGTGCTCCGCATGCTGAGCCGAAGGCTGCGCGACCGGGCAGTAAGTAGTCTGCGGGCCCGGTGGGGGCTGGTCGCGCAGTTCCTCGCGCCCCTGAAAAACTAGGCGAGGCCCGCGATCAGCTCGGCCACGTCCTTGCGGCGGCCCGTGTAGAAAGGGACCTCCTCTCTGACGTGCATGCGGGCCTCGGAGGCGCGCAGGTGGCGCATGAGGTCGACGATGCGGTAGAGCTCGTCGGCCTCGAAGGCCAGGAGCCACTCGTAGTCGCCGAGGGAGAAGGAGGCGACCGTGTTGGCGCGCACGTCCGGGTAGCCGCGGGCCATCTTGCCGTGGTCGGCGAGCATGCGGCGGCGGTCCTCGTCGGGGAGCAGGTACCAGTCGTAGGAGCGCACGAACGGGTACACGCTGATGTAGTTGCGCGGCGTCTCGTCGGCCAGGAAGGCCGGGATGTGCGAGCGGTTGAACTCGGCGGGGCGGTGCAGCGCCATGTTCGACCAGACCGGCTCCAGGGCGCGGCCGAGCTTCGTGCGGCGGAAGAGGTTGTACGCCTCCTGCAGCTGGTCGGCGGTCTCGGCGTGCCACCAGATCATGAGGTCGGCGTCGGCACGCAGGCCCGACAGGTCGTAGGTGCCGCGGACGGTCACGTCCTTCGCGGCGAGCTGGTCGAACAGCTCCTGGACCTCGTCGGCGTATCCCGCGCGGTCCTCGGGCAGCACGTCCTTCAGCTTGAAGACGGACCACAGCGTGTAGCGGATGACCTCGTTGAGGTCCTTGGCCAGCTTGCCCTTGTTCGGGATGCGGCCGGGCTCGGTGGTGGGGGCGTCGTCGCTCATGGGGCTATTCTCCCGCTCCGCCGGAGGCGCTCGGCACCGGGTCACCGGTCAGCCGCTCGACGGCCGCGTACGCGCTCGCGATGGTGGCCGGGATGCCGACCCCGTCGTACGCGGCGCCGCACACCGCCAGGCCGGGGAGCTTGCTCACGTGTTCGCGGATACGGGTCACGCGCGCGTGGTGGCCGACCGGGTACTGGGGCAGGCCGTCGGTCCAGCGGGTGACGCGGGTCGCGAGAGGAGTGGCGTCGAGGCCGGTCGCCTCACGCAGGTCGTGGCGCGAGACGTCCACGAGGCCGGCGTCGTCGCGCTCCAGGATCGTCGTCTCGCCGTACCGGCCCACCGAGGTGCGCAGGACGACCACGTCCGGGTTCTCGTCGGCGATCCAGCCCCACTTCTGGGAGGCGAAGGTGGACGCCTTGATGGTGCGGCCGTCGACCGGTGGCACCAAGAAGCCGCTGCCTTCGGGGAGTTCGATGTCCGCGCGGCGGTAGGCGAGGGTGATCAGGGCCATCGAGGCGTACTCGACGGCGCCCAACTCGGCTGCGGCGCCCGGTGCTTCGGGCCGCAGCAGTTCGGCGGCGACCGGGGCGGGTACGGCGACGATCACCCCGTCGGCGTCGAGCACGCGGTCTCCGGCGACGACGCGCCAGCCCGCCGCTCCGCTCCGGCGCAGCTCCGTGACCGGTGTCCCGGTGAGGATCTCGGCGCCCCCCGCGCGCACCGACTCCGCGACGGCGAGCGGGAGTTGGCCCACTCCGCCCTGGATGCCCATGAAGACCGGGCCGGTCTGCTGTGCGGCGGCGGCGCGCTCCTGGATGCCCCGGACGGCCTCGGTGAGGGACTCGTGGGTCTTCACGACCTGGAACAGCTGCGGTACTGCCGAGCGCATCGAGATGCGGTACGCGTCGCCCGCGTAGACACCGCCCAGGAGGGGTTCGACGAGGCGGTCGACGACCTCTCGGCCGAGGCGTGCCGCCACGTACTCCCCGACCGCGACGTCGTCGCCGACCTCCGTGCGGGGCAGGTCGGCGTCGCGCTCGATGCGCTGCAGGCCCTCGTCCGAAAGGACTCCGGAGAGAGCGGCGGCGGTACCGGGAACGCCCATGACGTGGCCCTTGGGCATGGGGCGCAGCGCACCCCGGGTCCAGATCGACGCGGTGGCCGTGGCGGGCACCTGGAGGCGGTCGGTGAGTCCCACCTCGCGGGCCAGCGCGACAGCCTCGGGGCGGCGGGCCAGCATCGACTCGGCGCCGAGGTCCACGCGGGCGCCCGCGATCTCACCGGGCAGCAGCTTGCCGCCCACCCGCTCCGACGCCTCGACGACGGTCACGCGCACGCCTCTGTCCAGCAGCCGGTGTGCGGCGGCCAGCCCGGCGATCCCGGCGCCGATGACGACGACATGCCCTGTGCCCGTACGAGTCTCCACTTCGCGCATGTCACCAGCCTCTCAGACCGCACTGACAGTCCGACTCCGGCCCGGTGTCCGGCGCGAGTCCCGACCGTGACCGCATCGGAACCGTTTCCCGCCAACGTCCCGCCCGGTCCCGGCGTCGAAGGTGCGTCAGTCGTCACGACGACCCTCGGGGGTAGCGACACATGCGCACACGACACTCCGCACGACCCGTCCAGGCCCTGGCCGGCCTCCTGCTGGCCTCGGCGCTCGCGCTGGCCGGGTGCAGCGGCGGCGCGAGCGACACGAGCGCCAGCGACTCCGGCGCGGGCGCCAAGGCAGTCGCCCCGGACGCCGCCCAGCAGGAGGGCGCGTCCGGCAGCGGAAACGCCCGGAACACCAAGGCCGTCCCCAAGCTCACCGCGAGCAGCATCATCCGTACGGCCTCGCTGTCCGTGCGGGTCAAGGACGTACCGAAGGCGCTCGACGAGGCCCGTACCACCACCGAGAACGCGGGCGGGTTCGTCGGCAACGAGTCGACCAGCCGCGACGGGCAGGGTCATGAGCGCACGCGGGTCGTCCTGCGCGTGCCCAGCGACAAGTACGACGAGGTCCTCGCCGACCTGGAGGGCGCGGGCAAGCTGCTCGACCGCACCGCGAAGGCGCAGGACGTCACCGACCAGGTGGTTGACGTGGACAGCCGCATCGCCTCGCAGCGGGCCAGCGTGGCACGCGTGCGTGCGTTGATGGACCGGGCCACGAAGCTCAGCGATGTGGTGGAGCTGGAGGGCGAGTTGAGCACCCGCGAGTCCGACCTGGAGGCGCTGCTCGCCCAACAGTCCTCCCTGAAGGACCGCACGAGCCTGGCCACGATCACCCTGTCCCTGTCGCAGACCCCGGTGGCGAAGGCCGCCGCGAAGGACGACAGTCCCGGCTTCGTGGACGCCGTGGCGGGCGGCTGGCACGTCTTCGTGACGATGCTGCGCTGGATCGCCCTGTCGCTCGGCGCGGTGCTGCCGTTCGCGGCCGTGGCCGCGCTGGCGCTCGTCGTGTGGCTGCGTCTCGTACGGCCGCGTCGGGCCGCGATCGTTCCGGCGGTCACCGGAGCAAGCGCTCTGCCGGAGGAAGGCGGGCAGGACTGAAATGATCGGTCCCCGTAGCGTGTTCGCATGAGCATGAGCCGTGCGAGGGGTACCCGGGAACGACTGGTCGTCATCGGCGGTGACGCCGCGGGCATGTCCGCGGCGTCGCAGGCACGGCGCCTCAAAGGGCCGGACGAGCTGGAGATCGTCGCCTTCGAACGCGGCCACTTCACCTCGTACTCGGCGTGCGGCATCCCTTACTGGGTGGGCGGCGACGTGTCCGCGCCGGAGGAGCTGATCGCCCGTACCCCCGAGGAGCACCGCGAGCGCGACATCGACCTGCGCATGCGTACCGAGGTCGTGGAGCTCGACGTCGCGGGCGGGCGGGTACGCGCGCGTGACGTCGATTCCGGGGACGAGTCCTGGACGTCGTACGACAAGCTCGTGATCGGGACCGGGGCCCGGCCGATCCGCCCGGACATGCCCGGGGTCGACGCGCCCGGGGTGCACGGGGTGCAGACGCTCGACGACGGGCAGGCGCTGCTCGACTCGCTGGCACGCACGCGTGGACGTCGTGCTGTGGTGGTCGGGGCCGGGTACATCGGGGTGGAGATGGCGGAGGCGTTCGTCAACCGCGGGTATGACGTGACCGTCGTCAACCGGGGCAAGGAGCCGATGTCGACGCTCGATCCGGACATGGGCCGGCTGGTGCACAAGGCGATGGAGGGCCTGGGCATCACCATGGTCGACGACGCCCACGTCACCGAGCTGCTCACCGGGGACGACGGGCGGGTGCGGGCCGTGGTCACGGAGGACGCGGAGTATCCGGCGGACGTGGTGGTCCTGGGGATCGGCGTACACCCGGAGACGACGCTCGCGAAGGCGGCCGGGCTGCCGGTCGGGCAGCACGACGGGCTGCTCACCGACCTGGCGATGCGGGTGCGCGGGCACGAGAACATCTGGGCCGGTGGCGACTGCGTCGAGGTCCTCGACCTGGTCTCCGGGCAGGAGCGGCACATCGCTCTGGGGACCCACGCGAACAAGCACGGGCAGGTCATCGGCACCAATGTGGGCGGCGGATACGCCACCTTCCCCGGGGTGGTCGGTACGGCTGTCAGCAAGGTGTGCGATCTGGAGATCGCGCGTACCGGGCTGCGCGAGAAGGACGCCCACCGCGCGGGCCTGCAGTTCGAGACGGTCACCATCGAGTCGACCAGCCGCGCGGGCTACTACCCCGACGCCGCTCTCATGACGGTGAAGATGCTCGCCGAACGCCGTACCGGCCGTCTCCTGGGCGTGCAGATCGTCGGCCGGGAGGGCGCCGCGAAGCGTGTCGACATCGCGGCGGTCGCCCTCACGGCCCGGATGACGGTGGAACAGATGACGGCCCTGGACCTGGGCTACGCCCCGCCGTTCTCACCGGTGTGGGACCCGGTCCTGGTGGCGGCCCGAAAGGCGGCCGCCAAGATCCAGGCGGGCCTGCGGTAAAGCGTTTACGCCGTGCCGTTGATGCGGTCTATGGCCTGCCGTGCCTGCTCGGCCGGCGGCCTGGCGGGCAGCGAGGACACCGACGCGCTCGGCGGCACCATCGCGGCGGGCTGAGCCCCGGCCGGCTTGGCGTGGGCGCCCAGCGCGTTGGACCGCAGCCGGTTGCTCACCGCCTCGTCCAGGGTCACCGGCCGCTGCATCTGCGCGGCCAGCCGTCCCGCCTCCTGACCGAGCCGGGCGACGTCCTCCCAGGGGAGGCGCACCACCAGGGAGATCTCGGCCTCGCCGTCGGGCGTGGCGGTCAGCTGAGGAGAAATTCGGTCGTTCATCGCCTGTTCCTCACGTCGTCCCCGCGACACGCCTTCCCCGCACCGCGGGCGGTTGAGGAGTCATACGCACAGGCGGACGGCGGTGTTCACCGGTTCGCCGCGCGGATCGGGGGCACTAATCCCTTGTGGTCATCCCCGTCCATGACGTGAACCCGGTGCGCCGTACCCCTTGGGTGACGTATGCGCTCATCGCCGCGAACGTGCTCGTCTTCCTGTTCACGCCAGGAATGGCGGGCTCCGTGGCGGGCGGCAGCGACCTCTCGCAGCTGTGCCATCTGCAGGCGTTCCTGGACCACTACGCGGCCGTACCGCGGGAGTTGATCCACCACCAGATGCCCCAGCTGGTCCCGACCGGCGCCGTCCAGGCAGGCCCCGGCGGGCCGGCCTGCGCGGCCGGCCCGCCGGCCTACGACAAGTCGGCTCCGCTGAGCGTCTTCACCGCGATGTTCCTGCACGGCAGCTGGATCCACCTGCTGGGCAACATGCTGTTCCTGATGATCTTCGGCAACAACGTCGAGGACCGCATGGGCCACATCCGCTACGCGCTCTTCTACGTGGTCTGCGGCTACGCGGCGGGCTACGGCTTCGCGCTGCTCAACGACAACTCGGCCGACCCGCTGATCGGCGCCTCCGGGGCGATCGCCGGTGTGCTGGGCGCCTATCTGGTGCTGTACGCGAGGGCCAGGGTGTGGGTCCTGGTGCCGTTCCTGTTCTTCCTGCCGCTGCGCCTGCCGGCCTGGCTGGTGCTGGGCTTCTGGTTCGTGCTCCAGGCGTTCTACTCGTCCGGCGAGGGCGTCTCCGACGCGGGCACGGTGGCCTACGAGGCGCATGTCGTCGGGTTCCTCGTGGGCATGCTGCTCGCCTGGCCGCTCAAGGCGGGCACGCCCCCGCCGCCGGAACCGCGCGGCCTGCTGTTCGGCAGGCGGGCGCGGCCCCGGCACACGTGGTGAGCCCGGCTATCGGGCCGTCTGGGTGTGGACGTACTCGGCGAGCCGGGTGAGCGAGTCGGGGTCGGTGTTCGGCATCACGCCGTGCCCGAGGTTGAAGATGTGGCCCTCCAGGTCCTTCGCCGCTTCGAGGACCTCGCGGGTCTTCGCCTCGACGGCCTCCGTGGGGGCGAACAGGACGGCCGGGTCGAGGTTGCCCTGAAGGGCCTTGCCGGGGCCGACCCGGCGGGCGGCCTCGTCCAGCGCGACGCGGTAGTCGACGCCGACGACGTCCGCGCCGGCCTCGCCCATGAGCCGCAGCAGCTCGCCGGTGCCGACGCCGAAGTGGATGCGGGGGACGCCGTAGCCCTCGACCGCCTTGAGGACCTTCGCGGAGGCGGGGAGCACCGAGCGGCTGTAGTCGGCCGGGGAGAGGGCGCCGGCCCAGGAGTCGAAGAGCTGGACGGCGCTGGCGCCCGCCTCGATCTGGACCTTGAGGAAGGCGGCCGTGATGTCGGCGAGGCGGTCGAGGATGTCGGACCACAGTTCGGGGTCGCCGTACATGATCGCCTTGGCGTTCTCGTACGTGCGCGACGGGCCGCCCTCAATGAGGTAGCTCGCGAGGGTGAACGGGGCGCCGGCGAAGCCGATGAGGGGGGTCGGGCCGAGCTCGGCGGTCAGCAGGCCGATGGCCTCCGTGACGTAGGAGACGTCCTCGGGGGTGAGGTCGCGGAGCCTGGCCAGGTCGGCGCGGGTGCGGATCGGCTTCTCGACGACCGGGCCGACGCCGGGCTTGATGTCGAGGTCGATGCCGATGGCCTTGAGCGGGACGACGATGTCGCTGAAGTAGACCGCCGCGTCCACGTTGTGCCGGCGCACCGGCTGGAGGGTGATCTCGGCGACCAGCTCGGGCCGCGTGCACGACTCCAGCATGGGGATGCCCTCGCGCACCTTGTGGTACTCCGGCAGCGAGCGCCCGGCCTGCCGCATGAACCAAACCGGTGTGTGGGGCACGGGCTCGCGCCTGCACGCCTTCATGAAGGCGGAGTCGTAAGTGGCGGTCGGCTGCTGGCCCGCGGGGCTCTGGTTGGCACTCACGGGGCAAGTCTCGCACGGCGCCAGAACGCGATTACACGGTGTGCTGAGCGGAAGAGCTGGTGTCTAGTCCCGCACGATGCCTCCGTTCCCCTTAATCTTCCCGCATGGCTGCGGCTCAGGGACGATTGTCGGATGGCGCTGACGGGATGGACGACTCCAAGGAGGGGGACCGGGATGGGGACGGCGGGGCGCCGCCGGCTTTCCAGGCCGCGGTCAAGGCCCTGCGGAACAGCCGGCTGAGGCCGCAGATCGAAATCGATCCGACGCCCGCGCCCCAGCGGCTCGCTCCCTTCGCGTACGCGCTGGAGGCCGCGGTCGTCGACGGCGACCAGGACCTGGCCGACGGCCGGCTGGTGCTGCTGCACGACCCGGACGGGCACGACGCCTGGCACGGCACGTTCCGGCTGGTGACGCTGGTGCGCGCGGAGCTGGAGCCGGAGATGGCGGCGGACCCGCTGCTGCCCGACGTGTGCTGGTCGTGGCTGACCGGCGCGCTCCAGGCACGCGGCCTGACGTACGGCGAGGCGAGCGGCACCGTCACACGGGCCAGCTCCCACTACTTCGGCGGGCTGTCCGAGCGGCCGTCCGCGTCCCAGATCGAGATCCGTGCCTCGTGGACGCCTCGCGAGGGGCTCGGCGGTGTCCCGGACACGGCGGCGCATCTGGCCTCCTGGTGCGATCTGCTGGCCCAGGTCGCGGGCCTGCCGCCGGCGGGTCCGGGCGACGCGTCCATCGTCACGCTGCCGCAGCGCCGGGGCCCGCAGTCACGCTGAGCCTTACCCGGGGCACACCGAGGTCTTACCGATCATTGCCGGTGTCTTTGTCGATACGGCCACTTTCAATCAGGAGTGGCCCCTCGAACGAGCCGTTTCGTTCACCGAACGATCGACAGCGTGTCCGAATTGCACTGATTGCTACTCACTAAATCGTGATCTTTCTCTAAAGGACCCGGGGTTTGGTGCCGAAGACGACTGTGACCTTGAAAGTCGTCCCGCACCCCAGGAGGCCTGGTGTCCGTTCTTCTTGAGCAGCCCGCAAGCCTGGTCGCCTACCGCCCGAACAAGCCGACCGCCATGGTGGTCGTGGCCGACCCGCGCGTCCGCTCCACCGTCACCCGCCACCTGTGGGCGCTCGGTGTGCGCGACGTCATCGAGGCCTCGTCCGTCGCGGAGGCTCGTCCCCGCATCGGCAACCCCCGCGACATCTGTGTGGCAGACGTCCACCTTCCCGACGGTTCCGGTCTCACCCTGCTCTCCGAGACCAGAGCCGCAGGCTGGCCCAACGGCCTGGCCCTGTCCGCCGCCGACGACATCGGTGCCGTGCGCAACGCCCTCGCGGGCGGCGTCAAGGGCTACGTCGTCACCGGCACCCGCACCAACGTCGGGCTCCCCACCCGACCCGGCGCCGCCCCCATCGGCTCCGCCGCCGCCCGTATGCACCGCCGCCCCCCGGGTTCCCCGAGCCACCCGGGTGGCTACCGCGAACTGTCCGGCCGTGAGGTCGAGGTCCTGCGTCTGGTCGCGGAGGGCCAGTCGAACAAGGCCATCGGCGTCTCCATGGGCCTGTCCGCACTGACCGTCAAGAGCCACCTCGCGCGCATCGCCCGCAAGCTCGGCACGGGTGACCGCGCCGGCATGGTCGCGGTGGCGCTGCGCACCGGAATCATCCACTGACCCTGTCCCACGACCCCGTCCCGCACCTCCCCTTCCGCTCCCCTCCCGCTCCCCCTTCGAGCCGTGAACCGGATCTTTCACTTACCTGACTGGTTTACGACCCCCAGACGCCCGTCGACGGAACGTTCCGTCGGCGGGCGTTGTCCATACACGGATACCCTTGACAGGTGACCGACGCCCAAGAAACCGCAGCAGACAGCTCACTGCGAACCACCGGAGGCGCCCCTCCGGACGACGTCGAACCGGCGCCGATCCCTTTGCTTGAGCCCCGAGAGGGCATTCCGCCCGTGATCGCCGACGAGGACGCGCTCGCCGAGGTGATCGCGGCCTTCGCCGCCGGCACGGGTCCCGTCGCCGTCGACGCCGAGCGCGCGTCCGGCTACCGCTACGGACAGCGCGCCTATCTGGTCCAGCTGCGCCGCGAGGGCGCGGGCACCGCACTGATCGACCCCGTCGCCTGCCCCGACCTGTCGGGCCTCGGTGAGGCCGTCTCCGGCGTCGAGTGGGTGCTGCACGCCGCCACCCAGGACCTGCCCTGTCTGCGCGAGATAGGCATGGTGCCGACGCGGCTCTTCGACACCGAGCTGGCGGGTCGGCTCGCCGGATTCCCGCGGGTCGGCCTGGGCGCGATGGTCGAGGGCGTGCTCGGCTTCGTCCTGGAGAAGGGGCACTCCGCCGTCGACTGGTCCACCCGCCCGCTGCCCGAACCCTGGCTGCGCTACGCCGCCCTCGACGTCGAACTCCTCGTCGACCTGCGGGACGCGCTGGAGAAGGAACTCGACCGGCAGGGCAAGCTGGACTGGGCCCGCCAGGAGTTCGACGCGATCGCGGCCGCGCCGCCGGCCGAACCCCGCAAGGATCCGTGGCGTCGTACGTCCGGGATGCACAAGGTACGGCGGCGCCGGCAGCTCGGTGTCGTACGGGAGCTGTGGCAGACGCGGGACCGGATCGCGCAGCGGCGGGACGTGTCACCGGGGAAGGTGCTGTCCGACGCGGCGATCGTGGAGGCCGCGCTCTCTCTTCCCGTCGACGTGCAGGCCCTCGCCGCGTTGAACGGGTTCGGGCATCGGATGGGGCGGCGGCAGCTGGAGCAGTGGCAGGCTGCCGTTGATCGGGCCAAGGCCCTTCCCGACTCCGCGCTGCCGCAGCCTGGTCAGCCGGTTACCGGGCCGCCGCCGCCGCGTGCCTGGGCCGACAAGGATCCGGAGGCTGCGGCTCGGTTGTCCGCGGCGCGGGCTGCGGTGTCGGCGGTGGCTGAGGGGCTGAACATGCCTCAGGAGAACCTCATTACTCCGGATACCGTGCGGCGGGTTTGCTGGGAGCCGCCGAAGCATGTGGATGTGGAGTCCGTGGGGGCTGCGCTTGCCGGGTATGGGGCTCGGGCTTGGCAGGTTGAGCAGGTTGCGCCGGTTTTGGTGGAGGCTTTGAGCGCCAAAGCGCCGTAGGGGTTATGCGGTTGTTTGGCGGGTGCGGGCCGGCTGTGGCTGGTCGCGCAGTTCCCCGCGCCCCTAAAGGCTCGTCGGCTGGCCGCTGCCGATCGGCTCCCCGTGGGGCACGGAAAGGCGCTCGGAAGCGGAACCTTGGCGTCGAGATCAGGCCAAGATCCTCAGGTGGTGCGTAGGGAACCGGGCGCGGACGGAGTGTGACGTTCGCCGCTCCCGGCCCCGGGGGTGGGCAGCTTGGTTACCCACAAGTAGCATGGGTACTGAGCGCGCGCTCAGCGCATCGCGGCAGTGCCGATCCCGCACCCTGGAGGAGAGCCAATCGTGCCTCGTACCGTCAGGGACGTCGTCTTCGTCGACGGCGTCCGCACCCCGTTCGGCAAGGCGGGCCCGAAGGGCATCTACCACGAGACCCGGGCCGACGACCTCGTTGTGAAGGCGATCCGGGAGCTGCTGCGCCGCAACCCGGGACTCGACCCCGCGCAGATCGACGAGGTCGCCATCGCCGCGACCACGCAGATCGGTGACCAGGGGCTGACCCTGGGTCGGACCGCGGGAATTCTCGCCGGGCTGCCCCAGTCCGTTCCGGGCTACTCCATCGACCGCATGTGTGCGGGCGCGCTGACCGCCGTCACGACCACCGCGGGCTCCATCGCCTTCGGTGCCTACGACGCCGTCATCGCCGGTGGTGTCGAGCACATGGGCCGTCACCCCATGGGCGAGGGCGTGGACCCGAACCCGCGGTTCGTGAGCGAGAAGCTGGTCGACGACTCCGCGCTGTTCATGGGTATGACGGCGGAGAACCTGCACGACCGCTACCCGACGATCACCAAGCAGCGTGCCGACGAGTACGCGGTGCGTTCGCAGGAGAAGGCCGCCAAGGCGTACGCCAACGGCAAGATCCAGCAGGACCTGGTGCCGATCTCGGTGCGCAACACCAACGAGCAGGTGGGCGAGACCGGTTGGGGTCTGGTCACCGCCGACGAGCCGATGCGTCCGGGGACGACCCTGGAGAACCTGGCCGGTCTGAAGACGCCGTTCCGTGTGCACGGGCGGGTCACCGCGGGCAACGCGGCCGGTCTGAACGACGGTGCCACCGCGTCGATCATCGCGAGCGAGGACTTCGCGCGCGAGAACAACCTGCCGGTGAAGATGCGCCTCGTGTCATACGCCTTCGCGGGCGTCGAGCCGGAGGTCATGGGCTACGGCCCGATCCCGGCGACCGAGAAGGCGCTCGCCAAGGCGGGCCTCTCGATCGAGGACATCAACCTCTTCGAGATCAACGAGGCCTTCGCCGTACAGGTGCTGGCCTTCCTGGAGCACTACGGCATCGCGGACGACGACGAGCGCGTCAACCAGTACGGCGGCGCGATCGCCTTCGGTCACCCGCTGGCCTCGTCGGGTGTGCGTCTGATGACGCAGCTGGCCCGTCAGTTCGAGGAGCAGCGACACGTCCGCTACGGCCTGACGACGATGTGCGTCGGCTTCGGCATGGGCGCGACGGTCATCTGGGAGAACCCGCACTTCGAGGGGGACAAGTGAGCACCACCACCGAGCTTCTGAAGGGTGCGGCAGAGCTGTTCCCGGACGAGGTCGTGACGTCCGCGCACGTCCGTCACCTCGAACTGCCTTATGGCGCCGGGCGGTTCGCGCTCATCACGCTGGACAACGGCTTCGACCACACCAAGCCGACCACCTTCGGCCCGGCCTCGCTGGCGAACCTGAACACCGCCATCGACCAGGTCGAGAAGGAGGCTGCGGCCGGCGAGATCGTCGGTGCCGGCATCACCGGCAAGCCGTTCGTCTTCGCGGTCGGCGCCGACCTCAAGGGCGTCGAGCTCCTCAAGAACCACGACGACGCGCTCGCCATCGGCAAGGGCGGCCACGAGGTCTTCAAGCGCCTCGCGGACATCGCGGTGCCGACCTTCACGTACTACAACGGCGCGGCCATGGGCGGCGGTGTCGAGGTCGGCCTGCACTGCGAGTACCGCACGGTGTCGAAGCACATCGCGGCGTTCTCCCTCCCCGAGGTCTTCCTCGGCCTCGTCCCCGGCTGGGGCGGCTGCACGCTGCTGCCGAACCTGATCGGCGCCGACAAGGCCGTCTCGGTGATCATCGAGAACAGCCTCAACCAGAACAAGCAGCTCAAGGGCCAGCAGGTCTTCGACCTCGGGATCGCCGACGCGCTCTTCGAGGGCGCCGACTTCCTGGAGCAGTCGCTGATCTGGACGGCCAACGTCCTCAAGGGCGACATCAAGGTCGAGCGTCCGGCGATCGACCGCGGCGAGGCCTGGGACCAGGCCGTCGCCAAGGGCCGTTTCGTCGCGGACTCCAAGGTGCACGGGGCCGCCCCGGCCGCCTACCGCGCCCTCGACATCATCGAGGCCGCGAAGAACGGCGACCTCCAGCAGGGCTACGACGCCGAGGACCTGGCGCTCGCCGACCTGATCATGGGTGGCGAACTCCGCGCCGGTATCTACGCGTTCAACCTCGTCCAGAAGCGCGGCAAGCGTCCGGCGGGTGCGCCGGACAAGTCCCTGGCCCGTCCGGTCACCAAGGTGGGTGTGGTCGGCGCCGGTCTGATGGCCTCGCAGCTCGCCCTGCTCTTCCTCCGCCGCCTCGAAGTGCCGGTCGTCCTCACGGACATCGACCAGGAGCGCGTCGACAAGGGTGTGGGCTACGTCCACGCCGAGATCGAGAAGCTGCTGTCGAAGTCCCGTATCAACCAGGACAAGGCCAACCGCCTCAAGGCCCTGGTCACGGGTGTGCTGGACAAGGCCGAGGGCTTCTCCGACGCCGACTTCATCATCGAGGCCGTCTTCGAGGAGATCGGCGTCAAGCAGCAGGTGTTCGCGGAGGTCGAGGCGGTCGCCCCGGCGCACGCGATCCTCGCCACCAACACCTCCTCGCTGTCCGTCTCCGAGATGGCGTCGAAGCTCAAGAACCCCGAGCGGGTCGTCGGCTTCCACTTCTTCAACCCCGTTGCGATCCTTCCCCTGTTGGAGATCGTGCGCGGCGAGCAGACGGACGACGCCTCGCTCGCGACCGCGTTCGCGGTGGCCAAGAAGCTGAAGAAGACAGCGGTGTTGGTGAAGGACGCCCCGGCGTTCGTCGTCAACCGCATCCTCACCCGCTTCATGGGCGAGATCCAGAACGTCATCGACGAGGGCACCCCGGTCGCCGTCGCCGAGAAGGCGGTCGAGCCGCTCGGTCTGCCCATGTCGCCGCTGGTTCTCCTGGAGTTGGTCGGTCCTGCCATCGGCCTGCACGTCTCGGAGACCCTCAACCGGGCCTTCCCTGACCGCTTCACGGTCTCCCCGAACCTCGCGGCCGTCGTCAAGGCGGGCAAGCGCGGTTTCTACGTCTACGACAGCGGGAAGCCCGAACTCGACCCCGAGGTCGCGGCGTTGCTGCAGCAGGGCGACTCGGTGCTGACCGAGGAGCAGGTGCGGGATCGCGTCCTGGACGCGGTGGCGCAGGAGATCGGGCTGATGCTCGACGAGGGTGTCGTCGCCGAGGCCCAGGACATCGACCTGTGCCTGATCACGGGCGCCGGCTGGCCCTTCCACCTGGGCGGCATCACGCCGTACCTGGACCGCGAGGGCGTCTCGGCGCGGGTCAACGGCAAGCCGTTCCTGGCACCGGGTCTGGCGAGCGTTCCGGCGTAACGACCTTCGTACGGGCGTGACTTGGAGAGGGCCTCCGCTTTCGGGCGGAGGCCCTCTTCTTATGCTTCGCCGTCGGCCGCCGCGTCCGTGCCGGCGGCGACGGTGACGGCGCCCGCGGTGAAGGCGCCGAGGAAGATTCTTCGTCCGACTGGCATGGGGTGCACGGCCTTTCTCTCGGCAGGTTCGGCTGCGTTCGACAGTGTTCTACGACCGCCACGGCCCCAGCGGACTGCCCACCGTCGGCGACAGCTGGCGGCGCACCCGCAGCCGGCCGTCCGTGCCGATGACGGCGACGACCAGGGCGCCTGTCGCGTCGTAGGCCATCGCCGGAGCGTGGGCGACCATGTCGCCGGCCTCGTGCCAGTGCGTGCCGGAGACGTTCTTGTCCCGGTCGGGCATCGAGACGACGAGCCTGCCGCGGCTGCCCCGGTGGGCCAGGAAGGCCTCGCGGGCGCCACGTTCCGGAGCCCACAGCGCGGCCACCGCGCCCGTGCCGCCATGCCCGCCGAGCCCGGCGCCGGACCCGGGCCAGCGGCCGTCGGCGTGCTGACGGTAGGCCATGACCTGCTGGGTGCCGGCTTCCCGGAAGTACAGGCAGGTGCGGCCGCCGCCCGAGTCGACGGCGGAGATGCCTCCGGTGGCGGGACGGCCCGTCTGCAGGGTGTCGTCGAGGAGGAAGGCGCCGCCGGGTTCGGCCTGGTGCCAGCGCCACACCGTGTTCTTGCCCGGCACGTACAGCTCGACCGTGCCGCGCTCGGTGGTCAGGGCCGTGCCCGCGTCCTGGACGAACCGTCCGCCGATGTTCTCCCACGGGCTCCAGGTGCCGTCGGTGTCCCGGCGGCGCACGCTGATGCCCTGGTCGAAGTTGCGGACGAAGACGTAGAGGCGCCCGGCCGCGTCGACGGCGGCGGACGGCACGCCCGCCTCTCGCTGGCGGCGGCCGTCGCCGTGCGCCCAGTCGGGGTTCTCCAGGGTCTGCCAGCCGCTGAAGCCGTTGCCGCCGGGGTCCTGGACGGTGTGCACGACGTCGACGGTGACCCCGCCGCCCACCACCTGCTGGCGGCGCAGGCCGACGAGTTCCGCGGGGCCGCCGGGCGACCCGGTGACGGCGAGGGTGGACGCGATCCAGCCGTCGCCGAGGACGAAGGGGCCCTTCCACTCGCCGTCGCCCGGGCTCGTCTCCGTCCAGAACGCGAGCCGCCCGGCCAGCACCCCGAACGCGTTGAGCCGCCCGCCGGGCCCCAGGCGCAGCCAGTCGGTGGCCGGCGAGTAGCGGTAGGCGGCGCTCATCATGTGCGTGCTGCGGTACGGGTCGGGGCCCAGCTGCCGGTCGCCGCAGGTCTGGCAGGTGCCGTGCGGGCAGGCCGAGGGGGCGTCGAGACCGCCGTACGTGGCCAGGTACTCGGCTTTCTCCGTCGCCGCCGCCGAGTCGAGGTTGTGGCCCCAGAAGCGGTTGGCGTAGGCGCGGTAGTGCTCGACGACCGGGTTGTGGCCGGCCTCCCGGTGCCGGGTGAGGGCGGCGAGCGCGAACTGTGCCGCGGTGGTGTGGTCGACGTGGTCCGAGCAGATGAACTCCTCACGGCCGCCGTCGTGTTCGGGGTCGGGGTCCATCGTGCGTACCGTCGTGGGACGGACGTGGTCGAGCAGCGCGGTCAGGGCGTCGGTCACCTGCTCGCGGGTGATGTGCTGGACCTGGCCGACGGTGCAGCCATGGACCGGCAGCGTGGCCTGGGTGCGCAGGGCGCCCTCCCACAGGTCGTGCAGGCGGGTACGGGTGCCGCGCTCGGTGGGGGCGCCCTGGTGCAGCTGGAGGAAGTAGAGGCTCACCGTGTCGTGGTCGACCAGCGTGAACCGCTCGGCGGCGAACCCGGGGACGAGGTCGACGGGTTCGCGCTGCCAGGGGTGATCGCGGTCGCCGGTGGCCATCCGGGCGTACGCGGACCGCAGTCCGCAGCCGCGCTCGGTGCTGTAGCGGGCGAAGTCCGGTGGTACGGCGGCCCGTTGGGGCTCGTTGGTGTCGACGTTGATGCCGTCGCCCTCGCCCGCGGTGACGACCACCGTGGTGATCCGGTCACCGTCCTGGAGGGAGCGGACGAGGTCGGGGTTCATGAAGTACAGGTCGTCGTCCTGGTGGGCGACGATGTGCAGGACGGATCGGTCTGTCGTGGTCATCGGGCCTCCCAGGCCGTCGAGATCGGAAGGGCTCATCGGTCCACCACGTTCATGGCCATGGCGCCCGAGGCCGAGCAGTAGGGCCGTACCCACACGGGGCGGGCCGGGTGGACCACGGCGTACGGAGAGGGCTCGTCCCCGACGAGCGGCACGGAAGGGTAGACGTAGGCGCCCTTGACGTCGGGGAAGTCCTCCAGCAGATGGCAGACGCGCACCTTGCGGCGGTCGTACGGGTCGGGCTGCAGCCACCAGTCCCAGTCCTCCCAGCGCTCCAGGCGGTGGTCGACGACGCGGCGCAACGGCACGTCGGCCCGGAACGTCTGGCGGCCGAGGACCTGGACGGGCGTGGAGAAGCTCTTCCCGTGCCGCCCGCGGCGGCTGACGATGAACAGCGCGCCCGGTTCGATCGGGCGTCCGCCGGTCAGCACGCCCCGTACCGTGATGGCGCCGTCCGCCGCCTCGACCTGGGCGCACTCGGCGTGCTCCTCGCGCAGGACGGTGCGCAGCATCAGTCGGCCGTTGGGCTGGGCGTAGGGGAGGTTCCAGCCGAGCGGTCCGGCCGGCGGGCGGGCCACCAACCGGGCGCGGGCGTCGATGAGGGCCCGGGTGTCGCGGACGCCGGCCTTCATGTGGACGAAGGATGCCTTGGGGGCGTTCATGGTCACCTGCCAGCGCCCGTCGCCGAGTTCGTCGAGGGCCGAGGGGGTGAGGACGGCGGTGTAGCGGATGCCGCCGTTGTCCAGGTCCTTGCGGGAGGTGCGCAGCGGGAGGTCGGGGCGCCGGTTGCCGTCCGACGGTTTGTGGCGCAGCACGAACTGCCAGCGCCGGCGGCCCTCTTCGGGCCCGTCGGCCGCGAAGCGCAGGAAGCCCGCGCCGTCCGCGGTGACGTCCACGGTGGCCGTGCCGAGGGAGACGGGCGGCACGGTGAGCAGGTCCGTGCCTCCCTTGCGGGCACCTGCCGGGGCCCGGTAGCCGCGGTGGACCGCGGCACGGCGACGGGCGGCGTCCTCGAAGAGCTCCACATAGCGGTCGGCCACGGCCGCGGGGTCGTAGCGGGCGGCGTTGCGCAGTGCGGCGGCACCCATGGCGCGGCGCAGCTCGTCGTCGGCCATGAGGCGGCGCAGGCCCCAGGCGATGCCGTCGACGTCGCCGTTGGGGACGAGGAAGCCGTCCTCACCGTCGCGCAGGATCTCCCGGGGGCCGACAGGACAGTCGGTGGAGACCACGGGCAGGCCGCAGCGCATGGCCTCGACCAGGGTCATGCCGAAGGACTCGGCGCTCGACGTGACGGCGGCGACGGAGCCCTTGGCCCATTCGGACTCGATCGGTGAGAAGCCGCCCATGAGCAACGCCCGTCCGGCGAGGCCGAGTTCGCTGACGAGGGCGCGTAGTTTCCCGGCCTCGCCGCCGTCGCCGTAGATGCGCAGCTGCCAGTCGGGGAATTCCTCGGCCAGTCGGCCGAAGGCGCGGATCAGGAGGTCGTAGCGCTTGATGTGGTGCATGCGGCCCGCGCTGACGACGACCTTGCGGGAGCAGTCGGAGGGCTCGACGAGCGGCTCCGGCACGCTGTTGGGGATGCCGACGACCGGGATGCCGGGGATCGGGGTGTGCTCCGTGAAGGAGTGGGCGTCGGCCTCGGTGACCGTGGTGATGGCGTCGAGGCGCGGGTAGACCCGGGCCATCTCCTCGCGTACCGCCGGTGGGATGGCCAGGTGGGTCATGTGCTCCTGGGCGACCCGCAGGGCGCCGTCCCGGGTGTGGGCGGCGACGAAGAGGTTGAGGCTGGGGCGGGTGCCGACCACCACGTCGGCGGACGTCCGTTGCAGGTCACGGATGATGCGCCCGTCGGTGAACCCGTTGTACTGGGCGTAGAACTCCTCCTGGCGCGGGACGACTTCGCTGGGTGCGCCGCCGGCGGCGGCCCCGCGGTCGGAGGACCCGGGGCGCAGGTCCACGAGGGCGCGGACGGAGATGCGTGGGGAGATCTCGAACTTGGGGGTCGTGGCCCGCCGGAACACCGAGACGATCTCCACCTCGTGGTGGACGGAGAGCGCCTCGGCCAGGTTGATGACGGTGCGGTTGGTGCCGCCGATGCCGTAGATGTTGTTGATCAGGAACGAGATCTTCACCGGGCCGCGCGCTCCTTGCGCTCGAAGGGACTCGGCACCGGGTAGTAGGCGCGCAGGAACGTCTTGAGCATCTCCGTCTGCCGGTCGACGTCGTGGCCGTCGGAGAGGGTGTCGTTGATGCAGAACGCCTGCCGGTCGCGGCGGGCCAGCAGGATGCCGAGCCGGCGCTGGATCTCGGGCTTGGCCAGGTCGAGGTAGGCGAAGGTGATGTTGGAGGGCACGGCTCTGCCGGTGAAGTAGGCGTAGTAGTGGTACAGCGAGGACGGGATGGAGATGTCGTCGGCGCTGCGGAACCGGCTGTGCGAGGTCTGCCGGTGCTCCTGGGCGAACTCTCGCTCGATCTCCTCCAGGACGCTGCGGCGCAGGGCGTAGGGGGCGTGGCGGAGTTTCTGCACGATGGCGGTGCCGAAGTGTGCCTGGAGCAGGCGCCGGTTGTTCTTGCCGGCCGCGTCGACCGGGCGGTCCACGGGGCTGGGGTCCCAGCGGGGCACCTGGGACGGGGAGAAGAAGGTGCGGGTCATGCCGTTGGACAGGAAGAAGTCCTGGGGGGTGACGGGGCTGCCCAGGAACATGTCGTCGTTGAAGTACAGGAAGTGCTCCGACAGTCCCTTGATGTGGTGGAGCCGGCTCTCGATGGCATGCGAGTTGAAGGTGGGCAGCGCGGCGGGGTCGCCGAAGATCTCCGAGTGGTCGACGACGGTGATGCGCGGGTGGGTCTCGTTGAGCCAGGACGGTCGCTGACGGTCCGTCACCAGATGGACATGGCGCACCCAGGGGGCGTTCTGCTCCAACGCGCGCAGGGAGTACCGGAGTTCGTCGCGGCTGATGTAGCGGGCCGCGTTGGCGGACTCGCTGTGGTAGCCGTGCTCGCCGTAAGCGCCGCGCCGGCGTTGCCAGTCGGGGTCGCTGCCGTCGACCCAGGTGTAGACGACGTCGATCGGGAAGCGCACGTCCTCGGGCAGCGGGTCGGCGCAGGGCCGGATGGTACGGACGGAGCGGGTGCGGCGGGTGTGCAGGGCCGCGAAGCCGGTGAGCCGGCTGACCGGGACGGCGACCCGGGGCTCGTCGAGGGCGACGTCCTCGGTCACGCGGTTGGGGCGGGGTGCCAGCAGGCGTCCTTCCTCGGGCCGCCAGAACTCGATGTCGCAGCCGTGCTCCAGGCCGAGGACCAGGGTGCCGGCGAGGTCGCTCCACACCATGCCGACGCGGAGCACGGCGGCCTGGTGGGCCAGGTCCCGGCCGCGCCGTGAGCCGGCCAGCACGGTGCGGCCCTGCGCGGCGGCGCCCCGGCAGGCCCGCAGGTAGACGGGGCTGCGGTCGGCGCAGCTCTCCAGTACCTGCTCGACCCGGTACCGGTCGGGCTCGGCGACGGCGAGGCAGGAGCGGAATTCGGAGGTGCCGCGCACGGCGAAGTAGTCGACGCCGGCTTCTTCCAGGGCGGTGACGACGAGTTCGAGGTTGGCCTCGCGCAGTCCGAGCGGCGACACCGTCGGCCGGACCAGGGCGATCCGCGACCCGTGTCCGGCGAGGGCCGCGAGGTGCTCGCCCGGGCCGAACAGATGCGGCCAACGCCGGCGGGCCCGGATGCCCCGCACCGTGCGGGAGCCCAGGTTTATGGTGTGCAGCCGGCGCAGCAGCCCCTTCAGCGCCATGCGCAGCCGCAGCGGGACACGACGGGCGATACGGCGTCTGAGGCCCGCGGGGACAAGGGTGCGGTATGCCCCGACCGCCGCGGAGGCCTCGGGGTTGCCCATACTCACGGCTGGTTGTCCGCCTCGTCTGTGTGGTGGTCGCCCTCGAAGACGCTCGGGACGGGGAAGTAGCGGTGCAGGAACCGCACGACGGCCCTGGTGCCGCCGCGCGAACGTGCTTCGTCGGTGCCGAGGCCGAACAGCTGGATCTGCTGGGTGTCGCGGCGTACGAGGAGCCGGTCCAGGTGGGTGCCGATGCCGGGGAGTGCGGCGTGCAGCGCCACGGAGGGCTCGCCCGAGGGGTCCGCCAGGCCGGTGGTGTGGCCGAGGTGGTGGACCACGCCGTCCAGGGGATGCGTGCCGAGCACGGCGGGCAGCCGCTGTGCGTCGTCGAGCGGCAGCGGCGCGGCGCCGGACCCGGCGAGCCTGGCCAGCGTCTCGACGCGGTACGGCTGCGGGCCGTGCGCGTAGCCGTGGGAGGCGACCCGGCTGGTGGCCGAGTACGCGGTGCGGGTCCACGGGGCGAAGGACTCCTGGGCGGTCCAGGGGCCGCGCCGGGGGCGGGTCGTGCCGTTCGGGGTGAAGTAGTCGAAGGCGCGGACGGGCCTGCCGAGCAGGGCTCCGGGACGCAGCAGCAGGAAGTGCTCGGCGAGGTCGGGCAGTTGGTGCAGGTGCCACTCGGATCCGGGCCTGGCGCGGACCACGGTGAGCCGGTCGTCGGCCGAGAGCCAGGCCGGCGGCTCCGCCTCGGCGACCACGTGGACGACGTCCGTCCAGGGCGCGTACTGGTGCAGGGAGCGCAGCGCGGCCCGCAGCAGTTCCTCGCCCCAGGGCGTGGGGTGCTGCCACAGCAGGACCGCGTCCACCGGGAAGGTGATCTCTTCGAGCCGTACGACGTCGAAGTTCTCCAGCGTGATCGTCGGTGCCATGTCGCCGTCGATGTCGCAGTAGCCGGACAGCCGGTCGATGCCGATCTCGATGCCGGGTGCGTCGCTGGGCACGGTGCGCTGGACCCGGTTGGGGCGCGGCCCGACCAGCCGTTCCACGGGCAGGTCGGTGTTGGCGGTCCAGAACTCGATCTCGATGCCCTGGTCCTCCCCCACCCAGAGGTTCTCGGTGGGCTCGGTGCGCAGCCAGGTCAAGCGGATCACCTTGGCCTTGGCGTAGTGCTTCCACGCCTTCACATGGCTGCCCGGGGTCTGCTGGGTGTCGTTCTGGGCGGGTGACACGGAGACCACGTAGCCGGTCTGCTCCTCCAGCAACGCGCGTAGCACGCGGCGGACCGCGCCCTTGTCCTTGTGGTCGACGGCCAGGCTGATCCGTCGGTCGTCGAGCGCCGGGACCGCGAACCAGGGGATGTCGGCGGCGTCGAGGGCATAGGTGACCATGTCGTGGTCGAGCCGGCGGGCCAGGTCGAGGGTGAGGCCGGTGTGCACGTGGCCGACCCTGCCGTCGGGTGCCTCGGTACGGCGCTCGGAGCGGCCGAGTTCCGCCCGGCGCACCTGGCGCAGGGCGCGCCGGTGCAGCCGTGCCTCACGGCGGCTCAGGGTGCGCGCGAGCCGCCGTTTGACCTTGCGCCGTACCCGCACGGGCACGGTGGTCGCGGCGGCGGAGCGCACCGGCTGGGGAACGAGGCGTTTGTAGACGTTGACCGCGGAGCTCATGGACGTCGGGTCCGACACGTCACGAACTCCGTTTCATCTCTCGTGGGGGCTTGGGGTGGGGAAGTAGGCGTTGAGGAAGCCGTCCAGCAGTTCCTGCTGCGCCTCGATGTCCTCCGGTGTCGAGAAGGCGTCGTTGAGACAGAAGGAGTCCTGGTCCCGGCCGTCGAGCAGCCGTTGCAGCCGGTCCGCCAGGTCCGGCACGGCCAGCTGGAGATAGGTGAAGGGCATCGATCCCGGTTGCCCCCGGCCGGTCAGTGCCGCGTAGTAGAGCGCGAAGGACGAGGTCGGCGACAGATCGGTCATGGCCCGGAACCTGCTGGCCGACGTCCGCGCCCAGGCCTCGGGGAAGTCGCGCTCGGCCTCTTCCATCGCGGAGCGCCGCAGGGCGTACGGGATGTGTTCCATCGGCTGGGTGATCACCCTGCCGAATCGTTCAAGCAGCAGGGCGCGGTTGTTCTTGCACGCCGCGTCGACCGGAGTGTCGGTCTCCGCGACCGGACCCTGCGGGATGCGGTTGCGCGAGGGGAAGTAGCGGGCCGTGCCGCTCGGCGTGAAGAAGGCGTGCGGGGCCACCGGGCGGCCCATGAACATGTCGTCGTTGAAGTACAGGAAGTGTTCGGCGAGGCCCTCGATGTGGTGCAGCTGGCTCTCGATCGAGTGCGAGTTGAAGGTCGGCAGATCGGCCGGGTCGCGGAAGATCTCCCGGTGGGTGGCGATGCGCAGCCCGGGCAGGTCCTCGCGCAGCCAGGGCGGGACCTGGTCGTCGGTGACGATGTAGATGTTGCGGATCCACGGCGCGAACAGGTGCAGCGAGCGCACCGAGTAGCGCAGTTCGTCGCGGCTGATGAAGCGGGCGTCGCTCGCGGACTCGGCATGGTAGACCTCGCCCTTCGCCCGCGCCTTGCGCTGCTTCCAGGACGGGTCGTCGCCGTCGACCCAGGTGTAGACGGCGTCGACGGGGAAGGCGATGTCGTCCGCGCAGTTCACCAGGAACTCCGGGCGGGTGGCGAGCGCGGGCGCGAGGTGGCCCGGGGTCCAGTCCGAGACGAACCGGCTGAACAGGCGGGCCGCGCCGAGAACGCCCGCGCCGTCGGCGGCGACGGCCCAGGTGGCCCGGTTGGCGCGGGGGGCGACGAGGTGGGTGCCGTGCCGCTGCCAGAACTCGATCGCGCACCCGTATTCGTGCCCGAGCAGCAGGTGGCGGCCCGGGTCGGTGCGGGACCAGCTGATCTGGAGGACCCGCGCGCCGGCGATGTCGCGCCAGGCCTTGGGGTCGCGCGAGGAGACGGGCTTGGCCGGTCGGGGCGCGTCCGGGTCGATCACCCCGAGGTGCCCCGGGTACTGGCTCAGTCCGCGGAACACCACGGCGAGCACTCGGTCCCGGTCCTCCTCGGCGACGGCGACGACCGTGCCGTGGTCCGAGGTGCCGCGTACGGCGAAGTGGGCGACACCGGCCGAGTCGAGCAGTGCGGTGACCGCGGAGCGGTTGGCCTCACGGGCCGCCAGCGGAGTCAGACCCGGCTCGACGTAGACGTCGCCGTGCTCGGCGGTGACCGTGGTGGGACCCGCCGCGGCGGGACGCTGTCGTACGACGCCGTCCCGCGCGGGGCGGCCCACCGGGCCCGCCGCCTGTCCAAGAGCATGATCGAACACGGTCGTCACGCCGCTCGCCCCCCACGGGCGGACGCACGCAATGGCACGGCCACCCCTCCACGACCACGTAAGACGACGGCAAGCGTGCCGTCGCCCGTTCACACCGAAAATTTAATGTTCACAGGACCGGCACATCATCATCAAGCGCTTACACAGCTGTCAACAAGGGACGGAAATGACACAGAACACATACAACCCTTACGTCACGTTGAACGTCTGATGACCGGTGGACGACCGTCCACCGCCGCAGACGGGCCCGGTCTCTCCCCCCACTCGTGCCCCGAGCTCACTGGTGACGAGAGAGGACCGAGGCACATGACGCACGCCCTGACGGAGACGGACTCCCCGGGATCGAGGCGCGCACCGTCCTCCCGCCGGGCCAAGCCGCCGCGCCGGCGCCGCCGCGTGTGGCGCTGGGTCGCGCTGAGTCTCGTCCTGCTGGTGCTGGCCGCCGGCGGCGTCGGCTACTGGCTCTACAGCGACCTGAACGGCAACATCAAGGGCGTCGACCTCGACAAGGCGATCGGTGACGACCGGCCGGAGAAGCTGCCCACCTCGGGACAGAACCTCCTGGTCCTGGGCTCCGACTCGCGGTCCGGCGCCAACGCGTCGCTGGGCACGGGCAATGTCTCCGGGGCGCGCTCCGACACCGCGCTGGTGATCCACGTGCCGGAAGGCCGTGCCAAAGCGGTTGCCGTCAGCATCCCGCGCGACACCCTGGTCACGCGTCCCGAGTGCACCGCGAAGGACGGCTCCGCGCTTCCCTCGAAGAAGCGCGTGATGTTCAACTCCGTCTACTCGCTCGCCGGTCCGGCCTGTGTGGTCAAGACCGTCGAGCAGATGTCCGGGGTCCGGATGGACCACTTCGTGGAGGTCGACTTCGCGGGGTTCAAGGGGCTGGTGGACGCGATAGGCGGGGTCACCGTCACCGTCGACCAGGACATCCACGACAAGTCCAGCGGCCTGGATCTGACCGCCGGCACGCACAAGCTCGACGGCACGCGGTCGTTGCAGTTCGTCCGCACCCGGCACGGCATCAGCGACGGCAGTGACCTCGGACGCATCGGGCTCCAGCAGCAGTTCCTGATCGCGCTGCTGAGCGAGATCAAGAAGCAGGACCTCCTCGGCAGCCCCACCAAGGCATACAAGATCGCCGACAACCTCACCGAGTCGCTCACCACCGACTCGGGCCTCGCCTCGCTCACCAAGCTCGCCGAGTTCGGACGCAGCATGAACGGCATCGATCCGTCCACCATGGAGACGATCATGCTGCCCGTGCGGTACGACACCCAGGACCCGAACCGCGTCGTGGCCGCGCAACCGCAGGCCGGCCAGTTGTGGCAGGCCCTGCGCAAGGACCAGCGGATTCCCGAGTCGGCGAAGAAGTCGCCGGCGACCGGGGGCTAGGACCTGTCCGGCGGATCATGCCGCAGACGCGGGGCCTGGCACGCCCATCTGCGGCGTTGCCGCCCTCCGCCGCCTTGCAGCTGCACGCGCCAGGCCCCGCTTAGCGGCGCTGATCAGATACCGTCGGTCTCCTGCGACCTGATCCGCCGGACAGGCCCTACTCGTCCTGACGGCGGGCCGACGCGGCGGCCCGGTGCCGCCCGTCGTCAGACGCGGAGCGACGGAGCGAGTGCCAGACCGGGGCCCCCGGTCTGGCGGGCGACGCGCAGAGCGCCGTCGGGGCCGATCACCGCGAGCACGACACGGCCGCTCCCGTCCAGGGCGAGCGCCGGGGTGCCGACGCAGCGCTCACCGGTCGGGGACCACCACAGGCCCGCCTGCTCGTTCTCCGCGCCGAACGCGCTGAGCATGACCTGCCCTTCGTGATCACGGTGGGCCAGCACCGTGCAGTCGTACCCGTCGAGCACCGCGCGCATCGACGTCACGGGATGCTCGGCCACCGCCCCGCCGAGGGGTATCAGCCAGCCGCCGGGGCGATGGCCGACGAGTTGTCCGCTGTCCCGGTCGGTCCAGTAGTACGTCGCCCTGTCCGGTGCCGTCTCCAGCGCCGCGGGTGTGCCCGGTGCCATCCGCACCGGGATGTTCGGCTCCTGCCGGAAGTCGCCGTCGGCCTCGGCCTGCCGCCACCACATGGCGTCCTGGTCGCCGCCCGCCAGCACCTCGATGCGCCCGGAGGCGTGCGCGACCACGGCCGGTCCGTCCTGGACCCCGCTGCCCTTGAGGTCCTCCCAGGGCTCCCACTTCCCGGTGGCGCCCTCCCGGCGCAGCATCAGTCCGCGGCCCGCGTTGCGCGCGAAGACGTGCACCCGTCCCGACGCACTGACCGCGGCCGCCGGGACGCCGAACCGGGCCGCCTTCTCCCGGTCCTTGTGCGGATTGCCCAGCGACCGCCACTCGGTGACCGTGCGGCCGGTCTGGTACTGGATGGCGTGGACGATGTCGACGGCGGGCGGCCCGTCGCCCTTGCGGGTCTCGCGCCGCCCCAGGAAGTGGACGTAGGCGTCGGCCCCCTGGACCACCGAGACGTGGGTCAGGTCCGGCACCGGGAAGAAGTCGGGCCCCGTCCAGTCCGGGCCGCCCGGCCGGGTCTCCGTCCAGCGCAGCAGCCCGGCGCGGGTGCGGGCGTACGCGGTCAGCCTGCCGTCCTTGCCGAGCACGAGCCAGCGGCCGTCCAGGGTCGTCTCGGCGGTGTGCCGCTCCGCCTCCGTGTGTGCGACGACGCTGTCGTCGGTTCTGCGTCGGGCGGCGCCGCGCCCGGATCCGGTCCGCATGACGTGGCCCGCCCCTTCTGTGACGCCCGGCACGGCTGACCTGCCGATTCCCCGAACACCTGTTGCGCGGGACCGCCGAGCGCGCCCCATCATAAGTCGAACATTTGGCGAACACGGTGTGACGGCTGTGCGCCCGCCGGGCTCGGACCAGCACGTCTCCCGGGGCGCGCCATGCCAAGGGGCCGGCCGCGCACCGACGCGAGCGAGCCCCGTCAGACCTCCCGCCACGCCTCCAACGCCAGCCCCGCCTCCTCCTTCCGCCGCGTGACGAGCAGTTGGCCGGTGGACGGCGACACCGTCGCGGCGACCACCCGCTCGTCCTCGTCCAGCGTCAGCGAGACCTCAGCGTCCGCCGGGAGTTGGGGCCCCGACTCGGTCCACCAGGCGCCCGCGGACTCCTGTTCCGTGGGATACGCGGCGAAGGCGACCCGGCCGCTCGCCGAGCGCTGGGCGAGCAACGTGCAGTCGTGGCCGTCGAGTTCGCAGCGGATCGCGGAGACCGGGCCGGGGCCGGCCGAGGGGAGGAGGGTGATCGGCTTGGCGCCGGGGCGCCAGACGCAGAGGTCGCCGGAGTCGTCCGTGTAGAAGAGGGTGGTGCTCTCGGGGGAGGTGGGCAGCGCGCGGAGTGTTCCCGGGCGGATCCTGGCCTCCATCGCCTCCTCCAGCACCGGCTGTTCGCCGGGTTCCAGCTGATGCCAGTGCAGGATCGCGCCCGGTACCGCCGCGTACAGCTCGACTCTGCCGGACTCCCCCGTCACCGCCGCCAGGTCCTCCTGGACGTCGCTCCCCTTGAGGTCGCGCCACGGGTCCCAGCCGCCCTTCTCCCGTTGGGCCAGCAGGCTGACACCGGCCCCCGCGTTGCGTACGAAGACATGGGCCCGGCCCTCCGCGTCGACCGCGACCGCCGGTACGCCGGTGCGGTCGCCCTTCTTGTTCGGGTGGCCGACCGGGCTCCAGTCGAGGGCCGCGAGCCGGGGGCGGAAGTGCGTGGAGTGGACCAGCCCGGACTCGCCGGCCGCCGTGGGGCGCCAGGACACGAGGTGGGCGTAGCCGTCCGCGCCCTGTCCGATGCCGAGCGGCCCGGGGTGCAGCTTCTGGTCGCCGCCGACCTTGCGCGGGGCGCTCCAGAGGCCGCCGGGGCCGCGTTCCGCCCGGCACAGGACGGCGTCGCCCGAGGGCAGATACACACTGAGCCGGCCGTCGCGGCCGCGTATGAGCCAGTCGCCGTTCACCGGTTCACTGTAATTGGGGCGGGTACTTCCGCGCGGGGCACCCCCCGCCCGCGTGCGACCCTTGCCCCATGGACGAGGACACTCCCCTGCTGGTGATCGTCGACGGCGCGAACGTCGTCGGGTCGGTGCCCGACGGCTGGTGGCGCGACCGCAAGGGGGCCGCCGAGCGCCTCCGCGACCGGCTCGCGAGCGACGGTCTGCCGGGCCGCACGGACCCCGTGGAACTCGTCCTCGTCGTGGAAGGCGCGGCCCGCGGCGTGGCGTCCGTTCCGGGCGTACGGGTGGACTCGGCACCCGGCAGCGGTGACGACCGGATGGTCGAACTCGTCGCCGAGGCCGCCGGCCGGCCCTGCCTGGTGGTCACCGCGGACCGTGAACTCCGGCGCAGGGTAACGGAGTTGGGCGCCGAGGTCACCGGGCCGCGCAGCGTGCGCGGCTGACGTACCTATCCCACGGCCCCGCAAGTCCCCTCCGACGAGCGGGACTTACGGGGCCGGAAGGCCAACTGGCGTGTCTACGAGGCGTTTCCGGTGGGCGGGGTCGCCAACTTGCCCGCCTCCGCCGCCTGTTGCATGCCCAGGCGGCTGTGCGTGCGGCCGTAGAAGAAGTACACGGCGAAGCCGATCGCCATCCAGATGGCGAAGCGGAGCCAGGTCTCGGCGGGGAGGTTGAGCATCAGCCAGAGGGAGGCCAGGACCGAGGCGATCGGGAGGGCCGGGACCAGGGGGGTGCGGAAGGAGCGGGGGAGGTCGGGGCGGGAGCGGCGCAGGATGATCACGCCGATCGCGACCACGATGAAGGCGAACAGCGTGCCGATGTTGACCAGTTCGGCGAGTTCGCTGAGGCTCGTGAAGCCCGAGACGATCGCGATGATCACGCCGAGGAGGATGGTCGGGCGGTACGGGGTGCGGAAGCGCGGGTGGACGTGGGAGAAGAAGCGGGGCAGCAGTCCGTCCCGGCTCATCGCGAAGAACACGCGGGCCTGGCCGAGCAACAGGATCATGCACACCGTCGTCAGGCCGATCGCGGCGCCGAAGCTGATCAGGCCCGCGAACCACGGGTGTCCGGTGGCCTTGAACGCGTCGGCGAGCGGTGCGTCGATCGACAGCGAGCTGTACTTCTGCATACCGGTCACGACGATCGCGACGGCGACGTACAGCGTGGTGCAGATGACCAGTGAGCCGAGGATGCCGCGCGGCACGTCCCGCTTCGGGTTGCGGGTCTCCTCGGCGGCGGTGGCGACGACGTCGAAACCGATGAAGGCGAAGAAGACCACGGAGGCGGCGGTGAAGATGCCCATGACGCCGAAGTTGGAGGGCGCCCAGCCGAACATCAGCTGGATCAGCGGGGCTTTGAGGCTGCCGCCCGCCTCCACGGCCTGCGACTTGGGGATGAACGGCTTGTAGTTGTCGCCCTTGATGAAGAAGGCGCCGGCGACGATCACCACGAGGACGACGGCGACCTTGATGGCGACGACGACCGAGGTGACCCGCGCGGAGAGCTTCATGCCGAGGACGAGGATCGCCGTGAGGACGAGGACGAGCGCGGCGGCGAGGATGTCGAAGCCGAAGCCGTGGGCGCCGTCCCGGCCGCTGAGCGCCTCGGGCAGGTGCCAGCCCGCGTTGTCCAGCAGCGAGTGGATGTACCCGGACCAGCCGACGGCCACCACCGCCGTGCCCAGGGCGAGTTCGAGGACCAGGTCCCAGCCGATGATCCACGCGGGGAACTCGCCGAGCGAGGCGTACGAGAAGGTGTACGCGGAGCCCGCGACCGGGACCGTGGACGCGAACTCGGCGTAGCAGAGCGCCGCGAGGGCACAGACGACGCCGGCCACGACGAAGGACAGGGCGACCGCTGGGCCGGCGGTGTTCTTGGCGGCCGTGCCGGTGAGGACGAAGATGCCGGTGCCGATGACGACGCCGACGCCGAAGACGGTCAGATCCAGCGCCGAGAGGGACTTTCTGAGCGCGTGCTCGGGTTCCTCGGTGTCCTGGATGGACTGTTCGACTCTCTTCGTCCGGAAGAGTGTGCTGCTCACGTGTGTACCTCCCACGCTTGGCGTCCTCGACATGATCGAGAGGGGGCATGGTGCGTATGCCCCGGCGCGAGGGGATTCACGCGAACGGGCTGCTTTCACCACTGCAAAGGGTGGTGGAAGCAGCCCGTCCGGCCGAGTGGCGTCGGTGTCAGTCGCGCGCGGCCTCCACCGAGTCGACCTCCGCCGTGGGCCGTTCGAAGCGGCCGTCGAGCTTGGAGACCAGGCCGGTGACCTGGCGGGCGATGTCGGGGGCGGTCAGGCCGATCTCCGTCATCACCTCGGCGCGGGAGGCGTGGTCGAGGAAGCGCGGCGGGATGCCGAAGTCGCGCAGCGGAACATCCACTCCGGCGTCCCGCAACGCCTGTGCGATCGACGAACCGACGCCGCCGACACGGGAGTTGTCCTCGACGGTGACGACCACCCGGTGCTGCTCCGCGAGCGGGGCCATGGCCTCGTCGACGGGCTTGACCCAGCGCGGGTCGACGACCGTGGTGGAGATGCCCTGCTTGTCGAGCAGGTCGGCGATCTCCAGGCACATCGGCGCGAGGGCGCCGACCGAGACCAGCAGGACGTCCGGGGCGTCGGTGCCGGGCGCGCGCAGCACGTCCATGCCGCCGATGCGGCCCACGGCGGGTACGGCAGGACCGACCGCGCCCTTGGAGAAGCGGACGACCGTCGGCGCGTCCTTGACCTGGACGGCCTCGCGTAGCTGGGCGCGGACCTGGTCGGCGTCGCGGGGTGCGGCGAGCCGGAGACCCGGGACGACCTGGAGGATCGACATGTCCCACATGCCGTTGTGCGAGGCGCCGTCGGTGCCGGTGACGCCGGCCCGGTCCAGGACGAAGGTCACCCCGCACTTGTGCAGGGCCACGTCCATCAGCACCTGGTCGAAGGCGCGGTTGAGGAAGGTGGCGTAGACGGCGAAGACGGGGTGCAGTCCGCCGGTGGCGAGGCCGGCCGCGGAGACGGCGCCGTGCTGCTCGGCGATGCCGACGTCGTAGATGCGGTTCGGGAAGGCGTCGGCGAACTTCTTCAGGCCGACGGGCTGGAGCATCGCGGCGGTGATCGCGACGATGTCCTCGCGCTCCTGGCCCAGCGCGACCATCTCGTCGCCGAAGACGGAGGTCCAGTCGGCGCCGGAGGCCTTGATGGGCAGGCCGGTGTCGGGGTGGATGGGGCCGATGCCGTGGAAGCGGTCGGCCTCGTCCTGGAGGGCGGGCTGATAGCCGCGGCCCTTCTCGGTGAGGACGTGGACGATCACCGGGCCGCCGAACCGCTTGGCTCGGGCCAGCGCGGACTCCGTCGCCTCGATGTCGTGGCCGTCGATCGGGCCGACGTACTTCAGACCGAGGTCCTCGAACATGCCCTGCGGGGCGATGAAGTCCTTCAGGCCCTTCTTCGCGCCGTGCAGCGTCTCGTAGAGGGGCCTGCCGACGACCGGGGTGCGCTCCAGGAGGTCCTTGCCGCGGGCCAGGAAGCGCTCGTAGCCGTCGGTGGTCCGCAGGGTCGCCAGGTGGTTCGCGAGGCCGCCGATGGTCGGCGCGTAGGAGCGCTCGTTGTCGTTGACGACGATGACGAGCGGGCGGTCCTTGGCGTCGGCGATGTTGTTCAGCGCCTCCCAGGCCATACCGCCGGTCAGCGCGCCGTCACCGATCACCGCGACCACGTGGTCGTCGCGTTCGAGAACCTGGTTGGCCTTGGCGAGGCCGTCGGCCCAGCCGAGGACCGTCGAGGCGTGCGAGTTCTCGATGACGTCGTGCTCGGACTCGGCCTGCGAGGGGTAGCCGGAGAGGCCGCCCTTCATCTTCAGCTTCGAGAAGTCCTGGCGGCCGGTGAGCAGCTTGTGGACGTAGGACTGGTGGCCGGTGTCGAACAGCACCCGGTCCTTCGGCGACTCGAAGACGCGGTGCAGGGCGATGGTCAGCTCGACCACACCGAGGTTCGGGCCGAGGTGGCCGCCGGTCTTGGAGACGGCGTCGACGAGGAAGGTCCGGATCTCCCCGGCCAGCTGGTCCAGCTGCTCCAGGCTGAGCCGGTCCAGATCGCGCGGTCCCCTGATGCGGGTCAGCAGCGGCACCCGTGCCTCCTTGCGAGTAGAGCTGATCGAGCTGTTGCCGGGCTTGTCGAGTCTAATGTTCCGCCTTTGCGGACGGCGCCCGGGCTGTGCGTCATACGTCACGCGATCGGCTGTACCCACGAACAGCCTTTCCTACGACACGACTGTGCCCGGCACCGCCATCGGTACCGGGCACAGTCTGCGCGAAAGGGCAGGTCAGCCGCGACCGGAGGCCTTCTGGCTCTTGCGGGACACCGAGTCGATGACGACCGCGCCGAGCAGAACGCCACCCGTGATCATGTACTGGATCGACGTGTTCATGTTCAGCAGGTCGAGACCGGTCTGGATCGACTGGATGACGAGCATGCCCAGCAGGGCGGACCAGACGGTGCCGCGTCCGCCGAAGAGGCTCGTACCGCCGATGACCGCGGCCGCGATGGCCAGCATCAGGGTGTTGCCGCCACCCGCGTTGAGCGTGGCGCTCTGGGTCTGACCGGCGAAGAACATACCGCCGACCGCCGCGAAGCCGCCGGAGATGGCGAACACGGTGATGCGGATCATGGAGACGTTGATACCGGCACGGCGCGCGGCCTCGATGCCGCCGCCGACGGCGAAGACCTTGCGGCCGTACGAGGTACGGCGGAGCACGAAGTCCACGATCACCAGGGACGCGAGGAAGATCACCAGCGCGTTGGAGACACCGGCCGAGGAGTTCAGCACGTACGCGGTGACGAACGCGGCCACGGCGAGCAGACCGACCCGCAGCCCGATCTCGCTGGTGGGCCGGAACGGCACCCCGGCGGCCTTGCGGCGACGCTGCTCGACGAGCGAGCCGTAGAGCAGGGAGGCGACGCCGAGGGCGGCCAGGATGTAGGCGCCCGCGATCGACTGGTCCATGAAGAACGAGCCCTGGCCGAGCAGGTGCACCGGACCCTCGTCCGGGATGTTGATGGTGCCGCTCGAACCGAGCAGCCACAGCATCAGACCGTTCCAGCCGAGGAAGCCGGCCAGGGTGACGACGAACGCCGGTACGCCGATCCTCGCGAAGAAGAAGCCGTGCAGCGCGCCGATGCCGATGCCCGTGATGATCGTCAGGACCAGCGCCAGCCAGCCGTTCATCCCGTGGTTGACCACGAAGACGGCGAACAGGGTGGACGCCAGACCGCTGACCGAGCCGACGGAGAGGTCGATCTCGCCGAGCAGCAGCACGAAGACCAGGCCGATGGCGAGCATGCCGGTCGCCGACAGGTAGTAGCTGATGTTGGACAGGTTGTCCGCGCTCAGGAACCGGCTGTTCTGCGACTGGAAGATGATGCCGATGACGATCAGGCCGGCGACGACCGGCAGGGAGCCGAGCTCACCGCCCTTGATCTTGCGCTTGAACTCGGTGAGGTAGCCCTTGAAGCCCTCTTCGCGGACCAGCAGACGCGGGTCGACGACGGTGGCGGCACCGGCCGCCGCCGTGGGGTCCTCGGCGAGAGGCGCGGTGGTCGGTTCGACCGCGTCCTTCTTCACGGTGCCTGACGTGTCGCTCACTTTGCCGCCTCCGTGCTGCGCACCGCACGACGGGTCACGGCGTTGTCCGTGGCACCGGTGATCGCGGCGATGATCGTTTCCTGACTGGTGTCCTTCACCGGGAAGGAGCCGTTGTTCTTGCCCAGGCGCAGCACGTTGACCGTGTCGGCGACCGCCTTGACGTCGGCCATGTTGTGGCTGATGAGGATGACGCCGAGGTTGCGCTCGCGCAGCCGCTCGACCAGGTCGAGGACCTGCGCGGTCTGCTCCACGCCGAGGGCGGCGGTGGGCTCGTCGAGGATGACGACCTTCGGGTCACCGATCAGCGCGCGGGCGATCGCGACGACCTGTCGCTGGCCACCGGAGAGGCTGGCGATCGGGATGCGCACGCTCGGGATGCGGATCGAGAGCGTGCTCAGCAGCTCACGGGAGTTCTTCTCCATCGTGACCTCGTCGAGGACCCCGTGGCGCATCAGCTCACGCCCGAGGTAGAGGTTGCCGACGACGTCGAGGTTGTCGCAGAGCGCGAGGTCCTGGTAGACCGTCGCGACGCCGAGTCCTTGGGCGTCGTGCGGCTTGTTGATGCTGACCGGGCTGCCCTCCCACTCGATGACTCCTTCATCGATGGGGTGCACTCCGGCGATGGTCTTCACCAGAGTGGACTTTCCTGCGCCGTTGTCGCCGACCAGTGCGACGACTTCTCCGGGGTGGACCTCCAGCTCTACTTCGGTGAGGGCCTGCACCGCACCGAATCGCTTGGAGACTCCGCGCAACGCCAGCACGGGCGTAGCGGACACGTGAACCATCTCCTTCGCCGCCTGACCGGCGGGGATGCCGCGCTTGTCAAAAGCCGCGGAGGGTTGTGCCTAGGCACAGATTTACAAGATGAACATGCGCGCGGCCGGTGCCAGTTGGCAACGGCTGCGTTCGCACGGGTTCCGATCGGCGCCCGCCCCGCAGCGGGGTTTGAAGGCGGGGCGGACGCCGAAGGGGCTCTGTCACCGCTGGGCGGTGATTACTCGAGACCGGCTGCCTTGCACGCCTTGGCGTAGTCGGCGGTGCAGATCTGCGCGACGGTGTAGAGACCGTCCTTGATGACCGTGTCCTTGATGTTGGCCTTGGTGACCGACACCGGGGTCAGCAGCTGCGAGGGCACCTTGTTGCCGGAGCCGCTGGTCTGGGTCGTGGTGGCGAGCGAGGAGATGCTCTTGCCCTGCGCCAGGTCGACGGCGAGCGTGGCGGCCGCCTCGGCCTCCGGCTTGAAGGCCTTGTAGACGGTGCTGGACTGGGTACCGGCGACGATGCGCTGGATACCGGCGAGCTCCGCGTCCTGGCCCGTCAGCGGGATGCCGCTGATACCGGCGCCCTTGAGGACGGTGGCGATACCGCCGGCCATGCCGTCGTTCGCGGAGTAGACGCCCGCGATCTTCTTGGCGCCGAGCTGCGTGATGGCCGCCGACATCTTCTGCCCGGCGACGGTGTCCTTCCACAGGCCGGACTGCTCGTAGGCGATCTTGACCTTGCCGTCGAGGGCCTCGTGGGCGCCCTTCTTGAACTGCGCGGCGTTCGGGTCGGCGTCGTCACCGTTGATCATGACGACGTTCGCCGAGGGGGTGGCCTTCGAGCCCAGCGAGGTGAGGAGCGCCTCGCCCTGGAGCTTGCCGACCTCGACGTTGTCGAAGGAGACGTACGCGGAGACCGGGCCCTGGGCCAGACGGTCGTACGCGACGACCTTGATGCCCTTGTTGACCGCCTGCTGGATCGAGGACTTGATCGCGGCGGAGTCCTGGGCGCTGATCACGATGACCTTGACGCCCTTGGTGATCATACTGCTGACCTGCTGGGCCTGCGTGGCGGCGCTGGCGTTCGCGTTGTTGTACTGGACGGTGCAGCCGGAGCAGAGCTCCTTGACCTTCGCCTCGAAGTACGGCTTGTCGAACTTCTCGTACCGAGCGGTGACGCTGTCGGGCAGGAGCAGGCCGATCGAGGCGTTCGTACCGCCCGAGGAGCTGGAGCTGCTGTCGGACTTCTTGTCGTCGCCTGCCTTGCCACAGGCGGCCATCGAGACGGCCATCGTGGTGGCGATAACGGCAACGGCGGCACGACGCATACGCGTGTTCACTTTGAAACCTCCCTGACGAGGCCGCGTCGTTGCGGCCGAGGTGGCTGGAAGTCAACTCGGCCGCGCGTTCGGCGTCAAGAAGTAAATACTTAACGAGATGGCAACGGCGTCGTGCGTTCTCTAAGTGAAGACAGGTGTGGCCGCGGTCAGCGACCCGTCCAAAAGGGTCGAATCGCCCATCTCGCTGAGTGCGAGAGCGAGCGCTCCGAGCACCTCCGCACGGCCTCCAAGTGCCCCCGGGAGAACGGAAAGTTGACGCGCCGCACTGGGGATCGCGTAGCGGCCGACAGACTCCCTGATCGGCCCGAGCACCAGCTCACCGGCCTCGGCGAGATCGCCACCGAGGACCACTCGGCTCGGGTTCAGCAAATTGCAGAGATTGGCGACTCCACTGCCGATGTGTCGGCCGACGTCGGCGATCACCCGACGGCAACCAGGGTCTCCGTCCCGCGCCAGCCGCACGACTCCCTCCATGGTCAGGTCGGTTCCGTGACTGGACTGGAGCAGCGGCAGCACATAGCGCGCCGCCGTGAAGGTCTCCAGGCAGCCCCGGTTTCCGCAGCGGCAGACAGGGCCGGACTCATCAAGAGTAATATGCCCGATTTCTCCCGCTGTGCCACCCGGGCCCCGGTAGATCTTGCCGTTGATGACCAGTCCCGCGCCGACCCCGCTCGCGACCTTGATGTACGCCAGGTCCCTGACGCCCCGCCCGCTGCCCCAGACCAGCTCACCGAGGGCGCCGAGGTTGGCGTCGTTGTCCACGTGCACCGGTACGCCCAAACGGCTGCCCAGCTCCTCCGCGGGTCTGGTGCCGGTCCAGCCCGGGAGAATCGCGGTGGAGCCCAGGGTGCCCGACTCCACGTCGATCGGTCCGGGCACGCCGAGGCCCACCCCGGCGATCTTGGAACGGTCCACTCCGGTCGCCGTGATCAGCCGGTTGACCAGCTCTTCCGCCCGGTCGAAGCCCTGCGTCGAGGAGGCGTCCACATCCACGGGCTCGGACTCCTCGGCCAGCACCTGGTGGGCGAGATTCCCGACCGCGACGCGCAAATGCGTGTGCCCGAAGTCGACGCCGATGACGATGCCGGCGTCCCCGCTCAGGGAGACGCTGCGGGCCCTGCGGCCGCCCGCCGAGGTCGGCGTGACCTCGACCGTTCCGCCGTCCTTGAGCTCGCGCACGATGTTGGAGACGGTCGCGGCGGACAGGCCCGTCGTCCTCGCGATCTCCGCCTGCGTCAGCGACCCGGCCAACCGCACCGCTCGCACGACCCGTTCCAGATTGGCTCGGTGCAGTGACGACTGCGACCCCGGAGTCTCCACGACGACCTCCTGCGCGCGGGACCGCATCGATGAGGCCCCGTCTATGTCCAACTAGTGAACTCTAAGCTGAGCTGTTCGGGCTGCCTCCCGTCAAGAGGTTGAACCGCATCGAGGGTCTCGGACACATACGTGACCACCGCTCCCGGCCTGCCGGGAGCGGTGGCGGAACGATCACTTCCGAGTGCGTCGTCCAGGCGGGCTACTTCAGCGTCGCCGAGGTCAGACCGGACTGCACCTGGCGCTGGAACGACAGATAGACGACCAGCATCGGGATCATGGCGATCGTGACACCCGCGAAGAGAACGGGCAGGTCGGAGGCGTAGCCCTGCTGTTGCTGAAGCTGGATGAGTCCCTGGGTGAGGACATAGCGCTCCGGGTCCGAGCCGCTCTGCGGCTGCATCAGGACCGTCGGCAGGATGAACTGGTTCCACTGGCCGAGGGTGTTGAAGATGCCGACGCTGATCAGCCCGGCCTTGGCCATCGGCAACATCACTTGGAAGAACGTCCGGGTGTGCGAGGCGCCGTCGAGGATCGCCGCCTCGAAGACCGCGGTGGGCAGCGTCCGGAAGAACGCGTGCATGAAGAAGACCGTGAACGGCATCGAGTAGGCGATGTAGACCAGGATCAGCCCCTGGTACGTGTTGAGCATGTCGAGGCGCTTGACCATGAAGAACAGCGGGACCAGCGCCAGGAACACCGGGAACATCGCGCCGGCGACGAAGAAGTAGTACAGCAGCCGGTTGCCCCAGAACCGGTAGCGGGCCAGCACGTACGCGGCCATCGAGCCGAACAGCATGGTCAGCGGGACCGAGAACACCAGCACGATCAAGGTGTTCAGGAAGTAGTCGCCGATGCCCTTGCTCCAGGCCCGCCGGAACACGTCGAACGACCAGTTCTGCGGCCAGCCGAAGGCCGAGTTGCCGATCTGCACGTCGGTCTTGAACGAGCTGAACACCAGCCACAGCAGCGGCAGGACGATCAGCAGGGCCCACAGGGCCAGGAAGCCGTGCGAGAAGGCGTTCAGTACGACGCCCTCGCCGCGTGGTTCACCGGGCCGGGGACGGGGCTTCCCGGCCGACGGCTGGGGCGGGACGGTGCCGCCCGCGGGGGCGGTCTCCTTCAGGGGTGCGCTCATCGTCGTATGTCTCCCGCTCAGAACTCGATGCGCTCACGGCGGGTGGCGCGCAGCGTGACCACGGACAGGACCAGGGTGAGCAGCAGCATGACGACGCCCATCGCGCAGGCGTAGCCGCTCTTCCCGAAGTAGAGGAAGTTGCGCATCATCACGGTCGACATGACGTCGCTGCCGTGGTCGGGACCGCCTCCGTAGGCGCCCATGTTGGAGGTCATGGAGGAGACCAGGACGAACATGTCCATCGCGATGATGCCGAGGTACACCCAGGCCGTCTGGACGGTCTCCCAGAGCAGCGGCAGGGTGATGCGGAAGAAGGACTGGGAGCGGCCCGCGCCGTCGATCAGGGCGGCCTCGTAGATGTCGCGCGGAATGGACTGCATGGCCGCGGAGAACAGCACCAGATAGAAGCCGACGCCGTGCCAGACCACGACCGCCATCAGCGCCCACAGCACCACGTTGGGCTCGTTGAGCCATTCCACCGGATTGTTGACGTCCACCAGGTGGAGTTTGATCAGGACACCGTTGAGCAGACCGCCGCCGTCACTGCGGTACACCGCGTTGAACAGCACCGCGAGAATCGCCAGCGACAGCACCTGCGGGAAGAAGTAGACGATTTTGTAGAACCCGCTGCCGGCGACTCCCTGCACGCCGCCGGCCTTGCTGTGTCCTCCCGCGTTCACCATGAAGGCGAAGAAGAGGGCCAGCAGAATGGTGATCACCGGGATGAACACCAGGAACAGGAGGTTGTGCCAGATGGCCTCCTTGAAGACGTCGTCGTGGAGCAGCGCTCGATAGTTGTCCAGTCCGACGAACTTGAAGGTCTGTGACTCGCCCTTCCAGTCGGTCAGCGAATAGCCGAACGTCTGGATGTACGGCCAGATCACGAAGATCAGATAGAGCGCCACGGGAACGAAGAGAAATCCCGTGACGAACCTGTACTGCCCTTTGCGCATTGGCGTTTCCTGCCCCTGGTGTCCCGAGCGTGATCAGGCGTTCCGATCAGGAGTGAACATTCTTCTTGGACGCCGGGTCCTTGGCCTGCTTGTCGACGGCGGCCTGGCAGCGCTTCAGCCACTCCTTGGGCTGGATGCGCTTGGCCATCAGCTCGTTGGACGCGTTCTGGATGGAGGTGTCCATCTCGCTGTACCAGTCCGGGTACAGGAAGCGGAAGGTGTTGTCGCCGGCCGCCTTGGACGCGTCGACCGTGGACTGGGTGCCGGGGCGCAGGGTGACGCTGGAGTCGACACCGTCCTTGAGGATGGTGAGCGAGTTGGCCTCCTTGGCGAAGAGCGTCGACCACTCCTTGGAGAGCATGTGGCGCATGAACTCCTTGGCGCCGGGGAGGTTCTTGGCCTTCGCCGGGATGATGAAGGGCTCGCCCGAGCCGGCCCGGATCGCCTCGAACGGCATCTTGCTGTCGGGCAGCAGCGGCATCGGCAGGAACTTCATGTCGAAGTCCGTTGGCGTCAGCTTCAGTTGCTCGTTCTCCAGCCAGGAACCGCAGGTGATGAACGCGGCCTTGTACTGGTTCCAGCGGGTCTGCGACTCGGTGTGGGTCAGGCCGTTGGTGCCGGGCATCAACAGGTCCTTCTCGACCACCTCGTAGATCGCCTCGACGCCGGCCTGCGCTGCGGCCGAGCCGACGAACGCCTTCGGGTCGAGGTTGTCGATCGCCTTGACGGCGTCGATCCCGCCCTTCTTGGCGATCAGGTCCATGATGGCGACGTTGATGTAGTACGGGTACTTGCCCTGGTGGGCGAGACCGCCGATGCCGGCCGCCTTCGCCTTCTGGCAGACGGCGATGAACTCGTCCCAGGTCTTCGGCGGGGTCCAGCCCTTGTCCTTGAAGAGCTTGCCGGAGTACCACAACCCCCAGACCGTGTAGATGTAGTTGAGGGCGACGACCTTGCCCTCCTGCACACCCGGGTCGAGGGTGCCGGGGATCAGCAGATCGCGCACCTTCTTGGTCGGGTCGTCGATCGCCGGGGCGTCGAGCACCGGGGAGAGATCGAGCAACTGGCCGTTCTTGTACAGGACGTCGATCTTGATCTGCTGGGCGCCGGAGTCGTCGACGATGTCCGGCGGGTTGCCCGCGTTGAAGCGCGGCTGCAGCTTGCCGGTGATCTCCTGCGTTCCGGTGTGGGTCGAACCGACGCCGATCTTCGTCTTGAAGTTGGCTTCCCACGCCTTCGCGTAGTCGTCGCCGTAACCGCCCTTGAAGACGACGACGTCGAGCGTGCTGCCCTTCTTCACGCCGAAGGGATTCGTCTTCGACGTGGTGCCCTTGGTGGAGTCGTCGCTGCTGGTGTCGTCCCCGCCGCCGCTCGCACACGCGGCCAGGAAACTCATCGTGGGTACGGAGATCAGACCGAGTGCGGCCGACCTCTTGATCAAATCGCGGCGGCCGACGCCATTGGAACCGTTGTTCTCGGCTGAAGTGGATCCCATGCTCAAGTCCTCGCCTTCAACAGGACTCAGGCGGTGAACCGGATCCTCCCCGGCACCGCGGTCAGGTCGAGCTTGGTCGTGCAGGAGTACTTCGTGCGTGCTGCTGCGAGAGCGGTGTCGAACGCGACAGGTATAGTCCACTTCCGGTCGACAGAGCAAGATCGAATGCAGGGTGGGTTGTCGGTCTTTTCCGAAGTGAGACCTCGCGGAAATATGAACGCTCTGTGTGTTCGATGCCGGAGAAATCCTCGTTATTGCCCTCGAATGCCTCACCCAACACCCTTGACACACCAGGCCACTTGACTCCCTACTGTTCCTTGCGCATCGAAGCTGACAACGTTGTCCAGCGTGCAGGGAGGATGCCCTCGTATGCATCACAGATGGTGGGGTACGGCGGTCGTGTCGACCGCCGCACTGGCTTTGCTCGTGGGTTCACAGGGGGCGGCGGTCGCCCTCCCGGCAAAGGCCCCGGCCGGCGGGGAGTTCGCCTCCTCGTTCGAGTCGGGAGACCCGGCACCGGACTGGCTGAACACGGTCGACACAGCGCCGGACGGCTCCAAGCGGGCCTCGGGCGTCGACGGCGGCTACAGCACCGGGATCCCGGGCAATGTGACCGACCATGTCACCGACGTCCGGGCCAGCTCCGAGAACACGGGCGGCGGCGAGGTGAAGGAGAACCTCGTCGACGGCGAGTCCGGCACCAAGTGGCTGACTTTCGAGCCCACCGGCTGGGTCGAGTTCGACCTCGACAAGCCGGCCAAGATAGTGACGTACGCGCTGACTTCGGCGAACGACTTCGCCGAACGCGATCCGAAGGACTGGACGCTGTCGGGCTCGACGGACGGCAAGGACTGGAAGACCCTGGACACCCGCTCCGGCGAGAGCTTCGCCGACCGGTTCCAGACGAAGTCCTACGACCTCGCCGAGCCGGCCGAGTACCAGCACTTCCGGCTCGACATCACGAAGAACAACGGCGCGAGCGGCATCCTGCAGCTCGCCGACGTCCAGTTCTCGACGGGCGGGAGCACCGCCCCCATCCCCGAGGACATGCTCTCGCTGGTCGACCGGGGCCCCAGCGGCTCCCCCACCGCCAAGGCGGGCGCCGGCTTCACCGGGAAGCGCGCACTGCGCTACGCGGGCCGTCACACGGCCACCGGGCGGGCGTACTCGTACAACAAGGTCTTCGACGTGAACGTGCCGGTCGGCCGGGACACCGCGCTCTCCTACCGGCTCTTCCCGCAGATGTCCGACGGTGACCTCGACTACGACGCCACGAACGTCTCCGTCGACCTCGCCTTCACCGACGGCACCTACCTCAGCGACCTCGGCGCGACGGACTCGCACGGCTTCGCGCTGACACCGCAGGGGCAGGGCGCGGCGAAGATCCTCTACGTCAACCAGTGGAACAACGTCCTCTCGCGGATCGGTTCGGTCGCGGCCGGGAAGACCGTCGACCGGATCCTGCTGGACTACGACTCCCCGAGCGGGCCGGCGAAGTTCCGGGGCTGGCTGGACGACGTGAGCCTGAAGTCGGTGGCGCCCGAGAAGCCGAAGGCGCATCTGTCCGACTACGCGCTGACCACCCGGGGCACCAACTCCAGCGGCAGCTTCTCGCGCGGCAACAACTTCCCCGCCGCGGCGCTGCCGCACGGCTTCAACTTCTGGACACCGGTGACGAATTCGTCGTCGCTCAGCTGGCTCTACGACTACGCACGCGCGAACAACGACGACAACCTCCCGACGCTCCAGGCGCTCAGCCTGAGCCATGAGCCCAGCCCCTGGATGGGCGACCGGCAGACCTTCCAGGTGATGCCGTCGGCCGCCTCCGGAACGCCCAACACCGACCCGACGGCACGGGAGTTGGCGTTCAAGCACGAGAACGAGACCGCGCGCCCGTACTACTACGGCGTCACGTTCGAGAACGGTCTGAAGGCCGAGATGGCCCCGACCGACCACGCGGCCTCGCTGCGCTTCACCTACCCCGGCGACGACGCGAGCGTCATCTTCGACAACGTCACCGAGCAGGCGGGCCTGACCCTCGACAAGGAGAACGGGACCGTCACCGGCTACTCGGACGTCAAGTCCGGGCTGTCCACCGGGGCTACGCGGCTCTTCGTCTACGGCACGTTCGACGCGCCCGTGACGGACGGCTCCTCCAGCGGCGTCAAGGGCTATCTGAAGTTCAAGCCGGGCGCCGACCACACGGTCACCCTGCGCCTGGCCACCTCGCTGATCAGCGTCGACCAGGCGAAGGACAACCTGCGCCAGGAGATCCCGGACGGCACCTCCTTCGACACGGTCAAGCAGCGGGCCCAGAAGGTGTGGGACAAGCTGCTCGGCAAGGTCGAGGTGGAGGGCGCCACGCCGGACCAGCTGACGACCCTGTACTCCAGCATGTACCGGCTGTACCTGTACCCCAACTCCGGCTTCGAGAAGGTCGGTTCGACGTACCAGTACGCCTCGCCGTTCTCCCCGATGACGAGCCAGGACACCCCGACGCACACCGGCGCGAAGATCGTCGACGGCAAGGTGTACGTCAACAACGGCTTCTGGGACACGTATCGGACGACCTGGCCGGCCTACTCGTTCCTGACGCCCAGTCAGGCGGGTGAGATGGTCGACGGGTTCGTGCAGCAGTACAAGGACGGCGGCTGGACCTCGCGCTGGTCCTCCCCCGGCTACGCGGACCTCATGACGGGCACGTCCTCGGACGTCGCGTTCGCGGACGCGTACGTCAAGGGCGTGAAGTTCGACGCCAAGTCGGCCTACGACGCGGCCGTGAAGAACGCGACCGTCGTCCCGCCCGCCTCCGGCGTGGGCCGCAAGGGCATGACCACCTCGCCCTTCCTCGGCTACACGAGCACCGACACCGGCGAGGGCTTCTCCTGGGCGATGGAGGGCTATGTCAACGACTACGGCATCGCGCAGATGGGCCAGGCCCTCTACAAGAAGACCGGCGAGAAGCACTACAAGGAGGAGTCCGAGTACTTCCTCAACCGCGCCCAGGACTACGTGAACCTCTTCGACAAGCAGGCCGGGTTCTTCCAGGGCAAGGACGCCAAGGGCAACTGGCGGCTGGACTCGGCGAGTTACGACCCGAAGATCTGGGGCTACGACTACACGGAGACCGACGGCTGGGGCTACGCCTTCACCGCCCCGCAGGACAGCCGCGGCCTCGCCAACCTCTACGGCGGCCAGAAAGCCCTCGGCGACAAGCTCGACCAGTACTTCAGCACCCCCGAGACCGCATCGCCCACCAACGCCGGTTCCTATGGCGGTGTCATCCACGAGATGACGGAGGCGCGGGACGTCCGCATGGGCCAGTACGGCCACTCCAACCAGGTCGCCCACCACGTCACGTACATGTACGACGCGGCCGGCGAGCCCTGGAAGGCGCAGAAGGACGTGCGCGAGGTGCTGTCGCGGCTCTACACCGGCAGCGAGATCGGGCAGGGCTACCACGGCGACGAGGACAACGGCGAGCAGTCGGCCTGGTACCTCTTCTCCGCACTCGGCTTCTACCCGCTGGTGATGGGCAGCGGCGAATACGCCATCGGCTCCCCGCTGTTCACCAAGGCGACCGTGCACCTGGAGAACGGCAAGGACCTCGTCGTCAAGGCGCCGAAGAACAGCACGAAGAACGTCTACGTCCAGAGTCTGAAGGTCAACGGCAAGGCCTGGACGTCGACTTCACTCCCGCACTCGCTGCTGGAGAAGGGCGGAGTGCTGGACTTCTCCATGGGCTCCAAGCCCTCGTCGTGGGGCAGCGGCAAGAACGCGGCGCCCGTGTCCATCACCAAGGACGACAAGGTGCCGACGCCCCGCAGCGACCAACTCGCCGGTGTCGGCGCCCTGTTCGACAACACGTCGGCCACGGACGCGACGGTGACCTCGGTGGACCTGCCGCTCGCGAAGGCCACCAAGGGCATCCAGTACACGCTGACGTCGTCGGCGGACCACACGCAGGCACCGACCGGCTGGACCCTCCAGGGCTCGGCCGACGGCACCACGTGGAAGACGCTCGACAAGCGCTCCGGCGAATCCTTCACCTGGGACAAGCAGACGCGCGTCTTCTCGGTCAAGTCACCTGGCTCGTACGCGCGTTACCGCTTGGTCCTGGACAGTTCCTCGACACTCGCGGAGGTGGAACTGCTGGCCTGAGGCACGGTCACGGCACGGGGAGGCGGGGCAGCAGCCGCCGCAACGCCTCCGCGTGCTGGTGGACCCGTCTGAGCACACCTCTTCGGGTCGACGCGAAGACGGGGACGTCCTGGGCCGGGCCGCACGCGGCGGCCTTGTACAGGTCGTCGAGCCACGCCCCGCTCCCCCTGGTGCCGTCCGGCGCCAGGGGGATCAGTCGTGTCAGGACCTCCGATTCGGCGCCGCCCAGGAACCAGACGCGCACCATCAGATCCCCGCGCAGATAGCGCAGGCCGCCGTCTATGTCCTCGGGCGGCGCGAAGCCCTCGTCCCCCACCAGGAACGCGAAGGCCGTGCGCGCCTCGGCCCGGAACTCCTCGGGCAGCTGCGGCCGTTTCACCATCTGCGGATGCTCGCACGCGACGACGCGCCCCCGCCACCGGAACGGACGAGGGCGCGTCGAGTGGACGTCAGTTCACCGCAAGGGTGAACACATGGAGATCCGGGTCGTCCGGAAGTGTCACGCTCTTGATGGTCTTGCCCGTGGGCGCCGCGAACGGCCTGGTGGCGAACACATAGGTGGCTACCGGGTCTTTGTCCGCACCCGCGACATTGCGGTACGCGGTCCTGGCGACGACCTCGTTGCCGTACTGCACCGTGCCGCCGCCCCCGCCGACCGTCCAGTCCGTGAAGGACAGGTCGATGGCGTCCGTGCTGCCGTCGGTGTAGGTGACGGTCGCCTTGGTCTGCTGGTTGCCGTTGACCGCGCTGCCCACGAAGGACAACGTGCTTGCGGACTGCGGGAGTTGGACGGTCTGACCGGCCGCCGACACGTTGTCCGGGCGCCCGTTCGGCGAGCTGGGCCAGGTGAAGCCGAGCCCGTCCACCGTGCCCGTACCGCCCGGGGTCAGCCCGGCCGCCTCCAGCGCCTGGAGGGAGTAGCTCCAGCCGCCTCCGTCGTAGTCCGCCTCGTCGTGCTCACCGGTGTCGTCGGAGACGCCGGTGTTGTTGTAGGCGGCGAGGAGGGTGCCGGGCGCGGCGACCGTCAGGGACACCGGCTGCTCGTACGACGCGCCGCCCGAGGTGACGGTGACCTTCACGTCGTAGAAGCCCTGCCGGACGTCGGCGGCGGCGGTGAGGGTGATGTCCTGGGAGCCGTCGACGACCGTGCCCTGTGCGGGAGTTGCCGTGACTCCGGTGGGGGTCTCGACGCTGTAGCGGACCTCGGGTCCGGTGCCGCCGCTCAGGGACAGGGCCTTGATGTTGACCTTGGTGCTCTCGCCGGGCGCGAGGGTCGCGGCGGTCGGGCCGACGCCGATCTGGTACGGCTGTTCGCCGGTGCGGAAGGACGGCGGGGCGTCGGCGGGGTCGCTGCCCCAGGCGCGGTTCGGGGTGGTGGAGAGGGTGTAGTCGAGGGTGCCGCCGTTCCTGACGATCGAGGACGAGAGCCAAGGCTGTTGCGTGCTACGGCCGTTGACCTTCAGGGACTGGATGTACGGGGCGTCGGTCGCGGCGCCCTTCGCACGGATGGAGATGCCGTTGCCGTGCGGGCGATTGATCTCGATGCGCTCGAACAGCGGTGAGGCGAGGGTGAGTTCGGCGCGGGAGGGGACCTGGGGGTACATGCCGAGCGCCGAGAAGACGTACCAGGACGACATCTCGCCGAGGTCGTCGTTGCCGGGGATGCCGGCCGGGTCGGTCGTCCAGAGCTGCTTCATGGCCGCCCTGACCGTCTCCTGGGTCTTGTAGGGCTCGCCCGCGTAGTCGTACAGGTAGGGGACGTTGACGGACGGTTCGTTGTCCAGCTCCGACTTGTCGCCACCGCTGCCCGTGAAGGCCCAACTCCCGTCCGCCTCATGGAAGAAGGAGTCGAGGCGGGCGAGCGCCTTGTCGGTGCCGCCCATCGCCGCGAAGAGGCCCGCAGGGTTGTGCTGGACCATCCACGTGTACTGGGCGGCCGTGCCCTCCACGAAGCCGTTGCCGGTGCCCGGGGTGAAGCCGGTGACCCAACTGCCGTCCGCCTTGCGGTTGGCGATGTAGCCGCCGGTGGGGTCGGCGGCGATGTTGAAGTTGTTCTGCCACCACTGGGCGCGCTGGGCGAAGTCGGCCGCCGTGCTCTTCTTCCCTGCCGCTGTTGCGAGTTGGGAGAGCGCGAAGTCCGCCGTGGACATCTCCAGCGTCTCGGCGGCGCCGCCCCAGGCGTTGGAGACGGACGGCATGTAGTGCAGGTTCAAGTACTTGTCCAGGGAGGGGCGTTGGCCCACCGAGAGCACCGGCTTGCCCGAGGAGGACAGGTCCTGTGCGGTGGGGACGGTGGCCGCCTGGACGAGGGAGGCAAGGGCCCCCTTCAGGTCGAAGTCGGTGCCGCCGAAGGCGCGGATGCCGGCGAGGGCGGTGGGTGAGGGGTCGCCGTTCATGACGTGGGTGCCGCTCGCGCCGTGCAGCCAGCGGTCCCAGACTCCCCCGTTCTGCTGGGCGAGTTCGTAGAGGGACTGGGCGATGTCCGAGCCGGTGCGGGGGCTGAGGAGGGTGAGCAGTTGGACTTGCGACCGGTAGATGTCCCAGCCGGAGAAGGTGCCGTACTGCGCCTGATGACCCCGGCTGACCTTGTGCACCTTGCCGTCGCTGCCCGTGTATCTGCGGTCGGCGTCGCTGATGACGTTCGGGTGCAGGAGGGAGTGGTAGAGCGCGGTGTAGAAGGTGGTGCGCTCGGGGTCGGTGCCGCCGCCCACCTTGATCGCGCCGAGCTGGTCGCGCCAGGCGCGGTGGGCCGCGTCCTCGACGGCGTCGAAGGAGCGCTTCGGCGGGTTCTCCGCGGCGAGGTTGGCCTGGGCGCCGGCCTGACTGACGTACGAGATGCCGACCTTGACGCCGACCGGGCCGGTGCCGGGCTCGAACTCTACGTAGCCGCCCGCGCCCTTGCCCGCGACGGGCCGGCCGCCCGTGCTGAACCCGCCCGTGCCGCCGGTCGCGGAGGTCGAGCCCGGGGTCAGCTTGTCGTCCTGCCAAGTGCCGGTGGTCTTGAAGGCGCGGTCGAAGGTGGCGGTGAAGTACAGGGTGTAGTAGGCGCGTTGGCCCTCGGGGTCGAGGTAGCCGCAGAAGTTGCCGGAGGTGACCGAGCCGGAGACCGTGCGGGTCGACGGGTCGATGGTGACCGACGAATCGGTGGACCCCACCTCGGAGTTGGCGGTGCGGATCAGCAGCGAGGCGGGCTTGTCGGCCGGATAGGTGAAGCGGCCGGAACCGGTGCGGGCCGTCGCGGTGAGGTCGGCGGTGACTCCGGACGCGAGGCCGACCTTGTAGTGGCCGGGCTCGGCGGTCTCGTCGGTGTGGCTGAAGTCGGAGGCGTAGACGGCGTCCTTGGTGTCGCTCGCGGGCGACGAGGTGACCTCACCGGCGTACGGGAAGAACGGGATGTCGCCGCTGCCGCCCGCGCAGCCCGTGCCCGACATGTGGGTGAGGCTGAAGCCGCGGATGCGGGTGGCGTCGTACTGGTAACCGCCTGGCGCGGCCGTACTTGTCGCACTGCCTCTGGTGTTCTCCGGGCTCCAGGAGAGCATGCCGAAGGGCACGACGGCGCCCGGGAAGACGTTGCCGCCGTTCTTGGTGCCGATCAGCGGATCGACGTAGGCGCTGGGGTCCTTGACGAGTTGTGGTGGGGCGGCGGTGGCCGCCAGGGCGGGGGTGGCGCCGCCGACCGCGAGTGCGGCGGCCAGTGCCGCGGCGGGCAATGTTCGCCCACCAAGGAGCGGCGTCCGGTGCGTGCTCTCGGCGTGCCGGCCGGAAGCCCTCGTACTGGACGTACTTGGGCTTTCGGCCGGTGCGGCGAGTGGGGGCACCTCCCAGGCCCTTGAGGCACTGGGGGAGCGTGCCGGGCGTCGCGACGGGGCGGACATTGCCTGTCGCGGCACTGGCAACAGGGACATGGGACGGAAACGCATGACGCGGCCCCTCCTCCTTCGGACGGGTCGCGCACCACAGGTCGCACAAGCCGCAGGGACAGTAACGTGCGCCACCCGTACCACGGAAGAGCGCGTGCCCAGGTGAGGACGCACGGCGCGGACACTCGGACGGCCGACGCGGCCCAACTGGCTTGACATCGTTGTCCGTTGGGGCGGTAGAGTCATATGCAGACCATTCGACAACGTTGTCGCACCACAGTGTCGCGCCAAGCCACGCACCACCCGGGCAGGTTCAACCCCCATTGCCTGTCCGGCTCGCGGACCCGGTGGCCCCCGACCACCGGGTCCGCCCCGAGCACCGGCTCAACCGACCTGGCAGGGAAGGGCAGTTGCCGGATCACCGCCGTCGCCGTTCACGACGTATCCGAAGGTCGTGCTCTGCCCCGGACTCAGTGAGCCGTTCCAGTCGGCGTTGTGGACCATCACGTCCTGGCCGCTGTAGGTCGCGTTGCCGTTCCAGAGGCTGGCGACCGACTGGCCTGCGGGGAGTTCCCAGTTGACCATCCAGCCGAGCATCGGGACGTCGCCGGAGTTGGTGACGGTCACCTCGGACTGGTAGCCGCCGGGCCAGGTGCCGGTCGTGTGCCGGGTTGCCGAACAGACGCCGGGGACCGGGTCGGTGGGGTTGCCCGGGTCGTGAATGCCCGTCACCTCACCGTTGCCGCCGTCGAACACGACGTCCGAGCAGGAGTAGAAGGTCTCCGTGCTGTCCGAGCGCTGCCACACCATGTAGATGATGTGCCGCCCCGACTTGCCCGCCGGAAGCTGCCCGGTCCAGGAGTAGTTGGCCTCGACCGTGCCCGGGGTGCCGTTGAGCGGCGGGTGGTCGACCGTGAGGAACGGGGTGTCCTCCATGTCGTCCCAGGTGAGTGTCTTCGTCGGGTCGAAGCCGTCCTTGGTGATGTAGACGTAGAACCAACCCGGGTGCGCCGCCCAGGCGTTGTACGAGAAGTCGACCGTCGCGCCGGAGGTCAGATGCGTCAACGGCCAGTCGTCGCGCGGGAGGTCGAAGCCCGTGAAGTTCGGGTTGCCACCGCTGCACAGTTCGCCGTCCGGCACGAAGCCCCGGGTGCGGCCGGCGCCGTCGGAGCGCAGCACCGAGAACCAGTTGTAGAACGGCGTTGTGCCGCTGACCTGTTGGGCCGCCTTGCACGCCGGGTTGACGGGTTTGATCTCACCGGTGTCGGTGAGCGCGTCCTGCCAGCAGAGGAAGGTGCGGCTGCCGGGTTTCATGGGGGTGCCGTGCGCCTCCGCCCGGCCACCCGTGGCGAGGATCAGGGCCAGGGCGGGGACGGTGGTGAGCAGGGCCAGGAGCACGAGGAAGAGGGCTCGGTGAGGGGTGGGGCGCGGTAATCGCGGTAGGACACCGGGAGTTGGGCTTGACTTTGTCACGGACATGACAGTTCTACGTCCCTTCGGTCGGTGGGTGCGAGGAACGTTCGGGGGTGGTTGCGTGGGGTGGGGCGACCCGGTGCCGTCCGACGGGTTCCGGACCGCCGGGCGGGTGGGAGCGCTCCCACCCCACTTGTCCGTGAAGTTAGCGCGGACTGGGGTGGCTGTAAACGGCGGGGGCGCTTGAAGATGCTTGCGCTCCGCGAGCTCGCGGCCCGGGAGTGCGCGCCGGGGTTGACTTCTGATGGGGTGTCAGATGCCCCAGGCGGCCCGGATCGTTGCCGCTTCTCGTTCTGCCTGGCGCTTGCCGATGAGGAGAGCCTGGCCGGCGATCTCCGGATCCATCATTTTCACCGGAGCCTTGAGGTGACCGAAATCGGGCTCCACGGGTACCAGCCGGGCTGTTTCGCGCAACTGGGTCAACTCCGCGTCCGCTCTCACGGTCGAAGCGGAAAGCTCGCTGCCGGCTCCGCCGCCCCGGGACCCGAGGGGAAAGCAGGAAATGGCCACGAGAAGGTCGGCCGGCGGGGCCACCGCTGCGTTCAGGTGATTGAGGATGCCGCCGTCCATGTAGCGGGCTCCTTCGATGGTGACGGTGGGGAACAGCATCGGGACGACGCAACTGGCAGCGACAGCGTGCAGCAGCGGCACACCCGATTCCTGGCCCCACACGACGAGTTCGCCGGTGTCGGTGTTGATCGCGGTACATCGGAACCCGGCGGGCCAGGCGGCACCGTCGAGTGTTTCGAGCAGGCCGAGGTAGTCGTCCTCGGTGAGCACGGTTGTCGCCTCCCGGGCCGCGGAGCCGATCGCTCGTAGCGCTTGCCGCGGGTCGGCGGCGAGGGCGGCTCGGCGCGATGCGTTCAGGAAGGCTTCCGAGCCTGCCGTCAGGCCGGCGAAGTCGATCTTCTGCCCGACCGCCGCCAGGACCGCGAGGGCGTCGGTGGACTCGCGGCCGCCGGCCAGCAGCGCACCGACCAGGGCTCCGGCGGACGTTCCCACGACGGCCGAGGCCCCCGCCAGGTCGACACCGGCTTCACGCAGCCCTGTGAGCAGACCTGTCTGCCAGGCGACACCGACGGTGCCGCCGCCCCCGAGAACGACCGTGCGCGTCGGTGAGTCCATTCGCCGAGAAGGATTCCCGTGTTCTTCGATCGCGTTCAGTGCCATGTCAGGCCTCCCGGTCCGCCGCGGCAGTTCGCTCAACCGCCGTTGAGCAGAGACCGTACCCCATTCACTCAACGCCTGTAGAGTGAGACCGTGACCGAGACCTCCCGTGACGCCAGACGTGCCCGTACCGCACAGCGGATCCTCGACGCCGCCCAACAGGAATTCGCGACACGAGGCTTCGACGGCGCGACGATCCGGGGCATCGCCGGCGTGGCGGGAGTGGATGCCTCGCTGGTGATGCAGCACTTCGGCTCGAAGGCCGCCCTTTTCAACTCGGCCGTCCAACTGCCCGGCGACGACGAGCAGAGCGCCGCCGAGCATCTTCTGGAGGTCCTCGCCGTCAGGCTGGGTGAACTACCCCCCGAGACGACCGCTCTCGTCCGGTCCATGCTGACGGTGCCGGAAGCGGCGGACTCGATGCGGTCCTTCCTCGACGAACGCGTCGACAATCTCGCCCGGTCACTGGACGGGGACGACGCACACCTGCGCGCCCTGATCACCGTGAGCGGCATCCTCGGCCTGACGATCACGCAGCACTTCCTGAAGCTGCGCGCCTTCGACGACGTCTCCCACGCATCGCTGCTGGATGCCGCCCGCGGGTGGACCGCATACCTGTCGAGCGACTCGTGAGCCCGTCGCCCACGGCCGCGGCCGGGTCCCCTACGATCCCGGCATGATCGCAGTCGCCGTCACGGTCGCACTGGCCTTCGCCGGATATGTCGCCACGTACCTCAACGGTCTGCGGCTGACCCAGCGACAGGAGCGGCTCGCCCGGGTCAATCGTCAACTCAGCGACTTCTACGGTCCGTTGTTCGCCCTGACGGAGGCCAACACCCGCACCTTCGCCGCGTTCGTGGAGCGGCATGCCCGGCACGAGGGCGTCTCGCCCTTCAGTGACGAGATTCCGCCGAGCGACGAGGAACTCGCCGAGTGGCGGCTGTGGGTGACGACCGTTTTCCTGCCGTCCCTGCGGAAGATGCGCGATCTCGTCGTCGGGCGGGCGGATCTGCTGCGCGAGCCGGAAATGCCGTCGGTGCTGCTGGATCTGTGCGCGCACACGGCGGGATACGAGATCACGGTGGCGCGCTGGGCGCGGGGCGACCTCTCGGAGCACCTGTCGCTGGTCTGGTTCCCCGGCACGGAGCTGGCCGCATACGCGCGGCGGGGCTTCGGCGAACTGAAGCTGGAACAGGCGCGGTTGCTGGGCGGCCGCAGATGACCGGGGTGGCCGGACGGGGCGATGCACGGGGTGGGGCAGACAGGACTTTCTCCGGCCGGCGCCACAGTGGCCCCACAGACTTGACCCAGTTTTGGCCAAGCGCGCCATGTGGTGACTGGCGTGCGGTCCTGTTCACTTGTCGCGTCCACGGGGTTGGTTCTTGACGTTTTCTGAGTCGAGTGGGCGTTGCGATGGAGGAACAGCTCATGAGAAGACAGATCCGCGGTGCGCTGGCCGCGTTCACCGGAGCACTGCTGCTCACCATGGGAGTCACCACGACCGGCGGTCATTCCGCGCGGGCCGATGACAACGGTGTCGGGCTCAAACCCGTGCTGGGGTGGAGCAGTTGGAGCTTCGTGAGGCGCGATCCGACCGCGCAGACCATCGAGGCGCAGGCGAAGGCGCTCAAGGACAGCGGGCTGGCGAAAAACGGCTTCGTCTACGCCAACGTCGACGACTTCTGGTACCAGTGCCCCGGCAGTCAGGGGCCGGACGTCGACCAGTACGGCCGCTGGGTCACCGACCCCGTCAAGTTCCCGCCGCGCGGCGGTGAGAACGGCGTCCAGGTCGTGGCCGACTATGTCCACTCCCTGGGGCTGAAGTTCGGCCTGTACGTCACGCCCGGCATCTCGCAGCAGGCGGTCGCCAAGAACACCGCGATCAAGGGGACCGCCTACCACGCGCGGGACATCGCCACCACGGCGACGGAGAGCAACTACAACTGCGGCGGCATGGTCGGCATCGACTACACCGAGCCCGGCGCGCAGACGTTCATCGACTCGTGGGCCGGTCAGTTCGCCGGGTGGGGCATCGACTATCTGAAGATCGACGGTGTCGGCACGTCCGACCAACAGGACGTCCAGGCCTGGTCGGACGCCCTGCGTCACACCGGCCGGCCGATCCACCTTGAACTGTCCAACAACCTCGACATCAACAACGCGGCCACCTGGAAGAAACTCTCCAACGGCTGGCGCACCGGCGGCGACATCGAGTGCTACTGCGGTCCGGACGGCAGCAGTTACCCCCTGACCACCTGGTCCTCCATCGCCTCCCGCTTCGACCAGGTCGCGGCCTGGGCACCGTACGGCGGTCCCGGCGGTTACAACGACTACGACTCCCTGGAGATCGGGAACGGCGCCGACAACGGCCTCACCCCCGACGAGCGCCGGACGCAGATGAGCCTGTGGTCGCTGGCCGCCTCCCCGCTCATCCTCGGCACCGACCTCACCCATCTCGACCCGGCCGACCTCGCGTTGCTGAAGAACACCGATGTCCTCGCGGTCGACCAGGACGGCATCGACGCCAAGCGCATCTCCTCGGACGCGAATTCGCAGGTGTTCGCCAAGACCGAGGCCGACGGGGACGTCGTGGTCGGGCTGTTCAACACCGGGTCGGCGCCCCGTGAAGTCGCCACTTCCGCAGGCGCGTTGGGTCTGCACGGGGCGCGCGACTACGCCCTGCGGGATCTGTGGGGGCATGGGCTGACCGAGTCGGCTGGCCGCATCGCCGCCAATGTGCCCGCGCACGGTGTGGTCCTGTACCGGGTCCACGGCACCCACCGCACGATGACCGGCGCGGCTCCGGACGTCTCGTTCGGGCTCGACTGGGCGCCCGCGTCGAGCGACAGCACCACCCGTACCGTGACCGCGGTCCTGTCCGACAACGGGTCGCGGTCGATCACCGATGCCGGCCTGACCCTCACCGGGCCGGCCGGCACGAAGATCACCACGCGCTCCGTGACCCGGGCTCGGACGGTCCGTGGCGGCCATGCGTTGAAGGCCACCTACTCCGTGTCCATCCCGCCCTCGGCGAAGCTCTTCGCCTCCAACGACTTTCAGGGGACGGCGAGTTACCGTTTCCGGTCGTCGGGGAAGACCCGCCTCACCGCCGGTGACACGATCACGGTCAACCACCAAGTGACCGCCCCGTACCGGACGTTCGCGTCCACCACCGCGAGCTTCAGCGAGTCCGGCACCCAACTCGGTATCCGGGCGCAGGGTGCGGACCTGTACAACGGCACCAACGAATACGGCTCGATCTATCTGCCGGGAGCCGAGCACGACGGTTCGGTGACGACCGTGAAGCTCAACTCCCAGTCGGACACGGATGTCTGGGCGAAGGCCGGGATCATGGTCCGCAACGACATCACCCAGCCCAACACCTCACCCGGGTACGTGGCCCTCGTCGCGACCCCGGGCAACGGCTACCTCCTCGACTGGGACAGCGACGGCGACGGAAAGCTGGACTCGCAGGACTCCGCCGGCACCGCCGCCTACCCGTCATGGCTGAAGCTCGTCCGCAACGGCACCAGCTACAGCGGCTATTACTCGACCGACAACGCCACTTGGAACCTGGTCGGCACCATCACCGTCCCCACCGCTGCGGCCACCCAGGACGTGGGCCTCACCCAGACCTCGCACGCCTCGGGCACGACGGGCGAGGCCGACTTCGACGGGTTCACTACCAGTCCCTAGCCCACTGCCCCAGGTCCCGTACGGCGCCCGGTGCTCCTCTAGACCGGCGCCGTGCGGGCGCGCATCGCCGGTTCGGCGGGCGGGAGTTCGGTGGCGGCCGCCGGGAGTTCGATGGTGAACTCCGTGCGGCCCGGGACGCTGGTCACGTCGATGCGGCCGCCGTGGGCTCCGGTGATCGCCGTGGCGATGGCGAGGCCCAGGCCGGAGCCGCCCTCCTTGCCGCCCGCCCGGGCGCGGGAGGCGTCGGCGCGGGTGAAGCGTTCGAAGACCGTGGGGAGGAGGGCCGGGGGGATGCCGGGGCCGTCGTCGCGTACCCGGATGACGACGGTGCGGTCGGCGGTGGCCTCGACGCTCGCGGTGACCGTCGTGCCGACAGGTGTGTGCATCCGCGCGTTGGCCAACAGGTTGGCCAGCACCTGATGCAGGCGGGCCTCGTCGCCGATGACCAGGGCGGGGGCGTCCAGGGACAGGTGGAGCTGCCACTCGTGGCCGGTGCCCGCGGCGCGCGCGTCCCACACCGCCTCGGCGAGCAGCGCCGCGAGGTCCACCTCGGCGGACTGCAACGGCCGCCCCTCGTCGAGCCGGGCGAGCAGCAGCAGGTCCTCCACGAGGCCCGTCATGCGCGCCGACTCGGCGGTGACCCGGCGCCAGGCGAGGCCCGGCTCGATGCGGTCGGTGCCGCGGTTCATCAGCTCGGCGTAGCCCGCGATCGAGGCGAGCGGGGTGCGGAGTTCATGGCTGGCGTCGGCGAGGAAGCGGCGCATGCGTTCCTCGCTGCGGCGTATCTGCTCCTCGCTGCGCTGGCGTTCGGCGAGCGAGGACTCGACGTGGTCGATCATGCGGTTGAGCGCGGCGCCGACCTGGCCGGCCTCGCTGCCGGGGTCGGTGTCCCGCTCGGGCACCCGGGTGAGCGCGGTGACCTCGCCGTGCCCGAGCTGCGAGCGGGAGACCTCGACGGCGGTGGCGGCGACCCGGTCGAGGGGCCGTAGCTGCCGTCGTATGACGACCGCGCACAGGCAGCCCGCCGCGGTCAGTCCGGCGAGGGCGACGACCGCCTCGACCGCCACCAGACCGCTGATCATGTCCTGGACGTCGTCCATCGGGAGGCCGGCGAGGACTCGGACCCCGTTGTCGTCGAGCACGGTGATCCGGTAGGTGCCCAGGCCGGGCACGGTCCGGGTGTGCTTCGCGCCGTCGGCCGTGATGCCCTGGAGGGCCGTGCGCTGGGCGGCGGTGAGGTTCTGCGGCGGGGCGTCCTGGCTGACGACGGCCGCGGCGATGATCGCGCCCTTGTCGTTCAGCCGCGCGGCGAGTGTCCCGGCCGCGTGGCCGTTCTCCGTGAGGAACCCGAGGTCGTCGTCGAAGCCCGGACGCAGTTCGGCCCCGCCCAGGCTCCGTTGGGCGGCGTTGTCGACCCGGTCGTCCAAGTTGCCCAGCAGATAGGCGCGTTGGACGAGCACGGTGGTGAGGGCCATCGTGGCGCACACGGCGACGAGGGTGGCGCTGATGAAGAGGAGGAGCCGGGTGCGCAGTGAACGGCCGCGCAGGCGGCCTCGGTTGCGGGTCAGGAGGTTCATCTGCCGTCCTCCACGGGCCGTAGGGCGTATCCCATTCCTCGCACGGTGTGGATCATCGGGGCCCGGCCCCGGTCTATCTTCCGGCGGAGGCTGGAGATGTAGACCTCGACGAGGTTGCCGCCGCCGTCGAAGCAGCTGCTCCACACCTGGTCGAGGATCTGTGCCTTGCTCAGCACCTGGCGGGGGTGGTCGAGGAACAGGGTGAGCAGCTCGAACTCCTTGGCGGTGAGCTGGACCGGCTCACCGGCGCGCCGTACCTCGCGGGTCTCGCCGGTCAGGACGAGGTCGCCGAGGACCCGTACGGAGTCGTCGGACGGGGTCCGTTCGCCGCCCGCCCGGCGCAGCAGTCCGCGCAGCCGCAGCACGACCTCCTCCAGGGAGAAGGGCTTGGTGACGTAGTCGTCGGCGCCCGCTTCGAGGCCGTCGAGGCGGTGCTCGATCGCGTCGCGGGCGGTGAGCATGAGGACGGGCAGCTTCGGGTTCTCGTAGCGCAGCCGGCGCAGTACCTGTACGCCGTCCAGGTCGGGCAGCATGCCGTCGAGGACGACGGCGTGCGGGGCGCAGCCGCGGGCGATCCGCAGCGCGCTCTGTCCGTCCGGCGCGGGGTAGGGCCGCCAGCCGGCCTCGGTGACCGCGACGGAGAGGACCTCGGTGAGCGCGGGCTCGTCGTCGACGATGAGCACGCGTACGCGGCTGCTGCGGGACCCCGATGTGCCAGTCATGTCCCGATTCTGTCCCCGTCCGCTGGGGGAACCCTGTGTTCCACCTGAGTCCTGGCGATGACCTGCGCGGACGTGCGGCGGACGAACGCGGAGGGCCGCACCCCCGTCGCCGGGGATGCGGCCCTCAACTGCCTTGCCGGAGCCGCTAGTTGCGGATCAGGTTGCGCAGCACGTACTGCAGGATGCCGCCGTTGCGGTAGTAGTCGGCCTCGCCGGGGGTGTCGATGCGGACGACCGCGTCGAACTCCACACCGGTGTCGGTGGTGACCTTGACCGTGCTCGGGGTGGTGCCGTCGTTCAGCTCGGTGATGCCGGCGACGGAGAAGGACTCCTCGCCGGTGAGACCGAGGGACTCGGCGGACTGGCCCGCCGGGTACTGCAGCGGGATGACGCCCATGCCGATGAGGTTCGAGCGGTGGATGCGCTCGTACGACTCGGCGATGACGGCCTTGACGCCGAGGAGCGCGGTGCCCTTGGCGGCCCAGTCGCGGGACGAGCCGGAGCCGTACTCCTTGCCGGCCAGGATGACCAGCGGGATGCCCTGCTCGATGTAGTTGCGCGAGGCGTCGTAGATGAAGGAGACGGGGGCGTCGGCCTGCGTGAAGTCACGCGTGAAGCCGCCCTCGGTGCCCGGCGCGACCTGGTTCCGCAGGCGGATGTTGGCGAAGGTGCCGCGGATCATGACCTCGTGGTTGCCTCGGCGCGAGCCGTAGGAGTTGAAGTCACGCCGCTCGATGCCGTGCTCGGTGAGGTACTTGCCGGCCGGGGTGTCGGCCTTGATGGCGCCGGCGGGCGAGATGTGGTCCGTCGTCACCGAGTCGCCGAGCTTGGCGAGGACGCGGGCGCCGTCGATGTCGGAGACCGGGGTGGTCTCCATCGTCATGCCCTCGAAGTACGGGGGCTTGCGGACGTAGGTCGACTGCGCGTCCCACTCGAAGGTGTTGCCCTCCGGGATGGGCAGCGCCTGCCACTGGGCGTCGCCCGCGAAGACGTCGGAGTAGGACTTGTTGAACATGTCCTCGCCGATGGAGTTCGCGACGACGTCGTTGACCTCGGCCTCGGTCGGCCAGATGTCTTCCAGGTAGACCGGCTTGCCGTCCTGGTCGACGCCGAGCGCGTCCTTGGTGATGTCCACCTTCATGGAGCCGGCGATGGCGTACGCGACGACCAGCGGCGGGGACGCCAGGTAGTTCATCTTGACGTCCGGGTTGATCCGGCCCTCGAAGTTGCGGTTGCCGGAGAGCACCGAAGTCACGGCCAGGTCATGGTCGTTGACGGCCTTGGAGACCTCCTCCGGCAGCGGGCCGGAGTTGCCGATGCAGGTGGTGCAGCCGTAGCCGACGAGGTTGAAGCCGACCTTGTCGAGGTAGGGGGTGAGCCCCGCCTTGTCGAAGTAGTCGGTGACGACCTTGGAGCCCGGGGCGAGGGTGGTCTTGACCCACGGCTTGCGGGTCAGGCCCTTCTCCACGGCCTTCTTCGCGACGAGCGCGGCGGCGACCATGACGTACGGGTTCGAGGTGTTGGTGCAGGAGGTGATGGCCGCGACCGTCACCGCGCCGTGGTCGATCTCGTAGGTCGAGCCGTCGGGGGCGGTCACGGTGACCGGGTTCGTCGGGACGCCGTTGCTGGCGGCCGGGGCGTCGGAGGCCGGGAAGGACTCCTTGCCCGCCTCGTCGTCGTCGGCGACGTAGTTGCGCACGTCGCTCTTGAACTGCTCGGCGGCGTTGGCGAGGACGATACGGTCCTGCGGGCGCTTCGGGCCGGCGATCGACGGGACGACCGTCGAGAGGTCCAGCTCCAGCTTCTCGGAGAAGTCGGGCTCGGCGGCCGGGTCGAGCCAGAGGCCCTGCTCCTTGGCGTACGCCTCGACGAGCGCGACCTGCTGCTCGTCGCGGCCGGTCAGGCGCAGGTACTTCAGGGTCTCGTCGTCGATCGGGAAGATCGCGGCGGTGGAGCCGAACTCCGGCGACATGTTGCCGATGGTGGCGCGGTTCGCGAGGGAGGTGGCGGCGACGCCCTCGCCGTAGAACTCGACGAACTTGCCGACCACGCCGTGCTTGCGGAGCATCTCGGTGATCGTGAGCACGAGGTCCGTGGCGGTGGTGCCCGGGGTCAGCTCGCCCGTGAGCTTGAAGCCGACGACGCGCGGGATGAGCATCGAGACCGGCTGGCCGAGCATCGCGGCCTCGGCCTCGATGCCACCGACGCCCCAGCCCAGCACACCGAGGCCGTTGACCATCGTGGTGTGCGAGTCGGTGCCGACGAGGGTGTCGGGGTAGGCCTGGCCGCCCCGGACCATGACCGTACGGGCCAGGTGCTCGATGTTGACCTGGTGGACGATGCCGGTGCCCGGCGGGACGACCTTGAACTCGTCGAACGCGGTCTGGCCCCAGCGCAGGAACTGGTAGCGCTCGCGGTTGCGGCCGTACTCCAGCTCGACGTTCTGCGCGAAGGCCTCGTGGGTGCCGAACTTGTCCGCGATGACGGAGTGGTCGATGACCAGCTCGGCCGGCGCGAGGGGGTTGATCTTCGCCGGGTCGCCGCCCAGCTCCTTCACGGCCTCACGCATGGTCGCGAGGTCCACCACGCAGGGCACGCCGGTGAAGTCCTGCATGATCACACGGGCCGGCGTGAACTGGATCTCCTGCGACGGCTGGGCCTGCGAGTCCCAGGTGCCGAGGGCGCGGATGTGGTCGGCGGTGATGTTCGCGCCGTCCTCGGTGCGGAGCAGATTCTCCAGCAGGACCTTAAGGCTGTAGGGGAGCCGGGCCGAGCCCTCCACCTTGTCCAGGCGGAAGATCTCGTACGACTCGTCGCCGACCTGCAGCGTGCTGCGGGCGTCGAAGCTGTTCGCCGACACGACAGTCTCCTTCATTGATGTGCGCGTTCCCACCGCATCCTGCCGCTACGACGTCTTGGCCGATCCGCTAAGGTAAGGCTAAGTTAGGCAAGCCTTACTACTGGGATCGGCGGAGTGTGCGACTGCGGTGCACCTCGGCAGATATCTCGATGTCGAGATAACTCTAGTACATGGGGGCGGGCTGGTCATGCCCGGACCCGGCCGCGCGCGAAAACCGGTGGAGCCGGCGCGCCGCGTGTCCGTACCGTCCCCGGGGTGACCTATCTGAGCCCGCTCGGGTATCTGCTGGGACTTGAGGGCGCCGCCCTGCTGCGCGGCTTCCGGGAAAGAAGCGCCGACCAGGCCTTCGTCGAGGCCCGGATCGCCGAGATCCGCAGGCTGCTGGAGACCCCGGAACTCGCCGACGCCGAGGGCGTCACAGCGGTCCCCGGCGCGATCAGTACGGCCGACGTCTATCAGGACTGGGCGCCGCACTACGACGACCCCGGCAACCAGATGATCGACATCGAGCAGCCCGTCGTCCGGCGCATCCTGGACGGCCTGCCGGTCGGCGCGGCACTGGACGCGGCGTGCGGCACCGGCCGGCACACCGCCCATCTGCACCGGCTCGGCCATCGCGTGACCGGCGTCGACGCCTCGCCGGAGATGCTCGCGCGGGCACGGGAGCGGCTGCCGGACGTCGATCTGCGCGAGGCCGACCTGCGTCAACTGCCGCTTCCCGACGGCGCGGTCGACACCGTCGTCTGCGCGCTCGCGTTGACCCACGTCCCCGATCTGGCGGTCGTACTGGCCGAGTTCGCGCGCGTGCTGCGGCCCGGCGGGCATCTCGTGATCTCGGACGCGCACGTCATGTCGTCCTACTTCCGGCCCACCCTCCCCCGGCGCCCCGGCCCGGACGGCCGCGCGACCCTGCTCACCGAATACCATCGCCCGCTCAGCGCCTACCTCTCGGCCGCCCTCCCGCTCGGGTTCCAGGTCCGGCACTGCGAGGAACCCCGCCGGCCGCGCCACTCCCTCGATCCCGGCGCCGCCCCGGACCCGCTGCCCACGTGGATGTCCTGGGACCTCCTGCACTGGGATCCCGAGGCGTCCGCCGCCGCGCTGGACGAATCGCCGGTCGTCGTCATCTGGCACTTCCAGTTGGGAGACAGCACGGAGGAGTGAGCAACTCCCGTTCGCCCTCGGATGATTGGCCGACTTCGGGGTACCCGCTGCCAGACGAAAGGGGGCGGGTATGCCGCTCACGTTCCGTAAGAGCTTCCGGGTCCTTCCCTGGCTTCGGCTGAACATCAACAAGGGGTCCCTGTCGTTCACGACAGGAGGCAAGGGCGGCCCGCGCTACACGCGCAGCACCTCGGGGCGCCGTACGACATCGATGGACCTGCCCGGGCCGTTCGGGTGGCGCAGGACGCGCACCAAGAAGGACGACTGACGGCAGCCGGCAGCACTGCTGACCGGTCGTCACCCGAATGGACCCCCCAGGAGGCGCCATCTCATATCTGAGATAACCTCGGCCTCATGGCAGACGACTACCTCGTACGTATCGGCAAGCTCATCCGTGACGCCCGGCAACATCGGGGCTGGACACAGACGCAGCTTGCCGAAGCGCTCGGCACCAGTCAGAGCGCCGTCAATCGCATCGAGCGCGGCAACCAAAACATCAGCCTTGAGATGATCGCTCGAATCGGTGAAGCCCTGGACAGCGAGATCGTCTCTCTGGGCTACGCCGGACCGATGCATTTGCGGGTGGTCGGCGGGCGCCGGCTGTCCGGCGCGATCGATGTGAAGACCAGCAAGAACGCGTGCGTGGCACTGCTGTGCGCCTCGCTCCTCAACAAGGGGCGCACAGTGCTGCGCCGGGTCGCGCGGATCGAGGAGGTGTACCGCCTTCTGGAGGTACTCGGCTCGATCGGCGTCCGCACCCGCTGGATCAACGACGGTGTCGACCTGGAGATCGTGCCGCCGGCCGAGCTGGAGATGGAGTCGATCGACGCGGAGGCCGCCCGCCGGACCCGCTCGATCATCATGTTCCTCGGCCCGCTGCTGCACCGCATGGACAGCTTCAAGCTGCCGTACGCGGGCGGTTGCGACCTCGGCACGCGCACGATCGAGCCGCACATGATCGCGCTGCGGCGGTTCGGCCTGGACATCGCCGCGACCGAGGGCCTGTACCACGCGCAGGTCGACCGGGCCGTCTCCCCCGACCGGCCGATCGTGCTGACCGAGCGCGGCGACACCGTCACCGAGAACGCGCTGCTGGCCGCCGCCCGCCACGAGAGCGTCACGGTCATCCGCAACGCGTCCTCCAACTACATGGTCCAGGACCTCTGCTTCTTCCTGGAGGCGCTCGGCGTACGGGTCGAGGGCATCGGCACCACCACGCTCACCGTGCACGGCGTGCCGACCATCGACGTCGACGTGGACTACTCCCCCTCCGAGGACCCGGTCGAGGCGATGAGCCTGCTGGCCGCCGCCGTCGTCACCGAGTCGGAGCTGACGGTCCGCCGGGTACCCATCGAGTTCCTGGAGATCGAGCTCGCGGTCCTGGAGGAGATGGGCCTCGACCACGACCGCACGCCCGAGTACGTCGCGGACAACGGCCGTACGCGCCTGGTGGACCTCACGGTCCGGCCCTCCAAGCTGGAGGCGCCGATCGACAAGATCCACCCGATGCCGTTCCCCGGCCTGAACATCGACAACGTGCCGTTCTTCGCGGCGATCGCGGCGGTCGCGCAGGGCCAGACCCTCATCCACGACTGGGTCTACGACAACCGCGCGATCTACCTCACGGACCTCAACCGCCTCGGCGGCCGGCTCCAACTCCTCGACCCGCACCGGGTGCTGGTCGAGGGCCCGACCCGCTGGCGAGCCGCCGAGATGATGTGCCCGCCGGCGCTGCGGCCCGCGGTCGTCGTCCTGCTGGCGATGATGGCGGCGGAGGGCACGTCCGTGCTGCGCAACGTGTATGTCATCAACCGCGGTTACGAGGATCTGGCGGAGCGGCTCAACTCGATCGGGGCGCAGATCGAGATCTTCCGCGACATCTAGGCACATCGTGGATGCCCGCGGTGCCGCCGTGCCTCACCGGTGCGGCGGCACCGCCGTGTTCAGCGGGTGCTCCACTTCTGGTTGTCCTGGCCGTTGCAGTCCCAGAGCTGGAGCCGGGTGCCGTTGGCGGTTCCCTGGTCCTTGACGTCCACGCACTTGTTGGCCTGCGGATTGACCAGGTCGTTGCTGGAGTTGAGGCGGAACTGCTGCGCCGGGTTGCCGCTGCACACCGCGATCTGGATCACGGCGCCGTTCGCCGACGAGCCCCAGGCGACGTCCATGCACAGGCCCATGGAGCGGATCGTGCCGTCCGAACGGAAGTCCCACTTCTGCCAGTTCTTGCCGGTGCAGCTGTTGATCTGCAGCGGCGAACCGTCGGCGCCCTTGTGACCCACCATCTCGATGCACTTGTTGGAGGCGTGGCTGTAGATGGTGGTGCCGGGCGCGGCGACCACCGTCTTGGTGGCGGTGACCTTGGTCGTGGTGGACTTCTTCGAACCCCCGCCGGAGGACGCCTTCTTGGGGGCCTCGGCTGAACTGCCCGCGATCACTCCGGCACCGGAACCGGCACCGGCGGCCGCGGCTCCCGCGCCCTTCTTCACCGTGTTCTTGCCGCCGCTCGGGTGCGAGGGGGTCGCCTTCGGCGAGGTCGGGTCCGGGCTGGCCGAGCCGTAGGCGCCGGCACCGCTGTCCGTCGTCTGTCCGTTCAACACCGTGCCCGCGTCGGCCACTTGGTCCGACGGCTTCGAGTCCGAGCTCGACCGGCCGAGCAGACCGGACACCAGGAACGGTACGCCGATCAGCAGCGCGCCGGCTATCGCGGCTCCCGCGAGCAGTCCTCGGGAGGGGCGGCCGAAGGCGGGGGCCGCGGCGGCGGTGTCCTCGTCGGCTCCAACTCCGCCTCCGGATTCGGCTGTTGCCGCTACGGCCAGGGCGTCGGAGCCCTGGTCGGGGTCGGCACGGGTGTCGGGTGCGGCTTCGGGGGTCGCACCCTCATCGGTGCCCACGGCGGCTTCCGCGGTGGGGAGTTGGGCCGCCGCGGCGGGCTGCGCGGGAGGTGTCGGCGCCGCTTCCGCCTGCGCCGCGGTCTCCGGGGCGCCGGTGCGGGCGGCCGTCGTCTCGCCGCTGGTCGGCGGGAGTGCCGCCGCTTCGGTCTCGGGGGCGCCGCCCGCGGTGGTGTCCGGGGCCGGGGCGGGCTCCGTCCCGCCCGTCGCTGCCTGGTGCTGCGGGCTGTTCTTGCCGGACATGCTGGTCCTTCCAGAAAGGTGATCGGGTGACGACCGGTCAGTCGTCGTCCGGGGCGGGCGGGTTGACCGAGAACCGGTTGCCGTCAAAGTACAAGGTCAGCGGGGTGCCGTCGGCCGGGCCGAAGCGCTGGGTGCGGTCGCCGGGACTGATCACCTGGACGGGGCGACCTGTGTCCCGGACGACCAGTGCCGCCAGGGTGGCCACGTAGAAGGGGGTGTCGGGGCGGGCCAGCACCAGGGCGAGGCGGGCGGAGTCGTCCAGTCCGGCCTCCGCGACGGTCACCATGCCGTTCTGGAGGATCGCCTGGGCCCGCAACTCCTCGGTGAGAGCGCCGATGTGGGCCAGCGCGTCGGTCGACACCTCGGTGCCCGGGGCCGGGAACCTCGGGTCGTCGGGCGCGCCGTGAGCCGCCACATCGGCCTGGACCCAGCCGAGCAGCGCGCCGTGCGGGTCGCGGTCCCGGGCCCACGAGGGGGCGGTGCCGGTGTCGGCGAGCAGCCGGGCCAGTGAACGGGCGAACGTCTCGGGACGCTGCGCCCGCGACACGACGGGGCGGTAGCCGGAGCCTTCACCCCGCCGACCGTTCGCACCGCCCAAGTCCTCCCCGCGCCGGCCGCGTTGGCCGCCCTGTTCGTTCTGACCGGCCGGGTCCTCGTGGTGGTCCTCGGGTTCTTCCTGCGGGTCCACCACCGGTTCGGTGGCCGCCGGTCGCGCTTCGTCGCGTGCCGGTGCCGGACGGGGAGTGCGGCGCGGCCACGTGGCCGGGGTGGCGGCCAGGGAACCCGTCGGCAGGGGTGCCGTGCCGTCGCCCGCCGTCGCCCGCCGGGCCTCCAACAGGGTGACGACATCGGTGAGATCGTGCTCCGCGTTGCGCTGCCGGGCCGCGTGCCTGGCCTGTTCGGCGAGGGAGTCGTCGATCTCGCGCCGGAGGGCGTCGAACGCCTGCTGGGCCTCGTCCCGTGCGGCGACCGCCTGGTCGTGGCGTGCGGTGGCCCCGATGAGCGCCGCCCGGGCCGTGCGGTCCGCCGTGGTCGCCAGCGCAACCGCGTCCCGGGCGCGGGCCAGGATGCCGGCGGCGTGGCGTGCCACGTCCTCGGCCAGGCCGAGCCGGCGCCCGGTGTCGTTTGCGGTGTGCCGGGCGGCGTCGACGGCGCGGTCGGCTGCCGCGGCCTCGTTCCGCGCCTGGCCCAGCGTGGTACGGGCCCGGTTCCGGCGCGCCTGCAGCCGGGCGAGGGAACCGGGGTCGTCCGAGCGGAAGTTGCCGTCGTCGCGGCGCGAACTCCCGCCCTGGGTCGGCGAGTCGGCGGGCCGCTGCCGCGCGGCTTCCTCCGCCTCTCGTACGGCTTCCTCGGCCGCCGCCAGTTCTTCCTCCGCCGTGCGGACCGCGTCATGGAACTCCCCCGCCGCCCGGGTCGCGTCCGTCACGCGCTCGGTCTGGTCCCGGAGGTCCGTGGTCAACTGCGTTACGCGGTCCCGCCGTTCCTGATCGGCACGTTCGGCGAGCGGGACGGCCCGCTGGGCGGCGGTGAGTTCGGCGGCCGCGGTCTCCGCGGTGGCACGGGCGTGGTTCCGGTCCAGCTCCGCCTGTGTCACCGGCAGCTCGGCCTCGTCCAACACCCGTTGCGCATCGGGCACTTGGTCCTGGAGCTGGCCTTCCTGCGTGCGCGCGGCATCCTCCGCCCGCCCGGCCTGTTCCAGCGTGCGCATCTGATCCCGTACGTCCGCCCAACCGGCGTCATGCACCGGGCCGTCGTGGCCCGCGCTGCTCGGACCCCCGCCGTCCCGCTCCTCGTCGCCGTGCTCGTCCGCCCCCGGCGTCCCCTCCGGCTCCCCGTTCGCATCGAACCGCCGGAACCGCACGCCCTCGCCGTCACGCAGCGCGAGTTCGACGGGCCGCTGTAGCAGCGCGGCCGTGCCCGAAGCGGCGTACAGCGCGCGGGCCGTCTGGCGGGCGCCGCCGTCGGTGGCCAGCCACAGCTGGAGCATGGCGGTGTCGTCGCGGGCCGGGTCCGGGTCCGGGTCCGCCTCGATGCCGTGGGCCAGCAGGGTGGGGAGGTCGCGGAGCGGCACCCTGCGCCAGTCGCGCAGGACCGCGTGCGCGGGGGCGTTCCGCGCCTGGGCGTCGGCCGCCTCGCGGACCAGGGACGCGCCGTCGTAGACGCCCGGGTCCGTGAGGCCCGTGGTGACGCCGTGGCCGAGGAGGTCGCGTTCCGTGGGGCGCAGCCGGACCGTGCCGGAGACGTACCGGGTGCCGTTCGGGCCGTGGACGGTGACGAGGCCGTCGGCGAGGATCTCGTGGCTGCGGGTGCCGCGCGTGCCCGCCGGGGTCTTGGTGTCGCCGCGCTTGAGCCACTCGCGGCGGGTGCCGGCGACGGCGGCACCCGAGCCGGGGTCCTGGGCCGGGCGGGCCAGGACCGGCGCGGTGAAGCCGAGGAGTTGGCGGTTGGAGTCGTGGAGGCTGAAGGCGCCCTGGGCCGCGAGGCTGCCGGTGAGGCCCGCGTGCGAGGCGGAGCCCGCGCTGACCGTGCTGAGCCTGACCCGGTCGATCGTCACGTCGCCTGCGTCGGTCTCCGGGCGCGGCCGGTACAGCTCCACGGTGAGCCGGGGCGGGGTGTCGGGATCGCCCTGGAACGGGTAGGCGCCCGGCATCGTGGTGGTGACACCGGCGGGGCCGCGCGGGTGGTCCAGCTCGATCGTGCCCGCCTGGAGGAGTTCGCCGAGCCGTACGGCGGTGGCGTCCGCGGAGTCGGAGGCGGCGAGCCGGCGCCAGGATCCGGTGAGGGCCGGGGCCACCTCGCCGAGCGCGGCGGCGAGTTCGGTGCCCGCGTCGAAGGAGAAGACCGGTGCGGGGCCGCCCGGTGTGAAGCGGTGTCCGGCCGGCGTCGGCCGGACCGCCGAGTGGGCCGCCGTCAACTGCCGTTCGGGCTCGGCGGGTTCGGCGGTCTCGCTGCCGGTGAAGCGGAGCGCGGCGGCGGTGTGCACGGTGATGGTCCGCGTCGGGCGGCCGAAGAGGAGGTGGGTGACGCGGTCGGCCAGGGGGGTGTCCGCGTCGGTCAGGCTGAGCACACCGTGCTGGAACACGCTGCCCGGCAGGTCCACCAGCCAGTCGGTGGTCGGTGAGGACCGTACGGTGGCGACGATCCGGTACGGGACGCCGTCGAAGTCGGCGACGTTGTCGGTGCGCAGCCAGTGCCGGTCCTCGGCGGCCCGGGTCACCCGCGCCGAGTTGCCGCGCACGGTGTCGGCGCTGAGCAGTGCGGCCGCCCGGTCGGTGCGGGGGCCGCCGGTGGGCCTCGGCAGCCGGGTCTGGAGCTGGGTGAACGCGGAGTGCCGGGTGCTGTGGGAGGTCTTGTCGGTCACCGCGGCCGGGGTGTGGCCGAGGTACTGCTCGATGCCGGTGCCCGTCGCCCCGGCGCGGCCGCGCACCTGTCGCAGCGCGTGGTCGTCGGCGTCCGGCTCGGCGGAGAGGGTGACCTCGACGAGGCGGGCGCCGCCGTAGCCGACGTGCCGGAACCGGAAGCGCTGGGCGCGGCCGGGGCCGCGGCCGGCCAGGGTGCGCAGGCCTGCGGTGGAGGTGAGGTCGGCGATGCGGGTGTCGACGCCGGAGAGGTACGACGCGTGGCCCGGGCGGGTCGTGCCGGGGGCCTCCTCATCGACGAGGGCGAGGAGTTGCTGCCGGAGGAGGTCGGGGCGTTGCACGGTGCGCAGGGCGTCGGTGTACTGGTCCATCGCCTGGACGCTGCCGAGGCCCACCTCGCGGGAGGCGATGAAGCGGCGCGGCAGCGGCACGGAGCGCGGTACCGGCGCGGGCATGGTGAGACCGGGCACGGTCGCGAACCAGGCGGGGTGGCGGCGGATCTGGGCCGGGCTGACGAAGAACCGTACGGCGTCAGGGATTTCGACCGCCACCGTCACGGCGCGGCCCTCGCCCTGCCCGAACGCGTTGCCCACGGCGTTGCGGGTGCCGCGTCGGAACGTGACCAGCAGGAGCGCGTCGGCCGAGATGCGGTGCTGGGCGCCGCCCTCGGTGGCCGTGCGGTGCACGACCGTCGAGGAGGCGAGCGCCCGCCCCTTCTCCTGGCGGGTGGTGCGGGTGTAGCGGCCCGAGGGGTTGAAGGTCGCGCTGCGGGACGCGGAACCGGTCGTGGAGCTGCCTTGTTGCGCCGGTTCGTCGGCGCGGCGTCGCATGCCGCCGTCGCCGAGGCCGCCGATGTCGCCGTCGTTGCCCGCGGCCTGGTCGGAGCCCGGGGTCTGGGCCGAGGAGCTGTTGCGGACGGCGGTGAAGCCGCCCGCCCACTGCGCGGCGCCGGACACCCCGCGCTGCTGTCCGGCGCCGTCGACGGCGTTCAGCCCCGACTCGAAGTACTGCGTGATCTCGTCCGACGCCCGCGGCCTGCGCAGGGTGCCGCGGATCTCCACCGACAGCACCTCGTCCGCGGCGAGCCCCGGCAGAGTGAGCCCCTCGATCACATAGGCGCCCTTGAGTATCTGGTGGCCGCGGGCCAGCAGGGCGGCGGGGTTGCGGGCGGCGCTGAGCATCTCCGCCGTCACCGTGGTCGGATCGGTGGCCGCGGCGCCTGCCAGTGAATCGCTCACAGCACGTCCAACACGCGCCACCGGAGCGGGAGTTATAGCCCCGGCCGCATCCCGTACGCCGTCCAGCAGACCGCGCGCCGGATGCCCCTGGTACGTGTTGCCGAGGACCGCGCGGAACGCGTCGTCCAGCGCGGCCGACGCCCGGAACACCTCCACCATCGAGTCGTCGGGCAGCGGTACCGAGTCGGGCAGCGGGGTGCCGTGCTCGTCGGTCAGGTCCAGCGCCGTGCGGTCGGCGTCGTCGGCGGCCCGCACGGTGTGCGCGGCGGGCGCCGCCGGGACGGCCTCGGCGGCGGGCAGCGTACGGAGCGTCGGCACCGCCAGCTTCAGCGTCCCCCGCACCCGGTCCGGCGGCGGAGGCGCGGGCGGGTCGTCCGGGCCGGGCGCCGGGGCGCCGTGCGGGACATACGGCTCCACGGCCGTCAGGGGCGCGAACCGCACCAGGGGCTCCTCCCCCGGCCCCTCGTACAGGTCGAGCGCGAAGGTGGCCGGCACCTCGAACACCTCGGTGCGCTGTCCCGCCCCGGTGCCCTGGAACTGCTGGTCGTGCCCGAGGGACACATGCACGCTGTTGTCGTGCTGCACCTGGTGGGAGCGCACATGGTCGGCGGTACCGCCGAGGGTCCACGCGCCGTCGCGCACCGGTATGCCGAACGAACCGCCGGCGCCGTACGACACCCCGTACTGCGAGCCGTTCTGGTCGGTGGCGACCGTCGACAGCGAGACCAGGCCGATGGCCTCCACGTGCGGCAGCACCGTGGTGTGCGTGCTCTCGCCCTCACCGCGCTCCGCGCCGAGCACCAGCCGCACCCGGCGGCTGCCGGTCAGGGTCGGGATCTCCAGGAAGAGCGAGTGGCCGCCGTCCAGCATCGCGTCCGTCGCGGCCCGCAGCCCGATCTGCGACCGGGTCTGCTCGAACCGGCGCAGGTTGTTCAACTGGGCCTGCACCAGCGCCTCGTCGGGCAGCATCCAGTTGCGGGTGTTGGTGTCGGCGGGCAGGAAACCCTCGCGGCGCAGCCAGTTCTCGGCGGGCACGAAGAGGGACTCGGCGTCCATCACGGCCAGCGGTGTCGCGTTGGCGCCGATCGACCGCAGATGCTCCAACTCGGCCGGGAGCCGCCGCAGTTCCTCCGCCGTCGGGGCATGCCCCCGGGCGTCCTCGGCGGTCATCACCCGCAGATGCATGCCGGCCCGCCACTCGCCCGGCTCGAAAGTCTCCCGCCCGCCGCCCGGCCGGTGGAACACCAGCGTGTGCTCCACCGAGGCCGGCGCGAGCAAGTGACTGCGTTTGGTGCGCACCTCGTGCATCAGCGACGCGCCGGCGCTCTGGTTCAGCGCGTCGCTCGTCCCCGCCTGGACCGAGACCCGCCCGAGCACACCGCCGCCGACCTGCCGTGTCGCCTCCGGGTGGCCCTGGCTGTGGTCGCCGGTGAGCGCCGGGCCGACGCTCCCGGACAGGGACGCGCCGCTGCTGAACTTCGACTGGGCGTCGAGCTTCACCGACTGCGTGAGGTGGCTCTCCAGGTTGACCTTCCCGGCGACGGTCTGCCGCAGCGGCTCCCCCACCACCACCTCGGTCCGCAACTGGAACATGCCGAGCGCGCGCCCCGACGTGTCGAGCAGCACCGGTGAGAAGACGCCCCCCTCGCGCTGCATCGGCAGGGTGCCCCGCAGCAACGGCTCCGACAGGAACGTCTCCAGCTCCGCCAGGGAGTCCTTGCTCAACTCCCGTAGCCGGGTGCTGAATCGCTGCAGCGTCTCCGCGAGCAGCCGCCCCGGCTCCGCGACCGTGTCCACGCCCCAGATCGGCAGCACGTCCAGACCCGCGGACTCGGGCAGCTCCCCGTCCTCGTCCCGCGCCAGATGCTGCGGGAACCAGAGGGTCACCGGCCCGTGCGACTGCGCCGGCGACCAGGTGAGGGGCGCGGCCAGCGCCGGAGTGTCGACCCGTACCTCCCACTCGGCGGTGAAGTCGTACGGCTCCGAAGGCTCGTTGCTGCGCTGCGCCGTCGTCGACGTCACGCCCGTGGTCACCGACGCACTCGACGAGAGCTGGTTCAACGTCAGCGCGAGGGTCAGCGCGGCATCGACACCGCGCACCGCGATCGCCCTGCCCACCGGGAACAGCGCGGTCCACGGCAGCATCACCGTACGGATGTTGCCGGACGCCTCCGACGACACCGACTCCTGCGAACCGATGCCACGCCGCTCCACCCGTACGTCCCGCACACCGCCCTCGGCCTGCCCGTACCGGGCCGCCGCCCTCGGATTCGAGAGCCCCATCCGCAGGTCCACGTCCCGGTCCCGGCCGTCCACGGTCACCCTGATCCGGAAACCCAGACTCCCGCGCAGATACGGCAGGTTGAGCACCAGCGTCTCGGCACTCGCCACCGTCCGCAACTGCTCCCGCACCGGGTGCGTGTCCGGCGCGTTCCCCAGCCCGAGCGCCGTCATCACCTGCTGGTGCAGCCCCTTCACGAGGTCCGCCGACAGCGGTTCGGGGAGCACCAGGCCTACGTTGCCGTCCTGTTGGGAGCCGTAGTCGAGGACGTACGTCGAAGAGGGCGGTGCTACCGGGGCGTTGGAGGTGGGCCAGGTGAGGGGGGTGTCCGTGGGGATGGGGGTGGTGTCGGGGTCCTGAGCCGGGGTCGTGTCGTCCTGGCCTGTGTGGTCGTGGAGTTGGGGGCCGGCCGCGGTGACGTTCTCGATGGTGCGGAGGTAGCGGTGTGGGATGTGGACGGGGGCCTGGGTGCTGGCCATGAGGCCGGTGGTGTGGACGGTGGTGCTGTTCTGGTGGTTGCGGAGGAGGAAGTCGTTGTCGCGTTGTTCGTCCGGGAGGCCGAGGTAGTGGAGGACCTCGTGGAGGAGGTCCTCGTCGGAGTGGTTGGCGTCCAGGTGGAGTTGATCGGCCCGGCCCGGATTCTCGGTGTCGGTGAGAGTGATCGTCTCGGGGTGGTCCGGGTCGTTGATCAGGTTGAGGTTGATGTGGAGCTGATCGCGTGAACTGGGCAGCGCGAGACCGGAGTTGAGGTGCCGGTCCAGGAGACCGGTGATGCGGTCGTTGAGTTGGGTGGTCAGCGCCGGGTCGGTGGCAGTGACCGGGAGGTTGAGCGTGTAGTCGCGGATCCACTGCCCGTTGGGGGCTTGGATACGACGGACCTGCGCACGGATGAGAGTCGTCGCACCGCTGAGAACCCCCGGCCGGGGCGAGCTGGACTGGTCCGCATGCGGATCGAACCGCTCCGTGGAGTGCACGGCGGGACGCGCATGCGGGCGCAGGCCGTGCCACGTGTCCTTGGGCGCGGGATCGACACGGGACGCGGGTCGGTCGTCGTCGGCGTCGCGGGTCGGCGCGGGACGGTAACGGCCGTCTGGCTGAACGCTGTTGGCGTCCTCGGGGCCCCGGGGCGCGTTCGACGGCGTGATGTTCGCCGAGGTGGTACCCGTGTTCGCGGCGCTGGCGCTGTAGTGGTTCAGGCCCGTGTAGTGGACCTCCAGCGCGGGGGTGTTGGTGGTCGGGCCGTAGCGCAGCGCGATGCCGCGGGGGCCGCCGGTCGCGGTGGTGCCGGCGAGCGGGGCGGGCATCGGCTGGAAGACGTGGATCGGGGCGTCGAGGGTGTCGGCGAGGAGGGGCAGGAATGTGTCGCCGATCGGGTTCGCCCACGCGGCCGACCAGTTGCCCACCGCGCTGCCGAGCATGTTCGCTTCGTCCTGGCTGAGTGGGGCGGTGCTGCGGTGGTAACCGGCGATCAGCAGCGACCGGCGTTTGTCCGTGGTCATGGTGGCGAGGGTCGGCAGGCCGTTCACCGCGCGCAGATACGCGAACATACGGCGGTTGCTCGGCGCGGCGCCGGTCAGTGCGGGCGGTGCGCCCGGCATGGAGACGGCTTGCAGATAGCGGGTCTGGAGGTCGACCGGGTCCAGGTCCTCGGCGTGGGTCACGCCCTGGATGCCGTAGCGGACCAGTTCGTTGTCGATCCGGGCGGCGGGCATGTTCTGGACCGCAGCGGTGAAGGGGGTGACGAGGACGCCGCGGAGCTGGCCGAGCACCTGCGGCGGGAGCGGGCGGCTGCCGTTGTGTGCCGCCGCCAGCCGGGCCAGGACCAGGTTCTGCAACTCCTGCCGTGCGGCCCGCAGTTGATTGGATCCCCGGTCGTTGGCCTGCGGGTTCTGCGCCATCGTCCGGAGGGCCCGTTGTACGTCGTCGGGCCGGGCGAGCCAGGCGGCGGTGGCCGGGGCGGGGGCCTGGGTGGTGCCGGTGGCGGCGGCCTGCTGGAGACGGGCGCGGACCAGGTGGGGTGCGCTGCCGATGACGGCGTAGAGGAGGCAGTTGCCGTCGCCGGGGGTCTGGACGGCGTCGCCGGTGGGGTCGACGTAGGGGGTCAGGGGGGCGGCGGGGGTTGTCGTGGTCGTACCGGGGGGCGGGGTCGTGGCCTTGCCCTTGCCCTTGTCGGCGCCTGTGCTCTTGCCGGTGTCCTTGGTCGTGGTCGTGGTCTTACCGGTGCTGGTGCTGGTGTTCTTGCTCGCGGTCTTGTCAGCGGCCGACTTCTTGTCCTTGCCGGCCTTGTCGCCCTTGCTCGTCTTGTCCGTCTTGGTGTTGCTCGTACCGGACTTGGGCGGCCCGCCCTGCTTCGGCTGCTGCTTCATCGTGGGCGCGGTCGGGGACTTCCCTGTCGTCCCCGTGGTGCCGGCATTGGTGGTGGTGGTCGCGGGCGCCGGCGTGTGTGTCTGGCCGCCCGCCGGAAGGGGAGCAGCACGGCCGTCGGGGGTGGGCCAGCGGGGCGGGGTGGTGGCGAAGGTGGTCCGCAGTGACTGTTCGGGGGTCGGAGCGCTGTCCTGGACGTCGCCGGCCAGGTCGGGCAGCGCGGCGGTGGCCGCCATCTGGTCGGCGGCGGCCTGCAGTTGGGCGGTGACGGCGGCGGCGACGAGCCCGTTGCGCCGGGCGACTTCGGCCTCGGCCGCGGTTACCCGGCCCCGGGCGACGGTCTCGTCCCGCGTGGCGAGCTGCACGTCGGCAGCCGCGTCGGCCTCGGCCTCCGCGGCCTCCTCCGCCTCCTCCACGGCCTCCTCGTGGTTGTTCTCCTCCGCGCTGATGCGGTCCGGCCCGACCTCGACGATGTGCTCCGCCCGCTCCAGCACCGGCCGGGCCGCGGTGAGCGCGGCGGTGGCCCGCTGGATCGCGTTGTCGGCGGCGGTGATCGCCGGGAGCACGGCCCGCACCCGAGGGTCGTCGGCGACATCGGCCGCAGGGGTGTGGAGACGCGGGGCGCCGGATGCGACGGGAGCCGGTACGGGTGCGGGGGCAGGGGCCGTACTCGACTGCCCGTTCTTCGCGGCCTGTTGGGCGGCGGCCCGTGCTGCGGCGGCGCGCTCTTCGCGCACGGTGTTCTCGGCCCGCGTCAGCGCGGCCAGGGCCGTCTGGAGGTCGTGGCGGCCCTTGGTCTCGTCCCGCTCGTGCCGCTCGATGACCGACGGCAGGGTGGTGACGGTCTTCTGAGCCTCCGCGTAGTCCCGCTTCAGCCGCGCGACCAGCGCCCCGGCCTTGCGCGCGGCCTCGGCGGCGTCGGCGGCCGCCTTCTTCGCGTCCGTGTGGGCGTCGGTCGCGTTCTTGACCGCGCGCTGCGCCTTCCCGTGGGCTTCTACGGCGGCCGTGTGCGCCCGGTTGGCCTGCTGGAGGGAGGCGGTGAGGCGGTTCAGCCGCTGCGGGGTGTCGGCGAGGGTCTCGGTGGCGGTGTGCAGGAGTTCGGCCTGGGTGTCGAAGGCGTTCCACGCGGTGGCCAGGTCGGGGTCGGCGGTGACGAGGGCTCCGTCGGGGGTGAACTCCCAGCGGCGGATGCCCTGCGGGTCACGGGTCATCAACTCCAGCGGGCGATTCCCGAGCACGGCGGTGCGGGACGCGGCGTACAGCGCCTGGCCGAGGTGCTCGCCCTGCGGGTCGGCGCCGAGGGCCACCCAGACCTGCACGCCGTGACTGCCCGCGGGGATCGCGGAGTTGAGGCGCTCGGGCAGCGTGTGCGGCTCGGCCGTGGCCCAGTCGGGGACGAGCGCGGGCAGGTCGTGGAGGTTCGGCGGGGTCTCGGCCGGGGTGAGCAGACCATGGCCGAGGAGGTCGCGCTCCTCGATGCGGAGGGTGACCGTACCGGTGACGTGACGGGTGCCCTGCGGTCCCTCCACGAGCAGATGCGCGTCCGCGTCGACGACATAACTCCGCGTCCCGCGCGCCCCGTTGGCGGGCGCGGCGGTGCTGCCGGACTTCAGCCAGTCACGACGACTGCCGGTGGTGGTGCCACCGAAGGTGGACGGCTGGGTCTGCCGCTGGGCGAGCGGGACGCTGATCCCGGCGATCTCGTGGTTGTCGTCGTCACCGCTGAGGAGTTCCGTGAACGAGGTCGCGAGCGAGTGGTCCGCGCCGGCCGCGGTGCTCACCGTGTCGGTGGTGTTGTGGAGCTGGTCGAGGGTGACGTCGTCGGCGTGGGTGGAACGGCGCGGGTTGTACAGCGTCACCGCGATCGACGGGGCTTGATCGGGTGCCCCCTCGAAGGGCGCGGTGCCCGGCATCTTGCGAGTGAGGTCAGCGGCCAGCCGGGGGCGGTCGAGGCTGACCCGTCCGGCCTGGATCAACTGGCCGAGCCGGACCGCCTGTCCCTCCACCGAGACGGACGTGATCTGCGAATGCCAGCCACGGCCGCCGCGCGGCGCGACGTCGTTGAGCGCCGTCTCCAGATGTGCCCAGCCGTCGAAGTGGAACGCCGGGGTCGGCCCCACCGGGTGGAACATCTGCGCGTCGGCGAGATACGGCCCGGCGGGGCCGGCCGGCCGCACGGTGTTGCGCGGGTCGGCGCCGGAGACGACGGACGGGGCGTTCACCGGAGCCGGGCCGCCCGCGCCGGGCAGGGCGGTCTCGGTGCCGGTGAAGCGCAGGGTCAGCCGGACCGGGACGGTGCTGGTGCGCGGGTTGCCCCGGGCCATCAACTCGTCGATCCACCGGCGTACGTCCCCGTCCGCGTCGGACCAGGCGATGACACCGTTCTGGATGAGACCGCCGATGACGTTCGGCGGCCAGTCGACAACCAGCGCGGAACGGACGGACAGCTCGTAGTCGTACTGGAGGCCGTCGAAGTCGGCACCGTTGTCCGTACGCAGCCAGAAGCGGTTGTCGGCCGTGGTCGCCCGCCGGGCGGAGATGCTGGTGGCAGCCTGCGGGGTGAACACCGGTGCCGCGCGGTCCGTCTTGGACGGGTCCGGGCCCTGGTTCGGGCGGAGATAGCGGGTCGTCAGCGTGACCGGGAGCTGCTTCTGCCGGACGGAGGCCCGGGTGGTGGTGCGGCCCGCCGAGGTGTGCGATTGCCACTGTTCGAGACCCGAACCGGGCGTCGAGGAACCCCGGACACCGGCCAGGTTTTGGGTCCGCCGGGGCCGTGCCGTGAGCGTGACCTCGACCAGCCGCTCACCGCCGTGGCCGTGGTGGCGGAAGTGGAAGCGGGTGGTGGCCCGGCGTGGGGTGCCGTCCGGACCGCGCCCGGGCAGCGAGCGCAGCCCGGCGGACGAGGTGAGCTGGGCGATACGGCTGTGCACACCCTGCTGGTAGCCGGAGTGCCCGGGGGTGACCGCTCCGGGCGCCTCGGCCTCCACCAGCGCCAGCAGCTCGCGCCCGATCTGCCCGCGCCGCTCCCTCGGGTTGACCGGCCCCAGCGGGATCTGCCCGGCGGCGGGCCCGGTCGTGGGCACGGGGGCGGCGACGGGCCGGTCGTACTCGATGACCGAGAGGACACCGCCGAGGCCCAGTTCGCGGTTGCGGGTGTACGGCGCCGGGAGGGCCGCCGTCAACGCCGGGGCGGCCGCCGGGGTGAGACCGGTCACCGAGCCCATCCACCGTGCGTCGCGGGCGAGTTGGCCCTGGGTCATGAGGAACTGGAGTCCGTCGGGGACGTCCACCGCGAAGGTGACGGGGTCGACCGTGCCGGACTCGCCGACGCCGTTGAGCAGGGTGCGGGAGCCCGCGCGGACCGTGACGAGGTAGGTGACGTCGGCGACCACACGGTGCAGGGTGCCGCTCTCGGTGGGGGTGCGGTTGACGCCCGTGCTCGCGGCGAGGGTGTCGGAGGTGTCGGTGCGGGCGACATGGCCGAGCCGTGCCGAGGGGTTGAAGAGGCCCTTGTACGACTTGCCGCTGGTCTGGCTGGTGGAGACCGAACCGTCCGACTCCGGACCGGTGTTGCCCTGTCCGGCCGGCTGCGGGGGCGGGTTCTGGGTGACCACCCCGCTGCCGCCGAACTGGTGTGACTTTCCGAGGGACTTGAGCTGCTGGGCACTGTCGGTGGCCGAGACGCCGGTCTCCAGATACTGCCGGGTGGTGTCCAGCAACCGGGGCCGGTGCGCCACGGCCTGGATCTCCAGGGAGTACTGCCCGTCCGCCATCGTCCCCGGGAGGCTCAGGCCCTCAACTACGTAGGAGTTCTTGAACAGTTCGTGCCCGTGCGCGACGAGACTGCCCGGCGTGATCGCGGCATGCCGGGTCTCGGTGGCACGCGTCCTGCTGTCCGTGAGCCCGTGTCCGGCGAGGGGTGAGATGCCGTCACGCGGGGGCGGGGCGGCGGCGGTTCCGGTGGTCGCGGGGGCGGTGACCGGGAGGATCGGGCCCGTGCCGGTGGCGGCAGGGGGCGTCGGCTGGGCCTGGTTGCGGATGACCGTGGCGGCCCGCTGGAAGACGGACTCGATGGCGGCGGAACCACGCACCGTGTCGATCAGCGCGTCGTCCGGTATCCGCACCAACTCCGGGCGCGGGGTACCGGTGGCGTCGGTCCCGTCGAGCCGTGCCCTGTCGACCGCGTCGGGCCTACGCGGCGCCCCGTCGGCCCGTGCGGCGGGCGGTGCCGAGGTCGCCGAGGGCGCGTGGGTACGGCCGTCCGGCACCGCCAGCCGCAGCGAACCGGTGACCGTCGGCGCGACGGGCGGCACGGGGGCAACGGGCGGCGCACCGGGGACAGTTGGGGCCGGTACAGCGACCGGTGCCGGTACGGCGGCCTGGTTCACGTTCCGCCCGAACCGCTCGCTCGGCTGATCGCTGTCGTCCGCGTACAGGTCCAGGGCCAACCGTACCGGCACGTCGAACGCGTGGCTGTCCTGGCCGGTGCCGATGTAGAACTGGTCGTGCGAGGTCGCGCCGCCCACGGTGTCGCCGTGGGTGACCTGGTGGCCGTACTGATAGTCGGCCCCGAACCCGATGGACCCCCAACTCCCCAGCGGCCCGCTGACACTGGCCATCGGCCCGAGCGCGCCGCCGTACGACTCACCGCGCTGCTCGGCGTCACTGCCGGCCATCTGCGCCAGACCCATGACCTGGATACCCGGAAGGACCAGGTGATGGGTGCTGGCCTGCCCGGTGTCGCGGTCGGCGGAGAGGAGCAGGCGGACCCGACGGACGCCGGTGTCGGTGCTGTTGGGCACCTCGAAGTGCAGGGAGTGCCCGCCGTCGACCATCGCGTCGGTCGCGGCACGCAGCCCGGTACGGGAGCGCGCCTCCCTCAGCCGGCGCAGGTTGTTCAGTTGGGCGTGCAGCCGGATCTGGTGCTCGGGCTCATGGTTGCGCATCGCCTGCTTCAGCCGCGCGCCAACTCCGGTGGGGGCCGGGGCCGTTGGGGCGGGCGGCAGGAAACCCTCGCGGCGCAGCCACGTCTCGGCCTCGTCGAAGAGACCGTCCGTACCGGTGACGTCGAGGGGGGCGGCGCTCAGCCCGATGCCGTCCAACCGCTCCAGGGAGTCCGGGAGTTCGCGTGTCTCGGCGGCGGTCGGCGTGTGCCCGGTGGCGTCCGCCTTGCTCAGGACCCGTAGGTCCATGCCGTGCGTCCGGGTGAGCGCCGGGGCCTGCGTCTCGGTCCCGTCCGGCCGGATCAGGGTGACCTGGTAGGTGACGCCGGACGGGGTGAGGAGGTGGCCGCGGTTCGTGCGGATGGCGTGCATCGTGCCCGCCGAACTGCTCGCGCTGTACGTGTTGGTGACGGTCGCCTGGGTCTGCCCGCGCAGACCGAGGCTGCCACCGATCATGCTCGACGCGTCCGGATGCCCCTGACTGTGGTCACCGGTGAGAGCGGCGGCACCACTCCCGCTGACCCCGATCCCGCTGGTGTACTTCGAAGAGAGGTCCACCTTCGCGGTGTTGACCAGATGGCTCTCAAGGTTGATCTGACCCGGGGTGCTCTGCCGCAACGGCGTGCCGACGGCGGGCGTGGTGACCAGGTGCAGCATGCCGACCGCGTTGCCGTCGGCATCGGTGATCACCGGCGAGTAGATCCCGCCGTCCACCTGCATGGGCAACGTGCCCCGCAGCACCTGCTCGGAGAGGAAGTCCGAGACCTGGCCGGCGGCGGTGTCGTCCAGATCGGCGTGGAACGTCTGGTGGACGTGCTCGTACAGCGCCCTCGGGTCGATCACCGAGTCGACGCCGTAGAGCGGAAGATCGGCCATCGCGGCGGGCGCGGGCAGCGAGCCCGGCGCCGGATCGGCGGTGGTGAGGTGCCGCGGGAACCAGATCGTGGTCGGACCGTGGGACTCCGCCGTGCCCCACCCGTCCGGTGCCGGGGCGGTCGTGGTGGCGGGCACGGTGACGGCCGGCGCGTCGACACGCACGCGCCACCGGGTGCTGAACTCCACAGGATCGGAGGGCTCGTTGGAGCGCTGGGAGGACGTGGTCTGCACGGCCTGCGTGACGGTCGTCGCGTCACTGGCCTGGTTGTGGGTGATCGCCGCCGTCAGCGATCCGTCTACGGCCCGCACCGCGGTCGGCGCCGTGATCGGCCAGGACCCGGTCCACGGCACCTGGAACGTCCGGTACGTACCCGACGGCTGGCTGGAGAAGTTCTCCCGCGTGCCGAACCCGCGCCGCTCGACATGCTTGTCCGGATCACGCAGGTCGAAGCGCCCCTGCCGCAACGAGGCCCGCGCGTCGGAAAGCGTCAGCTGTACGTCGACAGTGCGATCGCGTCCGCCGACCCGGACGGTGATGCGGAGACCGCCGTTCGAGCGCAGATACGGCAGTTGGAGCGCGAGGTTCTCCCGGCTCAGCGCGTCCTGCACCTGCTCGCGCACCGGCTCCGGCGGATTGTCCACATCCAGCCCGAGCGCCTCGTAGACCTGCCCGTGCAGCCCCTGGACCACCTCGTCGGAGAACGGCTCCGCGTACACGAGCCCGACGGTCCCGTCGGGCAGCGCGCCGTACGAGTTCACGTAGCTCGACGGCAGTTGGACCTGTGCGGGTGGTTGGGCCGTCGGGGCGTTGGAGGTGGGCCAGGTGAGGGGGGCGTCCGTGGGGATGGGCGCGGTGTCGGGGTCGCGGACAGGCGTCGTCTCGTCCTGGCCTGTGTGGTCGTGGAGTTGAGGGCCGGCCGCGGTGACGTTCTCGATGGTGCGGAGGTAGCGGTGCGGGATGTGGACGGGGTCTTGGGTGCTGGCCATGAGGCCGGTGGTGTGGACGGTGGTGCTGTTCGGGTGGTTGCGCAACAGGAAGTCGTTGTCGCGCTGTTCGTCCGGGAGGCCGAGGTAGTGCAAGACCTCGTGGAGCAGGTCCTCGTCGGAGTGGTTCGCGTCCAGGTGGAGTTGGTCCGCGCGGGCCGGGTTCGCGGAGTCGGTGAGAGTGATCGTCTCGGGGTGATCGGGGTCGGCGATCAGGTTGAGGTTGATGTGCAGCTGATCGCCCGAACTGGGCAGCGCCAGTCCGGAGTTGAGATGCGTGTCCAGGAGGCGCGAGATGCGTTCGTTGAGCTGCTGAGTGAGGGCCGGGACGGTGGCGGTGACTGGGAGGTTGAGCGTGTAGTCGCGGATCCACTGCCCGTTGGGGGCTTGGATACGACGGACCTGCGTACGGATGAGAGTCCTGGCACCGCTGAGAACCCCAGGGCGGGGCGAGCTGGACTGGTCCGCGTGCGCATCGAACCGCTCCGTGCTGTGAACGGCGGGACGGGCATGCGGACGCAGACCGTGCCACGTGTCCTTCGGCGCGGGGTCGGCGACACGGGACGCAGGCAGGTCGTCACCGGCGTGCCGGGTCGGCGCGGGACGGTAACGGCCGTCTGGCTGAACGCTGTTGGCGTCCTCGGGACCCCGGGGTGCCTTCGACGTGGTGATGTTCGCCGGGGCGGCATTCGGGTTCGCGTCGCTCGCGCTGTAGTGGTTCAGGCCCGTGTAACGGACCTCCAGCGCTGGGGTGTTGGTGTTCGTCGGGCCGTAGCGCAGCACGATGCCACGGGGGCCGGCGGTTGTGTCGGTCACCGGTTCGAAGACGTGGACCGGGGCGTCGAGGGTGTCTGCGAGCAGCGGCAGGAAGGTGTCGCCGACCGGGTCAGCCCACGAGTCCGACCAGGTGTCCACCGCGCTGTCGAGCAGGCGTGCCTCTCCTTGAGTGAGGGGGACGGTGCTCCGGTGATAGCCGGCGGTCAGCAGCCACCGGCGTCCGGCCGGTGTCATGGCGGCGGGCGTCGGCAGCGCGCCCATCGATCGCAGATAGGCGAACATCCGCCGGTTGCTCGGTGGGGTGCCGGTCAGTGCGGGCGGTGCGCCCGGCATGGAGACCGCTTGCAGATAGCGGGTCTGAAGGTCGACCGGGTCCAGGTCCTCGGTGCGGGTGACGCCCTGGATGCCGTACACGTTCAGTTGGTTGGCGACGGCAGCGTCGGACGCGTCCTCCACCAGCGTCGCGAACTCACCGGCGAGGACGCCCCGGAGCTGGCCGAGCACCTGGGGCGGGAGCGGGCGGCTGCCGTCGCGTGCCGCTGTCAGCCGGGCCCGGACCAGGTTCTGCAACCCCCGCTGCGCGGCCCGCAGATGGCCTGTTCCCGGGTTGGTGGTCTGCGGCTGCGCCGTGAGTGTCCTGAGGGTGTGCCGTACGTCGTCGGGCCGGGCGAGCCAGGCGGCGGTGGCCGCGGCGAAGGCCGGGTCGGCCTGCCGCAGGCGGGTGCGGACCAGGTCCGGCGCGCTGCCGATGACGGCGTAGAGGAGGCAGTAGCCGTCGCCGGGGGTCGCGACGACGCGGCCGGCGGGGGCCACGTAGGGAGACTGCGGGGCGGCCGGGCTCGTGCCGGGGGGCGGGGGCGACTGGACGAGCGGGGACTTGGCCGTGCCCTTGCCCTTGTCGACGGCCGTGCTCTTGCCGGTGGCAGGCTTCTTGTCCTTGCCGGTCTTGTCTCCCTTACCCGTCTTGTCCGTCTTGGCGTTGCTCGTACCGGACTTGGGCGCCCCGCTCTTCTTCGGCTGCGGCTTCGGCGCGGGTGTCGTCGTCGTGGGGCTCGTCCCCGTGGTGACGGCGGCGGGCGGGGTGTGGGTCTGGCCGCCGGCCGGGAGGGGGGCGGCCGGGCCGTCGGGGGTGGGCCAGCGGGGCGGGGTGGTGGCGAAGGTGGTCCGCAGTGACTGTTCGGGGGTCGGAGCGCTGTCCTGGACGTCGCCGGCCAGGTCGGGCAGCGCGTCGGTGGCCGCCATCTGGTCGGCGGCGGCCCGCTGTTGCGCGGTGACGACGGCGGCGATCTCCCTGTCGCGGTCGGCGACTTCGTCCGCGGCCTCGGTCACTTCGCGCCGGGCGTCGGTCTCCTTCTCCGTGGCGACCTGGAGGTCGCGGGCCGCGACGACCTCGGCCTCCGCGTCCTTCCGCTCCTTCTCCACGGCCTCCGCGTGGTTGTTCTCCTCCGCGCTGATGCGGTCCGGCCCGACCTCGACGATGTGCTCCGCTCGCGCCAGCACCGGCCGGGCCGCGGTGAGCGCGGCGGTGGCCCGCTGGATCGCGTTGTCGGCGGCGGTGATCGCCGGGAGCACGGCCTGCACCCGGGGGTCGCCGGCGACATCGGCCGCGGGGGTGTGGGAGCGCGGGGCGCCGGTTGCGGCAGGGGCCGGGGCGGGAGTGGTGCTCGACTGCCCGTTCCTCGCGGCCTGTTGGGCGGCGGCCCGTGCGGCGTTCTCGGCCTGCGTCAGCTCGGCCAGGGCCGCCCGAAGATCGCGGCGGCCCTTGGTCTCGTCCCGCTCGTGCTGCTTGATGACCGGTGGCAGTGTCGTGGCGGTCCGCCGGGCCTCCGCGAGCTCGCGCTTCAGCCGCTCGACCAGTGCCTCCGCCCGGCGCGCGGCCCTGGCGGAGTCGGCGGCCGTCTTCCTCGCCCGGGTATGGGCGGTGGTCGCGTCCGTGACCGCGCGCTGCGCCTCCTCGTGGGTTTCCACGGCTTCCGTGTACGCCTGGTTGGCCTCCCGGCGGGCAGCGAAGCGGAGGTTCAGCCGCTGCGGGGTGTCGGAGAGGGTTTCGGTGGCGGTGTACAGGAGTTCGGCCTGGGCGTCGAAGGCGTTCCACGCGGTGCTCAGGTCGGGGTCGGCGGTGACGAGGGCACCGTCAGGGTTGAACTCCCAGCGGCGGATGCCCTGCGGGTCACGCGTCATCAACTCCAGCGGACGGTTCCCGAGCACGGCCGCACGCGAGGCCCCGTAGAGCGCCTGGCCGAGCCGGGTGCCCTGCGGGTCGGCGCCGAGGGCCACCCAGACCTGCACGCCGTGACTACCCGCAGGGATCGCGGAGTTGAGGCGCTCGGGCAGCGTGTGCGGTTCTACGGTGGCCCAGTCGGGGACGAGCGCCGGCAGGTCGTGGAGGTTCGGCGGGGTCTCCGCCGGGGTGAGCAGACCATGGCCGAGGAGGTCACGTTCCTCGATGCGGAGGGTGACGGTGCCGGTGACGTGACGGGTGCCCTGCGGTCCCTCCACGAGCAGATGCGCGTCCGCGTCGACGACGTAACTCCGCGTCCCGCGCGCCCCGTTGGCGGGCGCGGCGGTGCTGCCGGACTTCAGCCAGTCACGACGGCTGCCGGTGGTGGTGCCGCCGAAGGCCGAGGGCTGGGTCTGCCGTTGCGCGAGCGGGACGTTGACCCCGCCGAGCTGGCGATTGTTGTCCTCACCGCTCAGGCGGTACGTGAGCGAGGTCGCCAAGGAGTGGTCGGCGCCGGCCGCGGTGCTCACCGTGTCGGTGGTGTTGTGCAGTTGGTCGAGGGTGACGTCGTCGGCGTGGGTGGAACGGCGCGGGTTGTACAGCGTGACCGCGATCGACGGGGCTTGATCGGGTGCCCCTTCGAAGGGCGCGGTGCCCGGCACCTTGCGAGTGAGGTCGGCGACCAGCCGGGGACGGTCGAGGGAGACCCGTCCGGCCTGGATCAACTGGCCGAGCCGGACGGCCTGTCCCTCCACCGACACGGAGGTGATCTGCGCGTGCCAACCGCCCAGGCGGCGCGGCGCGACGTTGTTCAGCGCCGTCTCCAGATGCGCCCAGCCGTCGAAGTGGAACGCCGGGGTCGGCCCCACCGGATGGAACATCTGCGCGTCGGTGAGATAGGGGCCGGCCGGCCGCACCGAGTTGCGCGGGTCGGCGCCGGACTCGGCGGACGCGGCGGTCACCGTGGCCGTCGGTACGGGCACGTTGGTCTCGGTGCCGGTGAACCGCAGCGCCAGGCGGACCGGGACGGTGTCGGTGCGCTCGTTGCCGCCCGCCAGCAGCCTGTCGATCCACTGGCGTACGTCCCCGTCCGCGTCGGCCCAGGCGATGACACCGTTCTGGATGAGACCGCCGATGACGTTCGGCGGCCAGTCGACGACCAGCGCGGAACGGACCGTCAGCTCGTAGTCGTACTGGAGGCCGTCGAAGTCGGCACCGTTGTCCGTACGCAGCCAGAAGCGGTTGTCGGCCGTGGTCGCCCGCCGGGCCGAGATGCTGCTGGCCGACTGCGGGGTGAACCCCACCTCCGCACGGTCCGTCGTCAGGGGATCGGGACCCTGGTCCGGCCGGAGATAGCGGACCGCCGGCGTGACCGGGAGCTGCGCCTGCCCGATCGAGGCGCGGACGGCACTGCGGCCCGCGGCGGTGTGCGACTGCCACTGTTCGAGACCGGAACCGGGGGTGGAGGTGCCTCGGACACGGGCCAGGTTCTGGGCCGCCCGGGGCCTCGCCCGCAGCATGACCTCGACCAGCCGCTCACCGCCGTAACCGTGGTGACGGAAGTGGAAACGGGTGGTGGCCGGGTGCGGGGTGCCGTCCGGGCCTCGTCCGGGCAGTGAGCGCAGTCCGGCGGTGGAGGTGAGCTGGGTGATCCGGCTGAGCACACCGGGCTGGTGGCCGGCGTGCCCCGGGGTGAACACTCCGGGTGCCTCGGTCTCGACCAGGGTCCGCAGCCGGCGCCCGACCTGGCCGCGCCGCTCCACCTCGTTGTTGAGCCGCACCAGCGGGATCGCGGCGCCGGCGGCGGGTGCGGGGGCCGCGGCGGGTGCGGGGGCGGGGACGGTCTCGTACTCGCTGACCGAGAGGACGCCGCCGAGGCCCAGTTGGCGGTTGCGCACGTACGACGCCGGCAGCGGAGCCTGGCCCTGGACGGGCGCCGGGGTGAGACCGGTCACCGAGCGCATCCACCGTGCGTCACGGTCGAGTTGGCCCTGGGTCATGAGGAACTGGAGGCCGTCGGGGACGTCCACCGCGAAGGTGACGGGCTCGATCGTGCCGGCGTCCAGGATCCCGTTGCCCAGGGTGCGGGAGCCGGCCCGGACCTCGACCACATAGGTGACGTCGGCGACCACCCGGTGCAGGTCGCCGCTCTCGGTGGGGGTGCGGTTGACGCCCGTGCTGGCGGAGAGGGTGTCGGAGGTGTCGGTGCGGGACACCTTGTTGAGCCGTACCGCCGGGCTGAGCTGGTTCTTGTTCGGCTTGGCGGCGCCCTCTGCCACCGGTGTGGTCGAGTTCTGGGTGGCCGATCCGGTGCCGCCGAACTGGTTCGACTTTCCCAGGGACTTGAGCTGCTGGGCGCTGCCGGTGGCCGAGACACCGGTCTCCAGGTACTGCCGGGTGGTGTCGAGCAGGCGGGGCTGGTGCGCGATGGCCTGGATCTCCAGCGAGTACTGACCGTCCGCGAGGGTTCCCGGCAGGCTCAGGCCCTCAACTACGTAGGAGTTCTTGAACAGTTCGTGGCCGTGAGCGACGAGACTGCCCGGGGTGATCGCCGCGTGCCGGGTCTCGGCGGCGCGCGTCGTGTTGTCCAACAGCCCGTGCCCGGCGAGCGGGAAGAGACTCGCGCGCTGCGGCGCGGCGGGGGCGGGCGCGGGTGCCATACCGGCGGTGGTGACGGGGAGGATCGGGCCGGTGGCCGGGGTGGGGGGCGTCGTCTGCTGGGCCTGGTGGCGGATCTCCCGGGCGGCCCGTTGGAAGACCGACTCGATGGCCGCGGAGCCGCGCACGGTGTCGATCAGGGCGTCGTCCGGTATCCGCACCAGACCCGGGCGCGGGTTGCCCCGGTTGTCGGTCGCGGCGAGACGGCGCGTGTCGGCCGCGTCGACCGGACGCGGCGTCCCGTCGGCCCGTGCGGGCGGTGCGGGGGTCGTCGCGGGTGCGTGGGTACGGCCGTGCGGCACCGCCAGCCGCAGCGTGCCGGTGACCGTCGGCGGGATGGGCGGTGCGGGGGCAACGGCAGGCGCACCGGCGGCAGTTGGGGCCGGGGCAGCGGCCGGTGGCGGTGCGGCGGCCTGGTTCAGGTTCCGCCCGAACCGCTCGCTCGGCTCGACCCCGTCGTCCGCGTACAGGTCCAGGGCCAACCGCACCGGCACGTCGAACGCGTGACTGTCCTGGTTGGTGGCGATGAAGAACTGGTCGTGGCCGGTGGCGCCGCCCACGGTGTCGCCGTGCGTGATCTGCTGGCCGTACTGGTAGTCGCCCCCGAACGCGATGGACCCCCAGCTGCGCAACGGCCCGCCGACACCGCCCAAGGCCCCGAACGCACCGCTGTACGACTCACCGCGCTGCTCGGCGTCGCTGCCCGCCATCTGCGCCAGACCCATGACCTGGATGCCCGGGAGAACGAGGTCATGAGTGCTGGCCTGCCCGGTGTCACGGTCGGCGGTGAGCAGCAGGCGGACCCGACGGACGCCTGTGTCGGAGCTGTTGGGCACCTCGAAGTGCAGAGCGTGTCCGCCGTCGACCATCGCATCGGTGGCAGCGCGCAGCCCGGTGCGGGAACGGGCCTCCTTCAGCCGGCGCAGGTTGTTGAGCTGCGCGTGCAGCCGGATCTGGTGCTCGGGCTCATGGCCGCGCACCACGCCGTGAGCGGACGGCAGAAAGCCCTCGCGGCGCAGCCACGTCTCGGCCTCGTCGAACAGACGATCCGTACCGGTGACGTCGAGCGGGGCCGCGCTCAGCCCGATGCCGTCCAACCGCTCCAGGGAGTGCGGGAGTTCACGTGTCTCGGCGGCGGTCGGCGTGTGCCCGGCGGCGGTCGTCCCGCTCAGGAGCCGTAGATCCATGCCGTGCGCCCGGGGAAGCGCGGGCGCCTGCAGCCGGTTGCCGTCCGGCTGGATCAGGGTGACCCGGTAAGTGACCGCGGTGGGGGCGAGCAGATGGCTCTGGTTGGTGCGGATGGCGTGCATCGTGCCGGCCGAACTGCTCGCGCTGTACGTGTTGGTGACGGTCGCCTGCCCCTGCACGCGCAGACCGAGGCTGCCGCCGATCATGCTCGACGCGTCCGGATGACCCTGGCTGTGGTCGCCGGTGAGGGCGACGGCGGCGGTGCCGCTGACGCCGATCCCGCTGGTGTACTTCGAAGAGAGGTCCACCTTCGCGGTGTTGACCAGATGGCTCTCAAGGTTGATCTGGCCCGCGGTGCTCTGCCGCTGCGGGGTGCTGGTCCCGGGCTCGGTGACCAGGTGCAGCATGCCGACCGCGTTGCCGTCGGCGTCGGTGATCACGGGCGAGTAGAGCCCGCCGTGGATCTGCATCGGCAGCGTGCCGCGCAGCACCTGTTCGGAGAGGAAGTCTGCGACCTGGCCGGCGGCGGTGTCGTCCAGGTGCGTGTGGAACGTCTGGTGGACGTGCTCGTACAGCGCCCGGGGATCGATCACGGAGTCGACGCCGTAGAGCGGGAGATCGGTCGGCGCGGCGGGCGCGGGCAGCGAGCCCGGCGCCGGATCGGCGGTGGTGAGGTGCCGCGGGAACCAGATCGTGGTGGAACCGTGCGACACCGGCCCGCGCCATCCGCCCGTCGCCGGGGCGGTGGCGGGCGCGGTCGTCCCGGTCGGCGCGGTGGGCGTCGCGGTGACCGCGGGGGCGTCGACGCGCACGCGCCAGTGGGTGGTGAACTCCACTGGATCCGAGGGCTCGTTGGAGCGCTGGGCGGAGGTCGTCTGGACGGCCTGCGTGACGGTCGTCGCGTCACTGGCCTGGTTGTGCGTGATGGACAGCGTCACCGACCCGTCCACCGCCCGCACCGGTGTTGGCGCGGTGATCGGGAACGTACCGGTCCACGGCGCCTGGATCGTGCGGTACGTCCCCGACGGCTGGCTGGAGAAGTTCTCCCGCGTACCGAACCCGCGCCGTTCGACGTGCTTGTCCGGATCACGCGGGTCGAAGCGCCCTTGCCGCAACGAGGCCCGCGCGTCGGAGAGCGTCAGCTGTACGTCGACGGTGCGATCGCGTCCGCCGACGTGGACGGTGATGCGATGACCGCCGTTCGAGCGCAGATACGGGAGTTGGAGCGCGAGGTTCTCCCGGCTCAGCGCGTCCTGCACCTGCTCGCGCACCGGCTCCGGCGGATTGTCCACATCCAGCCCGAGCGCCTCGTAGACCTGCCCGTGCAGCCCCTGGACCACCTCGTCGGAGAACGGCTCCGGGTACACGAGCCCGACGGTCCCGTCCGGGAGCGCGCCGTAGGAGTTCACGTAGCTCGACGGCAGTTGGACCTGTGCGGGCGGCTGTGCGGTCGGGGCCTGGGAGGTGGGCCACGTGAGCGAGGCCTCGGTGGGGATGGGGGTCGTGTCGGGGTCCAGAGCGGGGGCGGTGGTGTCCTGGCCTGCGTGGTCGTGGAGTTGGGGCCCCGCAGAGGTGACGTTCTCGATCGTGCGGAGATACCTGCGGGGGATGTGGACGGGGGTCTGGGTGCTGGCCATAACCCCGGTGGTGTGGACGGTCGTGCTGTTCGGGTGGTTGCGCAACAGGAAGTCGTTGTCGCGCTGTTCGTCCGGGAGGCCGAGGTAGTGGAGGACCTCGTGCAGGAGATCCTCGTCCGAGTGGTTCGCGTCCAGGTGGAGTTGGTCCGCGCGGGCCGGGTTCGCGGTGTCGGTGAGAGTGATCGTCTCGGGGTGATCGGGGTCGGCGATCAGGTTGAGGTTGATGTGCAGCTGGTCGCCCGAACTGGGCAGCGCCAGACCGGAGTTGAGATGCGTGTCCAGGAGACGTGAGATGCGTTCGTTGAGCTGCTGGGTGAGGTCAGGGTTCGTCGCGGTGACCGGGAGGTTGAGCGTGTAGTCCCGTATCCACTGGCCGTTGGGCGCCTGGATACGACGGACCTGCGTACGGATGAGAGTCGTCGCGCCGCTGAGAACCCCCGGCCGGGGCGAGTTGGACTGGTCCGCGTGCGCATCGAACCGCTCCGTGCTGTGAACGGCGGGACGGGCATGCGGACGCAGACCGTGCCACGTGTCCTTCGGCGCGGGGTCGGCGACACGGGACGCAGGGCGGTCGTCGTCTGCGTCGCGGGTCGGCGCGGGACGGTAACGGCCGTTCGGCTGAACACTGTTGGCGTCCCCGGGGCCCCTGGGTGCGGGGGCCGGGGTGACGGTGGCCGGGTCGACGGTGAGGGGGCCTGCGTCGGTGGCGTTGTAGTGGTTCAGGCCCGTGTAGTGGACCTCCAGGACCCGGGTGGCCGTGGGTGAGCCGACGCGGGTGACGGTGCCGAGGCCGGTCGACGGGTCCGGCCGCAGTACCTCGACGGCCACGTCCAGGGTGTCCGCCAGCAGCGGGAGGAACAACTCCCCCTGGTTGCTCTCGTACGCCTTGGACCAGTTCTGGACGGCGTCGAGCGCGTGGGCCAGTTCGGCGTCGGTGAACTGTGCGTCGCTGACGGTGTATCCGTGCCCGAGCAGCCTGCGGAGCTGGTCGTCGGAGAGGCTTTCCAGCGTGGGCAGTTGGTCGGTGTCGCGCAGGTACGCGAACATGTCCCGGACGCTGGGATCCGCCGGGCCGATCGCGTTGTTTCCGGTCAGCGCCTCGATGTACAGCGTGTCGAGATCGTCCCGCTCCAACTGGTCCGGCTCTGTCACCCCCGTGATGCCGTACTCGTCGAGGGTCGCCAGGAGTTCGGGCCGGTCCATGGTCGCCGTGCGCCCGTCGAACCACCCCGCGAGCGTCTGCCGTACCTGGCCCACCACCTCGTGCGGCAGCGGGCGTTCACTGCGCGCGGTGAGCAGCCGGTCCTCGGCGAGGACACGCAGCTGGTCGGCCGCGAGCATCAGGTGCCGGCCGGCCCTGGGCATCGGGGTGCCCGGCCGCCACCGGCTGAACTGGGCCAGCCCGGCCCGGACTTGATTCGGGTCGCCCAGCCAGGCGTAGGTCTCCGGAGCCCGGGTCCGCAGGTCGGACAACCGGTCGCGGACCCGCGCCGGGTCGGTGCCGATGAACGTGTAGAGGATGCATCGGCCGTCACCGCGGGTCGGTACCAAGTTGCCTCGCGGGGCCCGCACTTGGAAGGCGGCGGGCTGGGGGGCGGTGGGGACGGGGGTGGATGACGTGCCGTCGGTGTCGTCCTGGGCAGGCGCCTTGCCCTTGCCCTTGTCCTCGGTCTTGGGTGGGTCGGTGTCCGTGTCCGCCGTGTCTGCCGTGTCCGTCGGCGCACTGTGCAGGTCGGCTGACGTGGCGGTGGTGTTGGTGTTGCCGACCAGGGCGTCGAACGCGCTGTCCTGGGCGGAGGTCGTACCGGGGTCGCCGGACGTGCCGCCCTGGTCGCCGCCGGTGCCGTCGTTGTCGCCGGTCGCCGGGGGGTCCTTCGGCGGGACGAGAGACGTCTGATCGGGCGTGGTCAGTTCGGTGTCCGCGTCCGAACTGTCGTCTCCCCCTGAATCCTCGTCCCCGGTGGTCGAGTTGTCGCTCTCGGAAATGTTGTCGTCGCCGGGGAGCGGGGTGTTGTCGGTGGAGGGACCCGCCGTGCGGTGGCGACCCGAGCCCGGCCAGCGCGGGCTCACCGAGGCCAGCGTCGTGTGTGATGTGGGCAGCGCCGAGGGGCCGGAGGCCAGCACCGCGCCGGTCGCGCCGGGCAGCGCGGTCTCCGCCGCCGCCCGGCGGGCCGCGGCGTCGTCGCGCCTGCCGAGGGCGTTGCCGATCTGGGTATCGATCTCGCCGAGCGTCCGCGCCGCCCGCTCATGGTTCTCGCGTGCGTCCTCGTGGGCCAGGGTCGCGTCCGCCGCGAGCCCACGAGCCGTGCCCGCCTCCGCACGCCGGGTCCCGGCCGTGGCCCGCACGCCGGGGAGCTGCGCCCGCGCCTCGTTCAGAGCCGCCACATCGCGGTCCAGGCCGGCCTGGGCGTCCCGGAGCGCGGCACGGTCCCGATCAAGCCCGGCCCGGGCCTCGGTGAGATCGGCGTCCAACTTGCCGACCTGGGCGGTGACTTCGGCGATCTGCTGGGTGAGACGGGGGTCTACGGCGGAGGCGGGGGCGGTGGTGTCGTCCCCGGCCGGCGGTGCTACGGCCGTTTCCGGCGCGGGTTCCACGACCGTCTCCGGCGCCACCGTGTCCGACGTGATCGGGCCCGGCGTCTCCGAGTCCTGCGGGACCGTACCCGGCGTCGTGCTGTCGACCGTCGTAGCGCCATCCGTGCCGGACGGGCCCGGCACCGGAACGTTCTCCGTGTCGCCGGAGCCGGAGCCGGAAGCCCTCGTGTTCGAGGCCTCGGCGGCGCGGGCCGTGAGGTCGGCCAGTTGGCGTCGGGCGGTCTTGGCCTGGGCGCTGAGGCGTATCTCCTGGCGCTCGCCCTCGGAGACCGCGTCGGTGAGCGGGCCGATCGTGCGGCGGGCGTCGGAGATCCCGCCGGTCAGCGTCTTCTCGCGGTCGATGAGGCCGCGGAGGTCCTGTTCGGCCTGGTCCGCGTTCTGCTCGGCGGTGGTCGCGGCCGTGTCGGTCCGGTGGGCCTCGTCCGCCGCGTCCGTCAGTGCGGTGACCGCGTCGTTCAGGGCGTCCTGCGCGTCGGGCCGCAGCCCCCGCTGCTCGTACTCGTCGTCGAGCGCCGCGGTGTGGTCGGCCTCGGCCTGGTCGAACGCGGCGGCCTCGCGCTCGAAGTCCGCCCAGGCCTGGTCCAGGGACACGACACCGGTGGTGGAGTCCGACGCCTGCGGCCCGGTCAGTGTGCCGTCCGGGTCGAAGGCCCAGACGCGCAGGCCCTCCGGGCCCCGGGTGACGAGTTCCACCGGGCGCCCGTTGTCCCGGGCGGCCCGGGACGCGGCGTAGAGGGCCAGGGCCAGGCGGGAGCCGTCCGGGTCGGGGCCGGTGGCCACCCAGAGCTGGAAGCCGTCGTCGGTGAGGTCGACGCCCGCGTTCAGGTTGTTCCGTACGTTCCGCAACGGGGTCGTCGCCCAGTCGTGCGGCGCGGTGTTGGTGCCCTCGGTGAGCAGGGCCGGGAGGTCGTAGACCTGGGGCACCGGATTCGGCTCGGTGATGCCGTGACCGAGGGCGTCGCGCTCCTCGATGCGGATCGTGGCCGTACCCGTGACATGGCGTACGCCCTCGGGGCCGGTGACCTCGATGTGGACGTCGGCCTGCACCTCGTAGCTGCGGGTGCCGCGGCCGTCGGCGGGCAGGCTGGTGCTGCCGGTCTTGAGCCAGTCGCGGCGGCCACCGGAGACTCCGCTGCCGAAGTTGCTCGCGTCCACGGGCCGTTGGAGCACCGGCGGGGTCGCGCCGAGGAGGTTGCGGTCGGGGTCGTCGGCGCTCATGACGAACGGCAGCGACAGCCCGGTGGTGGTGTCGGCGCCGGAGACGGTGCTGCTGCTCTGCGTGTTGATCCGCAGCCGGTCGAGGGTCACGTCGCCGCCGTCGGTGACCACCCTAGGCCGGTACAACGAGACGGTGAGGGTGGGCCGTTGGTCCGGCGCGTTCTGCAGCGGGAACGCGCCCGGCATCGCCGGCAGCATCCCGCCGGTCTGCCGGGGTGTGTCGAGCGAGATCGTGCCGGCCTGGATGAGTTCACCGAGCCGTACCGACGCGTTCTCGTCGGAGGTCGAGGCCGGCACGGAGCGCCAGCCGCTCCCGGTGTCCGGGGCCACCTGGTCGAGGGCGGTGTACAGCTCGCTCCACGCGTCGAAGCCGTAGACCGGGACGGAGCCGGTCGGGTGGAACAGGTCGGCGTCCTGCAACGCGGGCTGTGCGGCAGGCAGTTGGCGGGGGTCGACCCGGGACACCGAGGGCGGCGCGGGCGCGGGCAGCGGGGGTCGGGTGCTGTCCGTCTCGCTGCCGGTGAAGCGCAGGCTCACCTGGGCCGGTACCCGGACCTGGCCGCCGAGTTCGCCGGAGAGGGTGCGGCTGATCCAGGAGCGGGTCGGCGCGTCGGCGTCGTCCCAGGCGATGACCCCGCGCTGCACCAGCGCGCCCACCACGTTCGGCGGCCAGTCGGTGACCAGGGTGGTGCGGACGGTGGCGACCAACTCGTAGTCAAGGCCGTCGAAGTCGGCGGCGCTGTCGGTGCGCAGCCAGTACCGGTCCTCGGCGGTGCGTCCGCTCTTGTCGACCTTGCTGGACGAGGAGACCACGGTGGCGGAGGGACCGAGCCGGTCCGTACGGTCGTCGGCGTCGGGGCGGCTGAACCGGGCCGTCGGGTTGCCGGTGAAACGGTGTGTCCGGCCCACCGAGGAGGAGAGCGAGTGACCCTCCGCCGTGTGTGAACCCCACTGCTCTATACCGGACTTGTCGCCCGGCACGGCGGTGCCCCGCACGGCGCCCCGGTCCGCGGCGGTGCTCGTGGGGCGGGCCGAGAACGTCACCTCGACCAGGGCCGCGCCGCCGAACCGGTGGTGCCGGAAGCTGAACCTGGTCTGTCCGCCGCCGCGCCCGATCAGTGCCCGCTTCCCGGCGACACCGGTGTTGTCGGCGATCAGCGCGGCGACACCGGGCAGGTAGGAGGCGTGGCCGGGGGTGGTCACGCCGGGCGCGTAGCGGTCCACCAACTGCCGTACGTCGTTGTGGAGTCGGTTGCGCTGCTCGATCTGCGGGGTCGGTGTCGGGCCCGTGCCCGGGTCGGAGAACTCCGTGACCGAGTTGACCGCGGCCAGTCCGAGGGTGCCGTCGCGGACGTACCGGTCGGGCAGGGACGGGCTCGTCAGACCGGTCGTCGACGGGTCGGCCGGGCGCTCGGGCAGAGCACCCATCCACCGTTCGTCGCGCCGGAGTTGACTCTCCGTCATCAGGAACTGGAGCCCGCGCGGCACGTCCACGGCGAGCGTGACGGTCTCCCCGGGCCCGAACCCGAGGGAGTTGGCGAGCACGTTGCGGTGTCCGGACCGTACGGTGATCAGGTAGGTGACGTCGGCCGTGACCCGGTGCTGGAGGCCCGACTGGGTGGGCACCCGGTTGGTGCCGGTGCCGCTGATGAGGGTGTCGGACTTGTCGCTCTTGCGGTCGTACTGGTAGCGCCCGGACGGGTTGAAGCGGGACGGCGTGGACGGCGTGGGTGCCGGCGAGCCGGCGGGCTGCGAACTCGGGGTGGGACTGGGCGGGTTGTTCTGGGTCGCCGAGCCGCCCACCCCGAACTGGTGTGTTTTTCCGAGGCCCTTGAGCTGCTGCGCCGAGTCGGCGGCGGTGATGCCGGTCTCCAGGTACTGGTTGACGCTCTGCGTCAGCCGGGGCGTGTGGGCGACGGCCTCGATCTCGATCGCGAGCTGCCCGTCGGCACCGAGCCCGGGCAGCGTCAGCCCCTCCACCACGTAGGTGCCGCTGAAGATCTGATGCCCCCGGCCGACCAGCGAACCGGGCGAGAGCGCGGTGATACGGGACTCGGCGCTCACCGTGGTGGTGTCGCCGAACGGACTCCCGACCAGCGAACTGCTCAGGAACCCGGTGACGTTGTCCACCAGCCTGGAGACGCGGCCGGGAGGGGCGGCCGGTTCGGCATCGGTGTTGGTGTTGGTGTTGGTGTTGGTGTTGGTGTTGGTGTTGGTGTCAGTGCCGGCATCGGTGTCGGTGTCGGTGTCGACACCGTCGCCCCCGACGATCCGCCGGAAGGCGTCCTGGAGCGCCGCCGAACCGCGCACCACGTCGATCAGGGCGTCGTCCGGGACGCGGACCACGTCCGGATGCGGATCGCCGGTGGCCGGGTCCGTCATGGCCAGGCGGTCCCTGTCCTCCTGCGTGACCCGCCGTACGGTGAACGGCTCACCCTGCGGCGCGGGCTCCGCGTCGGCCAGCGTGCGCTCGTGCGGTACGGCCAGCCGGATCGTGCCCGCGACGCCCCTCTCCTGCGGGGCGTCCAGGCCCGACTCCGGGTCGGGCTCGCCGTGTTGGGCAGGCGGTGCCACCTCGCCGAACCGGGCCACGGGTTCCTGGCCCGAGCCCTCGTACAGGTCGAGTGTGAGGCGGGCCGGTACCCCGAACTCGTGGGTGTCCTGCCCGGTGCCGATGAAGAACTGGTCGTGGCCGAGCGTGGTGCCGGTGGTGTTGCCGAGTGCGGCCTGGCCGACGTACTGGTAGTCGCCGGTGGCGTTCAGGGTCCACGCGCCGCCGTGCGGTGTGGGCACGGTGAGGCCGCCGCCGAACCCGGCGCCCAGGCCGTAGGTGTTGCCGAGCCGGGCGGTGCCGCCGCCCGCCGCCTGGGCCAGGCCCATGACCTGGATGTCGGGCAGCACCGTGCGGTGCTCCACCGGCCGGTTCGGGTCGCGCTGCGCGCCCAACTCCAGCCGTACCCGGCGCCGCCCCGTCACGGAGGGGATCTCCAGGAACAGGGAGTGGCCGCCGTCCACCATGGAGTCCGTCGCCGCGCGCAGCCCGAGCGGGGAACGCAGCTCCTGCAGCCGCCGCAGATTGTTCAACTGGGCCTGCACCAGCGTCTCGTCAGGCAGCCGGCCCCGGCGCGGGGCGTCCGCCGGCGGCGGCAGGAAGCCGCGGTCCCGCAGCCAGGTCTCCGCGTCCTCGAACAGCGGCTCCGCGTCGTTCTCGTCCACCCCGAGCGGCGCGATGGACTGTCCGATCGACTCCAGGTTCTCCAACTCGGGCGGCAGCACCCGCACTTCGTCCGGCTCCGGTTCGTGCCCCGCCGCGTCCTCGGCGCTGAGCACCCGCAGATCGAGAGCGTGGGTCCAAGTCCCGGGCGTATAGGTGGAGATGGAGCCGTCGGGCCGGATCAGGGTGAGGGTGTACTCGACGTCCGCCTCGGTCAGCAGATGGCTGCGGTTGGTGCGCACCGCGTGCATGGTGCCCGCGAGGTTGCTGGTGCCGAACACGTTCTGCGCCGCGAGGCTGGCGGTCCCCTTGCCGTTGACGGTGCCGCCGATGCCGTGGGAGGCGTCCGGGTGTCCCGCGCTGTGGTCGTTCGTGAAGGTCGGACCGATGCTGCCGGTGAACGTCACCCCGCTGTTGAACGACGTGTTCTGGTCGTTCTTGACCGAGTTGACGACATGGCTTTCGAGGTTGATCTTCTTGTCGAGGCTCTTGGCCACCGGGGTGGTCCCCCGGACCGTCGCGTCCAGCCGCATCATGCCGACCGCACGTCCGCGCGCGTCGGTGAGCACCGGCGAGTACAGCCCGCCCTCGACCTGCATCGGCAGCGTGCCCCGCAGGATCGGTTCAGCGAGGAAGTCCGCGAGTTGGGCCGAGGACGTCTCGTCCAGGTCGTCGCTGAAGTGCGCCGCGGCCCCCTCGTACAGCCGCCGCGGATGCAGCACCGAGTCCACGCCGTAGATCGGCAGCGTCCTGATGTCGGCGGGTGCGGGCAGCTCCTGCCCGGGATCGCTGTCGGCGTCCACGAGGTGCTGCGGGAACCAGATGGTCACCGACCCGTGCTGCTCGGCCGGACTCCAGTCGGGCGCGGGATCGGGATCGGGGTTCGCGACGACAACGGCCGTGTCCGTCACGCCTGTTGTGTCGGTCGTATCTGTCGTATCCCGCGCATTCTCTACGCCCGTGTCCTGGGCCGGCGCGGCCACGCGGACCTGCCAGTTGTCGGTGAAGTCGTAGGCGCGGGAGGGCTCGTTGCTGCGCTGGGCGCTGGTGGTCTGCACGACCTGGGTGACGGTGGTCGAACCGTCCGCCTGGTTGTGGGTGATGGTCGCGCCCAGCGCGATGTCCACCCCGCGGACCGGGCCCGCCGCGGCGACCGGTATCGAACCGGTCCACGGCACCGGGATCGTCGAGAACGTGCCGGACGGCTGCGCCGAGACGATCTCCCGGGTGCCCTGCCCGCGCCGCTCCACATGCTTGTCGGGATCGCTCGGGTCGAGAGCGCCCTGCCGTACGGACGGCCGCCTGTCGTCGAGCGTCAGCCGTACGTCCACCTCGTGGTCGACGCCGCCGACGTCCAGGACGATGCGGTGACCGCCGAGACTGCGCAGATACGGCAGGTTCAGCGCCATCTGCTCCGCAGACAGCACGTCCCGGAGCTGCGCGAGCACGGCGTCGTTCGGCTCCGGAGCGGGCCGGCCGAGCGCCGTGAGCACCTGGCGGTGCAGCCCGTCGACCACGTCCGGCGCGAACGGCTCCACGTGCACGAGCCCCACCTGGCCGTCGTGCCGCCGCCCGTAGCCACCGAGATAGGTGCCACTACGACGGCCACTGCCGACCACCGACTCGGCCGGCGAGGTGGTGTCGCCCTCTGGGGAGGTCAGGGTGATGGCCGGGACCGGCACGACCGCGGGGACGGTCTCGGCCTCCGTCTCCGTGTCCAGCGGATCGACGTCCGGCGAGTCCGTGTCATGGGTGTCGTGGGTGTCATGGAGCCCCGGCACGGGCGCGGACGTGGTGGCCACCGGGGGCGGTGCGGTGTCGCCCTGATCGGCCTGGTCGACGGTGGGGGTGAGCGGGGCGGGCGGGTCCGCGCCGGGCGCGCCCTTGACCGGGCCCCGACGTCCGGGACCCCGGTGGTCGTCCGCGGGGTCGCCGACGAGGGTACCGATCAGTGCGAGGTGGCGGGGCCTCAGCCCACCCGACGCGTACGCCGGGTCCGACGCGGGCGTGAACCTCGTGGGGTCGCCCATCAGGCTGGACGTGCCGCCGCGGTGCGGGGCGGCCGCGTCGAAGCCGCTCTCGTCGCGCAGCCCGACCTGATGACCGATCTCGTGGGCCAGGTCGGAGTCGGAGATGTCGGCCGGCCACGAGTGATGAGTCGCCGGAATCCCGTCCGTCGGGTCGGTGAGAGTGACATCGAGGTGCGGCGTCTCACCGGGAGCCGCCGGCACGACGGTGACGTGCAGCAGGCTCCCGTCCCCCAGCCGGTGGCCCGGGGTGTTGAACACCCGCCGCACACCGTCCGTCAGCCGCTGCTGGACACCGTCGACCTGCGCCCCCAGGCCCGGGCTGCCGGTGAGCCGATAGGTCACGGTGAGATCGGTGACCGGCGCCCCGTCGTGGGTGAAACGCCGTACGGCGAAACCGGCCCGCACCACGTATTGGGTACGCATGCCGTCCGCCCCGAGAGGCCGGGAGACCGGGTCGACCCAGGTGTGACTCCGCTCCGAGGGCGTCACTCCGCCGCGAACGTCCTCGAAACTGCCGGGTTCCGGTGCGGAGTCGGGGGTCACGGAGGGGGTGAGATCCACGGACGGCACGGGGGCGGGCGTGCTGTTCGGCTCCGGTACGACGGTGGCATCGGAGGAGGAGGTGGTGGTCGTCTCCGTACGCGGTGCCGGGGTGGCAGTACCGGAGTGGGACGGCTGGGTCGCCTCCGGCGCGGGAGTCGTCTCCGGTGCCGAACTGGTCGTAGGGGGCGCGGTGTTGCTGGTGGTGGCGACGGGGGTGGGGAGGTCGGTGCCGGTGTGTGTGTCGGTGTTAGGGCTGATGCTGGTACCGGATTCAGGCTGGGAGGTGCTGTTGCTCTCCGTACCCGAGGTGTCCGTGCTGTCGGTGCCGGTGCCGTTCGTGGTGTCCGTGTGGTCGGTGCCCGATCCGGTGCCGTTGGACGTCGTGTCCTCCGGGCGACCCGTTGTCGTGGTGCGCGGGTTGCCGCCGCCGTTCGAGGACGTACCGGAACCGGAACCGGACGTCGGACTACCCGTGTTCGTCCCTGTCCCGTTCGAAGTGGGAGCACCGGACCCGGTCGTGCTCGTACCCGTACCCGTACCCGTACTCGTGGTCGGCGGTACGACGTTGGTGTTGGACCCGCTCGCGACCGGAACGTCCGGCGAGGGAGCCGGAGTTGAGGTGTCCGAGGTGTCCGCGGAGGTCGAGGTGTCGTTCTGCTGACCGGCCCCCTGTGCCTCGTCGGTACCGCCGTCCGTATCGCCCTGTTCCGGCGACCTCGTGGGCGAACTGCTCGTGGGCGTATTACTGGTCGGCGTATGGGTCGTAGGGGTGTTGGACTGCGAACTGCCGCTGCCCGACGTGCTCGTCGTGCTGTGCGGGACGTTGTTCTGGAGGTCTCCCCCGTCGACGTTCACGTCGTCGACGGGGGTATCGGTGGACTCGGTCGGCGGGGTGTTCGTGGATGTGCGTTGGGGGGTGGTGGTCGTCGACGAACTGCCGTTGTTCGACGTCGTGTTGGTAGGGCCTGGGCCCGGCGTGCTCGTCGAGTCGGACGACGGGCCGTTCGCCGAAGAGGTCGAAGAGCCGTTGTCCGAGCCGGACTTGGAGTTGGAGTTGGTCTCGTCGTCCGGGATGTCCGCCGTGCCCAGGGTGTTCACCTGCGGCGGGGTGGTGAAGTTGAACTTGTTGCCGATCGCGCCCGCGCCCTGGCCCAGGTGGCGTTCGCTCATCGAGCTGAGGCCGGCGCCCAGGAAGGTGTTCAGGGGGTCGATGGGGAAGCCGAAGATGGACGCCGTGGCGATCTCGCCGAGTGTCTCCGCGCCGCCCTCGGTGATGAAGTGCTCGAAGTCCTCGCCGAGTTCGTGCTTCACCTTGTCGCTGAAACTCTTCGGCTTCGGTGTGGGCGTCGGAGTCGGGGTCGGCCTGATGTGCGGGGTGGGCGTGGTCTTCGGGTTCGGTGTCGGTGTCGGGGTGGGCGTCGTCTTCGGGTTCGGGGTCGGCGTCGGCTTCGGGTTCGGCTTGGTGTTGAGGTCGGGGTTGTCGAACTTGTGGTTGTCGAACTTCTTCCCGTTGCCGCTGATGTCCTTGAACGGGTTGTGGGTGTCGAAGATGTTCTTGAAGTTGTTCTTCAGGCCCTTGCCGAGGTCCGAGAGCAGGCCGTGGAACAGGCCGGTGAACGCGCCGAAGACGCCGTCCTGGATGATCTGCGACCAGTCGAACCCGTTGGGCCGGCGGCCCTTGGGCGCGCCGAGCATCATGGCCAGCCGTACCGCGAAGGTGGTGAACGCCTCTTCGATCGCCTCCGTGACGCTGGGCATCAGATGCGTCTTCTTCATCAGCCATTCCATCAGCGTGAGAATGGCGACCCGGCTGCGGGCCTTCGCCACCGCGGCCTGGCTGGAGGCGGAACCCCCGGTGAAGGCGGACAGCACCGCGATGACCAGCAACTCGATGAGCAGCCGGACCAGTTCGGCGATGATCTGCCACTTCGACTCCATGATGTCCATGGAGGACTTGGTCCGGGACTGCCCGATGCCGTCGAGCTGGTCGGCGAAATCCCGCAGGTAGTTGACGCCGCCGCTGTCGAGGAACATGTGCATCGCCCGCACATAGTTGTTCCCGACCTGCGGCGGCAGCGCGCGCCCCACCCCACCGGCGGTCTGCTCGATCAGGTCCGAGAGGTCACGCATCCGCCGGCCCAGCCGCTGGTACGGCTTGCCGTTGGCGAAGGCCATGTCCTCGTCGGCCTGGAGGAACTTCTCGCCGATGAGCACGAACATGAGGTTGTTCAGCTGGGGCGACGCGTGGATGGTCATCAGGGGCGATCCGCTGCGTCAGTGCTTTCCGCCGTGCGAACCACCGTCGGTGTCGCCCGTGTTGATGTCGGAGTCGTGGATGGCGCCGAGTACGCCGCTCTGGGTGCCCAGCACGCTCTTGAGGTTGGTGAGGGTGCCGTCGCCGATGCTGACGATCGCCTCGGAGAGGGACGAGCCGGTCTTGATGGAGCCCTCCCGTTGTTCCTTCTCCTGCGGCAGCATCTGCTTGGCGTAGCTGTCGTCGTGTCCGGGCCAGCCGGAGGTGGACGACACGTCCGTGATGAACTCGTTGATCATCTCATTGGCCAGCCGGCTGATCTGCTCGATCTGCCGGGTACCGGCGACGAGCGCGGGCGGGCTGGCGGAGTAGGCGTTCGACGACATCGTCTTCTCAGTCCTCCGGGTCTTCGCTGATCTCGTCGCGGAGCCGGCCGGCCCCGCGCCGTCGGCCGCCCTTGGGGCCCTCCAGCACACCGGGCCCGAAGATCTTGTTCCAGTCGACGTCGAAGCCGGTGATCTCGGGTGCCTCGGGGTTGGCCTTGGTGAAGGGCTCGAAGGTGGCCATGACGTGCCGGGCCATCCGCGCCCGTGCCTCCTGCACCGCCTCCAGCACGCTCGCGGCGAGCTGACCGGCGGGCATCGTGCGGTACTTGTCGTCCAGGAAGGTCAGCGCGCGCAGGTCGCCCTGCGCGGAGACGGTCACCTCGACCGCGCGGTCCGCGGAGCGCACCGTGCTCTCGGCGTGGGCGAGTTCGCTCTCGGCGCGGGCCACCGCGGCCTCGGTGGCCTCCAGTTCGGCCACCGCCTTGGCCAGCCGCTGCTCGATCGACTCGCTGCTCATCGGCCGATCACCGCCGGCGAGCCGCCCTCGTCGGTGCCCCAGACGTCCTCGTCCTCGGTGAGCCAGGCGTCACGGGCGCGGTCGCCGCTCTCCGTGGAACGGCCGTTCTGGCCGGCGCCGTTGCTGCCGGGGCCGCCCACCGGGTACGGGGCGCTGGACGTGGTGGGCCGGGTGTACACGACGTCCTCGTCCTCGTCCACGTTCGCCGCCCTGTTGGTCCGGCCGCGCCGGGTGGCGCCGTTGGACGGGTCGGTGAGGACGGCCCGGGTGCGCTCGCTGGTGCCGCCCTGGCCGCCGCCTCCGCCACCGCCCATACCGCCGCCGCCCATGCCTCCCATGCCGCCCATCCCCATCGGGTTGAGCGGGGTGCCGCTCGACGCCTGGGCCGGGGTGGACGCGTCGAGGGCCGCGGTGTCGAGGGAGTCGGAGCGCAGCGGGCCACCCGTGTAGGGGGTGCTGTCGTAGTCGTCGTAGCCGCCGTCGAGGCCCGAATCCAGGCCGCCGGAGGACGTGTTGAGACCACCGCTGCTGAGGCCGCCGCTGTTGAGCCCGGTGGTGTTCAGGCCGCTCGTGTCGAGGCTGCTGCCGTTGTTGTTCAGCCCGCTCGTGTCGATGCCGCTGGTGTCGATGCCGTTGCCGTTGAGGCCGCTGGTGTCGATCGAGGACGAGGGGAGGTCGCTGCCGTCGATGTCGGTGGTGGTCGTGTGGCCCGACGGGTCGGTGGTGGTGAGCTGGCCCGTGTCCGGGTTGAGGGTCTGGGTGGAGCCGTCCGGGAACTTCGTGGTCAGCGTGCCGTTGTCGTTCAGCGTGGTGGTCGAGCCGTCCGGGTTGGTGAAGGAGTCGCCCGGGTCGAGATGCGTGGTGGTGACGTTGCCCGAGGGGTCGGTGACGGTGACCTGGCCGGTGTCCGGGTTGAGCGTCTCGGTGGAGCCGTCCGGGAACTTCGTGGTCAGCGTGCCGTCGGAGTTGAGCTGGGCCGTCGAGCCGTCCGGGGTGGTGAAGGAGCCGTCGGTCGGGTTCAGCGTCGACGTGCTGACGGTGCCGTCCGGGTTCGTGGTGGTGACCTGGCCGGTGTCCGGGTTGAGGGTCTGGCTCGTGCCGTCCGGGAACTTGGTGGTGAGGGTGCCGTCGTCGTTCAGGGTGGTCGTCGAGCCGTCCGGGTTGGTGATGGTGCTGCCCGGGTTGAGCTGGGAGACCGAGGTGGTGCCGTCCGGGTTCGTGGTGGTGACCAGGCCGGTCGACGGGTCGATGGTCTGGGTGGAACCGTCCGGGAACGTCGTGGTGAGACTGCCGTCGCCGTTGAGCTGGGTGCTGCCCCCGGTCGGGGAGTTGAGCGTGGTCGAGCCGTCCTTGGTGGTGTCGTTGCCGGAGTTCAGGAGCGACGGGCCGAGGGTGTTCAGCGCGGTGTTGGCGAGGTCGTTCGCGCCGTTGCCGTTCGAACCGTCGCCGTTCAGCAGGCTGTCGTTGCCGAGGTTGTTGAGGTCGTCGAGCCCGCTGCCGACGTTGTTCAGGCTGTTGCCGAGGTCGTCGTTCAGGTTGTTCAGGCTCGAATTCAGGCCGTCACCGATGTTGTTGAGGCCGTCGTTCAGGTTGGTGTTGAGGTTCGTGCCGAGGTTGTTGAGGCCGTCACCGATGTTGTTCAGGTTGTCGTTCAGGCCGTCGTTCAGGTTGTTGAGGTTGTCCCCGAGGTTGTTGAGGTTGTCGTTCACGTTGTCGTTGAGGTTGTTGAGGTTGTCGCCGAGGTTGTTGAGATTGTCATCGAGGTTGTTGAGGCTGTCGTTGAGCTTGTCGTTGTTCTTGTTCGCCTCGTCCTCGGCGATCTCGTTCTCCTCCTTCTGGAGGACCTCGGAGAGCGTCTCGTTGTTCTTGTTCTTGACCTCTTGGTCGAAGGCGTCCTGCACGTCGGCCCAGGCGTTCTTCACATTGCTGAGCGCGTCGATGGACGGCTGCTTGAGCTTGGCGTCCGCGTGGTCCGACCAGCTCTTGACGGCGGCGTCGGCGACCTTCTGCCAGGTGGTGTGCTGGGTGAGGTCGCCGTACTCGGGGACGGACTGCTTGAAGTTGGCGTCCGTGGAGTAGGAGGTGTAGTCGCCGCCTCCGTACTGACTGTAGGTGGAATGGTGCGACGACAGCACGTGGTTGATGTTGTTGTTGATGACCCACTGGCTGATCTCGTCGAGGATCTTCTTCAGGTGGTAGTGCGGGTCGTGCTGGCCGTCCGACGCCCAGTCGTTCCACGCGGTCTGCAGATCGGTGACCGCCTGCTTCAGCGCCGTCTGCGCGGCGGCCAGCGCGTCGCTCAGCTTCGACTTCGGGACGTAGCCGCCGAGGGTGGTGTTGGTCGGCGTGTAGTCGGTGCCGCCCAACTGCGAGACGTAGCCGTTGTAGTTGGTCTTCAGCTCGTCCAGCAGATGCCAGAAGAGGCTGGCCGCCTTGCCCTTCCAGGCCGCCTGGTCCTCGCCGAGCGAGGTCATCCACTTGTCGACGATGTCCGAGTGGTCCTTGAAGAACTGCACCACCCGGTCGAAGGACTGCCCGGTGGTCTCGAAGGAGAGCATGTCGACGGCGTTGGCGTCGATGACCGACAGTCCGCTGTAGGAGAAGCCCTGCGTCGAGTACGGCGACGCCAGGATGTGGTCGAGGACCAGCTTGCTGCCCGAGATGTACTGGGCCATCGGCCCCGAGTCCCACTGGACGTGCGAGTACGAGCCCTCGAACGCGCCGCCGCCGGTGACCTCGCCGCCGCTCCAGAGCGTGGCGCGGCCGTTCTCGTCGACGGTGACGCCGATCATCACGATCCGGGCCTTCTTCATCTTCACGCTGTTGTGCGCGCCGTCCCCGCCGGCGTCGTAGAAGGCCAGGTCGTAGTCCTCGCCCTTGTTGACCTGCCAGCCGCCGATCGCCGAGTAGTCCGCCGCGGTCACCGACCTCATGCTGATGCCCTGGATGTCCATCCGGAACAGCTTGAGGTCGCCGAAGTCGTCGTTGGCGGAGCTGCTCAGCTTGTCGAACAGCGTGGACCGGGCCGGGATCGTGTAGCCGGTGAAGTCGGTGACGGCCTGGGCGAAGTAGTCGTCCGGGTCGTAGTTGGCGGTCCCGGTTGTGGTGCTTTCGGCCATGGGGCGGACTCCGCTGCGGAGGAGGAGGGTGACTGGGTGGGGGTTCCAGGGGTGCGGGGCCCGGTGCTCGGCAGGAGCCGGCGGGCGCGCACGGGCCTCAGGTGGTGGTCGAGTCGCTGCCGCTCATGTCGCCGTCGACGGTGTCGAAGATGTCCAGCAGCTTCTCGCCGTCGATCGAGGTGAGACTGTCGCCCTGTGTCTTCAGCAGGGTGGTGATCGTCTCGTCCAGCGCGTCGTCGATGTCGTCGAAGAGCGTCTTCTGACCGGTGAGGATCTTGTCCAGCGCGGTCGCCTGCGTCTTGAGCGCCTCCACGAGCGTGGACCCGCCGACCGGGTCCGAGCTGTCGCCGCCGTTCATCAGGCCGATGCGCAGGATCTTGGCGAGTCCCTGGGCTGAGCCGGCGCCGGTCTCGGCGATCAGGTTCTTCAGGGACCGGACGCCCGCGTTGTCCTTGCGGATATTCACCAGATCGGTGATGAAGTCGGCGACGTCGGTGTTCTTGAAGTTCTTCAACGCGGTCGAGTCGAGGTGGGTCAGATCTGCCATGGGTGCCTCCGCGGGCGGAACGCGCCGACCCTGGCGTACGGCGCGGCGACGGAACGGGAAGGAGCCTGGACGACCGCACCGACCGCGAGGAGACCGGTCGGTGCGGTGGGGGCCGGCCGGTTCAGCGGCCGATGGTGACCTCGGACCACATCTGGCTGAGCGAGTTCTCGCTGTACTTGTAGCTGCTGGAGATCTCGTTGAGGAGCTGCGAGTGCGAGGTGAGCAGCGTCTCCATGTTCTGCACCGCGCCGTCCCAGGCCGCCTGCTTCTGGCGGTAGGTGTCGGCGTCGTTTCCGTACCAGGTCTTGGACAGCTCGCTGAGCTCCGCCTCAAGGTTGGACAGCGTCTGCGCGATCGCCTTGGTCTGCATCACCATGTCGTCCGCGGCGTTCGACATGTGGTTGTAGCTGACGTAGATGACACCGTCGGACAGGTTGTCTGCCACAGCTTGCCTCTCTTACGCGATGTGGGGATCGGACGTGACCGCGAGGCCACGGGGAAGCGGGCGTCGGTCAGCCGGCGAGCTGGTCGAAGGCCGACTGCGCCGCGTTGTACGCCTGGTTGATGGAGTCGTTCGAGGAACCCTGGGTCTTGTTGTGTTCCACGAGGCTCTGGTTCAGCCGGTCGATGACGTCCTCAAGGTTCTTGAGGATGACGTTGCACTGGTCGTCCCACTGGGTGAGCAGCTGGCCGTACTGACCGCCGTCGCTGCCCTGGTAGCCGCTGCCCAGGGTGGAACGGGTGCTGTCGACATCCTGACGGATCTTCACGATGCCGCTGAAAGCGCTCTCCAGGGCCTGGATTCCGTTCCGGGTCGAACCTTCGCTTGACTGCTGGCCATCTCCAGCCATCGTCCCACCTTTCGTAAGTCGATCTGAGGTACGAGTACAACTGAGCCTAGATTGGCGGAAGTTATGCTGACAACGAACTGAGGAAGATCTGAGCTTGCCTACCGCTTCCGTCCAAAGGCTTTTACCGGTAAGCAACTTGACCGGAACACGCGCTTCCGCGGGTGATGGTTCTGGCTCGAACCTGCTTTGGCGTGAACACGATCTCCATCGGCGTGAATTCGTCAGTTCCCGGCGCCCGAGGCCGAGTTGAGGGAACCGCCCGCCGGGGCCTGTCCGGCGACCGCGGGCAGGCCGGCCTCGATGCCGGACCGTCCGTCGGCACCGGCACCGGCGCCCGTGCCGCACTGCGCCGCCGCGGCGCCCCTGCCCCCGCCCACCGAGCCGGAGTCCGACGCCGCTGCCCGGGCGCTGAGTTCGGGCCCGGTCGGCAGCATCGACAGCAGCGTGGACGGCACCTTCACCGGCGTCGCCCCGCCGTAGCCGAGCGCGGCGAGCGCGTTGGCGTCCGGGATGCGGTACTTCACTCCGTCGTCGCCGACCAGGAACGTGGTGTCGCCGACGGTCTCGCCGGCCGCGCCCAACGCCCGTACCAGGGCGCCGTGTCCGGGCCGGGTCACCACCCGGTCCACGTTCACGCAGGCCGCGGTCAGCGCCGTCGGGTCCGCCTGTGCCGCCGGGTACAGCGCGGTCTCCGCGACCCGTACCGAGGTCACCCGCACCTGCCCGTCGGCCGGGTCGACCTGGGCGCACACCGACTCCCCGGCCGGCAGCGCCAGCGCGCTCGGCGGGGTGTCCGGCAGCCCGGCGACCGACGGGTCGGTGCCCGCCGACCCCGGTGCCTGGTGGGCCCGCAGGTCGGAGACGTCGATGGTGACGACGTTCGGCGCCCCTCCGTCGTAGGCCTCCTTGCGGGTGTCCGGATCGCCGAGCAGCAGCGCCGACTGGGTGTCCGTCACCGGGTGCAGGCCGTCCTTCTGCAGGACGTACTCCTGGTTGCCGGAGCCCGCCACCACGCGGAACACCTGGCCGATCCGGGTGGCCCGGCCGCCCAGTTCGGGCCCGGTCGTGCCGCGTCCGTCGACCTTCGGGGTGGCCAGGTCGGGGCCGGTCACCAAGGCGTCGAGGAAGGCCGCCGACACCGGGCGGGGTGTCACGGGCGCGTAGCCGAGGGACTCCGCGGCGCCCGAGTCCTCGTCCAGCTCAAGACGGCTGCCCTGCCACACCAAGTAGGTGTGTTTGTCCGGGCCCTTGACCACCAGCGCCGATGTCGCGCCGACCGGGTCCGTCTCCACCGGGGCACCCGGCACGAGGGCCGTCTGACTGCCGGAACCGATCGAGCAGACCTCCCACGGCGAGGACTCCAGGTCGCCGGTGCCCGGTACGGAGTCGGGGGCTCCGGTGATCCCGACCGGCCTGCCGACCGGGGTGCCCGCGAGCGACTTCGAGCCGACCGACGTGGTCTTCAGGTCGGCGCCGCCGATCAGCACGGCCGACGCGTAGTTGCGCACCGGGCGCAGCCTGCCGTCGGCATACAGGTAGCGGGCGCCGGTGTCCTTGTTGACGATCAGGGTGTCGCCGCTGCGCCAGGCGTCGTTGCCGCCGGGCCTGAGCAGCCCGAACACCAGCGCCCCCGCGCAGAACAGCACGCCGACGATCAGGCCGACCAGCGCGCCCCGGCTGGTACGGCCCAGCGGGCTCTCCGGTGCGTCCGGGTCGGCCAGCAGCATGCCCGAGGTCAGGCGGCCCATCATGAACGTGTGCGCTTGCACCTGGTCGCGCTTCGACCGCACGCTTTCCTCCTGGCTCGGTCGTTCTGCTTCTGGTTCGCCCGGTTGTACCCGGACCCTGCTCGCGGACCGGCGGGCGAGTGGGCCCGTGCCGCGCTTCCGCTTCTCGTCCCGCTCACCCGCGCCCGGCGCGGTTCTCCAGCCGGCCCGGAACAGCGGCCGGTTCGGGGGCTGCGGGCGGTCAGCCGAACAGGCCGCGGAGGGTGCCGAAGACGCCCAGCAGCCACAGGGTCAGCGGCAGCAGGGCGATCGCCAGCAGGGAGTGCAGGATCTCCGCCGCGCGCCCCCAGTACGGGACCATGCGCCGTCCCGGTACGGTCCACACCGCGACCGTGAGTGCCGCCGCCACCGCGAGCAGGCCCGCGACCAGCAGTGTCCGCTCGCTGCCGGACAGCCGCAGCCCCCAGCCGAACGCGAGCAGCAGCAGTCCCCAGGCGCCCGGCAGCACCAGCACGAGCCGCTGCGCGGTGTTCACCAGACCCCGGCCGTGCAGGAGCAGCAGCAGCGACAGGACCAGCGCGACCAGCAGCGCCGGGAGGCTCGGGCGGCGGGCCAGGGCCACCAGACAGGCCGACGAGAGTACGCCGGTCGCGCCGTACAGCGCGGTCATCCACTCGCCGGCCAGCTCGGTGCGTACGGCGACGTCGTTGCCCCGGTAGGGCTCGATGCCCTCCTGGAGCTGTTCCGCGTTGGTGGGCAGCGCGGGCATCCGCATCCCGGCGAACTTGAACGACAGCGACGGCACCAGACCGCCGAGCAGCACCGTGAGCGCCGCGACCACACCGGCCGCGCCCGCCACGCGCACGTCGAACACCGTCATCAGCACACCGCTCACCGCCGCCGCGAGCGCCACCAGCGCCGACGCCAGGAAGAGCGGGGTGCGGGCCGCGGAGGCCGCGAGGGCGAGGACCGCGCCGCCCGCCCAGGCCGCCGCCGCCCCCAACAGCCGTGCCCCCAGCACCTGGTGGGCCTGCGGACCGCTCAGCTCACCGCCCGGCACCAGCCAGCCCGCGAGCGCCAGCGCCGGGGAAGCGAGCAGGCCCAGGATCACGCCGGTCGCCGGATCGTCCACCGCCCGGCTCGCGGACGCGGCCCCGGCCAGCAGCAGCAGACCGGTTCCAACGGCGGTGGCCGCGCGCAGCGACGCCGGGGCGCCCGGCAGCGCCAGCAGGCCAAGACCGGCCAGTACGGCCACGGCGAGCAGGCCGCGCAGCAGGCGCCGGGCCGCCTCGGGGCTCCAGCCGTGCAGCCGGTCCCGGGTGACCGCGGCGATGCCGTCGACCAGGTCGTCGAGGCGTACCTCGGGCAACGCCTCGGTGCGCGGCCGGAGATGGAGCGCCTCGCCGTCGGTCAGCCCGAGGGAGGCGAGGGTCGCCTCGTCGTCGAGCGGCCGGCCGCCGAGGCGCTGGAGTATCCAGCCGTCGTGTTCGAGACCGGTCTCCTCGGCCTCCTCCCCCGCGTACCGCAGCACGGTGGGCAGCAGGTCGGCGACCGGCACGTCGGACGGCACGGCGAGGTCGATGGTGCGGGCCGGGGCCCGCACGGTCAGATGGCACAGGCCGGTCACGGAAGTGTCGGTCATACCGGGGCTCACGTCTCCTGGACATCGAAACGGGGGCACGCGGCGCGGCGTGCGGGGTGGGGGGAACGGGGTGTCTGTGAAGCAGGGGGTGACATGGACGTACGGAGTTGACGGGGTGCACACTACTGACACTCCCTACGACGCGTGTCAACGGGAGCCCCCACCAACGGTGTTGACAGCGTCCTCCACCGTGCCAGTGCCGAGGCCGGAATCCGGTGCATGCCCCCACATGCCGCCGCGGTACGCGAAGTCCGTTAGGAGCCCCAAGCGTTGAGCGTGGTCCTGTTCCGTCGTCCTGCCCGCCGTCGCGGACCCGACATGCCCGCAGGCGAGTTGGTCCTCCAGGAACCGCCGACCCTCATGGAGACCGTCCCGGACACGTCCGCGGTGTGGACGTATCTGCCGATGGCCATGATGTCGGTCTCGATGATGATGCTGTTCCTGCGGCAGGGCGGCCAGTCCAGCGGTGTCTTCATGTACATCGCGCTCGGCATGATGGTGATGGCCGCCGGCGCGATGATGATCGGTCAGGTCATGCGCAAGGCCGGCGACCGCAAGCAGCGGCTGCGCGGTGAACGCCGGGACTATCTGCGCTACTTGGCGCAAAGTCGCCGTACGGTGCAGCGTGCCGTGGTCGAGCAGCAGCTCGCGCTCGCCTGGCGGCATCCCGAGCCCCGGGTGCTGCGCACCATGGTCCGCACCACGCGGCTGTGGGAGCGCCGGGTCAAGGACGACGACTTCGGCGAGGTGCGGATAGCGGTCGGCGACCAGCAGCTCGCGATGCGGCTGACTCCCGTGTCCAGCAAGCCGGTTGAGGACCTGGAACCGCTGTGCGCGCACGCGCTGCGCCGTTTCATCCGCGCCTACAGCACCGTGCCCGGCCAGCCCATCGCGCTGTATCTGCGGTCCTGGTCACGGGTGTTGGTGCACGGCGACCACGACGCCGCACGCGGGATGCTGCGTGCCGCGCTGTCCCAGCTTGCCCTGTTCCACCCGCCGGAGGAGCTGTGGATCGCGGTCTGCGCCGGTGACGAGGTGCGTGCCGAGTGGGAGTGGGTGAAGTGGCTGCCGCACAACCAGCACCCCCAGGAGACCGACGGCGCGGGCCCGTTGCGCATGGTGGCCTCCGCGTTCACCGATCTGGAGGACCAGCTCGGCAGCGAGTTCTCCGAGCGGCCCGCGTTCGACCCCGACGCCGTGCCCGGCCGTGACGAGCCGCTGGTGGTCGTCATCGTGGACGGCGCGGCCATCCCGGCAGGACACCGCTTCGACGGCCCCGGTTACCGCAACGCCGTCGTCCTCGACCTCTCCGACAGCCTCACCTGGCGCCCCGGCCGCACCACCCTGCGCCTCGACGTCGCCCCGGACGCGGTCTCCCTGGTCCGCACCGACCGCAGCCGCAAGGAACAGGCCACCGTCCTGGGCCGCCCCGACCGGATGGGTCCGGTCGCCGCCGAGGCACTGGCCCGGCTGATCGCGCCGTACCGCATGACGCTCTCCTCCGACGCGGTCGAACCGCTCTCCAACGACACCGAGTTGACCACTCTGCTCGGCATCGCCGACCTGCACCGGCTCGACCCCGACACGATCTGGCGGCGGCACACCGGCTCCGCCCGGCTGCGCGTCCCGGTCGCCGTCGGCGCGGACGGGCGGCCCGTGGAGCTGGACATCAAGGAGTCGGCGCAGGGCGGCATGGGCCCGCACGGCATGCTGATCGGCGCCACCGGTTCCGGCAAGTCCGAGCTGCTGCGCACCCTGGTCCTCGGTCTCGCGCTCACGAACTCCTCCGAAACACTCAACTTCGTCCTGGTGGACTTCAAGGGCGGCGCGACCTTCCTCGGTCTGGACGAACTCCCGCACACCTCCGCCGTCATCACCAACCTCGCCGACGAGGCCGCCCTGGTGGAGCGCATGCAGGACGCGCTGCACGGTGAACTCATCCGCCGCCAGGAGCTGTTGAGGTCCGCGGGCAACTACACCTCGGCCCTGGAGTACGAGAAGGCGCGGGCCGGCGGCGCCGATCTCGCTCCGCTGCCCAGCCTGTTCGTCGTCGTCGACGAGTTCAGCGAACTCCTCGCCTCGCACCGGGAGTTCATGGAGCTGTTCGTGATGATCGGCCGCCTCGGCCGGTCCCTGGGCGTGCATCTGCTGCTCGCCTCGCAGCGCCTGGACGAGGGCAGGATGCACCAGCTTGAGTCGCATCTGTCGTACCGGATCGGTCTGCGCACCTTCTCCGCGATGGAGTCGCGGGGTGTCCTCGGTGTCCCCGACGCGTACGAACTGCCCTCCCAGCCCGGCAGCGGCTACCTCAAGTCCGGCATCGAGGCGCTCACCCGGTTCCGCGCCGCGTATGTCTCCGGCCCCTACCGCAGGCGCGGCGGTGCCGTGGCGCAGGCCCGGGTCGCCACGCAGGTGGTGCCCTGGTCGACCGGGTACATCGTGCCGCGCGCTCCCGCGCCGGCCGCGATCGTGCCGGAGCCCGAGGCGGAGGAGAGCGCCGAGAGCCTGCTGGCGGTGGCACTGGACCGGCTGCGCGACTCCGGGCCGCCCGCCCACCGGGTGTGGCTGCCGCCGCTGGACACCGCGTCCCCGCTCGACGTACTCCTCGGTGGTCTCGGCGAGGACCCGGACCGCGGGCTGACCGCGTCCCGCTGGATCGGCGCCGGGAAGCTGCGGGTGCCGGTCGGTCTGGTCGACAAGCCGTTCGACCAGCGCCGTGACCCGCTCGTGGTGGACCTCGCCGGGGCCGGCGGCCATGTCGCCGTCGCGGGCGGTTCGCAGAGCGGCAAGTCCACCGTCCTGCGCAGCCTCATCATGGCGCTCGCGCTCACCCACACCCCGCGCGAAGTCCAGTTCTACTGCCTCGACTTCGGCGGCGGCACGCTCTCCCAGCTCACCGGACTGCCGCACGTCGGCGGGGTCGCGGCCCGCCTCGACACCGAGCGGATCAGCCGTACGGTCGCCGAGGTCACCGCCGTCCTCACCCAGCGCGAGCAGTTCTTCCTCGACAACGGCATCGACTCGATGTCCACCTACCGGCGCCGCCGCGCGGCCGGGGAGTTCCCCGACGAACCGCACGGCGACATCTTCCTGGTGATCGACGGCTGGTCGGCGGTCCGGCAGAACTTCGACCAGTTCATCCCCACGTTCAACCAGATCGCCACCAGCGGCCTCAACTACGGCATCCACCTGATCGTCGCGACCGCCCGCTGGCTGGAACTCACCGCCCCGGTCCGGGACCAGTCCGCGACCCGGCTCGAACTCCGGCTCGGCGACACGATGGACTCCGTAGTGGACATCCGCAAGGCGAGCGCGGTACCGCAGATCCCGGGCCGCGGTCTCACCGTGGAGACCAAGCTGCACTTCCTCTCGGCGCTGCCGCGCGGTGACGGTTCCACCGACCCGGAGACGCTCAGCGAGGGCGTCGCCGACCTGGTCGACCGGATCGCCTCGGCCTGGCACGGGCCGCGCGCCCCGCAGGTCCGGATGCTCCCGCACCGGCTGCCCGCGGCCGAACTGCCCGAGCCCGAACTCGGCGACGGCGTCAGCCTCAAGATCGCGCTCGGCCAGGACGAGGAGACCCTGGGCACCGTCTGGCACGACTTCTCCCGCACCCCGCACCTGGTCGCCGTCGGCGACACGGAGAGCGGCAAGACCAACCTCCTACGGCTCGTCGCGGATTCGGTCGTCGCCCGCTACACCCCGGCCGAGGCCCGCATCCTGGTCGTCGACTACCGCCGCGGCCTGGTCGACGCGGTCCCCGAGGAGTACCGCCTCGGCCACGCGGTGGCCCTGGAGGCCCTGAAACAACTGGTGGGCGGCTCCGCGAAGGCCCTGCGCACCCGCGTCCCCGGCCAGGAGATCACCCCGGCCCGCATGCGGCAGGCCGACTGGTGGACGGGCCCCCGCCTGTTCGTCCTCGTCGACGACTACGACATGGTCGGCGGCGGCACGGTCATGGACCACCCCTTCGCCCCGCTCTTCGAACACCTCGCCCTGGGCCACGAGTTGGGCCTCCACGTGGTCGTCGCCCGCTCCGCCACAGGCGCCGGGCGCGGCCTGAACGACCAGCTCCTGCGCCGCATGGACGAGGTCAACACCCCGGGCATCCTGATGTCCTGCTCCCCGTCCGAGGGCTACGTCTTCGGCAACGTCAAACCCCGCGTCCTCCCCCCGGGCCGAGCCCTCCACATCGTCCGCCGCAAGCCGTCGCTCATCCAGACGGCACTGGCGGCGGCAGCCGAGGAGTAAGGCGCCGACACTGAACGGAACGGCCCCGGGCGACAGTTCGTCGCCCGGGGCCGTTCCGTTCACACTGCGCGTGGTTCCCGGCCGTCAGCTCTCCGAGGTCCCCTGGGCACCGGTGCCCACCGGAACCGGGCTCTCCGCGCCCTCGGGCCCGGCCGTACCCTCCGGCCGGGTGGACGGGCGCCAGCCCAGGCGGCGCCCCCGGGGCAGGATCAGGCCGAGCCACACCACCGCGATGATCACGGCGAGGCCCGCCGACGCGGGCCACAGGGCGCGGCGGAGGGGGCCGGCCGCCTTGTCGGCAGGCAGGTGGACCGGGGTACCGGCGTCGCCCCGGGCCGGTGCGGCGACGGTGCCGGTCAGGACCGAGGTGACGGCCGCGTACGGGTCGAGGCGGGGCACATCCGCCGGATACGCGGAGGTGCGGAGCAGGGTCGCGGTCTGGGCGGCCGTCAGGTCCGGGTGGACGGAGCGGACCAGCGCCGCCGCCCCCGCCACGAAACCGGCGGCCAGTGACGCGCCCGAGCCGATGTAGTGGCCGGCCTTCTTCGGGCCGATGCCGACAACTCCGTCCCCGGGCGCGGAAATCGCGGCGCTGGACGTCGTGTACGCGCCGGTCGGCCGCTTGCCGGAGACATCGACGTCGAGGACGGAGAGCACGCCGTCGTCGGCGGCCGGGTAGTAGTCGCGGGCGGGCGGACTGTCCGTCGCCGAGGTCGCCGTGGACGGCGCGTCCGGTACGGCGGCGGCGACCACCAGGACGTCCTTCTTCGCGGCGAGCGCGACCGCCGACCGGAGCGCGGCGGTGTCACCGCCGAGCGCCGCCGACACCGTCACGACCTCGGCACCGCCGTCCACGGCGGCCCGGATCCCGTCCGCGACCTGGTCCGCGGTGACCTTCCCCCGCGCGTCGCTCCCCCGCACCGCGAGGATCCGCGCCTGCTGCGCCACCCCCGCGAACCGCACACCGTCTTCTACGGCCGCGCCGATCAGCCCGGCCACGAAGGTGCCGTGTCCCACGCAGTCGGTCCCGGCGTCGCCGACCGCCGTGACCCGGCCCTTCAGCGCGGGTGCGGAGGACGAGACCCCGGTGTCGACCACGCCGACGGTCACCCCGGTGCCCGACGCGAACGGCCAGGTGCGGCTCAGCTGGAGCGAGACCTGCTCCCAGGGCACGTCGGTGGCGCGCCGGTCCGAGCCCGCCGCACAGTCCGCGTCGGCGTCCAACTGCGAGGCCAGCACGGGGAGTTGGACCGTGCTTCCCGCCGCCGACGCGGGTCCGGCGCCGACCGCGCTCGCGGCGGCCGTCAGCAGCAGTGCCAGACCGGAGGCAAAGACCTTGCCATGTGCCGTCGTCATGCCCGGGCCGCCCCGCTGGAGGTCTGGGAGGCGGCCGTCGGGTCGGCGAGATCCTCCGGGAGGAGGAGCCGCAGGTCGTCGAGGCTGGGGACGGCCAGTCTGCTGAGCCGGCCCGCCTGTCGGGTCATCATCCGCTCCAGGATCTGACGGGCGGTGCGCGCGTTGCCGAACGACCGGTCGCGCGGCAGCGAGTCGAAGTACTGCCGGAGCACCGGCCCGAGGCCGGCCGCGCACTCGTAGCCGAGCTGCACGGCGTGCTCGCGGACGATGGTGACCAGCTCGTCGGAGGAGTAGTCGGCGAACTCGACCCGGCGCGAGAACCGGGAGGACAGGCCCGGGTTCGAGGTCAGGAACATCTCCATCTCCTGGGTGTAGCCCGCGACGATGACGACCACCTTGTCGCGGTGGTCCTCCATCAGCTTCAGCAGGGTGTCCACGGCCTCCCGGCCGAAGTCGGAGCCGGACGCCTCACGCGGGGTGAGGGTGTACGCCTCGTCGACGAACAGCACACCGCCCAGGGCCCGTTCGAAGACCTCGCGGGTCAACTGCGCGGTGTGGCCCACGTATCGGCCGACGAGGTCGGCGCGGGACACCTCGACGAGCTGGCCGCGCGGCAACACGCCCAGAGAGGCGAGGAGTTCGCCGTAGAGGCGGGCCACGGTGGTCTTGCCGGTGCCGGGCGGGCCGGTGAAGACGAGGTGGTGGCTGAGGCGCGGCACGGGAAGTCCGGCGGCCTCGCGCTGCTTGGCCGTCGACACCAGGTTGACGAGGTCGGTGACGTCCCGCTTCACCGCGTGCAGTCCGACCAGGGCGTCCAGTCTGCTCAGCGCGTCGTCGCCGGGGTCGACGGCGTTCGGGCCGTCGGCGGCGGTGCGGGCCGCCTCCTCGCTGATGTCCTGCGGCAGCAGCAGCGAGAGGTCCTGCTCGGTGACGTCGGTGAGTGCCGAGAGCCGTACGGCCTGCCGGTCCACCATCTCCTCGAACACCTGCCGTGCGGCACGGCCGTTGCCGAACCCGGCGTCCTTCGGTATGCGTTCGAAGTGCACCGCGAGCGCGTGCCGGGTCTCGTCGGCGAGCGCGTACTGGTGGCGTACGCACATGCTCTCCATGATCTCGACCAGCTCCGGCACCGAGTAGTTCTCGAACTCGACGGTGCGTGAGAAGCGGGACGCGAGACCGGGGTTGGAGCCGAGGAAGCTGCGCATCTCGTCGGAGTAGCCGGCCGCGACGACGACCACGTCCTCGCGGTGGTCCTCCATCAGCTTCAGCAGGGTGTCCACGGCTTCACGGCCGAAGTCGGCGCCGGAACCACGGGAGTCGGAGGTGAGGGTGTACGCCTCGTCGACGAACAGGACACCGCCCAGGGCCCGTTCGAAGGCCTCGGTGGTCTTGATGGCGGTACCGCCGATGACCTGGGCGACGAGGTCGGCGCGGGAGACCTCGACGAGGTGTCCGGAGCGCAGGGCGCCCAGCTCGGCGAGGATCGTGCCGTAGAGGCGGGCGACGGTGGTCTTACCCGTACCGGGCGGGCCGGCGAAGACGAGGTGGCGGCTCATCGGCGGTGCGGACATGCCGAGTTGGGCGCGACGGGCGGCGAGCTGGGTGAGGTTGACGAGGGTGCGGACCTGTTCCTTGACGTTGTCGAGGCCGATGAGGCTCTCCAGCGCGGCCATCGGTCCGTCGGGGCGGCCGGGGCCGTCGGAGGCGGAGACGGTGCCGGCCGGGTCGGTGCCCTCGGCCTCGCCGAAGCCCCAGGCGTCGCGGGACTCGTTGCCGGTGCTGGTGAGGTTCTCCACCGCGAGCCGGCCGCCGGCCTTGGCCTGGACGAGGCCGCCGCCCTTGTTGTCGCGGACCGTGCAGCCCACGACCGACACCGGTGCCTCCGACTCGACGCGGATGCCGTCGCGGTCGTTGCCCGCCGCCTCGCAGCCGTTCAGCGAGGCCCGCCCGCCGTCGCGGACCAGGAAGCCGTGCTCGGCGGACGCGGCGGTCCGTACCCGGTTCGCCGTCAACTCGCCTCCGGTGTCCACGAGTACACCGCAGCCGCCGGCCGAGACCAGCTCGCCGTCGCGCAGCGCCGCCGTGCCCTCGCCGCCGATCTCCAGGCCGGCACCGCCGGGGTTGTTGACCCGGAAGCCCGCGAGATAGACGTTGCCGCCCGCCGCGACCTCCGCGCCCGCGCCGCCCGGTGTCTCCACCGTGCAGTCCTCGACCCGGCCGCGGCCGCCGTCGCGCACCGAGACGCCGCAGCCGCCCGCGCCGGTGATGCGGGCGCGCCGCACCAGCGGGTTGGCGTTGCCGCGGATCACCACACCGGCGCCCTTGACGTCGATGATCTCCACGCGCTCCAGCTCGGCCGCCGCGTCCTCTTCGAGCAGGACGCCGTCCGACTCGCCGTCCCGGACGGTCAGCGAGGTCAGCGTGGGCGAGGAGGCCCCGGCCACGCGCAGCGCCGCCATCTGGGCGCCGGTCAGCCAGCAGTCCTCGTACGTGCCGCGCGAACGGTCCGTCACCAGCAGGCCGTTGCCCGTGGTGCGGGCGGTGCGGCAGCGGCGCAGCACCGGGTCGCTGCCGTGCGAGACGATGATGCCGGGGCCGCTGCTGTTGGTGACCCGCACCTCCTCCAGCTCACAGCGGGCGGTGCTGGTCACATGCACACCGATCGAGGTGTCGCGGACCACGGTCCGCAGCACGCGTATCGCGCTGCGCTCCTCAAGTGCCAGCGACGGCTTGTCCGTTGACGCCAGGTCGCAGTCCTCGACGGAGCCCTGGGCGTCCCCGTTCGCGAGCACGCCGTTGCCGCGCGCGTCCCGCACGGTGCAGCCGCGCAGGGTCGCCCGGCCGCGCTCACTGATCACCACCCCGCTGGTGCCGAAGTGCTCGAAGGTGCAGGACTCCAGCGAACTCTCCGTCGACGAGGTGACCACGACACCGGCGCCGGTGCGGTTCGACACCCGGCACTCACGCATCGCCAACGAGCCGGAGTTGCGCGCCAGTACGGTCGTCCACGAGGCGCCGGACAGATCACAGCCCTGCATCGCGACCTGTCCGTGCGAGGCGTCCACGGCCGGATGTTCCTCGTCGTGGCCCTGGACCACCAGGTCGGTCAGCATCACCGCGTCGACGCGCAGCGAGATCACGGTGCCCTTGCGCGGTGCCAACCGGACGGTGCCGCGCGCCTGTTCGGCGACGATGGTGACCCGGGTGGTGACGACGAGGTTCTCCTCGTACGTCCCCGGGCGCACACTCAGCACCGCGCCTCCGCGCGCCCTCGCCAGGGCCTCTCCGATCGTCCGGGCGTCCCCGGTGCCCTCCGGACAGACCGTCAGTACCTGGCGCACTCAGCTGACCTCCTCGTGTCGGCACCTGTCGGTTGCGGCAACCCCATCATGCCGTCCCCGCACGCGCGTTCCCACTCCGGTCCGCAAAGCGGAACGTCCGGAGCGGGTGCGCGCGGTGCGGCACAACAGTGCCGTACGGCGAATTATGGGCTGTTGCGCAACGGCCGTACCAGCGCCGGGGCTTGTGCGTGACGATTGTTAACTCCGGTGAAAGGAACCGCTGTTGGCGCATACGCGTGAAGAGACGTGAATAGGATTGCGCACACAGACGTACGACGAACTGCTGGGCGAATGAGAGCGGACAGGGCGGATGACAGACCGAACCGGACCGGCCGCGCGGAAAACGGCGGCAGAGAACGCGGCAGAGAACTCTGTGACGGGCGCCACGGCCGGGGAAGCGACGGCGGCGACATCGACGGCCGGTGAACCAGCGGCGGCGAGCACGGCAGGGAGTACGGCGGGCGAGGCGTCCAAGTCCCGTTCAGGGGCTGCCGGTTCGCCCGGGGCCGTCTCCGCGGAGGCCGTCGCGGCGGAACTGACGCGTCCCGCGATCTCGACGGCGGAGGCCGAGGCGCTCGCCGGTCGCGGCCGTACGCCGGAGGAACCCGCGGGGCCGGCCGGCCCGGCATCCGCTGCCGCCGCCCGTTCGGCGCGGCAGGAGGCCGAGGCCGAGGCACCCGCCGGGGCGCTGGCCGCGAGTGTGCCCGAGGGCGACGGACCGACCCCCGGGGACACGGCGGCCGCGTCCGTCGGCCGCCCGGGCCGCCCGCTGCTGGCCGGTGCGGCCGTGCTGGGCGCGCTGCTGATCGCCGTACCGGGGCTGCTGATGAGCCGGGACCGGACGCCGGAGAGCCACGACCGGGTGGTCGCCGACCAGGCGGGCACGATTCTCGGCGACGGCGCGGCGACGCCGGGCGCCGGGGCGTACGCCTCGGGCACCCCGTCCGCCCCCGCCGCGCACACCACACCGAAGACCGCCACACCGCACAAGACCTCGTCGGGCAAGACGAACGCCGCGCAGCCGGTGAGCGAGCCGACGACGGTCAAGAAGACGAAGAAGCCGACGGCGAAGGCGACGAAGAAGTCCACGACGACCAAGTCCGGGACGAAATCGAGCACCACCACCACGACGTCCAAGTCCTCGTACCCGTCGGACGTTCTCATCACGGCCACCCGGGTACTGAAGGCGGGCCAGTCCATCAACGCGAAGAAGGCCCGGCTGCGCATGCAGACCGACGGCAACTTCGTGCTGTACGACGAGAACAACAAGGCCCGTTGGGCCACCATGACCTTCGGCTCGAACTTCCACGCGGTGTTCCAGGCGGACGGCAACCTCGTCGTCTACACCTCCGACAACCGCGCCGTCTGGGCCAGCCAGACCCAGGGCCACGACGGCTCGATCCTCCGCCTCCAGGGCGACGGCAACATGGTCATCTACTCGGGCGGCTCGACCGCGATCTGGGCGAGCAACACCCAGCACTGACGGCTCCGAACTCCCTCCGGCCCGCCCCCGCTTGGGGACGGGCCGGAGTCGTGGAGCGGGCTTCAGGGTGCGGCGGCGCTCGCGGCTCAGCCCGCGGTCAGGGTGACGTCCTGGCGCTGCACCGCGTGGAAGCGCGGCAGGGGCAGGCCGCCGGATGCGGAGAGTTCCATCACGGTGGCCTCGACCTGGGCGGTGCCGGGGGTGAGCGGGTCGGAGGACGGCTTGCCCGAGTTCTGCCAGGTGTGCTCCATGCCGTCGCAGACCGCGCGGGTGCCGCCGATGCCGTGCCGGACCGAGGGGTCGTTCTGGCTGACGGAGGAACTGACGAAGGCGGCACCGGAGCTGCCGAGACAGCGGTAGGTGCCGGAGAGGGTGACGGTGCCGTCCGGGGCGATCGTGCCCGTGGGGTCGACCGTCACCGTCTCGTACGGGTCGGCGGACGCGGTCGCGGCGGGGGCGGCGGCCAGCAGGAGCAGCGCGGCACCGGCCGCCGTGCCGAGGGCGGAACGCAGGGACATGGGAGTACCTCCTGGAGTCGGGGCCTCCACTGGTACCGGGCGGCGGCCTCGACTCCCGTGATCCTCACTCCTTCGGTGGCGAGTCCGCACCGAGCGTCGTGGAACCGTCCGAGTGTTGTCCGCGTGTTGTCACGCTTCACAGCGGGCTGTTCCGATGAGTTCGCGCCGGGAGGATGGTCTGTATATGCGATGCGGGCGGTGACGGAGCCGCCGGAACGGATCGCATCCGACGTGGAGGTACGCCATGTGTTCCCACCAGCCCTCGTGCCCCGTGACCGACACCGAGACCACCACCCCGCACATCGTCTCCGCCCACCCCGAGCAGGGCTGGACGCTGCTGTGCGACGGCGCGATCGTCTTCGACGACCTGGGCGCCGTTCTCCCCGACGGCCGGATCGTCGCCCCGCACCGGGTGCCGGCGGACCAACTCGCCGTCGCCGCCTGACCGTTCCCACCCCTCGCACCACGGCGGGACCGTCGGGCCGAGCCCACGGCACCCCCTCCCTCGCCGCACCCCCCGGACCGCAGAGGTTCAGGTTGCGCACCCGAGGTGACCAGCAGCGATGCCGTCGGCCTAAGATGATCAACGTGTCCGACCAGCATGCTCCACGGTCTCTCATCGTCACGCTCTACGGCGCGTACGGCCGCTTCGTGCCCGGCCCGGTTCCGGTCGCGGAACTGATCCGGCTCCTGGCCGCGGCCGGCGTCGACGCGCCCTCCGTGCGCTCGTCGGTGTCCCGCCTCAAACGGCGCGGGCTGCTCCTGCCCGCCCGTACGGCGGAAGGCGCCGCCGGGTACCAACTCTCGCCCGAGGCACGGCAGTTGCTCGACGACGGCGACCGACGCGTCTACGCGGCCACGCCCCCGGAGGACGAGGGCTGGGTACTCGCGGTGTTCTCCGTACCCGAGTCCGAGCGCCAGAAGCGGCACGTCCTGCGCTCCCGGCTGTCCGGCCTCGGCTTCGGCACCGCCGCCCCGGGCGTCTGGATCGCGCCCGCCCGCTTCTACGAGGAGACCCGGCACATCCTCCAGCGGCTGGAACTCGACCCGTACGTCGACTTCTTCCGCGGTGAGCACCTCGGCTTCGCGGCGACCGCCGAGGCCGTGGCCCGCTGGTGGGACCTGCCCGCGATCGCCGCACAGCACCAGGCGTTCCTCGACCGCCACGCGCCCGTGCTGCACGACTGGGAGCAGCGCGCGGACACCCCGCCCGAGGACGCCTACCGCGACTACCTCCTCGCCCTGGACTCCTGGCGCCACCTGCCCTACGCCGACCCCGGACTCCCCGCGAGCCTGCTCCCCCGGGACTGGCCGGGCGCCCGCTCGGCGGAGGTGTTCCGGGCGCTGCACGAGCGGCTGCGGGACGCGGGGGCGACGTTCGCGGGCGTATGACGGCGGAACACCGGTCGCCGGGTCGCCCGGTCGCCGTAGAGATCGATTGTGAACAGCTCATGGCAAGGCCCCGTGACCTCTTGCGCACCGCCAGTCACTCAGCTAAACCTCAGCTTCCTTAACGGGTCCTCTCAGAGTTCTTACCTAGCCTTCGACGACGTCGCTCGTCGGGTAAGAAAGAGGACTGTTGCGCATGACCACCACGGCAAGGGCTCAGGGAGCCACCGTCTGGCTCACCGGACTGCCGAGCGCGGGTAAGACGACGATCGCCCAGCATCTCGGGGAGCGGCTGAGAGCCGAGGGACATCGCGTGGAGGTCCTCGACGGCGACGAGGTGCGCCGCTTCCTCTCGGCCGGCCTCGGCTTCTCCCGCGAGGACCGCAACACCAACGTGCAGCGCATCGGCCTCGTCTCCGAGGTGCTCGCGCGCAACGGCGTGCTCTCCGTCGTCCCGGTCATCGCCCCGTACGCCGACAGCCGCGAGGCCGTCCGCAAGCGCCACGAGGCCAGCGGGACGCCGTACATCGAGGTGCATGTCGCGACCCCCGTCGAGGTGTGCAGCGAACGCGACGTGAAGGGCCTCTACGCCCGCCAGGCCGCGGGCCACCTCACCGGACTGACCGGCGTCGACGACCCGTACGAGCCGCCCACGGACCCGGCGCTCACGCTGCCCACGCAGGTGCAGAGCCCGCAGGAGTCGGCGGACGCGGTGTACGCGGTGCTGTCCGAGCGGGGGCTGGTGTGAGCGCGCTGACGACCACGGAAGACTTCACGCTCTCCCACCTGGACGCGCTTGAGTCGGAGGCGGTGCACATCTTCCGTGAGGTGGCGGGTGAGTTCGAGCGGCCGGTGATTCTGTTCTCCGGCGGCAAGGACTCGATCGTGATGCTGCGTCTGGCGTTGAAGGCGTTCGCGCCCGCGCCGGTGCCGTTCTCGCTGCTGCATGTGGACACGGGACACAACTTTCCCGAGGTGCTTGAGTACCGGGACCGTGTGGTGGCCGCACATGGGCTCCGTCTCCATGTGGCCTCCGTACAGGACTACATCGACCGCGGTGTGCTGCGCGAACGCCCCGACGGGACACGCAACCCGCTCCAGACGCTGCCGCTCACCGAGAAGATCCAGAGCGAGCGCTTCGACGCCGTGTTCGGTGGCGGTCGGCGGGACGAGGAGAAGGCGCGCGCCAAGGAGCGGGTGTTCAGCCTTCGCGACGAGTTCTCGCAGTGGGACCCTCGCCGGCAGCGCCCCGAGCTGTGGAACCTCTACAACGGACGGCACGCGCTCGGCGAACACGTCCGCGTGTTCCCCCTGTCCAACTGGACCGAGCTGGACGTCTGGCAGTACATCGCCCGCGAAGGCATCGACCTCCCGCAGATCTACTTCGCCCACTACCGCGAGGTCTTCAACCGCGGCGGCATGTGGCTGACCGCCGGTGAGTGGGGCGGCCCGAAGGCCGACGAGCCCGTCGAGAAGCGCCAGGTCCGGTACCGGACCGTCGGTGACATGTCGTGCACCGGTGCCGTGGACTCCGACGCCGCCACGCTGGAGCAGGTCATCACCGAGATCGCCGCCTCCCGGGTCACCGAGCGCGGCGCGACGCGGGCCGACGACAGGCTGTCCGAGGCCGCGATGGAAGACCGCAAGCGCGAGGGGTACTTCTAGCCATGAGCACCATCACCATCGACACGCTGCGGTTCGCGACGGCCGGTTCGGTCGACGACGGCAAGTCCACGCTCGTAGGGCGGCTGTTGCACGATTCCAAGTCGGTTCTGACCGACCAACTGGAGGCCGTGGAACGGGTGTCGGCCGACCGCGGCCAGGACGCTCCCGATCTCGCCCTCCTCACCGACGGCCTGCGCGCCGAACGCGAACAGGGCATCACCATCGACGTCGCCTACCGCTACTTCGCCACCCCCCGACGGCGGTTCATCCTCGCCGACACCCCCGGCCATGTGCAGTACACCCGCAACATGGTCACCGGCGCCTCCACCGCCGAACTGGCGATCATCCTGGTCGACGCGCGCAACGGTGTCGTGGAGCAGACCCTGCGGCACGCCGCCGTAGCGGCACTGCTGCGGGTGCCGAACGTCGTCCTGGCCGTCAACAAGATGGACCTGGTCGGGTACGAGCAGCCGGTGTTCGAGCGGATCGTCGAGGAATTCGCGGGCCACGCGGCCGAGTTGGGGCTGCCCTCCTTCACGCCGATCCCGGTGTCGGCGCTCGTCGGCGACAATGTCGTGGACCGTTCGGCGCACATGGACTGGTACGAGGGCCCGGCGCTGCTGGAGTTCCTGGAGGACGTCCCGGTGGGCGCGGACCCGTCCGACGCGCCGGCCCGTTTCCCCGTGCAGTACGTCATCCGGGACGGCGAAGTCCGTTGGTACGCGGGCCAGTTGGTGTCCGGCTCGCTGCGTGTCGGTGACCGGGTGACGGTGCATCCCTCCGGTGAGACCTCCGAGATCACCGGGATCTCCGTGCTCGGCACCGACGCCGACGTGGCGTACGCGCCGCAGTCGGTCAGCCTGCGGCTCGCCGGTCAACGGGACGTGGCGCGCGGCGACATGATCAGCGCCGGGGCCGACGCGCCCGCGCTCACGCAGGACGTGCGGGCCGCCGTATGCCATCTGGCCGACCGGCCGCTGCGGGTCGGCGACCGGGTGCTGCTTCGGCACACGACCCGCACGGTCAAGGCGATCGTCAAGGACCTCGCCGGCGCGGCCGAGCTGACCGCGAACGATCTGGGCCGGATCACCCTGCGCACCGCCGAGCCGCTCGCGCTGGACGACTACGCGGTCTCCCGCCGCACGGGCGCGTTCCTCGTGATCGATCCTGCGGACGGCGCGACGCTCACCGCGGGGATGGCCGACCTCGCCTGATCCTCGCCGGCAGAACGCCCTCGGGTCCCGTTTCGCACGGGGCCCGAGGGCGTTCTTGTGCCATGCCCAAATAGCCCGTCGAAATGACCTGTAGCCGTCGCATCCGTCACGAGTCGTCAATAGCGCGGTAACAACGGGAGCAGCAGTGCGGGAGTGGCCGTTGAACGGGGTATGCCGCTCGACACGGGGCCAAAAGTCCCGGGCGGTGCCCGTCGAGAGACCCTGACAAAGGGCGCCGTACCATTCATATAGTTGAAAGCAGGACAGCCTGCTCCATGAACGGACCCGCCTTGCAAGAACGCCCTTCCGCCTCCGCCTCCTGGCGCATCGCACTGCCGCACACCGCCGCGGCCGTGCCGGTGGCCCGCGCACTGGTCCGTACGGCTCTGTCCGAAGTGGAGTACACGGCCGACAGCGACACCGCGGAGCTGCTGACGGCGGAGCTGGTCGCGAACGCGGTGGAGCACACCGCCGGTGACGCCCCCATAGAGCTCGTGGTCGAGCTGCTGCCCACCGGCTGCCAGGTCGAGGTGCACGACCCCGACCCGGAGCCGCCCGGAAGTCTCACGAAACCCGTCGCCGAGGAACCCGACCCCTGGCAGGAGCACGGGCGCGGCCTGCTGCTGATCCGCGCCCTCAGCTCGTCGTGCGGCCACCGCCCCACCGAGTCCGGCAAGGCGGTGTGGTTCAGGCTGCCCGTCGTACCGGCGCAGTGGCGTCCGGCGGGATAGCCGCCGCAGAACAAGGCCGTAGAGCAAGAAGGCCTGGTCAGGCCAGTGTGGCCACCAGAATGGCCTTGATCGTGTGCAGTCGATTCTCCGCCTGGTCGAAGACGACCGAGTGGGCGGACTCGAAGACCTCGTCGGTGACCTCCAGCGAGTCGAGGCCGTGGGTCTCGTATATCTCGCGGCCGACCTTGGTGCCGAGGTCGTGGAAGGCCGGCAGGCAGTGCAGGAACCTGACGTCCGGGTTGCCGGTGGCCCGCAGGACGTCCATCGTCACGGCGTACGGTGCGAGGGCCGTGATCCGCTCGTCCCAGACCTGCTTGGGCTCGCCCATGGAGACCCACACGTCGGTGACGACGAAGTCGGCGCCCGCCACCCCCTCCTCGATCCCCTCGGTGAGCGTGATGCGCGCACCGCTCCGCTCGGCGAGCGCGCGGGCGGCGGTGACGATCTCCTCGGCGGGCCAGTACGACTTCGGGGCGACGATCCGTACGTCCATGCCGAGCAGCGCGCCGGTGACCAGGTAGGAGTTGCCCATGTTGAAGCGCGCGTCGCCGAGGTAGGCGAAGGCGATCTCCTTGAGGGGCTTGGCGCTGTGCTCGGTCATGGTGAGCACGTCGGCGAGCATCTGCGTGGGGTGCCAGTCGTCGGTGAGGCCGTTGTATACGGGCACGCCCGCGTACGCACCCAGCTCCTCCACGGCGGCCTGACTGTCCCCGCGGTACTCGATGCCGTCGAACATACGGCCGAGCACCCGCGCGGTGTCCTTCACGGACTCCTTGTGCCCGATCTGCGAGCCCGACGGGTCGAGGTAGGTCGTCGAGGCCCCCTGGTCGGCCGCGGCGACCTCGAACGCGCAGCGCGTGCGCGTCGAGGTCTTCTCGAAGATCAGCGCGATGTTCTTGCCCGACAGGTACCGCGTCTCGCCCCCGGCCTTCTTGGCGGCCTTCAGCTCGGCGGCCAGCTCGATCAGGCCGCGGAACTCCTCCTCGGAGAAGTCCAGCTCCTTGAGGAAGTGGCGGCCGGCAAGGGCGGTCGGGACTGTCGCCATGGGGGCGCTCCAGAGATGCGGGTGCAGGGGAACAAGTGCTTGGTTTGGAATTCTATACGATACCTAGAATTTCTATACGGCGTCCCGTTCGACCGGGCAGCTCATGCAGCGCGGCCCGCCCCGCCCCCTGCCCAGCTCACTCCCCGGGATCTCGATCACCTCGATGCCCTGCTTGCGCAGATACGTGTTGGTGGTGGCGTTCCGCTCGTAGGCGACGACGACGCCGGGCTCGACGGCGAGGACGTTGCAGCCGTCGTCCCACTGCTCGCGCGCGGCCGCGTGCACGTCCTGCGTGGCGGTCAGGACGCGGATCTCGCTCAGCCCGAGGGCGGCGGCGATCGCGCGGTACATGTGCTCCGGCGGATGGTCGGTGACCTTCAACTCCTTGTCGCCGACGCCCGGTTCGATCGTGTACGACCGGAGCATGCCGAGCCCCGCGTACTGGGTGAAGGTGTCACCGTCGACCATCGTCATCACCGTGTCGAGGTGCATGAAGGCGCGCTGCTTGGGGATGTCGAGCGCCACGATCGTCTGCGCGGAGCCCTCGGCGAACAGCTTGTGCGCGAGCATCTCGACGGCCTGCGGGGTGGTCCGCTCGCTCATGCCGATGAGCACCGCGCCGTTCCCGATGACGAGCACGTCGCCGCCCTCGATGGTGGACGGGTAGTCGGCCTGCCCCTCGGACCAGACGTGGAACTTCTCGGCGCGGAAGAGCGGGTGGTGCCGGTAGATCGCCTCGAAGTGGACGGTCTCGCGCTGCCGGGCCGGCCAGCGCATGGCGTTGACGGAGACGCCGTCGTAGATCCAGGCGGAGGTGTCGCGGGTGAAGAGGTGGTTGGGGAGGGGGGCGAGGAGGAAGTCGTCGAGGTCCATGACGTGGAAGCGGACGGAGGTCGGCTCCGCGTGGGCCTCCAGGAACTCCCGCTTGGTCATGCCGCCGACGAGCGCCTCGGCCAGTTCGGGTGCGGGCAGGGCCTCGAAGGCGGCGCGGAGGTGGTCGGTGGCGAGGGGGCCGTACTCCTTCTCGTCGAAGACGCGGTCCAGGACGAGCGCGCGGGCCGCCGGGATCGCCAGGGACTCGGCGAGCAGGTCGCCGAAGAGGTGGACGGCGACGCCCCGGTCGCGGAGCACGTCCGCGAAGCCGTCATGCTCGGCGCGCGCCCGGCGGACCCAGAGCACGTCGTCGAAGAGGAGGGCGTCCTTGTTGCCAGGAGTGAGCCTTTTGAGCTCCAGATCCGGCCGGTGCAGGATGACGCGGCGGAGCCGCCCGGTCTCGGAGTCGACATGGAGTGCCATGTCTCCATCCTGACCATCCGGGGCCGGGTTCACCCCCTTACTTCACATACCGCCACCACTTCGCGCACTGCCACTTCTTTTCGTCCCCTTGACGACAAGTGGGCCGGGCGATTATCGTCTTACTGACGAGATCGATGCGGGATCCGACCGGATCCCACGGGACTTGACGGGATCTGAGGGACTCTGATGGCCGACATCACCCGGCGCCTGGGCTGGCGCCACCTGCGCGGAGCTCCGACGGCACACATCCGGCACCACCGCTCGGGCAAGCTGCTGCACGACGGCCCCGGACTCAGCTTCTGGTTCCGCGCGTTGACCGCCGCGCTCTCCGAAGTGCCGGTCGACGACCGCGAGTTGGCCATGACCTTCCACGCCCGTACGTCCGACTTCCAGGACGTGGCGGTCCAGGCGACCGTCACCTACCGCATCAGCGACCCGGCCCTGGCCTCCGCCCGCCTCGACTTCTCCGTCGACCCGGACACGGGTGTGTGGCGGGGCTCGCCCCTGGAGCAACTCGGCACCCTGCTCACGGAGACCGCCCAGCAGCACGCGCTGGCCGTGCTCGCCCGGACACCGCTCGCGTCCGCGCTGGTCGACGGGGTGACGGCGGTACGGGAGCGGATCGCGGAAGGCCTCGGCGCCGAACCTCGCCTGCCGGCCACCGGCATCGAGGTGGTCGCCGTCCGCGTGATGGCCATCCGCCCCGAGCCCGAGGTGGAACGGGCGCTGCGCACCCCGGCCCGCGAACAGATCCAGCAGGAGGCGGACAAGGCCACCTACGAGCGCCGGGCCGTGGCCGTCGAACGGGAGCGCGCGATCGCCGAGAACGAACTCGACAGCCAGATCGAACTCGCCCGCCGCGAGGAGCAGTTGGTCGACCAGCGCGGCACGAACGCCCGCCGCGAGGCCGAGGAGCACGCGGCGGCCGACGGCGTACGGGCCGAGGCGGAGGCGACCCGTACGGTACGGCTCGCCGACGCCGAGGCGGCGCGTTCCGTACGGCTCGCCCGAGCCGAGGCCGAGGGTGCGCGCGAGGTGGGTGAGGCGCGGGCGCACGCCCAGGCGGCGTGGCTGCGGGTGCACGCCGACGTCGACGTAGCGACTCTCCACGCGCTCACCGGGACGCGGCTCGCGGAGAACCTGCCGAACATCGACAGCGTGACGATCTCGCCGGATGTGCTGACGGGACTGCTCGCCAAGCTCGGTACCGGTGGCGTCGAGGCGGGCGCGTGAGTCTCGCCCCGCGGGCCGTCCTCGTCCATCGGACCACGGAGTACGAGGAGTTGGTCGCCCGGCACGGGACGCACGGCCAGGCCGCGTACTTCCTTCGCTCGCGGGGCCGGGACATCGAGGAGGTCGCCGAACGGCACCGCCGGGCCCGGCGGGCGCTGGCCGATGTGTCGTCGGCTGTCCCCCTGACGTGGCGTCAGACCCAGGTCGAGCGGGGTGACTTGGACCGGTTCCTGTTCGCGCCGGAGGACGTGGTGCTGGTCGTCGGGCAGGACGGGCTGGTCGCGAACGTCGCCAAGTACCTCGCCGGGCAACCTGTGTTGGGCTTCGACACCGACCCCGGGCGCAACCCGGGCGTCCTGGTACGGCACCGCCCGTCGGCGGCGGGGGCGCTGCTGCGGTCGGCGCACGCGTCCGGTACCGGGGCGGACGAACTCACCATGGTCGAGGCCGTCGCCGACGACACACAGCGGTTGGTCGCGCTCAACGAGATCTATCTGGGAGCCGTCGGTCATCAGACGGCCCGATACCGCCTGGGTCTGGAGGGCGACGGGGGTGTCGTCGAGGCCCAGGCGTCCTCCGGGGTGCTCGTGGGAACGGGCAGCGGGGCCACGGGGTGGCTCCGGTCGGTGTGGCAGGAGCGGGGCAGTTCCCTCGCCCTGCCACACCCCTCGGAGGACAGGCTGGTGTGGTTCGTACGGGAGGCGTGGCCGTCACCGGTGACGGGGACGTCGCTGGTCTCGGGGGAGCTGGTCGGGGCGGCCGTGCTTCAACTCACCGTCGAGTCGGAGGGGTTGGTCGTGTTCGGGGACGGGATGGAGGGGGATGCGGTGGAGTTGACGTGGGGGCAGGGGGTGCGGGTGGGGGTTTGCGGGGAGAGGTTGCGGTTGGTGGGGTGAGCGGCGAGCGACGTACCGCGCTCTCCCTCTTGCGAGGAGTCGAAGGGCCTACGATCGCTCCGGCCGGTCATCAGCGGCTGCGCGGGCGTCGCGCCGCCGCCGCGAACTCGCGCAGGGCTTGGGTGAGTTCGCGCCTGCGGTCGGAGTGGTCGTCGATGGACACCACAGCGTCGCAGAGTTCCCACAACGCCTCCGGATGATGCCGGGCGAGTCCGGTGAGAATCCCCGCGATGTCAGTACGTGCCTTGGTGTGACGGGGCAACGTTCCAGTGATATGCGGGTTCAGCGCGCCAACCACTGTCTGCCGCTCGGTCGGGTCTGTCATCAACGGATACGCGAGCAGGGCGTCCACAGCCCGCTGCAGCGGCGAGGCCGACCGGTCCCCCACGTCCTCGCCTGCGGGCGGCAGGATCTCGGTGCGTTCGGGCATCTGCAACCGGATCTCAGGGTGCTGCAGCGTCCCACCCGCCGCCCGCAGCGCTTTCACCCGAGTCTGTACGGCGGAAAAGAGTTCCTCCGGATCGGGCAGTCCTGGAAGCACCCCGGCACGGTCCGCGAGCAGACCGAGCAGGACCTCCGAAAAGAGGCCGGTGGCCCGCACAGGATCGTTGGCGGCGGCCCGGCCGCGCCCCGCGGCACGCAGCGTCGACTGCCGGTGCGCGAGGTTGCGCCGCCCCACGGGCAGGGCATCGGCGGGCAGCGGGTCCCGGAAGGCCAGCGCCTCCTCGAAGGTCTCGCAGGCGTCCACCAGCCACAGTTGTTCGGCCAGTCCGGGCACGGCGTCACCGGAGTAGCGGGCCAGGGCCGAGTCCAGGTCGAGGGCCACCTTGTCGTCGATGGTGGCGTCCGAGCACAACAGCCGGAGGTGCTCGGCACGGTCGAGAACCCCGTGACCGCCCCACCACACCCACAGCACATCGCCCTCGGCTGTGGAGAGTTCACGTACGAGCGCGCGACGCAGGGTGGCGTGGTCGGCGGGCCGGTAGGAGATGTCGGGGACGAACGGAGGCAACGGAGCGAGGTGCAACCGGAGTTGGGACTCGGGCACGCCGGCCGCGCGCAGCAGCCCGTGGAACGCGAGAGCGTCCCTGGCGGGCCCGGGCAGGTTCCAGGAATCGCCCGCGTCGTACTTCTCGATGCCAATGATCAGGGCGTGGACCCGGCCCGGGTCCTGCCTGTGCACCGCCTGCTCGGCACCGGTCACGGCAGCCGGTCCACAATGTGCCGGTACACGACGGGATTGGTCCAGTACGCGCTGTGAGCCGCCGGGAACGGCTGTTTGCTGTCGACGGCGACATCTGTGACACGCCCCGGGAACAGTGCCCCGCCGAGATAGCCGAGCAGGTCACGGGGGTCGTACAGGTTCAGCCAGGCGGGGACGTGCGGCGGGAGAGGGGCGGGGTGTTCGAGGGAGGGCAGCGAGCCGGATTCGTACAGGAAGGGGCCCTGGGAACCGGCCGTCACCAGGAGCTGGACCTGAGGAAGGTCGGCCGCGATCAGGGTGTCCAGGGCGATGATGCCCCCGAGACTGTGGCCGACCAACGTCACCGGCGGTTCCAGGCCCTCGACGAGCGCGCGCAGGTCGGCGCGGACCCCGTCACCGCGGCTGAGGTAACGCAGGATGTCCCCGGCAGCGGGGTGGGCGGCCTCGGTGAGGACGCGTCTGCGGCGCACTACTGCACGGGAGGCGGCGGAGCCTGCAACTCGCAACAACAGGGAGCGCACTCCCCGTTCCGTCCCTCGCGGCCGGGCGCCGAGGGCTTCGGCGAGCCGGTCGGTGGCCGCGTCCCGCGTCTCACCGGTCGGCGCGAGCGGCGCGTCCGCGTCGAGTGCGTCGGCGATGACGCGGGCGACCAGGCTGCGGGCGGCAAGGACCGCCAGGTCGTCCGGGTCGAGGGTGTCGGCGGCGAGGCCCAGCAGCGGATGAGCGGCCAAGTCCGTGGCAGCGCGGGCCAGACCGGGGCCCAAGTCCGTGGCGGCCGCGTCCCCTTGTGCGGCGAGCGCGGCCAACTGTGACTGCAGCTTCTGCTGCGGCGGGGCAAAGCCGGGCGGGCGCTCGCCGGACGCCCGCGAGCCAGCCGCCGCCAGGGCGAGTTCGGCGTACGGATCGGAATAGAGCACGGCCCAAGCCGCAGCCGTGTTGTCGGCAGCGGCCGGCCCGCCAGAGGTATCTACCAGACCGCGGGTCGTGCTCCCCAGCTGCGGAGGCAGACTCGCCCCACCCGCGGCGAGCGTGGCGCCGTGTGCGCCTCCCCAGTAGTACGGCACGATGCGCAGCCCGTCCCTCAGCTCGGCCAGGCCCGCCGCGACGCGCCTCGCGAGCGTGGAGAATCCCGGCTCGCGCACTCCCGTGCCGTGGATGAAGACAACCGCCGTCATGTGCCCCCCATGGCACCGATGCCTGCCTGCGGCGCGACGCGAGCAACTACCTTTACTCGTCCAAGTAACTCATATTCTGCGGTGGTTGGTGGTCGGTTACAGCGGCATCGGGGCGATGTCGCATTCGATCCGTCGGCGCTGACGGGCCGCCAGGAGCCAGGGGTGGTCCTCCCGGACTACTCGCTTGAAGCCCTCCACCGCGCGTCGCTCCATCTCGTCCGCCTCTCCCCCACGGCCCAGCCCCCGCAAGTCGAGTGCCAGGTTCGAAGCGCAGGAGAGAGTCAGCGGGTGATCCGCTCCGGCCGCCTCGGCCAGCAGCGGGAGGTTGGCCTTGTCGATCTGGCGGGCTCGGTCGAAGTCCAGCCACTGGTATGCCGTGTTCGCCTGACCGATCGCGACGGTCAGCGTCATCACATGGTCGGGCCCGACTGTCTCGGCCAACCGCGCGGCCGCGTCGTCCTCGCATTCCTGGGCGGCCGAGAGTTCCCCCAGGCGCGAAGGGTGGCTGCCAGATTCGCCTTCGTGAGAAGGGCGTGACCGTGATTCTCACCGAAACGACCCGCGCAGCGTGCCACCGTCTCCTGGCCACCGTCCATACTCTCGGGGATCACCCGCAGTCGCGAGGCAAGACCGGCGAGCGCGGTCAGGATGAGACTGTCCCGTTCGGCCGGGATCCAGCAGATCACCTTGTAGTCCCGCTGATGGCGGTAGACGTACTCGAGCGCGAGCTGGGACTTACCCACGCCTCCCATCCCATGCAGCGCGTGCGGCAGCACGGCCGCGGTGTCCTGGGCCCCCAACTGCTCCTCCACCGCCTGAAGCAACGCCGTACGTCCCACGAACGACGTGTTCCTCAGCGGAACGTTCACCAGGAGGGCCGATGCTCCGGCCATCGACCTTCCGGTCGCGGTGCTCGGCATGTGAATTTCAGCCTCCGGGACTCTTATGAACGGTCACGGTTACCAGAGGATCCGAGTTGAGCCGAACTCAACTCGGGACGAGAGTTGGGCGGCAGGAGCTGTCAGGCTCTGTGCTGTGGCTGGAGCAATTCGGGGCGGGCCAGCATTCGGCGGGACGCTCTCCCCGGGGTGAGGGCCGCGTTGGCGACGATCCAGCCCGCGAGAGCGTGCGGTTCGGCCGGATGAGTGTCCAGCACATCGGCGTATCGGGCGAGTGCGGTGGCCGGGTTTCCCGCTGCCAGATACTCGTCGGCGGTGCGGGGCGTACTCGGGCGGTCGGCGAACGCATAGGTGCGTACATCGGGCCAGGACTCGCGGTCAGCACGAAAACGAAGGGCGGCCGACTCGTTCACCGCGACGGGATTCGGTGCGACGTTCCGCAGTCGCCATTCGGTGCGGTGCAGCGCGGCCGCGGTACGCGCCCGGTCGAGGGCCGCCCCGTCCACCGGCTCACGCAGCCAGCCGTCGAGCGTCCGGCCCAGCCCGGCGACGAGCACACGTCCCTCGGCCGTGAGCCTGCCGCTGGCCAGCAAGGTACGTACGACCAGCCGGCCCTGCAGCCGGCGCAGCGCGAAGTGGTACGCGGCCGTGTCGGCGTGCTCCGGGTTGGCGAGACGTTCCCGCCAGAAACCCGCGACGCCGATGAACGCGTAGGCGCCGTGCAGGAGCCCCGTGAGATGCCGTGGGTCGGCGCGCCAAGGCGCGTAGTAGCGCTCCTCGCGGTCGTCGTCGAGGAGGGGGAACAGGTGGAGCAGCGCGGCCAGTTTGCTGTGCTGGAACTCGTGGACGAAGGCCTCCGCAAGAGCGAGTGCGGAGGAAGGGCGGGCGATCACCATGGCACCGTAGGAGTCACCGCTGGTGGCGGAGACGCGCACGTCGGGTGGCGGCGGCGGTGTGCTGCTCGTCCGCCCCCACGGGACGATGGCTCGAATCACCCTCGGTTCGAGCCGGCCCAGTCCTGACTCCTCCGTCCCGGTGAGGAATCCCGTGGCCTCTTCGAACATCGTCTGCCACACGGCAGCCTCATCCGCATCCAGCCGGGCCGGAGCGATGGGATCGTCAAGATCGCGATAGGGATCCAGGTCGTCGAGCGGGACGTCGCTGGTGCCCGCGGGCCCGGCGTAGGTAAGAGTGCGCAGCGGGACCCAGCGCGCGCCGGTACCGACAGGGTCGGTCTTCTCGCGAGCGGGTGCCGTCCGGGGGCGGCAGGTGAGTACGGCGCCGGCCCGGGAGGATTCCGGGTTCGCGGCCTCCGGGAGCGTCAAGGTCAGCTCGCCGTCGCGAGCCTGCGCCCTGCCGATCGTCACCCCGGCTTCCGTGGCGGCGAGTTGAGCCATTCCCAGGCCGGGCAGATGCAGCGCGCCGTCGGTGAGCGGGACCAGGAGGTCCGCCTCGATGCGAGCGCGGAGAGCCGCCGTGATGGCCAGAACTCCCAGTCGGCCTGCCTCTGCCCACAGAAGAGGACCTTCCGAGGCACCGTGCATGCGCCGTAGGACGTGCGCCAGCCAACTACCAACCTGGGGAGCCAGGATGAGTCGCTCGACCGCCTCGGGAGCCCGGCCGGCCGCGGCCCGGAGAACGCGCCATGCCTCGGAGTGCGGGGTGAGCGGTGTCGGCACGGATCCGAGGTGCTCCTGGAGCGTGCGCAACAGGAGGAGCCGCCGCACTCGTTCGCCGCGTTCGAGGAAGGCCAGGGAGTCGGACGAGCCGCCTCCGGTGGCGAGTTCGGCGAAGAGGTGGTCGGGCATGCGCAACGGAGGCCGGGGCTGCTCGGTCGTCATTGCCGGAGAACCTCCGTTGTACGTGCGATCAGGAGGGAGGAACGATCCGCTCCTCGCGTGTGAGGTGGGGTGGCTGCACCCCTGCTACTCCGCTCTGCCCGGCTCGCCGCCGCCGCGCATACTGCTGCGCGGGCGCAGGACTTCCACCAAGAGGCGGTCGGTGCGACCGAGTGGCGTCAGGGTGTCGAAGGCGGTGAGAGGCACGTGGGCAAGGTCGGCCAGATCCGACTCCCAGGCCGGGCCGCCTACACCGGAAATCCTTTCACCGGCGGTGACTTGGACTTCGGGTACATGAGTCAGCGGCCGGTGCAACGTGCCTACCTCTTCGTCTTCATGGTGGTGTATGGGGCATCTGAAGTGACGCATCGCGGCGAAGCCCCGCCAGATCATTGCACATGATGACCCGCGCCTCCCCAAGGCTTGCGCGACTCGTCCCGTGCGCGTAGGAGGCACTCGCGGTTCGCCCTGTCACCCAAGGTGCATCGCCGTTGGGCACGCGTTGCCGCACGGGGCGTACCACCAGCCAATTCGGGACTCAACGCAGCAGACCGAGGCTTCCGTTGGGCCCGTCACAGCGGTATGTGCACCATGTCGCACTGGATGCGTCGGTGCAGCTTTGCCGCCTGGAGCCAGGGGTGGTCCTCGCGTACCACCCGCGTGAATCCCTCCACCGCCCTGCGCTCCAGGTCGTCCGCCTCGGCACCACGGCCCAGGCCGCGCAGGTCCAGGGCGAGGTTCGCGGTGCAGGACAGGGTCAGAGGGTGGTTCGGGCCCGCGACCTCGGTCAGGAGCGGAAGGTTGGCCCGGTCGATCCTGTGGGCGTGCTCGAAGTCGACACGCGCGAATGCAGCGTTGGCCCGGCCCAGGTCGACCGTCAGCGTGCTCACATGGCGGGGCCCGACTACGTCGGCCAGTCTGCGAGCCGCGTCGTCCTCCAGTCGCTGAGCGGCGTCCAGGTCTCCGAGGGCCTGCAGCGTGGCGGCCAGGTTCGCCTTGGCCAGCAGGGTGTGCCCGTGATCCTCGCCGAAGCGTCGAGTGAGGCGGCGCACGGTGTCGTCGCCGAGTCGGTAGGAACCGTCGAGATCCCCGGCGTCGCGGCGGTCGACCATGACATTGATCGCCGTCGACATCGTTTCGGTATGATCGAGACCGAAGGCGGTCACCAGGTGGCGCAGAACCTGCTCGGCGAGCTTGGCGGCGTCGGCGATCGCGCCGTCACGGCGCCGACAGACCGCGAGATTGCCCGCGATGCGCAGCGTGAGGGGGTTGTGGTCGCCGAGCGAGGCACGCGCGTTGCGGTACACGTCCTCCAGAAAAGCTCGGGCGCCTGGATAGTCGCCACTCTCACGCATATCGATCGCCACGCCGTTGAGGGTGTTGAGCGTCAGCGAACTGGCGGGCCCGAACAACTCCTCGCGCCTGCGGGCCGTTTCCTGGTCCATGGGCAGCGCGTCGCTGAACTGACCACACAGGCGCAGGTCGACACCCCAACTGTGAGCGGCCCGCAACGTGATCTCGTCGTCCGGCCCGAGCTGCGTGCGGGCCTGCTCGGTGGCTTCCTTCCCCAGATCTCGCGCGTCCGCGAACCGGCCTTGGTAGCGCCGCGCGTCAGCCAACTCGATCATCGAGTCGATGAGATCCTCCGGATACACCTCCACCCGGCGCGAGACCTCCAGTGCCTTCTCGTTCAGCCGGATGGACTCACCTCTTTCCTCGCCGACGACACGCAGCAGGAATGCGAGGATCTTCGAAATGCGGATGACATGGATGCTCTCCTCGCCGGACGCGGCGAACCAGGCGTCGTAGGCCTGCCGGGCCAGGTCGACAGCACCTTGGTGGTCACCCCAGTAGTAGAGGAACAGCACGTTTTCGTAAGCCAGATCGCGCGCATCCGCATCCGCGCTGGCCACAACCTGGGAGCTGAGCACGTGCGGCAGCAGTGCCTGGTAGGCGGGCCACTCGAGAGAGGAGGCGTAGTGGCCGGGTTTGGCCGCTGAAAGGAGCCGGTGTGCGGCCTTCTGCATCCGCTCACGCTCCTCGGGGCCCAGTTTGGCGAGGAGGACGTTCTGCAACAGCCGGTGCATCTGCAACGTGTCGAACCGCAGATCCAGCTTCACCAGAGAGAACCGGGTCAAGTCACGGATGGCCCGGCTCAGTTGGATTGCCTCGTGCAGAATGGGGTTGACCTCGCGGGTGATGTCGATACCTCGCCCCTTGCGGAGCATGGAGAGTGGAACCGGTTCGGGAGCCATGCAGGCGCAGATGTCGAGGAGTTCGCGCGCCCCCGGGCTGTTCTCCCTGATCCGCTCCAGCGAGATGTCCCACGCCGCCGCGACGGACACAGGGTAGTCGGGGTTCGGGTCGAGGTGAAGAATCTCCGGGCTGCGCTGCGCCAGCAGTTCGAGGTAATCGTCGACGAGCATCCCTGTGACAGCACGCCAGGCCCCCGCCTGTTCCACGGCGAGCGGCAGGTCGCCCAGGGCAGAGGCGAGCCGGCCGGCGTCGTCCACGGACAGGTCCGGGGAGCGCTTCTGGAGCAGCTCGATCGACTCCTCCCGCTCGAACACGTTCACCGGCAGCGGCGTCGCCACACGCTCCCAGTCCCGGTTGCGAGACGTGACGATGATCTTCCCCGGACCATTGGTGGGAAAGTAATTGCGGACCGCCTCGACGTTCTCGGCGTTGTCGAAGATCAACAGCCAGTTGTCGTACGGCACTCCCGTGCGCAGCGCCTCCAGAACAGCCGGTACGGCCGTGTTGGCGGCGGGGGCACCACCACCGTCCATACTCTCGGGGATCACCCGCAGTCGCGAGGCAAGACCGGCGAGCGCGGTCAGGATGAGACTGTCCCGTTCGGCCGGGATCCAGCAGATCACCTTGTAGTCCCGCTGATGGCGGTAGACGTACTCGAGCGCGAGCTGGGACTTACCCACGCCTCCCATCCCATGCAGCGCGTGCGGCAGCACGGCCGCGGTGTCCTGGGCCCCCAACTGCTCCTCCACCGCCTGAAGCAACGCCGTACGTCCCACGAACGACGTGTTCCTCAGCGGAACGTTCACCAGGAGGGCAGGCTCCCCTGTCGACTTCATCTCCATGCCTGGCCGAGCCTCCCTGGGGTTTCCGGTCCGGTCGGAGCGCGCTCCGTGTTCGTCTTCAGGTGATGTCACGTTGGTCGGCGCATCAGCCTGAAGTCCGACCGACACCGACGGGGTTCCGTCCGCGGCCGGGGTACTTTCCTCTATCCGACGAGCCCGCTCGGAATACGGCCCCGACAGCGCACGCATGACGGCCAGTTCGGAGTGGTGCCAGCCGCGGGCACTCGGGTCGGGCAATGTCGCTCCCGCCGGATCACGCAGTGCGGCACGGAGCGCGACACCATGTGTGCCGGCCGCAGGCAGCTCGCCCAGAATGCTGACGATCGCGGCCAGTTGGGAGCGAGTCGTCGTGGCGAGAAGTGCTTCGCGCACTCCATCGGCGAATTCGGGTACTGTGCCAAAGCCGCCCCAGTCGATCAGGCCGCCCATGATGATCTCGGCCAGATGCCCGGGCGCGCTGTCCGGCAGCGTCCGCTTGCGGAGTTCGTCGATGAGATCGAACTCAAAGGGGATGGCAGCCAGTTGCGTAGCCAGCCGACGGGCCGTCGGCGTGGCCAGGGTGAAGAAGCGGCGCACCGCGGCAGCGGCCGCGCGGGGATGCCGTGGCGCGCGCAGACCGGGAGCCGGTGCTCCCTTCGCCAGTGTTCCGGCCAACACCGTGGGCAGTTCGCGGCACAACCCCGGCTCCCCGGTGACGAGTTCGGCCCAGGTGATGATGGACCCGGCCTTCAAGGAGAGCACTGGGACCGGCACTGTGGTGTCCGGGTGCTCCGGAAGAGGTCGCATGGGATCAGTTCCGCCCCATGGCGGCCGTACACCGAGGCATCGGTTGGGTGCTCCGAGTCCTCCGGCTTCCAGCATCGCCCGATACGGATACAGGGAGGACCTGTGTCGCACGTAGGGCGGAAGTAGATGCAGGATCGCCGTTGGACCGGCCCGACCGAGGCGCTCGAGCAGCTGATCGGCGGCGGGGCCGGCCCAGCCGTGTCCCAGACCGTCGGTGACGACCAGGAAGACGCGATCTCCTCTTCCACTGAGGATTTCCCCCAGATGGGCCGTGGCCCGTCCCGCACCCCAGCGCAGTGTCGGCTGCCCGACACGGGGCACGTCCAGCCCCACGACACGTACGCCTCGAAAGGCACCACTGTGTTCCGCGGCGAGGGACAAGTCCGCCGTGGACTCGCGCCAGATCGCCATGGTGGGAGCGTCGTCGATCAGCAGAACCAGATCGAACGCCGCCGAGGTGGCGGGCTGGAACCATGGCATCCACAGTTCGTCCGACACCCCCCGCTCGGCTGTGACTTCTTCGTCCAGTTCCACGCCGATGTGAGACGGCACCCGACGCGCCAACCTGTGCAGTGCGCGAGCCAGCCGCGCCGACTGCCGACCCGAACCCGGTGTGGTGTCGGATGTCGGCAGCACGGGCCGCCCCAGGTGTACCTGGTCGGGGCCTTCCGGGTCCGGCGCGGGCAACGGCCGGGAGATCGGAACACGCTCGTCACTCGACGGCTCAGGTCGTTCTCCGCGCGGCGGCGTGGGCGGTAACGGCGGTGTCCCACCGCCCGGTTCGCCTTCCTCGACAGCCTCCACGGCACTCGGCGGAGCGCGCCGTCCCGTCCGGTTCCAGTACGCACTCAGCCAGACTGCGTCTGCCAACTCCTGCCAGTGCGGAGTGGATTCCGAGCGGTCCACGAGCGAGGCCGATGTCTCTTGCGGCCCGTGCGGGGGTTCCTGCGCACCCGCACCGACTCCGTCGGGTCCAGGTGCCCGCTCCCGGGGTAAGCCGGTCATTCAGCGGCCCTTCGCGAGGTCGCGGAGCAGCATTTCTACGAGCTTACGCCCGTCCGCATCGGCCTGGAAACCACCCAGAGTGGTCAATTGCACAGCGTTCAGCAACTGGTCGAGCGAATGAGTCCCTCCGCTCCGCACCCGGCGGATGTAGTCGTCCACCAGAACCTCCGCCCCCTTCGGGCGTGCCCTCAGATGGCTCTCCACAATGGCCAGCAACTGCTCCCGGCTGGGCGGCCGCATCTCCAGCGGCAGACACCGCCTGCGGAACGCCGCCGGGAACTCCCTCTCCCCGTTGCTGGTGATCACCACGATCGGGAACTCCCGGCACTCGACCCGCCCGTCACGCACTACCGCGTTTCCGTCGGGGTCACTGGTGTGCACGCGGGCCGAATCGGCGACATCGCGCACCAGTTCAGGGATGTCGTAGCTTCCGTTCTCCAGGACGTGCAACAAGTCGTTGGGCAGGTCGATGTCGCTCTTGTCCAGCTCGTCCACGAGCAGGACACGAGGGCGGTCGTACGGGAGCAGGGCTGTGCCCAGAGCTCCGAGGGTGATGAACTCCCCCAGCGTGGGCGTCCGTTGACGATCGGGTGAGGAAGCCCGTCCTGTCTCGTCGGCTTTCTCGTCGGGCCCTGCGTCGGTCATTTCCCGCAGTCCCGCCCTCCAGGCGGCGATGGCCTGCGCCCGCCCCAGCGCGTCGTACGTGTGGAGTCCGTCGCGCAATGTGGTGCGGCTGACTATGTTCCATTCGAGGACACGCCCCAGGCCCAGTTCACGTCCGATGAGGAACGCGAGAGTCGACTTGCCTATCCCTGGCGGCCCTGTGATCAGCAGGGGGCGACGCAGCAGCAGCGCCGCGTTGACGATGTCGGTCTCCTCGGCGCCGAGCTGCTGGACCACGTCGCCCGGTCCCAGGCGGCGCAGCGCGGCCTCCTCGTCCTCGGGCGGCGGAGGTTGGGGCGGGCCGCCGCGGAACTGTCGCCAGGCCGGAGGCTCGGGCAATTGGGGCAGCGGACCGTCAGGGGCGTGTCCGGTGGCATGGAACACGTGCCAACCATTCGGGACCGTCTGCTCCTGTGTGGTCATAGCGGTGCCTCCTCGCCGGCGAGATCGCCTTGGTCGAAGTCGTGGATGTCGACGAGTCGGTTCGGGTCGTCCCAGAGGAAGGCGATATGACGCCCCAACAAGAGCGGCCCGGCGACGTGAAGCTCGGCCGTGCGGCGTAGCCGATGAATGGCAACGGGTAACTGTGCGGACGTCGGTACCGCTGCGAACACAGCCGTGACCACTTCCCGCCGCTCTTCAAGGAACTCGCCCCGCCGGTCCCAGACCGCGAGGCCGACCCCTTCCGCGATGGCTGCCTTTAGCGCGTCCGTCGCGGCACCCCCCTCCGGTGCGTCGATCACCACGGCCGTCCGGCTCGGCTCGGCAGCCAGGGAGGCCAGCCACTCGTCAAGGCGGTCGGCGTCACTCGCCTGCCAGCCGTGCACTCCGATGCCCTGGCTCTGCAGTGTGTTCCAGCGTTCCAGCCACTGCGTCCGGACCAGGGCGTCATCCGTACGCATCCGTTCGAGACTACGCAGATGCACTGCGTACTTCAGGGCCAACGGCAGGGGCTTGCTGTCACCGGATCGGAGCCTCAACCCGGCGACATCGTGGTTGAGGAGGTCGTAGGGGAGTACGAACTCGACGTAAGGGGGCGCCTGTTGTGCGCCTGTCGGGTTCTGATCCTGTCGTCCCGGCGAGAGTCGGACCACTTGGCGCAGGACTCGCTCGACGGCCGGACCGAGCCCGTCGAGACCGGTTGTCTCGGGTTCGGCGGGCTGAGGCTGCCAACGGCCGGGAACGGTGTTCAACCACGGCCGGACGACAATGTCTCCGGAGCCGTCGCGCGCCGGGTCGACAGCCACGACCAGACATCTGGGAATCGACGGATCCGTTGCCACGACCGCCCGTTCGGATCTGCGCCGCTCGAGTTCGGCGAGCAGGCCGGCGCGGTCGGCCCAATGGTGGGCCCAGGCTGAGAAGGTGACTCTGCGGCCCGGGGTCTTGGACTGCTCTGCTGCGTGCTCCATCAACAGGACGGCGGGAGGCAGCCCGTCGGGCTGGACGTTCAACTCCAACACATACGTAAAGAGTTGGATCACGGACAGTTGCGAAGGCAGGTCGAGATGCAGCTCGCCCGCGAGCCCGTCCCGCAGTCCGATCTCGGACAGCCTGGTCTCAGCGCCGTCCAGCAGTGCGAGAGCAGAGCTGACATCATCCTCCGTCAGAGGCCCGAACAAATGCGCAGCGATGCCGGGAGACGCGACGGGAGGCACGAGCAACTGCTCGAACCGGCCGGCGACCGAGGCACCCTCGAAGACACGGACGACGTCGACCAGGATGCGCTCCCCCGCCATGACACCGAGCGCCGCCCGCGCCATGGCGATGACGTCCTCGCGCTGTTTGACACCGCGCAGGTCGACGCGCTGATTCAACTGCTCGGAGAGCACAGTCGCGAAGTATGTGCGACCGGCCTGGTCCTCCAGACAACCGAGTTCGCACAGAGCCTCCGTCAGGCGGAACAGCAGATCCCTGCCCGACGCACGCCCGAACTCGCTTAATCCCGCCGCCGTTTCCACCGACTGTCCCCCATGAGTCGGTACATCTGACTGACCTGCGAAGCTAGCACGCCGACTTCGTCAGAACCAGGTGAACTCTCAAGAGCGCACCTGGCTGGTGCCCCGGCGGCAGGGTGCCGGCCAGAACCGGCCGGGCACCCCGAAGAGCGGACTGTTCCACCGCCCACTTGCTCAGAGCCGCGGATCCACCGGCTCGGACTCCAACGCCAGCACCCCGAACACCGCCTCGTGCACCCGCCACAACGGCTCCCCCTCGGCCAGCCGGTCAAGCGCCTCAAGACCGAGCGCGTACTCCCGGATCGCCAGCGACCGCTTGTGGTTGAGGAACCGCCCCCGCAGCCGGGCGAGGTTGTCGGCACGCGTGTACTCCGGACCGTAGATGATCCGCAGGTACTCACGCCCCCGGCACTTGATACCGGGCTGGACGAGTCGACCCGCCGCGCTGCGGACGACCGCCCCGACCGGCTTGACGACCATGCCCTCGCCACCCCGCCCGGTCATCTCCAGCGACCAGTCGACACCGGCCCGTACGGATTCGGGGTCACCGGTGTCGACGTACAGCCGACGCGTGGTCTGCAGCAGGCCCGTGCTGTCGTGCTCCACCAGCCGGTCCAGCAGGGCGAGTTGTTCGTCGTGCGGGAGTCCGGCGAGGCTGCGGCCCTGGACCGCGAGGATCTGGAACGGGGCCAGGCGGACACCGTCGAGGCCGTCCGTGGTCCAGCAGTAGCGACGGTACGCGTCGGTGAACGCCGAGGCGTCCGCGGCGCGTTCACGCTGCCGGGACAGCAACGCGTCCACGTCGACACCCCGCCCGGCGGCACCCTCCAGCGCGGCCAGCGCACCCGGGAACACCGCACCGGCCGCCGCACCGACCGCCGCGTACTGCCCGCGCAGCAGCCCGGACGCCTTCAACGACCACGGCATCAACTCCGCGTCCAACAGCACCCAGTCGGTGTCGAGTTCCGCCCACAGACCGGACTCGTCCAGCGCCGTCCGCAGTCGGCCGAGGATCTCCTCGGTGACCGCCGGGTCGTCGAAGAAGGGACGGCCCGTACGCGTGTACAGCGAACCCGTCACCCCGTGCCCGCCGTCCACACCGAACCGCTTCGCCGCCGCCTCCGCGTCCCGGCACACCAGCGCCACCGCCCGCGAACCCATGTGCTTCTCCTCGCACACGACCCGCGCGACCCCGTCCTCGGCGTACTGCGCGAACGCCTCCGCCGGGTGCTCAAGGTAGCCGTCGACGTGCGAGGTCGCCGTAGGAGCCATCGTCGGCGGCAGATACGGCAGCAGGCGCGGGTCGACCGCGAAGCGGCTCATGACCTCCAGGGCCGCCGCCGCGTTCTCCTCGCGGACCGACACCCGCCCGGCGTGCCGGGTCTCCACCACCCGGCGGCCGTGTACGTCCGCCAGGTCGAGCGGGCGGCCGTCGTGGCCGCCGGGTGCCTCGGTGAGCAGCGGGCGGGTCGGCTCGTACCAGACCTGCTCGGCCGGTACGTCGACCAACTCCCGTTCCGGCCACCGCAGGGCGGTCAGCTTGCCGCCGAAGACGGCGCCCGTGTCGAGGCAGATGGTGTTGTTGAGCCAGGTGGCCTCGGGGACCGGGGTGTGGCCGTAGACGACGGCCGCGCGGCCCCGGTAGTCCTCGGCCCACGGGTAGCGCACGGGCAGGCCGAACTCGTCGGTCTCGCCGGTGGTGTCGCCGTAGAGCGCGTGCGAGCGGACCCGGCCGGAGGTGCGGCCGTGGTACTTCTCGGGCAGACCGGCGTGGCAGACCACCAGTCGGCCGCCGTCGAGGACGTAGTGGCTGACGAGGCCGTCGATGAACTCCCTTACCTGGGCGTGGAATTCCTCGGTCTCCTCCTCCATCTGCTCGATCGTCTCGGCCAGGCCGTGGGTGTGCTGGACCTTGCGGCCCTTCAGGTAACGGCCGTACTTGTTCTCGTGGTTGCCCGGTACGCACAGCGCGTTGCCCGAGCCGACCATGGACATCACGCGGCGCAGCACACCGGGCGAGTCCGGGCCGCGGTCGACGAGGTCGCCGACGAAGACGGCCGTACGGCCCGCCGGGTGGACACCGTCGTCGTAGCCCAACTTGCCGAGCAGGGTCTCCAGTTCGGCGGCGCAGCCGTGGATGTCGCCGATGATGTCGAAGGGGCCGGTGAGATGGGTCAGGTCGTTGTAGCGCTTCTCGGTGACGACCGTGGCGTGGTCGATCTCCTCGACGCCCCGCAGGACGTGCACCTTGCGGAAGCCCTCGCGCTCCAAGCCCCGCAGGGAGCGCCGGAGTTCGCGGGTGTGCCGGGTGATGACGCGGCGCGGCATGTCGGCGCGGTCGACGCGGGAGGCGTTGCGCTCGGCGCACACCTCCTCCGGCACGTCGAGCACGATGGCGATGGGCAGCACGTCGAACTGCTTGGCCAGGTCGATCAGTTGACGTCGGCTGTCCTGCTGCACGCTGGTCGCGTCGACGACCGTGCGGCGGCCTGCGGCGAGGCGCTTGCCGGCGATGTAGTGCAGGACGTCGAAGGCGTCCCGGGTGGCGCTCTGGTCGTTCTCGTCGTCGGAGACCAGGCCCCGGCAGAAGTCGGAGGAGATGATCTCGGTCGGCTTGAAGTGCCGGTGCGCGAAGGTGGACTTGCCGGAGCCGGAGGCGCCGATCAGCACCACGAGGGAGAGGTCGGTGACGGGCAGGACGCGCCCCTTGGTCTGGGTCTCGGTCATGCTGCCTTCTCCTCCTTCGCGGTACTTACGCTGAACACGGCCATCTGGGTGGGCGGGCCCACCTCGGGGTCGTCGGGTCCGACGGGTACGAACTCGACGTCGTAGCCGTGCCGTTGGGCGACCTTCCCCGCCCACTCCCCGAACTCGGCGCGCGTCCACTCGAAGCGGTGGTCGCCGTGCCGGACGTGTCCGGCGGGGAGGGTCTCCCAGCGGACGTTGTACTCGACGTTCGGGGTCGTGACGACGACCGTCCTCGGGCGGGCGGCGCCGAACACCGCGTACTCCAGGGCCGGCAGCCGGGGCAGGTCGAGGTGTTCGATGACCTCGCTGAGCACGGCGGCGTCGTAGCCCTTGAGGCGGTTGTCGGTGTAGGCGAGGGAGCTCTGGAAGAGCTGGACGCGCGAGGCCTGCCGCTCCCCCATGCGGTCGAGCTTGAGGCGGCGGCCCGCGATGGTGAGCGCGCGCATCGACACGTCGGTGCCGACGATCTCCGTGAACCGGGTGTCCTTGAGCAGCGCCTGCACCAACTGGCCCTGCCCGCACCCGAGATCGAGCACGCGGCCGGCACCGGACGTCTTGAGCGCCTCGACGATCGCGTCCCGGCGCTGCACGGCGAGCGGCGTCGGCTTCTCCTCGGCCTCGGTCTCCGGCTCGACGGCGTTGTCGATCTCCTCGACCTCGCTGTCGTCGGCCTCGGCGAGCCGCACGAGTTCCAGCCGCTCCATCGCGTCCCGGGTGAGGGACCAACGGCGGGACAGATAACGGCTGGTGATGAGCTTCTGCTCCGGGTGCGTGGGTAGCCAGCCCTCACCGGCGCGCAGCAGTTTGTCGACCTCGTCGGACGCGACCCAGTAGTGCTTGGCGTCGTCGAGCACGGGCAGCAGGACGTACAGGTGGCGCAGCGCCTCGGCGAGCGTCAGCGTCTCCGACTCCAGTACGAGGCTCACGTACCGCGAGTCGCCCCACTCGGGGAACTCGGCGTCCAGCGCGACCGGTTCGACGGCGACCGTCCAGCCGAGCGGCGCGAAGAGCTGCCGTACGAGACCGGGACCGCCGCGCGCGGGCAGCGCGGGCACCTCGATGCGCAGCGGCAGCGGCTGCTCCGCGCGCTCGGGGCGGGCGTTGCACACGCCCCGCATGGCGCTGGAGAAGACCGCGCTCAGAGCCACGGCGAGCAGGGAAGAGGCCGCGTACGGACGGTCGTTGACGTACTGCGCGAGCGCCGCGTCGGGCGCGCCGCCGCGCCCCTTGCCCTTGCCGCGCCGGACCAGCGCCACCGCGTCGACCTCAAGCAACAGCGCCGCCGTGCACCGCGCGGGATCCGCCTCGGGGTAGAGGACGTACGCCTTGCCGTAGGACGTCGAGAACGCCTGCGCCTTGTCGGGATGCTTGTGCAGCAGGAAACCGAGGTCGGTGGCGGGGCGTTCGGGGGTGCCGGTGGTGCTGATGGTCAGGAACACGGTGGGTATGCCTCGAAACGTCTACTGAGCCTCTGAACTGGGGAAGCGCGCCACCGCGGAACTCGGGGCGCCCGCACAACGTACAGCGAACATCCCTCACGTACTCAGGCATTTTCCCCGCGCGCTCCCCCATCGGGCGGCCGTGACGATCAGCGTTTCTTGCGGCGTCGGGGCACGGCTGGTAGGACTGTGGCGCGCCGTCACCGTCACATGTTCGATTCTGCGGGGGTTCATGTGGTCGCCACGGCCTTCACCTCCTCGTCGCGGCGGCGCCCGGACGCTCCGGGGCCAACTCGGCGGCAGATTCCGGCAGTTGCCAGGCGAGCCACTCAGCACGGGCTGGTGCTGACCGCTGTTTCCGTGACCGTGTTGCTGTGTGCGACGGCGTTGGCCGCGCTCGCGGCGCTGGCGGGGAGTTCCGTGCAGGCCGGGGCCGTGCGGCGGTTGGCCGCTGACCCCAACGCGCAGGTGAACGTCAACGCGGCCTACCGGGCCGGGGGGATGGCCGCCGCCGACCGGGACGTGCGGGCCGCCGCGGAGCGGGTGTTCGCCGGGGTGCCGCAGCGGACGTATGTGGGGCTGCTGGGCACGTCTCCGGTCTCCGTGACGGGAATTGACGGAGTCGTGGGGCCGCCACGCGGGCCCGGGGGCAGCGGGTTGCATCCGGTCGCGGTTCAAGACGGGGGCAGGTTCGGGGAGTTGACGGCCGGGCGGTGGCCCGCCGGTACGGCCGATGCCCCGGCCGGTGCCTTCACCTCGCTGCCCGAGGTGCCGGTCGCCACCGGGTCCACCGCGCCGGTCGACACGGCGGTGCCCGACGCGCTGGCCAAACGCCTTGGTATCAGGCCCGGTTCCAGCCTTCGGGTGCAGGACGCGTTCAGTCGCCCCATGACGCTGCGGGTCACCGGGGTCTTCCGGGCGACCGGTGCCGTCGGGTTCTGGCCCGCGATGGCCGGCGACCTGACCGAGGGCGAGACCGCCGACCAGAACCTGCTGGTGGTCTCGGCGTCGGCGCTCAACGGCAGCGCCGTCCTCAACGGACACCTGACGGCCCACTGGAGCGTGCAGCCCGACCTCTCCCGGCTCGACGCCGACAGCCTCGCCGGACTGCACGACCGGCTGCGCGCCTTCTCCGGCAGCCAGAGCGGGGTCTCGGTGTTCGGCGGACGGCAGCCGTCGCTGGACGACCTGACTGTGGCCTCCGGACTGCCTGGCGCCATCGACGACTTGACGGTCCCGACGGTCGCGGCCCGCTCCTCGCTGTACCTGCCCGGCGTGCTGCTCGCGGTCCTCGCCCTGGCCACCCTGGTACTGGCCGCCCGCCAGCTGACCGAACGCCGGCGCGACGAGCTGGCCCTCCAACAGGCCCGGGGCGCGGGCACGTTGAGGTTGCTGCGTGGCGCGACGGCCGAGTGGGCGCTCACCGGCATACCGGCCGCCGTGGCCGCGCCCTTCCTGGCCGGGCTGCTGCACCCCGGCACCCGGGGCGCCGACGCGTGGGCGGCCGTAGGACTGACTCTGCTGGTGCACGCGGCGGCGGTGCTGCTGCCCGTGCTGCCGTCGGCGCGGTCGCGGCCGGCGCGCGGCGCGCGGGCCGCCGCCGCGCAACGGCTGGGCGCCGACCTGGCGTTGCTGGCTGTAGCGACGCTGGGGTACCTGGAGTTGCGGCGGCACCACTCGCTGATCGCGGACGTGGGCACCGGCAGCGCGTCCGCGGACCCGGTGCTGGTCCTCGTGCCGACCCTGGTGGCGGGCGCCGCCGCGCTGTTGTTGCTACGGCTGCTGCCGCTGACGTCGCTGCTGCTGGACGCGTTCGGGCGGCGTAGCCGAGGGCTCGTACTCGCCCTGGCAGGTTGGCAGTTGAGCCGGCGGGCCGCGCGCAACGCGGGGCCGGTGGTGCTGATGTGCCTGGCCGTGTCGGTGAGCGCCTTCGCCACCACCGCGCTGGCCTGTCTGGGCGGACTCGCGTCCGAGCAGGCCGCGTTCACGGTCGGCGCGGATGTGCGGATCGACCCGTCGGCGGACGACGGCTACCCCTCCGCCGTGCTGGGCTCCGCCTATCGCGCACTGCCGGGGGTGACCTCCGTGACACCGGTGACGCGGTCGACGGTGAATCTGCCCGGCGGCGCCACCGAGGACCTGGTCGGCACGATCGGCGGGCCCGCGCCCCGCACCCCGTCACCGGTCGTCCCCGGCCTACGGCTCCCCGGGCGGCCGACCGCGCTGCTGCTGGACGAGCGGCTGCGCAGCGACGGCGACCGCGTGGCGCCGAGCCTCGAACTCACCGTGCAGGACGCGTCCGGCCTGGTCAGCGTCGTATCGGCGCGCCTGCCCGCCGCCGACGGGGCGCGGCACACCGTCGTGGTCCCGCTGGCCGTGGCGCTGAGCGGGGGCCACCCGCGCGCGTATCCGCTGACGGTGACCGCGGTCAGTGTCCTGCCGCAGCCGAACATGCGTCCGGCGCGGCTGGACCTGGACCTGACGCGGATCGGCGCGCGCGGCAGTGCCGGTGGTTCGGACACTGCGGACGCCTGGGTCTCCCAACTACCCGGCGGGCAGGCCTGGTCCGACGGCACGGACCACGCCGCCGACTCCACCGAGGGCGCCTGCAAAGGGAAGTTGACCGACACCTACAACCCCGGTACCCCCGGGGTGTGCGCGATCGAGCCCGGCGGCCCGGCCGTGATCCGGACCACCGTCAGCACCGGCATCCGCCCCTCCCAGGCGATCTCGGACTCCCTCGGCGGCCTGTCCGACAGCGACTACGCCACCCGGCCCGGCAGCCAAGTACGGCTCGTGGCGGGCCCGGCGGGCGGTCCGGCACCGCTTCCGGTACACGCCGACACCTCCACGCTGCGCGCCGCCCGCCTGCACCTGGGCAGCACCACCACACTCGACCTGGGCGGCGGCCGGATCACCGCCAGGATCGTGGGCAGCGTCGACTCACCACCCGGACTGGGCCGCGGCCAGGGCCACTTGATCGCCGACCAGCGCCGACTCGCCACCGCGCTCACCCTGGCCGGCGCCGACCAGCAGGACCCCGCGTTCTGGTGGCTGAACAGCACCGACAGCGAGCGTACGGCCGCCGCCGTCGAGGCCCAGCCCGCGCTGGGCGGCGTCACCACCACGGCACGCACCGCCGCGTCCCTGCAGGCCGACCCGTTCCGCGCCGGGCTGCGCCGGGTGCTGGAACTGGTCCGCTATCTGGCCCCCGGATTCGCGGTCATCGCCTTCACCGTGCACGCGGTGGTCTCCACCAGACAGCGCCGCAAGGAGTTCGCCCTCCTCCGGGCGATCGGCGTCCGCGCCCCCAGCCTGTCCGCGCTACTGGGCGCCGAACAGGTGGGGTTGGCGCTGTTCGCCGTGGTGCCAGGGGCATTGATGGGGATGGCGCTGGCATCGGCGGTGCTGCCACTGGTCACCGTGGACGACACCGGCCAGGCTCCCTATCCGCCGCTGCCGCAGGTCATTCCCTGGGGCACGGTGACGCTGACCGCGGTGGCAACTGCCCTGGCCATCAGCGCGGTTGTGCTGGGACTGGCGCGGCTGTTGGCCCGGGTGGATCTGGTGCGGGTGTTGCGGGCGGGGGAGGACCGTTGAGCCGGGAGCCAGATCGGAGGGGGCAGACGGTGACTCAACCCGTGTGCACGCGCGGGGAGTTGAGGCGCCCCGAGGAGCCTGACACAACCGGAGAGCCGAGCGGTGACGCAACCAGCCGGCGCAGAGGCAGAGTTGACGCAACCCATGGGACCGGGCGCGACCGGAAAGGCCCGACGGTGACCCGACCCACAGGCGCAGACGCGGAGTTGACGCAACCCATGGAACCGGGGACGACCGGAAAGGGCGGACGGTGACCCGAACCATGGACACGCGCGAGACGGTGACGCGCCCCGTGAAGCCCGGCCCGGCCGTGACGCGGCGGCTGATTCGCAAGGAGACCCGCGGTGACCTGCCGATGCTGGTCTGCCTGGCGGTACTCGTCCTGGTGCTGACCGCGCTGTGCGCGTGGGCTCCCGCCCTCGCGGGCCGCCAGGAGGACCGGGCGCTGCGGCAACGTGTCGACGCGGCGCAGGCCCAAGCCCCGCTCATCAGCCTGAGCACCACACCGGAGATCTTCAACACCTCACCGCCCGCTGTGGACATGGCCACCCTGCTCGCCGCCGGCCGCACCCTCACCCACCCGCTCAGCGGCGGAGCCGCGCGGCACCTGTCCTTCACCGGCGGCGGCAGCTACGACTACGACCCGGCCTCCCTGCGCTCACCCCGCCCGCCGGGCCCGGCGGGCACCAGCACCCAACTGACCGTCAGCTACCTGCCGTCCGCGCGACCCCATCTCCGCTACGTCAGCGGTCGCGCGCCCGCCGACCACACCCCGCTGACCACCGCACCCCAGATCGGCCTGTCGCAGGCCACCGCGCAGGCGCTGGGCGTCCGGACCGGCAGCCGGCTGAGTCTGGAGTTCGCCAAGACGCCCGGGGCACAAACCTCCGCGCCACAAGCCCAGTTGGTGGTGAGCGGCGTCTACCGCACCACGACCGCGACCGACGACTTCTGGACCGGCCGGGAGACCCTGGACCAGCCCTCGCGCTACCCGGCGGAACGCTCCACCGGCACCGTGCTCGCCGTCCGCGGCCTCGTCGGCCGCGACGCCGCCGACCTGTTGGCCGGCGCCGGGGTGGGCGGCCCCCGGGTGACCTGGCAGTTGCGCGCCGACCTGTCCGGGGCGGCGCTCGACCGGGCCCGCGCGCTGACCGGCCCGCTGTCCCACTACGGCGCGGACCTGAGCGCCGCCCTGTGCCAGGGCAGCGACTGGGTCACCGGCGACATCAGCTGCCAGATCGGCGGCCAGTCCACCCAGTCCCTGCTGGTGACGGACTCCCTGACCCCGCTGCTCACCACGTTCACGGCCCAGGACCGACAGGCCCGGGCCCTCGCGACGTACGCCGTCGACGCGCTCGCCGCGGTCGCGCTGGCCACCATCGCCGTAGCGGTACGCCTGCTGCTGCGCCGACGGCAGCCACACCTGCGGTTGCAGCGCGCGCGGGGCGCGTCCACCGCGCGACTGGTCCTGCTGCGATGCGCCGTGGCCTGGCCGGTGGTGCTGATCGCCGCGCTGCTCGGCTGGGCGACCGGCCGGGCCCTCGCCCCCACCGGCACATCCGGATCACCCCAACCGTTGCCCGCCGCCCTCGTCACCGCGGTGGTGCTGCTGACGGTGCCCCTGATGACCTGGCTGGCGGTCCGCGAACCCCGCCGCCCCGGCCGACTGCGCCGCACGCGCCGCAGAACCGCCGTAGGCCGACGCGTGGTCCTGGAACTGACAGTGCTGCTCGCGACGGCGGCGGGCGTGCTCGCGCTCCGCTCACAGGGACCCGACGGGATCCTGGGCGCGGTACCGGTACTGGTGGCCCTGGCCGTCGTACTGATCCTGCTGCGCGTCTACCCGCTCGTACTCCGCCTGGTGCTACGGCAGACCCGTCGCGGCCGGGGCGTGGTGGGCTTCGTCGGCGCGGCCCGGGCCGCGCATGACGCCCCGGCGACCGGACTGGCCCTGTTCGTCCTGGTGTTGACCCTGGGCACGGCGGTGTTCGGGGGCCTTGTGCAGCGTACGGTCGACGACGGGCTGGCCACGGGCGCGGCGTGGACCACCGGTGCGGACGCGAGCGCGACGGTGGCGGGGATCGTGACGCCGGCCGGGACGGCGAAGGGTGGGGGCGGGATCGTAACTCCCGCCAAAACCAAGACCGTTGGCAGAACCCCAGCCCCCTCCGCCGGGACCACGCACGCCGCCTCGGAGACCGGCACCCCCACCGAAATACGAACCGCTCTCCAGCACCTACGCACCCTCGACCTCGCGGGACAGACCGACGGCGCCGTCGTCTCCCAGGTCGCCGTGATCACCGTGGACCCCGGCCAACTCGCCGCCCTCGCCCCGAAGTCACCGCTGACTGACGCCCTACGGTCCGGTCTGACCACGCCGCCGGGAACCCGGACCGGCGCGAGCACCCCGCTGCCGTCCTTCCTCTCCCCCGGCCTCCGGGCGAGCGAGCGCACCGGCGGCTTCACCACCACCATCGTGACGCAGGGCCAACCCTCGGTGGACCTGACCCTCGAACCGGTCGGCACCCTCACCACCGCCGAGCTGCGCGACCCCCTCCTCGGCCCGATCACGGCGCAGGTCCCGGCCGGAACACCGGTGCTGATCACCACTGCCGCCGCCGATCATCTGCTGCCCCAACAGGCTTCCGGCAGCACCGTCTTGCTCCTCAAGGGCAGCGGTGCCACGGCACTGCGGTCGGCGGCAGCCAGAGCTCTCGGCTCGCTGGCTCAGATCCGCGTCCGCACCGAGGCGCTGAGCACCCTGCGCGCGGACGGCCTCACGCAGGGCCTCGGCACGATCTACACGACCAGTTCGGTCCTGGCCGCGCTGTCCGGCCTGCTCGCGCTCGCCCTGGAGTTGACCCTCACCTCCCACGAACGCAGCCGTACCACCTCGTTCCTGCGCACGCTCGGGCTCGGGGGCAAGGAGGCCGGGGCGATCCACTTCCTGCAACTACTGCCGCTGGCGGTGGCCTCAGCAGTGGGCGGCACACTATTGGGCCTGCTCGAACCCCGGCTCCTGGCAGGGACGTTGGACCTACGACAGTTCACCGGCGGCCCGGCCCAACCGGCCCTGCACACCGACTACTCACTGACCCTCGCCCTCGTCGCCGGCGTGACCGCCCTGATCCTGGCGGCCGCGGCGACCGAGACGGTCCTCGCCCGCAGGCGCCGCCTGGGAGCCGTACTTCGCCTGACCTGAACACCCCCTGGGGGCACATCAGTTACTGCACACTCTCCGTACCGCCAGTGCCGTCCGCCTCGGACTTCGCCCGCCGCGCCGCCTCATCGGGCCACACGCCGATGTGATCGCTCTCCAGAGCCAGCCGCACCCGCTTGCGCAGATGCAGCCGCTCGGTGAACTCGCTCGGCAGTTGCAGCCGACCGCTGGCGTCCAGCACCGCGTACTCCTCGGCGGTGAGCACCTCGACGCCGTCCTCGTCGGTGGCGACCCGGCGCAACACCTCGGTGGACGTACGGCCGTTGCGGATCCGTACCGTCCGCTGGACCTGTTCGGACACCAACGCGTCGTGGGTCACGACGATCACGGTGACGCCCAACTCCTCGTTGGCCCGGCGCAGCGCGGCGAAGACCTCGTCGCTGGTGGCGGTGTCGAGTTCGCCGGTGGGCTCGTCGGCGAACAGCACCCGGGGCTCGTTGGCGTTGGCCACGGCGACCGCGACCCGCTGCTGCTCACCGCCGGAGAGCGTGTCGGGCGTACGGTCCCGGCAGTGTCCGACGGACAGCAGGTCGAGCAACTCCTCGGCCCGCGCCCGGCGTTGGGACCGTTTGATCCCGGTGTACGTCATCGGGAGCATCACGTTCTCGGCCGCCGAGAGGTACGGCAGCAGGTTCCGGGAGGTCTGCTGCCAGACGAAACCCACGGTCCCCCGACGGTAGTCGAGCCGCTCGCGGCGCTTCATCGCCAGCAGGTCGTGCCCGGCGACCTCGGCCGCACCCGCGGTGGGCACGTCCTGGCCGGAGAGTATGCCCAGCAGGGTGGACTTGCCGGAACCGGAGGCCCCGATCACCGCGATCATCTCGCCCTGGGCGACGGCCAGATCGAGTCCCTGGAGGGCCTGCACCTCGACGCCCTCGGTCTGGTAGATCCGCACCAGGTTCTCGCAGACGACCAGCCCGTCCTCGCGCCGCGGGGCGGCGGCCGCGACGGCCCGTCGGCGCAGCTCGTCCAAGTCCGGTGCCCCGGTGGGCTGTTGGTGAACTGCCACACGGTCCCCCGAGGAGATGAGAGGAGATGGAATGAGGCCTGCGGATAACGATGCCGGAATGGTGGCGTCGGAACTGCGGTCAGGGTAATGCGGCAGACCGGCGATCCCGTCAGTCGTCCTCGACGATCCGCCCGTCACGGAGTTCCAGCACCCGGTCGGCCAGCGCGAGGAGTTGGGTGTCGTGGGTGGCGACGAGCGCGGTGACGGACTCGCTGCGGACGACGGCACGCAGCAGGTCCATCACGGTGAGACCGGTGTCCGCGTCGAGCTGGCCGGTGGGTTCGTCGGCGATGATCAGGGCCGGGTTGTTGGCGAGCGCGCGGGCGATCGCGACCCGCTGCTGCTGGCCGCCGGACAGCTCACCGGGACGCTGGTCCGCGTGGTCGGAGAGACCGACCAGGGACAGCAACAGGTCGACGCGGGCCTCGCGTTCACGGACCGGGACCTTCCGCAGGCGCAACGGCACCCCGATGTTTTCGGCGGCGGTCAGGATCGGGATGAGCCCGAAGGACTGGAAGACGAAACCGATACGGTCCCGGCGCAGCGCCAGCAACCCGTCGTCACCGAGCCCGGCCAGGTCCGTACCGTCCAGGGTGATCCGGCCGGCGTCCGGAGTGTCGAGCCCGCCGACCAGGTTGAGCACGGTGGTCTTCCCGGACCCGGAACGCCCCCGGAGAGCGACGAGTTCACCGCGTGGCACGCTGAAGGAGACACCGCGCAGGGCGTGAACAGCCGTGTCACCACTGCCATATGTACGGCGCAGATCCTCGACCACCACCATCGCGCCGCCCGCCGCCGCCCCGGCATCCGCAACAGCGCCGCGCCCACCGAACTGCCCGCTCACACGCCCTCCCCTGCCTCGCCCCAGTCCCGCAACCGCACCGTACGGTACGCCGACCGCCCAAGTCCCCGTTCCCGCAAGGCGGAACGACTCCCCGCCCGTCTCACCCCGATGCCCCGCCCGCCAGCCGTTCCACCGTTGTGACCGTCTGGTCGACGATCGTGTCGTAGAGGCGGGCGTGGGCCGCGGGCAGACCGGCGAGGAGCGGGCGCAGGGCGTCCGTCGCGGGGTCGGGGCCAGGGGCGTCGTCGAGCAGGGCCGTCATCTCCTCGTCGGGCCTGCGGTAGCCGTCGTAGACGACGTGGCCGAGCATCGTGGAGGAGATGAGGGCCACGGCGAGGGCCAGGTCCTCGGCGGAGAGGCCGGCCGGGGTGAGGATCTCGCGCAGGCGGGTCAGGCCAGGGAGCCAGGCGGGGTGCCGGGTCGTCGTCATGTACGGCATGAGCTGCGGGTAGGGGCGGAGGTTGGCCTGGCCCGCCCGCATCCAGGCGCGGAGGCGGTCCGGCCAGGGGCCGTCGGCGATGGGGGCGCGCTCCATGACTTCCAGGACGTGATCGGCGGTGGCCTGGAGGAGGGCGTCGCGGTCCGGGAAGTAGCGGTAGAGGGCCATGGGGGCGGCGCCGGCGACGTCGGCCACGCGCTTGATGGTGAGGGAGACGGCCGGTTCGGCGAGCAGTACCTCGACCGCGCCCTCGATGATCCGCTCCCGCGACAGCCGGGGCGGGCGCCCCCTGCCCCTCCGGCCGGAACCCGTCACCACCTGCGTCATCCGCTGTGCCTCTCCGTCCGCGACAGCCGTGCCCGGACAGGGGAAGGCTACCGCTCCGGTACCTCTCGATCCGGGCTCCGGCTATTTTGCGTACGTCATACGAAAAACATGTCAGACTCATTTCGTTCAGCCCCGTGTCGCACGCACCAGCACGCATCAGCCGGAGGCTCAGCCATGTCCGCGTCCAGCTCCCCCTCCCCACCCGTTCCCGTCGAGGGGGTCGGTTCGTCCCGCTCCGGCGCTGTCGTCTGGGTCCTGGCCCTCGGCGGGATCACCGTCTCGCTGATGCAGACGCTGATCATCCCGATCGTGCCCGAACTCCCCAAGCTGCTGAACTCCTCGCCGTCCGACGCCACTTGGGCGATCACCGCGACCCTGCTCGCCGGTGCCGTCGCCAACCCGGTCGTGGGGCGGCTCGGGGACATGTACGGCAAGCGGCGGATGCTGCTGCTCAGCCTGGTGCTGCTGATCGTCGGGTCCGTGATCGGCGCGCTCAGCGACTCGCTCGTGCCGATGATCGTCGGGCGGACCTTCCAGGGCGTCTCGATGGCCGTCATCCCGCTCGGCATCAGCATCATGCGGGACGAACTCCCGCCCGAGCGGCTGGGATCGGCGACCGCGCTGATGAGTGCGTCACTGGGGGTGGGCGGTGCGCTCGGGCTGCCGACAGCCGCGTTCATCGCCGAGAAGGCGGACTGGCACGTGCTGTTCTGGACGGCCGCGGTGCTCGGCGCCGTCGTGGCCGCCCTCGTCGTGACGCTCGTACCGGAGTCGGCGGTCCGCAGCGGCGGCCGGTTCGACGTGGTCGGCGGTGTCGGGATGTCCATCGGCCTGGTGTGTCTGCTGCTGGCCATCTCCAAGGGAGCGGACTGGGGTTGGGGCAGCGGCACGACAACGGGCCTGTTCGCCATGGCAGTCGCGGTGCTGCTGGTGTGGGGCTGGTGGGAGCTGCGTACCGTACGGCCCCTGGTCGATCTGCGCACCAGCGCGCGCCGCCAGGTGCTGCTCACCAACCTCGCGTCCGTGGTCTTCGGCTTCGCCATGTTCGCGATGTCACTGGCCGTGCCCCAACTGCTCCAACTCCCCACGTCCACCGGCTACGGCCTCGGCCAGACCGTGCTCGCGGCGGGGCTCGCGCTCGGACCCTCCGGCCTGGTGATGATGGCGACAGCACCGCTCTCCGCCCGGATCTCAGCGGCGGCCGGCCCCAAGGTCACCCTGATGCTGGGCGCGCTGATCGTGGCCGCCGGTTACGGGCTGGGGGTCGTGATGATGGCCGCGGTCTGGCAGGTCGTGGTGGTGTGCTGTGTGATCTCCGCCGGGGTCGGTTTCGCCTACGGCGCGATGCCCGCGCTCATCATGGGCGCCGTGCCGCTGTCCGAGACGGCCGCCGCGAACAGCCTCAACAGCCTGATGCGCTCGATCGGTACGTCCGCCTCCAGCGCCGTCGCCGGAGTCGTACTGGCTCACATGACGACGACCTTCGGCTCCCTCACCGTCCCCTCCCACAACGGCTTCCGCGTGATCATGGGCATCGGTTCGGCGGCGTCCCTGGCGGCCCTGTTCCTGGCCGCGTTCCTCCCGGGACGACGGAAGCCGGTGACCGCGGGCGTGCCCGCGACGGCCACCGCGGGCGCGGGGGCGCCGAGTTCGAGCTAGGGCCCGGTGCGGGCGGGGCCGACACACCCCGCCCGCACAGCACAACTACCGGTCCTACGACGGGACTACGCCACCTGCGTCTGCACCTGGGCCGAGATCAGCTCCAGGTGGTCCAGGTCGGCGAGGTCGAGGACCTGGAGGTAGATGCGCTCGGCGCCGATCTCGGCGTAGCGACCGATCTTGTCGACGACCTCGGACGGGGTGCCCGCCAGGCCGTTCTCCTTGAGTTCGTCGACCTCGCGGCCGATCACGGCGGCGCGGCGGGCGACCTCCTGGTCGTCCTTGCCGACGCAGACGACGAGGGCGTTGGAGTACGTGAGGTCGTCGGCCCTGCGGCCGGCCTCCTCGGCGGCGGCACGGACGCGGCCGAACTGCCGCGCGCTGTCCTCGACCGAGGCGAACGGCATGTTGAACTCGTCGGCGAACCGCGCGGTCAGCTTCGGGGTGCGGATCGCACCGTGGCCGCCGATCAGCACGGGGATCTTCGCCTGCGTCGGCTTGGGCAGCGCGGGCGAGTCGGTCAGGTCGTAGTGCGTGCCGTGGAAGTCGAAGGTGTCGCCGGGCTTGGTCGCCCACAGGCCGGTGACGATCTCCAGCTGCTCCTCAAGGCGCGCGAACTTCTCCTTCGGGAAGGGGATGCCGTACGCCGTGTGCTCCTGCTCGAACCAGCCCGCGCCCAGGCCGAGTTCGACCCGGCCGCCCGACATCTGGTCGACCTGTGCGACCTGGATGGCGAGGACGCCGGGGAGGCGGAAGGTGCCGGCCGTCATCAGAGTGCCCAGGCGGATGCGCTTGGTCTCGCGGGCGAGTCCGGCCAGGGTGATCCAGGCGTCGGTGGGCCCGGGGAGTCCGTCGCCCGAGCCCATGCTCAGGTAATGATCGGAGCGGAAGAAGGCGTCGAAGCCGAGGTCCTCGGTGGCCTTGGCCACGGCGAGCAAGGTGTCGTAGGTCGCCCCCTGCTGGGGCTCGGTGAAGATGCGCAGATCCATGGTTCCATCCTGCACGCTCGGGTCCCCGTCAACCCCACCGGTCCCTGTGGCCCCTCTCGTGCCCGGTCGGGTGAAATTGCGTCAACCGTGCGCACGGGGGGCGCCCACGCCAGTGACCGGCCCCGTCGATGATCGTTGGCTCGGGCGGAGCCGGACCGCCCGGATTCCCGCCTCCTCCTCGCCGGGGAGGCCACGGGCCGAGGAGGCCGTCATGTCCGAAGAAGCCGTGCCGCAGCAGGGTGGACCCGCACAACCCAAGGGGTTGTTGCAGCAGATGGAGGAACTGATGGCGTCCCTGAACGCCGACCTCTCCGCCCTGGACGCGGACCTGCAGTCGGCCGGAACCACGGAGCCGACACAATCAGCACAGGCCACGTGAAGCGCCACTAAAGGGGCGCGGGGAACTGCGCGACCAGCCACAACGGCGTCGCGCAGACCCTACGAACCGCAACCCCCACGGCGCTCCCCCGCACCGTCACCCCGCCTCCCGCTCCGGTATGGCCGCCTGCTCCCGGTCCGCCAGTCTTCGCAACATCTCAAGGACCCGGTCCCGGGACTCGTCCGCCGCGTCGATCGCCTCCATGCACTGCCAGTACGTCCCCTCGTCGTCCGCCGCGCAGGCGATGCCCACGAGGGCGATGCCGACCTCCCCGAGCAGACCGCCCAGGCACAGCAGGGCGAGCCGCGCGTCGCCCAACTCCGTGAGCTGGGCCGCGCGTAAGTCCTCGATGGCGAGGACCGGGGTGTCCAGCACCCCGCAGCCCCGGCCCGCCAGCTCGGTCAGCCCCAGTGCCTCGCCCCGGAGTTCGGGCGGGCCGAAGACCGCGAGGCGGCTGCCTATCGCCTGGGCGAGGGCCTGCGCCTGCCACACCTCCGTCAGGGTCTCCGGCACGCCGCCGCTTCCGGCCAGGGCGCGCCTGCTCGTCACGATGAGCCGCATCGCGTCCATGCGCTGCCCCTGTCATATCCCGACGTGCTGTTCGCACGTCCGCCCGAACTCCCCTGTCCACTACCCAGAGTGAGAGTCCCTGAGACGAAAAGCCAGAGGAAGGCGGAAATCTGTGGACAACAAATCGGTTGCGGACAGATGAATGACTCCGGAGAGTGAAAATGGACGCGCGGACTCCCCCAATCGGTCGCCTACGGCGAGGACTTGTCGGCTAGGGCGCCGGAAACCTGCCCTCGTTCCGGTCGATCTTCGCGTCCAGCGCCGCGAGCGGATCGATGCCGAGCACCTCGCACAGCTGGAGCAAGTACGCGAGGACGTCGGCGACTTCGTCCCGTACCCGGTGCGCGCTGTCCGGGTCGTCCATGACCCGTGCCGACTCCTCGGGGGTCAACCACTGGAAGATCTCGACGAGTTCGGAGGCCTCCACACTGAGCGCGGAGACGAGGTTCTTGGGGGTGTGGTAGGGCTGCCAGTTCCGCGCGGCCGCGAACTCGGCCAGTCTGCGCTGCAGTTTCGCCACGTCGAGATGCTCTGTCACGGTTCAAGGTCTACCACTGTGACGCCGTCGATCCGGGCGGCCCAGGACGCGTCGCTCACGGCGCCGACCAGCCGGATGTGCCCGCGTTCGCACATCCGCGCCGCGAGCCGCAGCAGTTCGGCCCGCTGCCGTACGTCCACTCCCCGGTCGAGGCCGTCGGCGAGGACGGTGAGCGTCTGCATCGCGGCCGGGACCTCGCCGGGCGGGTCGACCTCCAGGACGCCCGGGCCGGTGAGCAGCACCAACGCCAGGGCCGCGTACCGGAGTTCGCCGTCACCGAGCCGTTCGAAGCCGGTGCGCAGGCCCTCGCCCCGGTCGAGCACCGCACGGAGCAAGCCGTCGCTCAACGGTTCAGCGAGCAGGTCCACCACAGGCCCGGCACACCCCGTACGCACCGCCGTGACGAGCTGCCCGTGCCGTCGCCCGCACTCGGACCGGGTGCGCCACAGCACGTCGGCGAGGTTGCCGCAGTCCCGCAGCAGCCGCCCGTCGCCGATCGGCACGGCATCACGCATCCGCTCGGGTGCCGGATCGCAGGCGAAGACGGAGCGCAGGGCGACCACCATCTGCTCGGCGGCGGCGAGGACTTGACGCTGTCCGTCGGTCTTGCCGGCGACGCGCAACGGCAGCAGGGCGGTGCCGAGCCGGTCGTCCGGCAGGGGTGCGCGGGTGACCGGTGACGAACCCGCCGTGTGCCAGGCGGCCTGCACCGAGCGGCGGGACGGGTCGCGCAGCGCGGTCTCCAGGAGGACGAGCCCGCCCGACGTCAACCGCTCGCCCACGATGCGCAGTTCGGGCTCGGCCTGGACGGCGACGTCGAGCCGTACCGGGCCCTCGGGCCCGTCCGCCGTACAGCCGATCCTGAATCCGCGCCGGCGCTGGGCGTCGGGCCGGGCCCGCTCCGGGACGCAGGCGACCGGGTCCGGGAACACGTCGCCCACCTCGCTCCCGCCGCCGAGCCGCGCGAGCGCCTCGTACGCCCGCAGCGCGCTCGTCTTTCCGCAGCCGCTGGGCCCGGCGAAGAGGGTGAGCGACCCGAGCGGGAATGCGGCACCCCGGTGCGTGGCGAACGCCGACAGCCGCAGCTCGGTGAGGTGCGGCCGGTCGGGGTGCGCCTCGACGCGCCCGGGGTCCGCCTGCGCGGGCGTCCTCGACGACGGCGGGGCGACGCCGGCCGACGGCTCCGGCGTGGGCCGGGCCCGGGGCGAGGCGGCTTCGGGCGACCGCCCCTGCGGCGGCACGGACTCGGACGACCGGGAGGACGCGGGCGGCCCGGGGAGCCGGGAGGAGCCGGAGGACTGGGGCGACTGTGCTGACACGGTCATATCCGGACCGTAGGCCTCCGCCGTCAGGCGAACCGTTCCGCCCAGGAGACCTTCCTACGATCGAGGGACCGCCCCACCGGGACGGCTCACACGCCCGGAACCCCCGCCCCCTCCATCAACCCCTGCACCTCGGTCCCCGGCGGTGTGAGCAGGAACACGTTCCGGTCGACGCGGGTCATCCCGCTCGACAGGCCGAAGACGACGCCGGTGCTGAAGTCCAGCACCCGCTTGGCGACTTCGGTCTCCGCGCCGGTGAGGTCGAGCAGCACCGGGATGCCCGCCATCAGGGTCTCCGCGACCTCGCGGGCGTCCCCGAACACGTTCACGCGGAGGACGACGAAGCGGCGGCGCGGCTCGGTCTCGGGTATCGCACGGTGGCCCACGGCGGACGGCCAGGCGTCGCGCCCCCGCAGCGGCACTACCTGGGCGAGCCCCTCCCACTGTTCGTCGGTGACATCGTGGCTGTTCACCGGCATGCTCCGTCCTGGGTAGCGCTGGCAGTCTGCATCCGGCAATTGTTGCGCACTGTCACCCGTTCGGCCCAACTGCGACACACTCCGCGACAAGATCGGGCCGCATCTCACAGTGGCCCCCGGCCGGTTGTGCACCGGGCGTAACCCCTCATGATCGGGCCGCGTGACCTCGGCGTAACGGGCAATTCGTACGGTCTACGGCATGACGAAGCCCTCCACACGACAGGTACGGACGGTCTGCTCGTACTGCGGTGTGGGCTGCGGCATGCTGCTCGACGTCGGCGCGGGTCCCGACGGCAGGCCTACGGTCCTCAGGGCCTCCGGCGACAAGGCGCACCCGGCGAACGGCGGGCGGCTCTGCACCAAGGGCGCGACCACGGCCGAGATGCTCGCCGCACCGGGCCGGCTGACCGGCGCGCTCGTGCGCGACGAGCGGGGCGAGGAGCCGGTGCCCACGCCCGTCGCCGACGCGATCGCCGAGACCGCGCGGCGACTGCGGAAGATCGTCGACGAGCACGGGCCGGACGCGGTCGCCCTCTATGTCTCCGGGCAGATGAGCCTGGAGGCGCAGTACTTGGCGAACAAGCTGGCCAAGGGGTTCGTCCGGACGAACCAGATCGAGTCCAACTCCCGGCTGTGCATGGCGAGTGCGGGTGCCGGTTACAAGTCGTCGCTGGGTGCGGACGGGCCGCCGGGGTCGTACGAGGACTTCGAGCGGGCGGACGTGTTCCTGGTCATCGGCTCCAACATGGCCGACTGCCACCCGATTCTCTTCCTGCGGATGATGGAACGGGTCAAGGCGGGCGCCAAGTTGATCGTCGTCGACCCGCGGCGGACGGCCACGGCGGCGAAGGCGGACCTGTTCCTGCAGATCGCGCCGGGCACCGATCTCGCCCTGCTCAACGGCTTGTTGAGGCTGCTGCACGAGAACGGGCACACCGACCCGGAGTTCATCGCCTCGCACACCGAGGGCTGGGAGGCGCTGCCGGAGTTCCTCGCCGACTACGCGCCTGACGCCGTCGCGGCCCTCACCGGTCTCGCCGAGGACGACATCCGTACGGCGGCCCGGCTGATCGGCGAGGCGGGCGAGTGGATGAGCTGCTGGACGATGGGCCTCAACCAGTCCACGCACGGGACCTGGAACACCAACGCCCTCGTCAACCTGCATCTCGCGACCGGCGCGATCTGCCGCCCCGGCAGCGGCCCGTTCTCCCTCACCGGCCAGCCGAACGCGATGGGCGGCCGTGAAATGGGCTACATGGGACCGGGGTTGCCGGGCCAGCGGTCCGTACTGGTCGACGCGGAACGGGAGTTCACCGAGGAAGTATGGGGCCTGCCGCCCGACACGATCCGCGCGGACGGTGTCGGCCGGGGCACGGTCGAGATGTTCCAGAAGATGGCCGACGGCGACATCAAGGCCTGCTGGATCATCTGCACCAACCCGGTCGCCTCGGTCGCCAACCGACGGACCGTCATCGAGGGCCTGGAAGCAGCCGAGTTCGTCGTCACCCAGGACGTCTTCACCGACACCGAGACCAACGCCTACGCCGACGTCGTCCTCCCCGGCGCGATGTGGACCGAGTCCGAGGGCGTCCTCATCAACAGTGAACGCACCCTCACGCTCGCCCGCCCCGTCGTCGACCCGCCCGGCGAGGCGATGGCCGACTGGCGGATCATCGCGTCCGTCGCCTGCGCGATGGGCTACGAGAAGGGCTTCTCCTACGACAGCGCGGAGCAGGTCTTCGACGAGATACGGCAGTTCTGGAACCCGGTGACCGGCTGGGATCTGCGCGGGGTGACGTACGAGCGGCTGCGGTCCACGCCGGTGCAGTGGCCGGCGGCGGAGGAGGACGGGCCGGACCGCAACCCCATCCGGTACGTGGGCGGGGGCAAGCTGCGCTTCCCGACTGCCGGCGGGCGCGCGGTCTTTCACGCCCGCCCTCACATGCCGGCCGCCGAACTGCCCGACGACGACTACCCGTTCGTGCTGAACACCGGGCGGTTGCAGCACCAGTGGCACACGCTGACGAAGACGGGCAAGGTCGCCAAGCTCAACAAGCTCAACCCCGGGCCCTTCGTCGAGCTCCATCCGCAGGACGCACAGGAGTTGGGGATCACGGAGGGCGACTCGGTGGAGGTCGCTTCGCGGCGGGGGCGGGCGGTGCTCCCCGCGGTGGTGACCGACCGGGTGCGGCCGGGGGGCTGTTTCGCGCCGTTCCACTGGAACGATCTCTTCGGCGAGTATCTGAGCGTCAACGCGGTGACGAGCGACGCGGTGGATCCGGTGTCGTTCCAGCCGGAGTTCAAGGTGTGCGCGGTGTCGTTGACGAAGGTGGCGAGCGCGGCACCGACACCGGTCCCGGCACCGGCTTCAACAGAGGTCTCGAAGAAGGCGGTTGTCCCGACCTCCGTCATCCCGGGCACGAGCCCCTTCGGCCTCGATCCCACCCCGCCGCCCGTCCTGACCGCGCAGGAACGCCTCTACCTGACCGGCTTCCTCGCGGGCATCGAGTCCGGCGCCCCGGGCGTGCCCACGCTTCCACCGGACGCGCCCTTCAGTACCGAGCACGCGGTATGGGTCAACGGCGTTCTGGCCGGGATGTATTCGAGGTCGGCACCCGTTCCCCCGCAGCAACCTCAGCAACAGCCGCACCCCGCCCGGCAGATAGTCGTCCTGTGGGCCTCACAGACCGGCAACGCCGAGGAGGTGGCGGCGGCCACCGCTGAACGGCTGAGCTCGGCCGGGCACCGGGCGACCCTGGTCGGCATGGACCAGGCCGACGTCGGCACGCTCCCGGCCGACGCCGATCTCCTCTTCATCACCAGCACGTTCGGCGACGGCGACGCCCCCGACAACGGCTCCGGCTTCTGGGACACGCTCGCCGGTGAACAGGCGCCGCGCCTGGACGGAGTGCGGTTCGCGGTGCTCGCCCTGGGCGACTCGTCGTACGGCGACTTCTGCGGGCACGGACGCCGACTGGACGCCCGGCTCGACGAGTTGGGCGGGGTGCGGCTGGCCCCGCGCACGGACTGCGAGCCGGACTTCGAGCCTTCGGCGGACGCGTGGCTGGGGCAGGTGCTGACGGCGCTGGGCACCGAAAGGTCCACCGACACCGCGGCCTCCAAGTCGCCGCCCCGGTCCCCCAAACCCACCCCCACCGCCGCCCGTCTGGTCGGCAACCGGCTGCTCAGCCGCCCCGGCGCGGGCAAGGAGGTCCGCCGGTTCACCTTCGACACCAGCGGCACCGACCTCACGTACGAGACCGGTGACGCACTCGGCGTGCGGCCCGTCAACTCCGCCTCCCTGGTGGACGAATGGCTCGCCGCCACCGGCACCGATGCCGCAACGGTCGTAGAACTGGAAGGCGTTGGAGAGCTCCCCTTCGCCGAGGCGCTCCACCGGCAGTTGGACATCACCCGCATCACGCCGGACCTGCTCCGGTTCGTGGCCGAACGGGCCCGGGACGACCGGGAGTTGCGCAGGCTGCTCAGGCCCGACAACAAGGACCGGCTGGCGCAGTGGAGTTGGGGGCGGCAGGCGGTGGACGTGCTCGCCGAGTATCCGGTGAGGGCCGGTGCCGAGGAGTGGGCCGGAGTGCTCAAGAGGCTTCAGCCGCGGCTGTATTCGATCTCCTCCAGCCCGCTCGTCGACCCGCACCGCGTCTCACTGACGGTGTCGGTGGTGCGGTACGAGAATCTCCAGGGCCGTCCGCGCGGCGGAGTCTGTTCGCCGTTCCTGGCGGACGCCGGGGCGGGGACCGAGGTCCCGGTCTTCGTGCAGCGCTCGCCGCACTTCCGGCCGCCCGCCGATCCCGCGACCCCCATGGTGATGGTCGGACCCGGCACCGGTGTCGCGCCGTTCGTCGGATTCCTTCAGGAGCGGCGCGCGCTCGGGCATCCCGCGCCGAACTGGCTGTTCTTCGGCGAGCAGCATCGCGCGACGGACTTCTACTACGAGGAGGAGTTGGCGGAGTTGCTGGACGAGGGCACTCTCGCCCGGCTCGACACGGCGTTCTCCCGGGACCAGCGGGCGAAGGTGTACGTGCAGGACCGGATACGGGAACACGGGCCCGAACTGTGGCACTGGTTGCGGGAGGGCGCCCACTTCTATGTGTGCGGGGACGCCTCGCGGATGGCGAAGGACGTGGATCGCGCGCTGCGGGACATCGCGGTCGCGCACGGCGGGATGGACGAGGCCGAGGCGGCCGCGTATGTGAAGCAACTGGCGGCGGCGAAGCGGTATGTGCGCGATGTTTACTGAATGAACTGATGGCCATGGCCAGTTGAACAAAGCCGTTCGAGTTTGTCCCATTTAGACCATGACGAGGGGTTCTTACCGGTCTCACACCGGAATCTTCTCGATTGCCGACACCTCGCTCACCAGCCGGGATTAGCGTCCTGTGTCGTGCACTTGGCAGAAACTCAACAGGTGACACCCGGTCGGCGGACACAGTCGGCGGTGTCCGCCCCGGAACCTCCCGCGCAGTGGCACCGCATCCTCACCCTGCTCGCCGACATCAGTCTGTTCATCGGCGTCCGCCCGGTGTGGACGGAGGCCGCCAGCCACCGGCTCGTCGTGGCGGCGGTCGTCTGCCTCTGCTACGCCTCGATCCTGGTGTGCGGGGTGCTGACCCTGGTGGTCCGCCGGGCGCGTTCGCTGGCCCGGATCGATCTCGCCGTGCTGGTGACCGCGGTCCTGCTGGCCCTGTCCGCGTGGTCCGTGTTCCACACCGGCGGCGACGAGGCGGTCCTCACCACCCAGGCCGCCAAGGAACTGGTCGCCGGACACCCGGTCTACGGCCGGCCCTGGCCCTGGCTCTTCCACCCCAGCCAGGGCGTCGCCCTCACCCCGACGGTGACCGGCGGCTACGACTACACCTACGGCTATCCCCCGCTGGAGACGCTGCTCACGGCACCCCTGCTGTGGATCGGACACGGCGGCGCCCCCGCGACGGCCGTCGCGACCGGTGCGCTGATCGCTGCCGCGGTCCTCATGTGGCGGCTGCTGCCCACCCAGTGGCGGCCGGCGGCCACCATGGCGTGCCTGGGGCTCGGCCTTCTTCCGACCTACGGCCGTCAGGGCTATCCCGCCGTGCTCGCGCTGGCGTTGCTGGTGCCGGTGGTGATCCGCTGGCCCCGGATCGGCAGGGGCGGCCGGCTCGGCCCGGCCGGGATCGCCCAGGCCGCGTGTCTGGGTGCGGCCTGCGCGGCGCAGCAACTCCCCTGGTTCCTCACGCCGTTCCTGCTCGCCGGGATCTACGCGGTGCGGCGCGGTGAACTCGGCGCCCGGCAGGCCGCGTTGGTGCTGCTGCGGGTCGTCGGGGTCGCCGTCACCGTATGGCTGCTGATCAACACGTACTTCATCGTGCACGAGCCGAGCACCTGGCTGAGCGGCATCGCGCTGCCCCTGACGCAGGGCGCGGTGGTGCACGGCCAGGGCCTGGTGGACATCTCGCTGTACTTCACGAACGGCAGCGACCGGCTCGACTGGTACTCCCACGCGAGCATGCTGCTGGCGGCGGGTCTGCTCGCCGTATTCGTGCTGTTCGTACGGCGGTTGGGGCCGGCGGCGACCGTCCTGCCCTGGTGCGCCTTCTATCTGGCGACGCGTTCGCAGGACGGCTACTACCTGCTGATGACGCCGCTGTGGCTGGCCTCGGCGGTGACGGCGCCGATCGCCGAGTTCCGTGGCGCGTGGCAGCCGCGCCCCCGGCTGCTGTCCGGCCCGCACCGCCGGCGGGCCCGGGTCGCGGCGGCCGTGCTGCTGGTCACGCCCGCACTGGCGAGCGCGGCCGTGGCGGCGACGGGGGCGCCGCCGATGGACATGCGACTCACCGGTGCGCGGCGGGCGTTGCCCACCGTCGTGACCCGGCTGACCCTCAAGGTGACCAACTCGTCCGGCGACGCCCTCACGCCCCACTACACGCTCACCACGGGGCAGGGCATGAGCAGGTACTGGTCCCAGGTGGGCGGCCCGGCGACGCTGCCCGCGCACAGCACAGAGACCATCGAACTCCGGCCGCCCGACGGGACGTTCACCCTGCCGCACAAGAAGGTCCGCATCCGGGTGCGCGCCTTCACCGCCACCCCGCAGACGCTGTCCAGCTCGGACATCCAGCTGCGGCCCAAGGACTGACCGCTGCTTGACGTTCTGTCAGGCGGCGGTCCGCAGGAAGCGGAGCGTGGTGGTGACGGTGGTCAGGCCGCGCAGCATGCCCAGCTGGTTCCAGCCCAGGCCGAACTGGTCGCGGTCCACGGTGAATTCGGCGTCCAGCGTGAGCGCCTCGCCGGTCGTGTCCTTGAGGCGGGCCGTGAAGGTCTGCGGGCGGCTGATGCCGTGGACGGTCAGCTGACCGACGACGTGCACGGTGTCGCCGTCGCGCAGTTCCGCGCTGCGCACCGCGAAGGTGATCTCCGGGAACTTGTCGGTGTCGAACAGGTCGGCGGACCGCAGATGCTTGTCGCGCTTGGCGTTCTTGGTGTCCAGGGAGGCGGCGTCCAGGGTCAGCGTGCCGATCGCGGAGCCGTCGCCCCGGACCTCGCCCTGACCGTTGACGGTGCCGAAGGTGCCCTTCACATTGACCAGGCCCCACATCGTCTTGTGGCTGATGCCCACGGTGGAGGCGGCCTGGTCGAGCTGCCACACCCCGGTCTCGACGGCGACGGTCATGATCTCTCCCACTGGTTCCGGTAGTCCAAATTTGAATGAGCCCTACGAGCCTCAAGCTAGCCCATTATCCAAATCTGGACAACCACCTCCTCCAAAATTGGACAACAGGTAGACTCGACCCATGGCCGACCCCGTAGAGCGCCCTGCCGACCAGCCCGAATGCCCGTCCCTGCGGGGCGACGGGCTGCTCCCGCCCGAGCTGCGCGCCTGGATGCTGCTGCTGGCGGCGACGGGTGCGGTGGAGCAGGAGCTGCGCTCGGTCGTGAAGGGGAACCTCGACGTCTCGCACGACGAGTTCCTGGTGCTGTGCCTGCTGGCCGAGCAGCCCAAGGAGGGGCTGCGGATGACCCGGATCGCTGAGCTGCTGGGCCGGCCCAAGACCCGGCTGACGTATCAGATCGCGTGTCTCCAGCACGCGGGCCTGGTCACCCGCAAGTCCGTCTGCGGCGACAAGCGCGGCATCGAGGTCGCCCTCACCGAGAAGGCGACCCAACTCCTGCGCGAGGCCTCCGAGTCACTCGCCGAGACGGTCAGGCGCGGGCTCACCCAGTTCGTGGGGCGCGAACAACGGGAGGCGCTGAACGCGCTGTTCCCGGATCGCGCCGCCACCTGACGCCGTCCTAAAGGGAGTTGGGGGCGCCCCCGTCCGCCAGCAGGTCCACGAGGGTCGCCCGGGCTCGGGCGACCCTCGAACGGACCGTCCCCACAGGGCAGTTGCTGAGTTCCGCCGCCTCCTCGTAGGGCAGACCGAGGAGTTGGGTGAGGAGGAACGCCTCGCGGCGTTCGTCCGGCAGGACGGCGAGGAGGTCGAGGAGCGCCACGCCGTCGTCGAAGCCCGGCAGGCCCCGGGGCTGGGCCAGTTCCACGGCGAGTTGCCAGTCCTGGACGTCGGACAGGCGGGGGCGGACGGCGGCGCGGCGGTAGCTGTCGATCACCGCGCGGCGGGCGATGGACAGCAGCCAGGTGCGGGCCGAGGACCGGCCCTCGAAGCGGTGCAGGCTGCCGAGCGCCCGCAGGAACGTGTCCTGCGCGAGGTCGTCGACCGCCTGCGGGTCGGCGCAGAGGTGGGAGACATAGCGCAGGACGTCACGGTGCAGGGCGCGCACCAGATGGTCGACGGCGACGGAGTCGCCGTGGCGGGCGGCGAGCGCCCAGTTGGTCAGCGACTCGTCGCTCGACTCCGTCACGTCGGGCGAGGCGGGCAGGGTAGGAGTGATCACCTGAGGTCCTTCTCGGTCATCCGCGAAAGGGGATCGGCCGTCCCGCGGCGCCTGGAAGAGGCGCGGCGCGGGGGTACGGCCCAGGCCCGAGGCGCGTAGGCGCGGCCCCGGGGTGCTGGCTGTCGTCAGGCGACAGCGGTCCCCAGGGGCGGACCCCGAGAGGTGATCGCGTGGACGAGAAGGAGAAGCCGCGGCGCCCGCTCGGAACGGAGGCGGCGCGGACGGAGACGCGGGCGATGCGGCGGAGCGGGGAGCGCGAGCAGCAGGCGTAGCGGAGCCACCAGCCGTCCGGCTACGGCCCGCAGGACGCGGAACGCGGCGCGCTCGCCGTGCGCCAGCCACAGGCCGCAGAGCAGGGCGGCGAGGAGGTGGGCCGCGAGCATCCCGGGCGAGGAGGTGCCGGTGGTGGTGGCCGACATATGGCCCATGTCCATGGAGTCGCCGGCGCTCATGTGCATGGAGCCCATGTCGGCCAACCCCATGTCCATGGACACCGGCTGACCTGTCGCGGGCTGCGCCAACGAGAACGCCGAGTGGAGGGCGGCCTGGGCGGCGACCACGAGGGTCACGATCAGCGGGAGGCCGCGTTCACGGCCCGCCAGGGACCAGCCGGCCGCACCGGTCGCGGCCAGTCCGGCGGCCAGTGCCCAGGCCGGCACGTGGTGGCCGGACATCAGGACGTGGGCCAGGGCGGCGAGCAGCACACAGACGGCCGCGAACATCGCGGCCCTCACCGTGCGCGCACACCACCCTGCCGTCATGGCGCCTCATCCTGGCATCCGAACCTGGGTCCCAGCCGTGGGTACGGTATTTCCCGGCTCGTTGCTCAGTGGTGGTGGTCGCGGCGGGCCCGTCCTACTCCTCGATCACGAGGCCCTTCGCCGCGAGCACCGGCGCGAGGCCGCACATCTCGACGACCGTCCTGCCCGCGCGGTACGCGGCGATGAACCCGGCCTCCGCGTCGACCCGTTCCTGCGAGAGGGCGGCGGCCCCGGCCGCGGCCTCGCGGCGGACGACGACCACGCCGTCGGCGTCGGCGCGCATGATGTCGCCGGGGCGGACCAGCACACCGCCGACGGTGATCGGTTCGCACATCGGACCGACGGTCTCCTTGACCGTGCCCTTGATGGAGACGCTGCGGGAGAAGACCGGGAAGCCCAGGGCGCGCAGGTCCTCGGTGTCGCGGACGCCCGTGTCGGTGATCAGACCGGCGAGGCCCTTGGACTGGCAGGCGTTGGCGAGGACGTCGCCGAAGGAGCCCGCCTCCTCGTAGTTGCCGGCGGAGACGACCACGACGTCGCCGGGCTGGGCGTAGGCGATGGCGGTCTGGAGCATGAGGTTGTCGCGCGGGGCGCACTGGACGGTGAAGGCGGGGCCGCACAGGGACATCGTGTGGTCGACCGGCTTGATGGCCGAGTCCAGCGCCCCGAGACGTCCCTGCGCCTCGTGGATCGTGGCCGAGGAGAAGGCACTCAACTGCTTGACGACGGAGGGCTCCGGCCGGTCGAACTTGGTGCTGACGCGGATCATGATGACCTTTCGGAGGGATCAGACGGCGGGTGCGGAGGTCAGTTCGGCGCACGCCGCCGCGATGCGCTCGCAGGCCTCGGTGAGGACGTCCGTCGACGTGGCGAACGAGATACGGAAGTAGCCGGGGGCGCCGTACGCGGCTCCGTGGATCACCGCCACCTGTTGGCTGTCCAGGAGGTGACGGGCGAAGGCCTCGTCGTTGTCGATCCGGGTGCCGGCGGGGGTGAACTGCCCCATGGCCGCCCGGCAGTTGACGAGGAGGTAGAAGCCGCCGTCCGGGACCGTGCAGCTCAGCTGCGGGACGTCGTTGACGAGCTTCACGGTCTCGTCGCGGCGGGCGCGGTAGACGCGCACGGTGTCCTGGACGAAGTCCTGCGGTCCGGTGAGCGCGGCGGCAGCGGCGGTCTGGCTCACGGAGGAGGGGCACGAAGAGGTCTGGGACTGGAGGGTGTTGATCGCGGTGACCAGGTCCGCGGGACCGACCCCGTAGCCGATACGCCAACCCGTCATCGCGTACGTCTTGGAGACACCGTTGGTGAGGAACACCCGGTCGGCCAGGCGGGGTTCGACGGCCGCGAGGGACGCGGCGCTCTCGTCGCCGTACCAGATCTCGTCGTAGATCTCGTCGGTGAGGACGCCGACGTGCGGGTGGGCGAGCAACACCTCGGCCAGGGCACGGAGTTCGGCTGTGGTGTAGGCCGATCCGGTGGGGTTTCCCGGGGTGTTGAGGACGACCCAGCGGGTGTGCTCGGTGAGAGCCGAACTCAGGCGCTCCGGGGTCAGCTTGAAGCCGTCCGCCTCGGGGCAGTCGACGATGACCGGGGTGCCGTCGTTGGCGCGGACCATGTCCGGGTACGACACCCAGTACGGGGCGGGGACGACGACCTCGTCGCCCTCGTCCAGAGTCGCCATCAGGGCAAGGAAGATGACCTGTTTCGCGCCGCCGCCGACGGTGATGTGCGCGTCGGTGAACTCCAGGCCGTGACGCTCGCGGAGTTTCCCGGTGATCGCGGCGCGCAGGGCCGAAGTGCCGTTCACCGGGGTGTACTTGGTCTCGCCCGTCTCGATCGCCTTGATCGCGGCGGCCTTGACGTGGTCCGGGGTGTCGAAGTCGGGCTCGCCCACGGTCAGGTCGAGGATGGTGAGCCCCTGGCTCTTCAACTCGCGTACGCGCTGCGCCGCCGCCGTGCTCGGCGAGGGCTTGATACGGCCGAGCCGCTCTGCCGTCTTCACGGTGATCAGCCCTCCCTGCGCTCGAAGTTGAGGCCGCCGGGCACCTGAAAGGTGGGCAGGATCTCGATGTGGCCGATGTTGACGTGCCGGGGCGAGTCGACGGCGAACTCGATGGCGTCGGCGATGTCCTCGGGCTTCAGGGACTCGTAGCCGTCGTAGAACTCGCGCTGGGCGGCCTCCATGTCGCCCAGCAGGCGGCCGAAGATCTCCGTCTCCACGCGGCCGGGGCAGATCTCGCTGACGCGGACGCGGCGGCCGTAGCCGTCGACGCGGAGCTGGCGGGAGAGGGTGTGCACGGCGGCCTTGGTGGCGTGGTAGATCGTGTTGCCGCCGAAGTTGTAGACGCCGGCGATGGAGCTGATGTTGACGATGTGGCCGAGGTCGCGCTCGACCATGCCGGGCATCAGCAGCCGGACCAGGTGCAGGACGGCCTGGATGTTGACGGCGATCTGCTCGTCGATCGCGAACTCGTCGGCGGTGAGGATGTTGCCGGTGCGGGAGACGCCCGCGTTGTTGACGAGGACGTCGATCTCCAGGCCGTCGAGGACGGCGGTGAGCGCCTCGGTGTCGGTGATGTCGACGGCGTGTGGGACGCAACCGGTCTGGTCGGCAAGGGTGTTGAGCCGGTCGGCGTTGCGGGCCACGGCGTGGACTTCGAGGCCGCGCTTGGCGAGCCGTTCGACGACCACGGCTCCGATGCCGGTCGACGCTCCGGTGACGAGGGCCGTCCTGTAGTCGGAGATGGGCATGCTGAGGGCTCCTTGCTGTGCGGGGGGGGTGTGCGGGGGTGGGGGGTTGTGCGGGCGTGCGGGTGCCTGCTTTTCCGGGGCGGCGTCAGGCGTCGCGCAGGGGCAGGTGCGCCCGGTCCGTCACTCGGGAGACGGCGATGAGCGTGCCGAGTGCGGTGATGACGGCGTAGAAGGCCGGCATGTTGACGTTGCCCGTGCGGTCGATGAGGTAGGTCATCAGCAGGGGGGCCGTGCCGCCGAAGAGGGCGGAGGAGACGTTGTAGCCCAGGCCGTAGGCGGAGTAGCGCACACGGGTCGGGAAGAGTTCGACGAGCAGGATGTGGATGACGCCTGTGTGGCCGGCGAACACCACCGCCATGACGCAGGCGCCGATGACCGCGAGGGCCACGTTGCCGGTGCCGATCAGCAGGTAACAGGGGATACCGACGATCGCCATCGCGACGGCGGATCCGGCGAGGACCTTCTTGCGGCCGACGCGGTCGGAGAGGCGGCCCATGTAGGGGATGGCGATACAGATCGCGACCAGGCTGGAGGCGGTGACGAGGAGGCCCTGGACCTTGCCGAAGTGCAGCTCGGTGCTCATGAAGGTGGGCATGTAGCTGAACAGGACGTAGTAACCGGAGCCGTTCATCAGGGGGATGAACAGGGCCAGCAGCATGGCGCGCCGGTGCTCGGCGGAGGCGAACGCCTCCTTGAGGGGGTTCTTGGAGAGGCCGTCCTCTTCTTTCAGGCGCGTGAAGTTGGGGGTGTCGCTGATGCGCTTGCGGATGTAGATGCCGGCGATGCCGAGCGGCACAGCGAGCAGGAACGGGATGCGCCAGCCCCAGGACTCCATGCGCGCGGAGCCGAGTCCGCTGGTCATCGCGGCGGCGACCAGCGTGCCGGTGAGCAGGGCGAGGAACGAGGCGATCTGCGCGTAGCTCGTGTACAGGCCGCGCTTGCCCTCGGGGGCGTGCTCGGCGAGGAAGCTCATCGCGCCGGAGGCCTCGCCGCCGACGGAGAAGCCCTGGGCGACGCGGAGCAGGATCAGGAGGGCGGGCGCGGCGACGCCGATGCTGGCGTAGCTGGGGAGCACGCCGATGGCCGCGGTGGCGGCGCTGATCAGCAGGATGACGAAGACCAGCATCCGCTGGCGGCCGATGCGGTCGCCGAGGTGGCCGCAGATGACTGCGCCGAGGGGGCGGAAGAAGAAGGAGACGGCGTAGCCGAGGAAGACGAGCTGGACGGCGTTGTCGGAGCCGGGGAAGAAGACGGCGGCGAGCGATCCGGCCATGAAGCCGAAGATGCCGTTGTCGTAGAGCTCGGCGAAGATTCCGACGCAGCCGGCGAGGGTGACCTTGCGGGCGGTTCTGGGATCGACCGTGTTGGGGACGGGTTGAGCGGCCACGGTACTCATGGCGTCTCCTGTCTGGGCAGGGGGCGTGGACGAGGGGCGGTGCGGCTCCGTGCGGGGTGCTTCCAGCGGGGTGGCGGGGAGTGGGGTGAGTGGGTGCGGGTGGGTTTTGTGTGCGGGTGGGCTATGTGCGGGTGGGGAGCGGTTGTGAACTTCGTGCGGGTCGGTGGGGGCTGGGCGCGCAGTTCCCCGCGCCCCTTTGGAGCGGGGCTGTGTCGAAGAAGTACCGGCGGTCAAGCCCCCGCAGGTGCCCGGATGCGCAGGGCCTCGAAGGCCGTGCGCACCCTCGTTCTCAGGGCGTCTATCGCTTGGCGTTGGGCTCGGTGGGCCGTGATTGCCTGGTCGAGGGTGCGGTGGCGGAAGTGGAGGGTTTGGCCGGGGCGGACCTGGCCCAGGGCGGAGAGGCCGGTGGCGGTGACCACGGCCAGGACGGGGTAGCCGGCCGTGACTCCGCGGCCGCGGTGCAGGACGAGGAGTTCGTCGCCCGCGGGTACTTCGACGGCGCCGACGGGGACGCCGCGGGAGAGGACCTCGCCCTGGGTGACGCGGCGGGGTACCGCGCCCTGGAGGCGCAGGCCTATGTGGTTGCTTCGCGGGGTGACCGTGAAGGGGGCGTCGAACAGGCGCCGGCCCGTGTCGCCGAACTCGGCGCGGTCGGGGCCGTCGGTGACGTCGATGGTCCAGCTGGTGGGGAACGGGGGGACCGGCGCCTTCAGGCGGAACAGGGGGATGCGGGAGAAGGGGTGGTCGATGGGCGGGCAGGCGGTGCGCAGGGTGAGTTCGTCGCCGCTGCTCAGCGTGGGGCCGAAGCCCAGGATCGTGTCGGGGGCGCAGCTGCCCTGGAGGTAGTCGGCCTCGAACGAGCCGAGTACGGCCAGGTAGACGCGGAGGCCTCGGTGGATGCCGGTGATCCTGATGGTTTCGCCGACTCGGACCGGGACGGGTTCCCACTGCGGGCGTACGACTCCTTCGACGGTGACCTCGGCGGGGGCGCCGGTCACCGCGATGAGGATGTCGCCCGAGGGGACGCACGCGAAGTCCAGGGCGGTGATCTCCAGGAGCGGGGCGCGGTCGTCGTTGCCGCACAGGACGTTGGCGACGCGCGCCGAGTGCTGGTCGGCGGCTCCGTTGGCGGGCAGGCCGTAGCGGGAGCGGCCGACGCGGCCGAGGTCCTGGACGGTGACGATGCCGGCGGTGCGGACGGTGAGGGTGTCAGCCATGGCGCACCACCGGGTCCGTACAGTCCGCGAGGCTCAAGTCGGCGTAGTCGTCCCACTGTTGGGGCTCGATGGGACGGAAGCGGAAGGTGTCGCCGGGGCGGTACGCGGTGATCGGGTCGCTGTGCAGGTCGAGGACGCGTACCGGGGTGCGGCCCAGGAGCGGCCAGCCGCCGGGTGAGGGCATCGGGCAGATGACGGCCTGGCGTCCGGCGACGGCGACCGAGCCGGGGTCGACCCGGGTGCGGGGCGAGGCGAGGCGCGGTACCGGCTTCGGGAAGGGCGGGCCGTCCGTCATCGGTGCTCCGGCGGGGGCGCCGAGGCAGCGCACGGTGAGGTCGGAGCCGGAGTGCAGGACGATGATCTCGCCCTCGGTCAGGCCGAGTTGGGCGGCGACCTCGGGAAGGTCGGGGCCGTACTCGCCGCCGTAGACCACGGGGACGACGAAGCGGCGCGGAGGCTTGGTCGGTGCGGGGTGCGGGCCGAGGCGGGCCGCCTCATGGGCCAGGACGCGGCGGACGGTGTCGTGGTCGGTGACGGCGCAGTCGAACTCGACGAGCAGGGCGTCGTAGGTGGGCACCACGTCGTGGACGCCGGTCGGTTGGACGGCGTTCAGGGCATCGGCGAGAGCGTGGACGAGCTGCCAGGCGTCTTCGGCTTCCAGTCCTACGGCCTTGGCTACCAGGGCGGAGTCGCCGCAGTCGGCGATGGTCACGTTGGCGTTCGCTCCGAGGCAACTGCCGTTCGTAATGGGCCCGTTCACGACAGGGACGTCCGCGAGAACGCTGTTCATGTCCGTCACCCCCTGCCGCTCAGGACTTTGTCGAGGGAGGTGATCTCGACACCGGCGGCGAGGAGTTGCTCGCGGATGCGGCCGGCCAGGGCGATCGCGCCGGGGCTGTCGCCGTGCAACAGGACGGTGTCGCAGGCGACTTGGACGTCCGTGCCGTCGACGCTGCGGATGACGCCCTCGGTGACCATGCGCAGGGTGCGCCGGGCGACCTCGTCCGGGTCGTGGATCACGGCGCCGGGCTCGGAGCGGGGCACGAGCGTTCCGTCGGCGCGGTAGGCGCGGTCGGCGATGCCCACGATCCCCACGCGCAGGCCACGGGCGCGGGCCGCGTCGGCCAGCTCGCCGTCCTGCGCGAGGACGATCAGCGACTCGTCGAACGCCGCTACGGCGTCCACCACGGCGCGGGCGTAGTCGGCGCGGACGGCGACCAGGTTGCCGAGGCGGCCGTGCGGGGCGACGTGGTGCACCCGGGTGCCGTGGGCGACGGCGAAGGCCTGGAGGGCGCCGATCTGGTAGAGCACGTCCGTGCGGACCTCCTCCGGCGTGAGGTCCATCGCGCGCCGGCCGAAGCCGACCAGGTCGGGAAAGCTCGGGTGGGCACCCACGGCGACCTGCTTCTCCACGCACGTCCGCACGGTGGCGTCCATGATGCGGGGATCACCGGCGTGGAATCCGCAGGCCACATTGGCGGACGTCAGCAACTCCAGGAGGGCGGCGTCGTCGCCCATTGTGTAGGCGCCGAATCCCTCGCCGAGATCGGCGACGAGATCAACCATGGGAGTCATGACGTCCTCCGGGAGGGAATGCGGAAGGAAGGAATTCCGGGAAGGGAAATTCCGATGGGGGGAAGGAGATGCCATCACGTCTTCGTGAAACCGGGAGCGAGGGAATGGCCCGGCGTGGATGTTCCGCTCAACTTATTCCGCCGGTCGCGTGATCGCCAATATGCGTTCGGTCTGGCGTTATCGCGAACGGTTATGACTCCCCTCACAGCCTCCACCCGCCGGGGCTGTGCTTCGGGGTGAACGCTCCCTACGATGAGGCTTCGCTCCATCTGGAAGGCCCCGCGCAATGGACACCAGGCGTCTCTACTCGTTCATCAAGATCATCGACGCGGGGAGCATCACGCGCGCGGCCGACATCCTGCACATCGCCCAGCCGGCGCTGAGCCAGCAACTGTCCGCCCTGGAGGCACAGTTCGGGCAGCAGCTGCTGATCCGCAGCAAACGCGGGGTCGCCCCGACCGAGGCGGGCCGCGCCCTGTACCTGCACGCCCAGCTCATCCTCCGCCAGGTGGACCTCGCCCAGGCCGCCGTCGACGTCTCCGGCCGGGCCCCCGCCGGCAGCGTCTCGGTGGGCCTCGCCCCGTACAGCCTGGGCGCGGCCCTCGCGCTGCCCCTCCTGAAGAGCGTCCGCGAGCGCTACCCGGACATCCTGCTGCACATCAACGAGAACTTCGGCGGTGTGATCAGCGAGGCGATCATGACGGGCCGCATGGACATGGCCTTCATCTACGGCGCCGGGCCGCTCCGGGGTGTCCAGTTCGAGCCCGTCCGCACCGAGGACCTCTACCTGATCGGCGCGCCCGGCGACACGGCGCCGTCGGGGAAGGGCGAGGTGCGGCTGGCGGAGCTCGCGGACCTGCCCCTGCTGCTGCCCAGCCGGATCCACACGATCCGGCAGGTCGTGGACGCCGCCTTCCAGCAGGCCTCGCTCCGGCTGAACGTGGTGGGCGAGGTCGAGTCCGCGCTGACGCTCGTCAACGCCGTGGACGCGGGCATCGGCGCGACGGTCCTGCCGTGGTCGGCGGCACGGGCCATCCTCGACGTCCGCGAGCTGTCCGTGCGGCGGATCGTGGAGCCCGGGATCACGGTGAAACTGTCCGTGGTGACCTCGGACAATCAGCCGCTCTCGGAGCCCGCGCTGGCCGTGCACGATCTGTTCCTGGAGCTGATCGACACCGACAGGAATAAGGACGACCAATAGCGTCACACGAATCCGCTATTTGTTTCCGGTGACCGCCGCGGCTAGCGTCTTCCGAATAATCCGCCCGGCCGGTAATGCACGGCTGTACGTGGCTGTACATGGCTCGTCACTGGAGAAGAACATGAAGAATCGTGTCCTCGCCACCCGTGAAAACCTGCCCGGCGAAGGCCTGCGACGCCTGTCCGAGAGCGCGGAGTTGGTGGCCTGGCCCGGTGCCGCCAAGCCCGGACCCGCCGACCTCGCCGCGATCGCCCCCGGCGTGAGCGGTGTACTGGCCCTCGGCAACGACCCCGTGGACGCCGCCCTCATGGACGCGGCGGGCCCCTCCCTGCGCGTCATCGCACTGGCCAGCATGGGCTTCGACAACGTCGACCGTGTCGCGGCCGCCGAGCGCGGCATCGTCGTCACGCACACGCCCCGCGTGCTCGCGGAGACCACCGCCGACCTCACCTTCGCGCTGATCCTCGCCGCCCGCCGCCGGCTCGGCGCGGCGTCCGCGAGCCTCGCGGACGGCTCCTGGGAACTGTTCCGGATGCACGACTATCTCGGCCTGGACGTCCACGGAGCCACCCTCGGCCTGGTCGGCTACGGCCAGATCGGCCGCGCGGTCGCCCGCCGCGCCCACGGTTTCGGGATGCGTGTGATCCACCACGACCCGTACGCGCCCGACGACGACCTGTCGACCTCGGTGGGCCTGGCCGCGCTGCTGGCCGACTCCGACGTCGTGTCGCTGCACGTGCCGCTCACCGACGAGACCCGCCATCTGATCTCGGCCCGCGAACTGTCCGCGATGAAGCCCACGGCCACGCTGGTCAGCACCTCGCGCGGCGGAGTCGTGGATGAAGAGGCCTTGTTGGACGCCGTCCGCGAGGGGCGGCTGCACTCCGCCGGGCTCGATGTCTTCGAACGGGAGCCGATGGGAACGGAGTTGTCCCCGCTGGTGGCCGAGCCGAACGTGATCACGCTGCCGCACATCGGATCGGCGACCGAGGCGACCCGGGCCGCGATGGTCGACCTGGCGGTGGACAACATCCTGGACGTACTGGCCGAACGGCCCGCTCGTACGCCCCTTCCCGGCAGTTCGGCGGTGGCGGGCGCGCCGGTCGGCACCTGAACGCGCCGGTTCACCCCGCCTGGGTGCTGCTGAGGCCGGCCCACTGCAGCAGGAACCGCAGCGCGTCCTGCGAGGGCGAGTCGGGTGGGGCCGTGTATGCGACGAGGAACTGATCCGGGTGCGTGTCCACCGTGAACTGCTGGACATCCAGGGTGAGTTCACCCGCGACCGGATGAACGTACGTCTTGGTGAGCTGCCGCGGTCCCCGTACCTGATGTTCGGCCCACCAGGTGCGGAAGTCCGGGTCCCGGGCGGCGAGTTCGGCGATCAAGGTGTCCAGCGCCGGGTCGTGCGGGGTGCGGCCCGCCTCCATGCGCAGTACGGCGACGCACTCGCGGGCGGCCCGGGGCCAATCGGCGTACAGGGCCCGGAAGTCGGTGTCCAGGAAGGTGAGCCGGATCAGGTTGCGCTCGGCCGGGGGCACGGCGCCGAAGTCGGTCAGCAGGGCCGTGGCCGCGCGGTTCCAGGCGAGGACGTCCATGCCGCGGTGCAGCACCATCGCCGGGACGTCGTGCATGGTGTCCAGCAACTGCCGTAGCCGCGGGGCGACTTCGGAACGTCCGGGCGGACGGGTGGACGCTCCCGGCGCGACCTCGGCCAGCGTGAAGAGGTAGGCGCGCTCGTCGGGGGCGAGGTGGAGCGCGTCGGCCAGTGCGTCCAGGACGGCGCGGGAGCCCCGGCGGGTGCGGCCCTGTTCCAGGCGGACGATGTAGTCGACGCTCACGTGCGCGAGGTAGGCCAGCTCCTCCCTGCGCAGCCCGGGTACGCGCCGCAAGCGGCCGTCGTCGGGGAAACCCGCCTGCTGCGGGTCGCGGTCCGCTCGGCGGGCGCGCAGGAAGTCACCCAGTTCGTTGCCGGCGGGGCCGGCGGGGGACGACAACACGTCGCGATCTGCCATGGCTCCAGTGTCCTCGGGTCGGCGGACGCGTGCCTGGTACAGAACCGCATAGGCAGAGCCGTCCCTGGTGGCGCGGGGCGGGGTGGCGTGACGGTGGGGGCATGGCCGTAGAACCGGCCTCCCTCTCCTCCTCAGCTCTCACTGGAGTGCATCCCATGCGTACCGATGTCACCTTCCTCAGCGCGGGCCTGAAGCTCGCCGGTCACCTCTACACCCCGGACGGTGAGACGCCGGGGGTGCCGCGTCCCGCGATCGTGGTCGGGCATCCCGGCAGCGGCGTGAAGGAGCAGGCCGCCGGCCTGTACGCGCGCCGGCTGGCCGAGCGCGGGTTCGTCACGCTCGCCTTCGACGCCGCCTACCAGGGCGAGAGCGAGGGCGAGCCGCGCGGTCTGGAGGATCCGGGGCAGCGGGTCGAGGACCTGAAGGCCGCCGTCTCCTTCCTCAGCACTCTCGACGAGGTCGACCCCGGCCGCATCGGGGCGCTGGGCGTCTGCGCGTCCGGCGGTTACGCCCTCGCGGCGACCGCGACCGACCCGCGCATCCGGGCCGTGGGCACGGTCAGCGCCGTCGACATCTCGCGGCAGTTCCGGCTCGGCGCGGACGGCGCCCAGGACCCGGCCGTCGTGGAAGGCATGCTGGCCGCCGCCTCCGCCGCCCGCACCGCCGAGGCGCGGGGTGCGGACGTCCAGCGCTTCCCGCTGTTCCCCGCCACCGAGGAGGAGGCGCGCGCGGGCGGCCCGTACGTCTACGAAGGCTGGGAGTACTACTGCACTCCGCGCGCCGGGCACCCCCGCTCGGCCAAGTCCCTGACCTGGACGAGCGTCGACCGCATCGCCGCCTTCGACACCTTCGCGTCCGTCGCCCTGATCGCCCCGCGCCCGGTACTGCTGATCGTCGGGCGGGCGGCGGTGACGTCCTGGATGAGCGTGGAGGCGTTCCAAAAGGCTTACGGGCCAAAGGAGTTGACGTGGATCGAGGGCGCTTCGCACAACGACCTCTACGACAAGGACGAGTACGTGACGCCCGCCGTGGAGAAGCTGGACGGCTTCTTCGCCGCCCACCTGACGGCGTGATCCAGCCGCCTGGCCGGCCGTGTGACCCGGGCGTGTGATCCAGCAGACAGCGAAAACTACACAAGTAACTTGGCAAAGTTACTTGTGTAGTTTTACGTTGGATCCATGACCACGAATCCCCCGCCGCAGCAGTCCGTCGCGACCGCGCAGCGGCTCAACGACGCGATGACCCGGCTGCGCGCACGGCTGCGCGCGGAATCGGGGCAGCATGCGACCGGTCTGACCCTCACGCAGCTCGGCGTGCTGGCGAGTGTCGTACGGGAGGGCCCTGTCACCGCGGCGCGGCTGGCCGCGCTGGAGCGCGTCAGCGCGCAGTCCATCGCGCAGAGCCTGGCCGTGCTCAAGGCCGCCGGGCTGGTCCGCAGCGAGCCCGACGCACAGGACGGCCGCAAGAAGCTGATGAGCGCCGACCCGTCCGCGACCGAGCTGGTCGAGAAGCTGCTGGCGGGGCGCGCCTCCTTCCTGGCGCGGGCCATCGACCAGTTGGTCGCCCCGGACGAGCGCGAGGACGTGGAGAAGGCCATCGAGCTGCTGGAGCGCCTCGCCACGACCGAGCTGAACGACGGCGGCATATGAGGACCGGGACCGTCCCCGTGAGGACCGGCATATGAGGACCGACACCGGCAAGGCCGCCGGACCGGCGCGCGTCGCGCGCAAGCCCTTCGCGTGGACCTTCACGACCCCGCTCTATGTGGGCGCCGGCCTCAACCCGGTCAACAGCTCCATCATCGCGACCGCGCTGGTGCCGATCGCCACCGAACTGCATGTCGCGGTCGGCAGCACCGCCGTACTCGTCTCTTCGCTCTACCTGGCCAGCGCCGTGGCGCAGCCCACCGCCGGCAAGCTGGCGGAGGTGCTCGGCGCGCGCCGGATCTTCCTCTTCGGGATCGTCCTGGTGCTGCTCGGCGGGGTCGTCGGCGGCCTCGGCCAGAACCTGGCGATGCTGACGGTGGCCCGGGTCCTGGTCGGCATCGGTACCTCGGCCGCGTTCCCCTGCGCGATGGTGCTGATCCGGCGCCGCGCGCAGGACGCCGGTCTCGACGCCCCGCCGGGCGGAGTCCTCGGCGGCATCGCGATCGCGGGCATGGCCACCGCGGCCATCGGCCCGCCGATCGGCGGACTGCTGGTCGGCGCCGCGGGCTGGCGCTGGGCCTTCCTGATCAACATCCCGGTGACCCTGGCCGCGATGGTGATGGCCGTGCGCTGGCTGCCCCAGGACCCGGCGCTGGACCGCGCGGACAACGGTTTCCGCCGGGTCGCCGACCGGATCGACCTGCCCGGCATCCTCGGTTTCGCCGTGACGATGACCGCGCTGGTCGTCTTCCTGATGGGTCTCCCCCGCCTCGGGTGGACCGCGCTCGCCGTCTTCGTCCTGGCCGCGGGGCCCACGGTCTGGTGGGAGCTGCGCAAGCCGGGCCCGTTCTTCGACTTCCGCGGCCTGGCCGCCAACAGCGCCCTGACCCGGACCTATCTGCGCCAGGCGCTCTCCCTGCTCGGCACGTACACCGTGATGTACGGCGTGACGCAGTGGATGGAGGCCGCGCACGGGCTGTCCACCGTGACGGCGGGACTCCTGCTGCTGCCGATGGGCGCCGTGTCCGCGCTCCTCTCGCGCCCGCTCGCCCGCCGCAACCTGATCCGCGGCCCGCTGGTCGTCTCGGCGGTGACCATGCTGATCGGATCGGCCGGGATCATGCTTCTCACCTCGCACAGCCCGGCGATCCTGATCGTGCTGGTGTCCCTGATCTTCGGCGTCGCCTCGGCGACCACCACCGTCGGCAACCAGACCGCCCTCTACCTGGAGGCGCCGCCGGACCAGATCGGCACCGCCTCCGGCCTGTTCAGGACCTTCGGCTACCTCGGGACGATCACCTCGGCCGTGATCGGCGGCATCGTCTTCCGCACCGGCGTGACCGACCACGGCCTGCACGTCCTCGGCCTCGTCCTGGTCGGCGCGGGCCTAGCGGTCCTCCTGCTGACCGTCCTGGACCGCCGCCTGATGGGCCGCACCAAGACCACCTGACCGCCCCCGGTAAGAACCCCCCCCTCAAGGAGAACCTCGCGTGAGCACCCCCTCCCTCCCCACGATCGCCCCCGAGCGCACCGCCCTGCTGGTCATGGACTTCCAGAACGGGATCGTCCCCATGGCCCCCGACTCCGACGCCCTCGTCGAGCGGGTCAAGGACACCATCGCCGACGTCCGTGCCGCCGGCGGCGCCATCGGCTACGTCCGCGTCGCCTTCACCGAGGACGACTGGTCGGCGGTCCCCGACACCAACAAGTCCTTCAGCGCGGTCGCCGCGGCGAAGATGCTGCACCACGAGGACGACGCCACGCAGATCGACGCGCGGATCACGCCCGAGGACGGCGACATCGTCGTCCGCAAGATCCGCTACGGCTCGGGCTCGACCACCGATCTCCACGAGCAGTTGAGCGACCGCGGCATCGACACCCTGGTCCTCGCCGGCATCAGCACCAGCGGCGTGGTCCTGTCCACCGTCATCGACGCGGCCGACCGCGACTACCGCGTCCTCGTCCTGTCCGACGGCGTCGCCGACCCCGACGCCGAGACCCACCAGGTGCTGGTCGAGAAGGTGTTCCCGTCCCGGGCCCACGTCATCGACACCACGGTTCTACGACAGCTGCTGCGCGCCGTCTGACACAGCGCTCACGCCGGTGCCCCGGGCGGCGTCCCGGGGAAGACCACACGGAGTTTCCGCACCCGCCCGCCCCGGCGGAACATCAGCCAGGCCAGGGTGGGCGGGCAGGGGTTGGCGATACCGGCGGGGTTGACGGCCTCCATCTCCCAGATGGCGATGTCCCGGCTGGCCACGACATGGCGCAGATGCTGGGTCACGCCCTTGTCCCGGGTGCTCCGCATCGCCGGGAAGGGATGGAGGTGTCCGCCCTCCTTGTTGAGGACGCCGACCAGTTCGGTCTCCGCTGGCCACAACTCCAGGATCTCCGGGGGCAGTTGGCCGCGCATGGCGCCGTCCAGCGTGACCTCGGCCTCCTGCCGACTGTCCTCGGTGAGCGCGGAGGCGTCGTCGTGGCCCCCGGCCGCGGTCGACAGCAGGACCTTGGCCATCTTCGCCCGGGCCTGGTTGAGCCGGCTGCGCACGGTGCCCACCGGCACCTCGCAGACCTCCGCGATCTCCTGGTACGAGGTGATCCCGCTGAAGTGCCGCAGCATCAGCACCAGCCGCTGCTGCTGCGGCAGTTCCTCCACCGCGTCCCAGATCCAGTCCCGCATCGCGTGCTGCTCGACGACCCGCTCCGGGTGCGAGGGCTCGTCGTCCCGCACCCGCAACTGCTCCAGCGCGTCGACCCCGGGCAGCTCCCGCACGGCCCGCAACTTCATCCGCGCCGCGTTCCGCACGATCGCCCGCAACCACGCCCCTACGGCGGCGGGTTCCCGCACGTCACCGATGCGCCGCAGCGCGGTCAACGCGGCATCCTGTACGGCGTCCTCGGCGTCGGGGCCGTAGCCGAGAAGACTCAACGCGACGGCACGCATGGGCGCCTGATGGCGCGTCAGCAACAGGCCCAGGGCATCGGACTCGCCGGCCTGGGCCCTGCGGGTGAGTTCCTCATCCGTGGGATGGTCTAGGGGCACCATGAAGCCTCCATGCGCACACATCACAAGCCCTGGGCCACTGCGGGGAGTTGGGCTCATGCTCTGGGGACCCCACTTCTCCCACCCCCCGATGAACAGGGGATGGCCCCCGCGTGGCGGACCGAGGGGACCCTTGTCGAGGAAGATACGCCGCCACGGCTCCTCGCCGGGCCCCCTCGACCGGGTTGGTCGACCCGCCCTCGTGTCAGGCCTGTTCGGCGGCCTCGGGCTCGGGCAGCCAGCTGCCGTGGAAGCCGGACGGGACGGGGTACGGCAGTTCCACGACCGCCTGCACGGAGAGGTCGGTGGCGTCGAGGACGAGGAGTTCACCGGCCGCCCCGTCGCCGTCCGAGACGAGCGACATGAGCCAGCCGGCGTCCTCGTCGGTGCCGTCCGACGCGGGCACGAAGACGGCCTCGCCGGAGTAGCGGCTGCCGGGCGTCTTGTGGACGTCCCCGGTCTGGCGCTCCAGGTCGTGCTTGGCGATGCCGTCGCCGTTGACCGTGTAGAGGTAGCGGTTCCGGCGCCCGGTGAGGGTCTCGTTGTGGGTGGGGAACTCGGCCTCCCGGTCGTCCAGTTGGGACTCGAAGACCCGGCCGGCCACCGGGTCCAGGATCCACCGGTACAGGACGGAGGGGGCCTGGGTGTGCCCCGGTTCCCGCACCCCGACCTGACCGTTCGCCACGCTGGGGACGCTCGCGCCGGTGGGTCCGCCGATGTCGCCCCACACCTTCCGGAACCCGGCGTCGTCGTAGCGCACCGCGTCCAGCACCACACGCCCCTGCGCGTCCTCATAGGCGTTGCCCACATGGAAGACGTAGCAGGGGTCGACGTCGAACCACCGCACGTCGGTGGAACCGTGCTCGCGGGACATGATCCCGATCCGCGCGCCGTACGCCTCGGCCCACCGGTAGGGCATGCCGCCGCGTCCGGCCAGGGTGTGGTCGAAGACGACGGGCAGGTCCATCCACACGATGTGGTGCTCGGTGATGGCGAAGTCGTGCATCATCGTCGGCCCGGGAACGTCGATCGGCCGGCTGTCGAGCAGCTCGCCGTCCGCGGTGACCCGGTGGTAGGTGAGGTAGGGCGGCGCGAACCCGGTCCCGAACAGGTGCAGTTCGCCGGTGACCGGGTCCTGCTTGGGATGCGCGGTCATCGCGGTGGTCAGCTTCCCGCCGAAGTCGTACGGCCCGACGGTCTCCAGCTCCGGGGTGACCCAGTAGGGCAGACCCACCTCGCACAGGGCGAGGACGGTGTCGGCGTGCCGGATCACGTGCGTGTTGGCGGGCACGGCGGCCAGGTCGACGCTGAAGTCCTCGCGGACGAAGGGGTGACCCTCCAACTCCCTCGTCCTGACCCACCTGTTGCGGTACCACTCGGCACGGCCGCCGCGCAGCCGGATGCCGTGCAGCATGCCGGGGCCGGTGAACCAGTGGCCCCGGTCCTCGCCGGGCAGCGGGTTGGGGCCGTTGCGCAGATAGCGGCCGTCCAGGTCGGGCGGGAGGGTGCCCCGCACGGTGAGTTCGGCCGCGGTGTACTCCTCGGGGACCGGCGCGAAGCGGCCCTGGAGGTAGAGGGGGACGGGTGTCTCGTGCTCGGTCGTCATGCTGCTTTCCTTAGAGGTTCTGTGGCTCCGTGCACCCGAACACGCTTGGCCCGGGCCGGAGTTGGCCGCGGGGGGGGGGGGGGGGGGGGGGCGGGCCCCCCCCCCCGGGGGGGGGGGGGGGGGGGGGGGCCCGCCCCCCCCCCCCCC
>NZ_JBICXA010000006.1:0-100499 GCF_043200035.1 Streptomyces sp. NPDC048504
CAGGAAACGCGGCGAAGGCAAACGCCACAACGCCGCCCTGATCTGCCTCACCCGCCGCAGGATCGATGTCCTGCACGCCATGCTCAAACACCGCGCCGCCTACCAGCCGACACACGAACAAGCCGCCTGACCAAGCCCGCAGACCTTGACCGAACAGATAAGAGCACCCCCCTCGCGACGGGTTGATCAATCCTGCGTCACGTTCGCCGCGGTCACATTCTCGATCACGCGGCCGAGTTTGGTCTTGGCCCGGGTCAGGTCCTGGATGCGTGCGGCGATGCGGTCGCGTTCGACGATGGGGCGCACCCTCCTCGTCGAGGGCGCCGCCGGAGGCGTGGGCAGCGCGGCGGTCGAGATCGCCGTGGCACAAGGTGCCGGCACCGTGATCGGGACAGTCAGTGAACGCAACCAAGGGTTCCTCACCTCTCTCGGCGCCGTTCCCACCACCTACGGCCCCGGCCTCGCACAGCGCCTCACCACCCTCGCTCCGCGCGGCGTCGACATCGTGCTCGACACCGCGGCCTCCGGATCGCTGGACGACCTCGTCGCGATCGCGGGCGATCCGAAGCGCGTTGCGACGGTCGCCGACCACGCGGGCGGGCAGCGCCTGGGCACGTATGTGGCCGACGCGGTGAACGACTCCGGTCTCCTGTCCGCGGCGGCGGAACTGGGCGGGCAAGGGCGCTACACACCCCGTGTCGAACAGGCCTATCCCCTGGAGCGGATCGCCGACGCCCACGCGCACGCCGAGCGCGGACGCACCCGAGGAAAGATAGTGATCTGCATCTGAACAGGCCGATCTGTATCTGAACAGGCAGCCCTCGATCCGTACCGGCGAGCGGGCGGTCCGAAGCGGGCCGATCTCCATGGCGCCTCGTCAAGCGGGCGGCGGTGAGTGACGGTGCCGGGCGCCCGCCAGGAGCGCCCGATGGACGATCTGCCTGACGGCGGCGTGCAGTTGGGGCGGTGCCGTTCCGGTGCAGCAGGACGTCTCGCAGATGGCGCAGGACGAGCAGGTTCCCGGCGTCGGGCCAGACGGCGCTGGGGGAGAGGAGTTCGGCGACGCGGCCGGGCAACTCCGCCCGCCGCGCCTCCAGATGACGGTGTATCAGCGGCCGGGCCGCGCGCCCGATCCGGATCTGTGCGTTACGGGGTCCGAAGTCACCGTGCCGGGTCCGGTAGAAGTCGGATGCCTCGATGATCACGGCATCCCGGTCGCCGAGCACCGCCCGGGCGGACCCGGGTAGGCCACACACCGTGCCCATGCCGAGCGCCACACGTCGTGCGTCTCGTCGAACTCGCCGCTCAGCAGGGCCAACGTGTCGCGGGCGCGGTCTTTGCGGGGAGCGCGGGCGGCCTCGCCGTGCCCTTGACGCGTCCCGGACGACTCCCTGGTGGCCTCCTTCGAGATCGCGGAAGCGCGGCACCCGTGGTGCGGTACGCGTGACGCCCCGACCGATGGGAAAAGCCTGCTGACGGGCCGGTGACGTGTCGCGTGCTGTGCCGGCGAGCGGAACAGCGGGGTGTGCCCATGTGCGGTGCCGACACATGTGGTGCCGCCACACGTGGGCACCCGCGGCGGACGCCCTGCCCGCCGCGATGAGTTTCGTCCGCGCCCGGAGTCTGATCCGGTGAGCGCCGTAGTACGTCGTACGACGCTGCCCGGAACGACTCCGAAACGACGCATCACGGAGGACCCATGACGACCACATCCGGCACCGCGAGCAGCGGCCTCCCCGGCAAGCCGCCCGTCGTAGACATCGCCACCTGGAACGCGGCGCGCGACGAGCTGCTGATCCGGGAGAAGGCGCACACCCGTGAGGGGGACGTGATCGCCGCGGCCCGGCGGCGGCTGCCGATGGTCGAGCTCGACGGGAAGGTCGAGGTCGTCGGCGCCGACGGACCGGTCCCGTTCCTCGACCTGTTCCAGGGGCGCGACGAACTCGTGGTGTACCAGCACATGTGGCACGACCACGCACCGCACCAGGGACAGTGCGAGGGCTGCACCACCACGGCCTGGCACATGAAGGACGCGGTCTACCTCAACGCCCGGGGCGTCTCGTACGCCGTCCTGACCGCGGGGGCGTGGGACGAGGTCGCTCCCTACGTCGAGTTCATGGGCTACACCGAGCCCTGGTACTCGGTGCGGGGCGTGGAGCCGCGGATCGGCGGAGGCATGGGGCACATCGACTGTTTCCTGCGCGACGGCGACCGTGTGTTCCTCACCTACTCCACGACGGGCCGCGGCAACGAGCCCGTCAACGGCTCGCTCGCCCTGCTCGACATGACGCCCTACGGCCGCGGCGAGGCGTGGCAGGACAACCCCGAGGGCTACCCGCCCGGCCGCGACGCCTGCTGGTACTGGCGCTCGGACGCCGACGGGAACGCCACCTGGGGCGGGACCAGCCGTCCCGTGCCGCAGTGGATCCGCCCGGGCGCGACCCCCGTGGAGACCCTGGGCCGGCACGGCGACTGCCACTGACGGGGAGCGGTCCGCCCTGGGCCTGCCCTTGACGCCCCTGACCACCCGGCCTAGCCTCGACTGAACACGTCTAGACAGGTAGGTCGACGATGGCGGACTCCTCCCAGACTTCCCAGTCCCGGCAGCTCCAGGTCGAGACGCACGGCCTCGACGTGATCGGCGACGCCGAACGCAAAGGGACCCCAAGTACCTTGTTCTGGCCCTGGTTCGGAGCGAATGTCTCCATCCTCGGCTTGAGCTACGGCGCCTTCGCGCTCGGCTTCGGGATCTCCTTCTGGCAGGCGCTCGTCGCCGGTGTCATCGGGATCGTCTTCTCCTTCCTGCTCTGCGGATTCATCGCGGTCGCCGGCAAGCGCGGCTCCGCGCCGACGATGGTCCTCAGCCGCGCCACCTACGGCGTGCGCGGCAACCGGCTGCCGTCGGTGATCTCCTGGGTCCTCACCGTCGGCTGGGAGACCGTCCTCACCGCCCTCGCGACGATGGCCACCGCGACCGTCTTCAGCCGGCTCGGCTGGGGCGGCGGCACCGAGACCAAGGTGGTCGCGCTGATCCTGGTCGGCGCGCTGACCGTCGTAGGCGGAGTCATGGGCTTCGACCTGATCATGCGACTGCAGACCGTGATCACAGTCGTCACCGGCGTGCTCACGGTCGTGTACATCGCGCTCGTCGCCGACCACATCCACTGGAGCACGGTGAGTGCCGTACCGGCGGGCTCCGCACAGGAGTTCATCGGCGCGCTGGTCTTCATGATGACCGGCTTCGGGCTCGGCTGGGTCAACGCCGCCGCCGACTACTCCCGTTATCTGCCCCGGAGTTCGTCCGGCAGAGGTGTGATCGGCTGGACCGCCTTCGGCGCCTCCGTCGCCCCGCTGCTCCTCCTGGTCTTCGGCCTGCTGCTCGCCGGTTCCTCCAGCACGCTCAACAAGGCAGTCGCCGCCGACCCGATCGGCGCGCTGACGACGATCCTGCCCACCTGGTTCCTGGTCCCGTTCGCCGTGGTCGCCGTCCTCGGCCTGGTCGGCGGCGCGGTCCTCGACATCTACTCCTCCGGCCTGGCGCTGCTGTCGGCCGGACTCCGGGTGCCGCGCTATCTCGCCGCGCTCGTCGACGGCGTCCTGATGATCGCGGGCTCCGTCTACATCGTGTTCTTCGCCGACGACTTCCTCGGCCAGTTCATGGGCTTCCTCACCACTCTCGGCGTCCCCATCGCCGCCTGGTGCGGCATCATGCTCGCCGACCTCCTCCTGCGCCGCCGCGACTACGACGAGGGCGACCTCTTCCGCCCGAACGGCCGCTACGGCGACGTACAACTCACGCCCCTCCTCCTCACCCTCGCCGCCACCGCGATCGGCTGGGGCCTGGTCACCAACACGGCCGCGAGCTGGCTGACTTGGCAGGGCTATCTGCTCGACCCGTTCGGTCTCGGCGGCAAGTCCGGCTCCTGGGCCTACGCCAACCTCGGCGTCCTGATCGCCCTCGCCGTCGGCTTCCTCGGCACGCTCACGCTGGGCCGCGCCCGCGTCCGGCGTCAGGAGGAACAGGCCGCGAGCCCGGAGGCGGTGCCCGCAGTATGACCACCGCGACCGGCCACCTCGCCGTCATCGACATGCAGCGCGTCTTCGCCGAACCCGACAGCCCCTGGGCCACCCCCCGCTTCGACCGAGCGGCAGCAGGCGTACGACGACTGCTGCCGGCCTTCGGGGAACACGTCACCTTCACCCGCTTCCTGGCCCCCGAGAAACCCGAGGGCGCCTGGCGCGCCTACTACGACCAGTGGCCCTTCGCGCTCCAGCCACCGGACGCCCCCCTCTGGCAACTGGACGATGAATTCGCCGTGCAGGCACGGCACTTGGTGGACGCGCCAACCTTCGGCAAGTGGACCCCGGAACTCGCCGAACGCGTCGCCCCCACCGGTCGCCTCGCCCTCGCCGGAGTCAGCACCGACTGCTGTGTCCTGTCCACGGCACTGGCCGCCGCCGACGCGGGAGTCGAGGTACTGGTCGTCTCCGACGCCTGCGCGGGCGTGGACGACGACTCCCACGCCAAGGCGCTGCACGTCATGGACCTCTACCGGCCCCTGATCCGGGTGGTCACCGTCGCCGAGGTGGTCGGGGAGCCGTCATGACCGCCGTCCGCCTCAAACACCAGCGCATCACCGAGGTCCTCGCCAAGGAGATCCGCAGCGGCCACCACCCCGCCGGCGATCAACTCCCCGGCGAACACGCCCTGGCCCAACGCTTCGGCGTCAGCCGTACGACCGTCCGCGCGGCCCTCGCCGAACTCAGCGAGGCCGGCCTGATCGCCACCCGCACCGGCAAGGGCTCCTACGTCCTCTTCGACGGCCGTCCCCTCGACGACCGCCTCGGCTGGGCCCACGCACTGGCCACCCAGGGCATCGACACCCGGGTACGGACCCTCACGGTGGATGCCCGGCGGGACGAGCGACTCGCTCGTCAACTCACCCTGAACACCATCGAGTTCGTGTGCGTGGAGCGGATACGGGAACTCGCCGCAGACGCGGTCGTCGTGTCGTACGAACGCAGCTTTCTTCCGCCCGTGCCCGGGGTGCGGGACCTGCCCTCCCGCGGGCTCGGGCAGGAGTCGCTGACCGAGGTGATGCTGCGGGCCGGACTGCGGCCCGACCACGGTGAGCAGCGGGTGAGCGGCCGGCGGATCGACGGGCGGGAGGCTGAGCTGCTGCGCCGCGAACCGGGTGACTGGTTCCTCGACACGCGGCGCACCAGCCGGGCGGCCGACGGCTCCTTCGTCGAACATGTCGTGAGCCTCCTCGACCCCGACCACTTCCAACTGACCCTCGAATTCGGCTGACCCGCACCCCAGCAGTAGCCGCTCCCTGCCCCGGAAAGTACCCATGACCCTCCAGAGCCGCGCCACCGGAGCCCTCTACGGGCTCGCCCTCGGGGACGCCCTCGGCATGCCCACGCAGATGCTGTCCCGCCCGGACATCACATCCCGCTACGGCCCGTTCCTGACCGGCTTCCAACCGGCCGCCCCCGACCATCCCCTCGCCGCCGGGATGCCTGCCGGAGCCGTCACCGACGACACCGAACAGGCCCTGCTCCTCGCCGAGTTGCTCCTCGACGGCAAGGGCCGCGTCGACCCGGCGGAACTCGCCCGGCGCCTGGTCGCCTGGGAGGACGCAATGCGCGCCCGCGGCTCGCTCGACCTCCTCGGGCCGTCCACCAAGCGCGCGGTGGAACTCGTCCTCGCGGGCACCCCCGTCGACGAGGTGGGGCGCTACGGCACCACCAATGGCGCGGCGATGCGGATCGCCCCCGTGGGCGTCGCGGTGTCGGTCGCCGACCCGGCCGAGTTGGTGGACCGGGTGGTGGAGGCCAGCAGCCTGACCCACAACACAGGGGTCGCACTCGCCGGTGCCGCGGCCGTAGCCGCCGCTGTGAGCGCGGGAGTTGACGGGGCGTCGGTTCCGGAGGCGGTCGAAGTGGCCGTGTCGGCGGCCCGGTTGGCGGCGGGGCGTGGACACTGGGTGGCCGCCGCAGACGTCGCCGAACGGATCGTATGGGCGACCGGGCTGGTGCGCGGCCTCACCGAGGCCCAACTCTGCGAGCGCGTCTACGCGTTGGTCGGGACGAGTCTCGCCACGCAGGAGTCCGTGCCCGCGGCCTTCGCCGTCCTGGCCGCCTGCCCTGACGACCCCTGGCGGGCCGTGTTGCTGGCCGCGTCCGTCGGCGGTGACTGCGACACCATCGCCGCGATCGCGGGCGCCGTCGGCGGCGCCTGCCACGGGGTGGACGCCTTCCCGGCCGACGCGCGGGAGACGCTCGTACGCGTCAACCCGAAGCTCCAACTGGACGCGACAGCCGCCGCGTTGCTCGAACTCCGGGCGCGGCCGTGAGCGCCAGGCTGTGGCACCTCGGCAACGTCGTCGTCGACCTGGTCCTCGATGTCCCCGCCCTCCCCGAGCGCGGCGGCGACGTCCTCGCCACCCGTACCCAGCGCACCCCGGGCGGCGGCTTCAACGTCATGGCCGCAGCCGCCCGCCAGGGACTCCCGGTGACCTACGCCGGAGCGCACGGCACCGGTTCCTTCGGTGACCGGGCCCGCGCCGCGCTGCATGCCGAGGGCATCGACGTTCTGCTCGCACCGCGTCCGGCACCGGACACCGGCTTCGTGGTCTGCCTGGTCGAGGCGGGCGGCGAGCGCACCTTCGTCACCAGCCCCGGCGCCGAGGCCACCCTTACCAGCGCCGATGTGGCCGAACTCCGGCCGGGCGCAGGCGACTTGGTCTACGTCACCGGATACAGCCTGCTCCACGACAGCAACCGCACCGCCCTGCTCGATCTCCTGCCCCGGCTGGACCCGGCGGTCACGCTGGTCACCGACCCGGGGCCGCTGGTCCACGAAATCCCCGCTGAGGCTGTGGAGTCGCTGCTCGCCCGCTCGGACTGGTGGAGCTGCAACGCCCGCGAAGCCGCGCTGCTCACGGGCCTCGACGACCCGGCCGAAGCAGCCCGCGCCCTCCAATCCCGGCTGGGACGCGGCGCGGTGCTCGTCCGTAACGGCCCCGACGGGTGTCTCGTGCACCACGGCGGAGACCTCGTCGCCGTGCCGGGGTTCGCCGTCGACGCCGTCGATCTCAACGGCGCCGGCGACGCGCACACCGGGGTGTTCATGGCCGCCCTGGCTCGGGGTGTCGACCCGGTGGCCGCCGCTCACCGGGCCAACGCCGGCGCCGCCCTGGCCGTCACCGCGTCGGGCCCGGCGACGGCGCCGGACGCGGCACGGCTGGACGCGTTCCTGAACTAGCCGTGTCTGGCGGTCAGTTGCCGTCCCGGCGGGAGACCTCGACGTTCTCCAGGATGCCGATCGCGTCCGGTACCAGGACCGCCGCCGAGAAGTAGGTGCTCACCAGGTAGGAGATGATCGCCTGCTCGTTGATGCCCATGAACCGTACGTTGAGGCCCGGTTCGAGCTCGTCGGGGATGCCCGTCTGGTAGAGGCCGATCACGCCCTGGTCGTCCTCGCCGGTGCGCATCGCGATGATCGACGACGTACGGGACGCGCTCACCGGGATCTTGCCGCAGGGCAGCAGCGGGACCCCGCGCCAGGCGGGCAGGTGGTGGCCGCCGACGTCGATGCCGCTGAAGTAGACGCCCCGCTTGTTGCACTCGCGCCCGAACGCGGCGATCGCCCGCGGATGGGCGAACAGGTAGCGGGTGTCGCGCCGCATGCTGAGGAGTTCGTCGAGGTCGTCGGGGGTCGGTGGCCCGGAGTGGGTGGAGATCCGCTGGTCGTAGTCGGCGTTGTGCAGCAGGCCGAAGTCCCGGTTGTTGACCAGCTCGTTCTCCTGCCGCTCGCGCAAGGCCTCGACGGTGAGCCGGAGTTGCTGCTGGGTCTGGTTCATCGGCTGGTTGTAGAGGTCGGTGACGCGGCTGTGCACCTTCAACACGGTCTGGGCGACGCTGAGTTCGTACTCGCGCGGGGCGAGGTCGTAGTCCACGAACGTGCCCGGCAGATCCGGCTCGCCGACATGCCCGGCGCTGAGGGCGATCGCCGCCTCGCCGAACGGGTTGACCGGGCCGTGCTCGTCCGCGCCGACCGACTCGACGTGCGCGCTCAGCTCCGGGTGCCGCTCCGCGACGGCCTGGTACGCCGAGTGCGGCAGCGCCAGCACCGTGGTGGCCGTCGCCGCGCGGGCCGTGAACTCCCAGCTGCGGTCGGGGTCGGCGAGCACCTGGCCGCCGAAGGTGTCGCCGTCGGCCAGCAGGCCGGCGACCGCCTCGTCGCCGTAGGGGCCCTCCCCGAGCTGCTCGACCTTGCCGTGCGCGATGAGGAACACCTGGTCGGCGGGGCGGCCCGCCTCCACGATCAACTGGCCCGGCGCGAACTCCCGTTGCTCGAACCGCTCGGCCAACGCTCCGAGCGCGTCGGCGTCCGTGAAGCCGCGCAGCGGCGGGAGTTCGCTCAACTCGGCCGGGACGACCCGCACTTGCGCGCCGGTCTGGACGAACGTCACCCGTCCGTCGCCCCGTGTGTAGGACAGCCGGCGGTTGACGCGGTAGGTGCCGCCGGGCACGTTCACCCAGGGCAGCATGCGGGTCAGCCAGCGTGAACTGATGCCCTGCATCTGGGGTTCGGACTTGGTCGTGGTCGCCAGAGTGCGTGCCGCGGCGGTACCGAGGCTCTGCTGTTCCCGCTCCTCGGCGCCCGCCTCGGGCGCGGTACCGGTGTCGACCGACATGGTGCCTTCTCTCCTGTCGCACGGGTGACGGGACGGCTGCCGTCCGTCACATTCCGTGCGTAGAGCTACCCGTTGTCGGTCACGACGAGTGATGAATTCGGACGGCGGTCGAGGCACATGCCAACCGCACGTGCTCCCGCACCACCCCCGGATCACTCACCCTCACCCGTTCGGCGGTATCCCGTCCGGGGCGCCTCACAGGGTCTTGCCGGGGTTGAGGATGCCCCTGGGGTCGAACGCCTCCTTCAGCCGGCGCTGCAACGCGTGGGCGGTGGGCCCGAGTTCGTCCGCCACCCACTGCCGCTTCAGCACGCCGACACCGTGCTCACCGGTCAGCGTCCCGCCGAGCCGCAACGCCAGCGCGAAGATCTCGCCGGCCGCCTCCCAGGCCGCGTCCGGCAGTCGGTCCAGGGCCGGATCGACCACGATGATCGGATGGAGGTTGCCGTCGGCGGCGTGCGCGAGCGTGTAGACCGGCACGTCGTGGCGGGCGGAGATGGCGCGGATCTCGCGGACCGCCTCCGCGAGCCGCGAGCGGGGCACGGCGATGTCCTCGATCAGCGGCCGGCCCAGCCGCTCCAGCGCGGGCAGGGCGAGCCGCCGGGCCGCCAGCAGGGCCTCCGCCTCGACCGGGTCCGCGGTGGTCTCCACGCTCGTGGCCGTCGGCGCCAGCACCCGTGCGACCTGCTCCGCCTCGATGGCCGCCCCCGCCCCGTCGCACTGCACCAGCAGCAGCGCCGACCCGCGCCCGCCGAGCGCCGGATCGACGGCACGCAGCACCGGCCCGTCCAGCAGCTCCGCGAGCGCCGGTACGACCCCGGCCCGCCCGATCGCGTACGACGCCTCGGCCGCCGCCTCGAACGAGTCGAAGTACGCGGCCAGCGTCGCGGTCGCCACCGGCACCGGACGCAGCCGCAGCGTCGCCGACGTGATGACGGCGAGGGTGCCCTCGGAGCCGGTCAGCAGCGCGGTCAGGTCGTAACCGGTGACCCCTTTGACGGTACGGCGGCCGGTCGTGACCACCGTCCCGTCGGCGAGGACGGCCTCCAGACCGAGCACGCTGTCCCGCGTCACGCCGTACTTCGCGCACCGCAGCCCGCCCGCGTTGGTCGCGATGTTCCCGCCGATCGTGGAGATCGCCGCACTCGCCGGATCGGGCGCGTACCGCAGACCGTGCTCACCCGCCGCCCGGTCCAACTCGGCGGTGATCACACCCGGTTCGACCACCGCGAGCTGGTCGTCGGCCGACAGTTCGAGGACGCGGTTCATCCCGGACAGGTCCAGCACGAGCACGCCCTCACCGGCCGACGCCCCGCCCGACAGACCGGTGCCCGCCCCGCGCGGCACCACCGGCACACGCAGCGCGTTCGCGTGCCGGAGCGTGACGGTCACGTCCTCGGTGCGCCGCGCGTGCACCACGGCGAGCGGGACACCGTCAGGCCGGGTGCCCGAACGGTCCGTGGTGTATCCGCCCAACGTGCGTGGGTCCGTGGCCAGTTGGTCGGGCGGCAGATCCCGGGCGAGCAGACCGAGCAGCCGGGCGGCGGCGGTGGGGGTGGTCGGGGGAGCTGTGGTCACCGGTTCCGTACCTTCACTGTGCGTGCCGACATGGGGTCCGTCATAGGGCGGGTTACGGGTTCAACGCCTTCGTTCCGATCGCGAGCAGGGAGATGTCCTCCTGGGGCGCGTGCACGGGCGCGCACTGGATGTCCCGGAAGTGCCGCTCCAGCGGATTCCCGCGCGCGAGCCCCGGATTGCCGAGCAGCCGTACGGCTAGTTCTACGGCCCGCACGCCGTGCCGGTCCGCCAACACCCGTGCCCCGAGGGCCTGTTCGGGGGTGTACGAGGTGTCGCCGGAGTCCACCCGGGCGGCCCCGCCGAACACCAGTTGCTCGGCGGCGGCCAGCAGCACCTCGATCTCCCCGGCGGTCCTGCGGAAGCGTTCCGTACGGGCCACCGGATGACCGAGGTTGGCGGGCACGCGCGCGTGGGCGAACGTGTGGAAGAAGGACTGCGCGGCCCGTGCCACCCCCAAGTAGAGGGCGGCGAGGGGGAGATGGAGGGAGGCGCCCGCCCGGTTGTCCTGTTCGGCCGACGCGCCGTACGGGCCGATGCCGATGACGTGCTCGTACGGGATCTCCACGTCCCGGAACGTCACATCGTGGCTGCCGCTGGCCCGCAGCCCCAACTGGTCCCAGCGGCCGGTGACGTCGATACCGGGGGAGCCGCCCGGCACCAGGAACGTGCCGACGCGCGGCTCCGGTTCGTCGGTGGTGGCCCACACCAGGAACCAGTCCAGGCCCTCCGCGCCGGTCACGAAGCGTTTGGTGCCGCTCAGTGACCAGCCGTCCGGGGTGCGCCGGGCGAGCGTCGACGGGAGCCCGCCGCGCGCGGGGGAGCCCAACTCCGGCTCCACGCGCGCGTGGTTGACGAGCACCGGCCGTTCGAAGGACTCCTTGACGATCCGCGCGTACAACTCCTCGGGCCAGTGCGGTTGCGCGGCCTGCCGGGCGTGCGTGTTCAGGGTCATCGCCGCGATCAGAGCCACCGACGGGTCGCCCTGCCCGATCCGGTGGAGGATCCGCGCGCTCTCCTCGACCCGGGCGCCCCGGCCTCCGTAGGACTCGCCGATGGTCGCGGTGAGGAGTCCGGCCTCGTGGGCGATGCGGAGGGAGTCGGCGGGGAAGGCGCCCGACTGGTCGTAGCCGGCGGCCAGTTCGGCGATGCGGGCGGTCACAGGGCCTTCTTCAGGTCGGAGTTGAGTTCGGTGGTCCAGAAGGACCTCACGTCCAAGTGCTTCTTGAGCGCGCCGAGTTCGGTGAAGGCGTCGGCCACCTTCTGCTGGGAGGCGATCGTGTCGGCGCCGACCGTCCTGGCCTGTGTCGGGCGTTGCTTCTGCGCGGCGACCAGGTCCGACTTGGCCTGGGCGAGCGGCTGGTGGGTGGCGTCGGCGGTGACCTTCGCGAAGCCGTCCTCGTGGCCGTCGCGGACGTAGGCGTACGCCTTGGTGATCCGGGCGATCAGGTCGGCCGCGGCAGCCCGTTGGGCGGGGCTCTTGAGGACGCTGTCGCGGGCGGACCAGAGGAAGTTGCCGGAGAGGATGTCGGCACCGGAGCCGACCGTCGTCGCGCCCTGCTGGTGGGCGGTGATGATCGACGTGCCGTAGGAGGCGAAGGCGTCGATGGAGCCGCCGTTCAGGGCCGCGAGGCCGTCGTTGGGGAGCAGCGGCTTGGCGTCGATGTCCGACCAGGCCAACCCGGCCTGCTTCAGCAGCTCGTAGAGGAAGTAGTGGGCGGTGGTGTTCTGGACGTAGCCGACCTTCTTGCCCTTCAGGCCGGCGATGTCGGTCACCTTGGAGCCCTTGGGGACGACGACCTCCTGGTTGAGGGTGGAGCCGCGCTGGACGGCCACGACCTTGAAGTTGGGCTTGCCGTCGGCCGCCGAGAAGATGGGCGGGATCTCGCTGGAGGAGGCCAGGTCAAGTGCTCCGGCGCGCATGGCCTGGAGTTGCAGGTCGCCGCCCTGGAAGAGATTCCACTTCACCTTGTACGGGGTGTCGTCGAGGTGGGCGTACTTGAGGACGGCCTCGCCGACCTTCCAGCCGGTGTCGCCGACCCGCAGGGTGACGGAGGAGACGTCGGACGAGGAATCGGCCGTGGCGCTGCCTCCGCAGGCCGCGGCGAACGGCAGGAGCAGGGCGAGGGCGGCGGCGGACGCGCGCAGGGAATGGCGGAACAACACGGGGTCTCCATAGGGGAGTTCGCAATCAGGGAAGGGGACGGATCAGGCGGCTTGTGAGGTCGTCGCGCGGTGGGCGAGTTCCTGGCGGACCAGCGGCAGGACGTGGCGGGCGTAGTCGATCGCGTCGTTGAGCGGGTCGTAGCCGCGGATCGACAGCAGGTCGCAGCCGATGTCGACGTAGTCGAGCAGCGCCTGGGCGACCGTCTCGGGCGTGCCGACCAGGGCAGTTGACGCGCCGGCGGCGTTGGTGGCGACGGCGGGGGCGGTCCACAGGCAGCGGTCCTGGACCTCGCCGCGCTCGGCGATGTCGAGCAGGCGCTGCGAACCGACGTTCGCCGGGCGGCCGGTGGTGCGGTAGTGGCGGAGCAACTCGGTGTTCTTCGCCTGGTCCTTGAGGACGCCGAGGGTGCGGTGGGCCGTCTCCCAGGCGAGTTCCTCGGTGGGCGCGATGATCGGGCGGAACGACACCCAGATACGGGGATGCGGACGCCCGGCGGCATCCGCGACCGCGTTGACGGCGGCGATCTGCTCGGCCGTCTCCTTGAGCGGCTCGCCCCACAGCCCGAAGATGTCGCCCTGCTGACCGCCCACCCGGTACGCGTCCTGGGAGGAGCCGCCGACCGAGATCGGGACGAGGCCGTTCACCGGCTTCACGTCGGAGTAGTAGCCCTCGAACGTGAAGTACTTGCCCTGGTGCGAGACGGGCCCCTCGGCCTCCCACACCTTCCGCAGGATCTGGATGTACTCGTCCGAACGCTCGTACCGCTCCGCCTTGTTGAGGTAGTCGCCCTCCCGGCGCTGCTCCTCGTCGCTGCCGCCGGAGATGATGTGCAGCGTCAGCCGGCCATTGCTGATCCGGTCCAGCGTGGCCAGGGCGCGGGCCGCGTGCGTGGGGAAGATGACGCCCGGCCGGTGCGCGAGGATCGGGCGGACGCGCTCGGTGTGGGTGGCGACGAACTGGGCGACCTGGAAGGCGTCGGGCGACGCCGAGTGGTAGGCGACCAGGGTGTGGTCGAAGCCGCCGTCGTCCAACGCGCGGGCGTACTTGCGCAGATGGTCGACGTCGAAGCCGGTACGGCTCGCGGCGGCGGGACCCGAGGCCCCGGAGTCGGTGTGGACGGCGCTGATGAACTCGACAGGCATGAGCGAACTCCTAAGCAGGAAAGGTCATTTGAGCAGTGAGGTGTCCGCGGACTTGGCCACGTCCACGTTCGGGTCGAGGACCCCGATGCTGTTCATGAGGTCGGCGACCTGCTGGACGGTCGTGTCGACGTCCGAGGTGATCGGCAGCACCTGGCTGTAGGCGGCCGAGGCGAGGGTCTTGGCGACCGTGGCGTCGGCGCCGTTGCGCTCCTCGATGGCCTTCGCGTACGCGTCCTGGTGGGTGCTGGTCCACTTCAGCGCCGTGCTCAGGCGCTGGAGGAAGTCCGAAAGGGCGGTCTTCTTGGCCGAGTTGGCGAGGGCCTTCTCGGAGGCGTTGATGAAGCCGTAGCCGCTGACCCGGCCGTCCGCGCCGTCGACGAGGAGCTTGCCGCCCTGCTCCAGGCCGACGGCCTGGTAGACGCCGAACGTCGCCCAGATCTTGACCTTCCCGGAGGCGAAGGCGGCCTGCGCGTCGGTCGGCAGCAGATACTGCACCTTGACGTCCTTGTAGCTGAGCCCGTTCTGCTTCAGCACGTTGGCGAGCAGATACTCCGAGATGCTGCCCTTCGCCGAGGACACCACGACCTTCTGACCCTTGAGGTCCTTCACGCTGTCGATGCCGGAGTCCTTGCGGACGACGATCCCGACGTGCGTACCGTCGTTCTTGAGGGCGGCGACGTTCTTGATCTTGACGCCACCGCTGAGCGCCTGGAGCGCGGGCAGGTCGGCCGAGTACCCGGTGTCGGCGGCGTCCGCCTGCACGGCCTGGTAGAGCGGGGCCGCACCCTGGAACTCGGCCCACTTCACCTTGTACTTGGCGCCCTTGAGCGCGTCCGACGCGGCGATGATCGTCTGGAGCGTCTTGGCCTGGTCGCCGATGGTGAGGGTGACCTGCCCGCCGGCGGAGGTGTCCGCCGAGGAGTCGGCACCGCAGGCGCTCAGCGCCAGCAGGGCGGTCATGCTCAGGGTCGCGGCGGCGATTCTGCGGATCACGAGGGGGTTCCTTCCAAAGTGCGGGTCACGCCGAGCCAGTTCAGGAGGCGGGCGCGCAGGGTCACGAACTCGGGGGCGGTCAGATCACGGGGGCGGGGCAGGTCGACGGTCACCTCGTGGGCGATACGGCCCTCGTCCATCACCAGGACCCGGTCGGCGAGCAGCAGCGCCTCCTCCACGTCATGGGTGACCAGGAGGATCGCGCAGCCGTGCAGTTGCCACAGCTCGGCGACGAGCGCCTGAACCTTGCCCCGGGTCAGCGCGTCCAGCGCGCCGAACGGCTCGTCCAGCAACAGGAGTTCGGGCTCACGGACCAGGGCACGGGCGAGCGAGACCCGCTGGGCCTGACCGCCGGACAGCGTCTTGGGCCAGACGGTCGCCCGCTCCGCGATGCCGACCTCGTCGAGCGCCTTGAGCGCGAGCGCCCGGTCCGGACGCCCCGGCAGCCCGAGCACGACATTGCGCCACACCTTCAACCACGGGAGCAGCCGCGGCGATTGGAAGGCCGCGCTGCGCCGAGCGGGCACGGTCACCTCGCCGCCGATCTCGTGGTCCAGCCCGGCGAGAATCCGCAGCAGCGTCGACTTGCCGCAGCCGCTGTGCCCGAGCAGGGCCACGAACTCGCCCTCACGGATGTCCAGATCGAGGTCGTGCAGCACGGTGTTGCCGTCGAAGGCCCGTGAAAGCCCGCGTATCTCAACGGAGTTGGCCATCTCTACGCCTCACCCTCGAAGTTGGCCCGCCAGGTCAGCAGCCGGCGCGACAGGATCCGTACGGCGAAGTCGCAGGCGAGACCGAGCAGCGCGTACACGACGAGGCACAGCACGATGACGTCCGTGCGGAAGTACTGCTGGGCGTTGCTCATCAGATAGCCGAGCCCCGCGTCCGCGTTGACCTGCTCGGCGAAGACCAGCGCCAGCCACGCCGTGGACAGCGCGTACCGCAGGCCCACGAGTGCCCCGGGCAGCGCGCTCGGCAGGATCACGTACTTGATCAGGCCGAACCGGCCGAGCCCCATCATCCGTGCGGCCTCGACGAGTTGGGCGTCGGTCGAGCGGATACCGCCGTAGATGTTGAAGTACAGCGGATACGTCACCCCGAGCGCCACGAGCGCGATCTTCGGGGTCTCCTCGATGCCGAACCAGACGATGAACAGCGGGATCAGACCCACCCAGGGGATCGCCCGGAACATGCCCATCGAGGAGTCGATGACGTCTTCACCGAGCCGGAACAGCCCGGCCACCAGCGAGAGCGTCAGCGCGACGGTCGCGCCGATGAGGAAACCGATGGCGGCCCGGCGGCCCGACGCGGCGATGGCGTGGGGGAGTTCGCCGTTCTTCGTCAGGTCCACCGCCTGACGCAGGACGTCGACGGGGGAGGCCAGCACGGACTCGGGGAGCACGCCGGTGGCGGAGGTCAGGAACCAGAGCAGCACGAGGCCGACGGGTCCGGCGGCGCGCCGTACCGAACGGGGCACGGTGAAACGGCGGTCGACCTTCGCGGTGCCGCGGATGGTGACCCGGGTGGACGGCGCGGGCGTGACTTCCTTCTTCCGCGGCAACACCGCCGCGTCCAGCGGTTTCGTCGTCATGGCCGGTCTCCCGTCGACGCCGGGCGCGCGGGGTCGGCGGACCAGGCGGACCAGGAACCGGGGAAGAGCGTCGCCTCGAACCCGGCGATCTCCAGCGCCGCGATCTGATGAGCGGCGGTGACACCGGACCCGCAGTACACGCCGATGCGTGCCGCGTCCCCGGCCCCCCGCTCCTCGAACCGCTTGCGCAGCAACTCCGGCGCCAGGAAGGTCCCGTCCGCCGCCAGGTTCTCCCCGGTCGGCGCGGACACGGCTCCCGGGATGTGTCCCGCACGCGGGTCCACCGGCTCGACCTCACCCCGGTAGCGCTCACCGGCGCGGGCGTCCAACAGCAGCCCGGACACGGCGAGATCGGCGGCGCCGTCGGCATCGGTGACCGGCAGCGCACCCGCGCGGAGCACGACATCACCCGGCGTCGGATCGACGGGAATCCCGGACTCCAGCGGCAGCCCCGCTGTCCGCCAGGCGCCCAACGCCCCGTCCAGCAGGGTCACTTCGGTGACGCCCGCGTACCGCAGCAGCCACCAGGCGCGGGCGGCGGCCGTGTTGCCCAGGTCGTCGTAGACGACGACGGGCCGGTCGTCGCCGATGCCCCAACGGCGGGCGGATTCCTGCAGTTCGGTGAGATCGGGGAGCGGGTGCCTTCCGCCCTCGGGGTTCGGCGGTGCGGCCAACTCCGTGTCCAGGTCGACGTAGACCGCGCCGGGAATGTGGCCGTCCGCGTAGTGGTCGTGGCCGTACGGGCCGCCGAGGGCCCAGCGGACGTCGAGCAGCACGGGCGGCCGCTCGGAGGCGAGGAGGTCGGTCAGCTCGGCGACCGTGGTCGTCACGCGGCCGGTCATGTCAACTCCTCGGCGATCAGGGGAAGTTCACGGGCCTCGCCGGTCTCGCGGTCCTCGGGGGCCAGCCGGAGCCGTTCGAGGAACAGGACGACCGTGGCGGCGGCGGTCCGGTGGAGCGCGTCGTTGAGGACGTCGTGCCGGCCGCCGTGGAAGACGACCGTGTGGACGCCCGGGTGGCCGTCGTAGACGCTCAGTGCCCGGTCGAGCGGGCTGATCGCGTCGTCCTTGCCGTGCAGGGCCAGGACCGGGACTTGGACCAGGTCCAGGCGCGGTTCGGGCAGGTCGGCGGAGTCGTCGATGGCGCCGCGCCGGAAGTCGGGGTCGTTGGTGAGGCGCCCCTGATGGGTCGGGCAGGCGGTGCGGGCGGCGGCCTCCTCCTCCCAACTGCCCGCTGTCCAGGCACCGGTGGGCAGCCCGGCCAGGATCAGCGCGTCGACGCCCGCGGTCTGCTCGGCGGCGAGCTGAAGGGCGTGGAGCGCGCCCGTGTCGGAACCGACCAGCACCTTCGGGCCGGGCAGCGACTCGTCGGCGAGCAGCTTGGCGGCCTGCTCCAGGACGGCGGGGTCGGCGGTCGGGTCGCCGAGGGCGCGGACGCGGTAGGCGTCGTAGCCGAGCCGGCGGCCGAACCGCTCGTAGACACCGCCGTGTTCGCCCCGCCCGGCCAGCACGATCAACGTGCCGCGCGCGGCGAGGCCTTCGGGTTCGTCCCAGGACGAGACGGAGGAAGAGGGCATGGGGTGACAGCTCCCAACGAGGGGAAAGGGGAGGGGAATTGAGGGTGGGGCGAGAAGTGAGCAGGGCGGAGCCGCCGTCACGTGTCAGTGCGCAGGGCGGACGTGATCAGCGAGAACTCGGGAAGGGTGCCGCGGAGAGGCGGTGGGTCAACGACAGCGCGCGCTGCACGCCACGCCGAAGTCGATGACTCGGCGCTGCGTCAGAAGGGCAGCGAAAGCGGTCGTGTGCAGCATGCGCCCATCATGACCGGACGCGACCGATCGCGTCCAACGATGATTCCGCATCGAAATCGATCAGTTATCGCGATCGATGCACGGAACGACTACCGTCACCGGCATGCCGCAACCTGTCCTCGACATCGTGGCCCTGCGCAGCCTGACCGCGATCGCCGACTGCGGCGGCTTCCACCGCGCGGCCCGGGCCCTCGCCCTGAGCCAGTCCGCGGTCAGCCAGCATGTCCGCAGGCTGGAGAAGACGCTGGGCCGGCCGATCGTCGAGCGCGAGGGCCGGGGCACCCGGTTCACGCCCGAGGGGCGGCTGCTCCTGGAGCAGGCCCGCCGCATCCTCGCCGTGCACGACGAGGCCGTACGCACCCTGCTCGACGTGGACGGTGACACCGTCACGATCGGCTCCACCGAACACGCGGCCGACCAGTTCCTGCCACGGCTGACCGCGGCCGTCCAGGAAGTGCGGCCCGGCTGCCGGGTCCGCTTCCGCATAGACCGCTCGGCCCGACTCGTCGAAGCCGTGGAACGCGGCAGCGTGGACGTCGCGGTGTACGTCACCGAGGCCGCCGCAACCGAGGGCACACCGGTCGGCGGCCTCCCGCTCACCTGGCACGCGACGCCCGGCTGGCAGCGCCCGGCCGCGCCCGCGCCCGTCCCGCTGGTCGCCATCGAGGACCCGTGCGCGATCCGCCGCCGGGCCATCTCGACCCTCGCCGCGCACGGGGTGCCGGCCGCGGTGGTCGGTGACGCCGGTTATCTCGCCGGGGTGCTCGACATCGCCCGCACGGGGCAGGGCGTCGCGTTGCTCGCGTCGGTCGGTTCGGCTCCGGACGGGCTGACTCCGTACGACGGGCTGCCCTCCGTCACTCCGATTCCCATGAGCGCGCTGGCCCGGCCGGGCGCGGATCCGGCGACGGTGGAGGCGGCGTTCGCGGCCGTACGGGATCTGTTGCGCTGACCGGGGGAGAGGGGAGCGGGCAGGTGGAGATCGGCCGGAACTGTCCCCTGCGGAGGGGTAGTCGGGTCCGTTTTGGAGGAAAGATCCCTCGGGGAGATTCGGTGAGTCCGCGCGTTGGGTGAGTCGGCAAGGGGGCGCGATCGTCGTGAGGGTCGTCCTGCTCGGTACCGCGGCCGGGGGCGGTTTCCCGCAGTGGAACTGCGCCTGCGCGCTGTGCGCCGCCGCCCGCGACGGGAAACTGCCCTCGCGTACGCAGGAGTGCGTGGCCGTCACCGGCAACGCGCGGGACTGGTGGCTGCTCAACGCCTCACCCGACATCCGCACCCAGCTCACCGCGACCCCCGCGCTCTGGCCGGGTCCCGGCGCGCGCGACACCCCGGTGCGCGGCGTCCTCCTCACCGACGCCGAGCCCGACCATGTGACGGGCCTGGCCGCACTCCGCGGGGCGCCGGGCCTCAAGGTGTACGCCCCGCGGCCTGTCCTGGCCGCGCTGAGCCCGGCCCGGGCCGTCCTCGACCGCTATGCGCCCTGGGAGTGGTCCGACAGCCTCGCGGAGGACGGGTTCGTCCTGGCCGGCGGCCTGGTGGTGACAGCCCACCCGATGGGCACCAGGCCCCCGACGTACCTGCCGCCCCGCCCGGCGGACGACCGCTGGGTGACGGCGTACCGCATCGAGGACCTGGCGACCGGCGGGGCGCTCGTCTACGCACCCTGTGTCGCAGCCTGGTCGGACACTCTCGACGAGCTGCTGACTACCGCCGACTGCGCGGTGCTGGACGGCACGTTCTTCACTGCGGACGAGGCGGGTACGGCGGCACGCGCCGGTACCGGTACCGGTCGGCCGGGCATGGGGCACGTGCCCGTCGCCGGCCCGCGCGGCAGCTTGACCGCCCTCGCCCGTCACCCCGGAGTCCGCCGGATCTACACCCACCTGAACAACACGAACCCGTTGCTCGACGCGGGCTCGGCCGCGCGTGCGCAGGTGAACGAGGTGGGGGTCGAAGTGCTCATGGACGGGGCGGAGTTCACGGTGTGAGGCAAGTGCGGCGGACGGGCTGTGTCAGCCCTCGGGGTCGTCCAACATCCGCGCCAGGACGCCGCGTTGGAGAGGCAGCACCTCCGCGTGCAGGTCACGCCCCTTTCGGGTGAGCTCGACCCACACCCCGCGCCGGTCCTCGATGCACATGGAGCGTTCCACGAGGCCGTCCTTCTCCAGCCGTCCGATGAGACGCGAGAGAGCGCTCTGGCTGAGATGGACCCGTCCGACCAGGTTCTGCACCCGGCACTGGTCGCCCTCCTCGGGGGCCTCGGACGCGAGCATGTCGAGCACCTCGAAGTCGCTCGCGCCCAGGCCGTGCGGGTGCAGTACGCGATCGATCTCGCACATCGTGCGCGCGTGCACGGACAGGATGTCCCGCCACTGTTCCTCTAGCTGTCGGGCACCGGCCGACTTCACTGCCATACCCGCACGGTACACCGATCCGGCCAGTCATTGAGTACGCAACTAGTGCACGCGCAAGTAGCTGGCTGTCGTGGCACGGGTTCCGGACGGCCGGCCGTCGGTGTGTGTCAGGCGGCCGGATTCTGGGTGAGTCCGACGAAGTTCCCGTCCGCGTCCTTCACGAACGCGATGAGCTTGCCGCCGCCGACGTCCTGGACGTCCTGCACCAGTTCCGCCCCCGCCTCCACCATGGCCGCGAGCCGTGTCCGGATGTCGTCCACGGTCCAGTACGGCACCGGTCCGGTCATGCCCCGGGCGTGCCCGTTCGGGTCGAGGCCGACGTCCTGTCCGGCGGCCTTGTACCCGACGTAGTACGGCTCGTCCGCATACGGCTCGACCCCCAGCAGGGCGCCGAACAGGGCCTTCGCGGCGTCCAGGTCCTTGACGGGGTAGATGATCGTGTTCAGTCCGTCGGTCATGACGAGCTCCTCCGTGAAGAGTGGTCCGACGGATTTCGCCGGTGAATTCAGGCTAGGGCGGGGGAGGCGTGAGGGCTTCTCCAATCCTGATCGGGTGGCGCCGACGGGCCTACGTCGTGGCGCTGCGGATGCCGAGGGCGAGGAGGACCACCGAGGTGGCCCTGGTGGCCCTCTGCTTGAAGCGGGAGTTCCGCGGGACGTGCGAGGCGCCGGATGAGGAAGGTCCAGTCGGCGAGCCAGAGCGCGATCAGCAGCGCCTGAGCGGTCGCCGGCGTGAGGATCTGGCCGCCGAAGGCCTCGCGGGGCGCGATGAACTGGGGGACCAGGGTCAAGTGGATGGCCGCCGCCTTCGGGTTGAGGACGTTGGCGAGCAACGCCTGTGCGTAGACGGAGTCCGAACGCCTCGGCGGGCGTCGGAGGTGCGCGGCGGGGACCGTGCTCGGTGCGGCGGAACGCCATGTCCATATGCCCAGGCCGATGAGGTAGGCGGCACCGATGAACTTGACGACGGTGAAGGCCACGCTGGACTGCATGACCAGGGCCGACAGACCGGCTGTGGCGAGAGTGGCGTGGATGTACAGGCCGGTGACCGTGCCGAGGATGACGGGCAGAGCCTGACGGCGGCCGCTGTCCGTGACGTGTCGGATCAGCAGGGTCAGACTGGCCCCGGGGGCGGCGATCAAGGGGAGGACCGCCACCAGTAACCCGGCGACGGCGTACGGATGGACCACGATGCCTCCGGATCACGCGAGCGGGGGTTCAGAGCACGACGCGGTAGTGGGTGGTCAGGCGCCGGTCGTCGTCCAGGACGTGGAACGCGAGGCCGGGTGGCTGGTCGCGGTCCGCGGGCCGATCGCCCTCCCAGGGCATGCGAAGGGTCCAGGTGACGGCCGGTCCGACGATCAGCGGACGCGCGGCGAACGTCGAGGCGGCCGCGGTGTGGGCGTGACCGGTGAGGACGGCGGCGACCTGCGGGTGCGCTTCGAGCAACTCGGCCAGCTGTCCGGGGTCTTCGAGCATGCCGGAGTCGGGCAGCGGATGATGGAGTTCGACCGGCGGCTGGCGGAAGGCGATCAGTGCCGGAGTGTCCCGCGTCAACGCGGTGAGGGTGGTGTCGATCCAGTCGAGGGTGCGGGCGTCGAGACGTCCCTCGTCGCGGCCGGGGATGGTCGAGTCGCACATCAGGATGGTGGTGCCGGTGATGTGGTGAACCTGATTGACGGGGCCGTCGCCAGGCGCGTCCCCGAGCAGGGCTTTGCGGTGGGCCGGGCGCGCGTCGTGGTTTCCGGGGCAGGTGAGCACAGGGAAGGGGGCGGTCAGGATCTCGGCCGCTTCCTCGTACTCGGCCTCCGCGCCGTGATCGGCGATGTCCCCGGTGACGGGGACGGCGGTGTCGCCGATGACCTTGCCACCGTCCAGGGAGCGACGCGCTGGCTCCAGGAGCAGCGCGACCTGCTGGCCGGCTCCGTTCCGGCCGAGGAACTCGCAGTGGGCATCGCGGTGGACGAAGACCTCCGGCTCGCGATCGTCGACCTTCGTCAGGCGGTCCGAGCCCTGTTCGCCCGGGCGGTCAGCCCCGCTCCCCCCAGCCCGCCGGATGCTGATCGCCTGATGGCCGCCGACCAGGCGATGACCCACCTCAACACGGCCGCCGCGCGGGAGCCGGTCGCCCCTCAGCTCGACTGGCCCGCCGAGGGAGCCCCCGTCGCCCGGCTGCTGTCGGAGGAGAACGATCCGCACGTTCGGCTCGTCGCGGCCCTGGCCCGAGCGGCCGTCGACTTCCTCAGTGGTCCGCACCGGCCACTGCTGCGCTCCTGCACCGCACCCCGCTGTGTGCGCTACTTCGTCAAGAGCCATGGACGGCAGGAGTGGTGCAAGCCGTCATGCGGAAACCGCGCCCGAGCCGCTCGTCACTACAACCGTCAGCGCGCCTCGGCCGATGGCGGTTCGGCCTCGCCCTGACTGATCAAGAAAACGGTAAGAACCGCCCGCCCCACGCCCCCCGCCTACAACCTTCCACCCCGGCGCCCCGTCCAACTCCCGCCCGGTGCAGGTCACTTGCCGGGCTTTCTTCTGCCCAGCTGGGGGATTTTATGAGTTCTGTCTCCGTCGGACGTGTGCTGCGTCGCGGGGCATGTGCCGGAGCCGTGGGGGCGTTGGCGGTCGCCGGTCTCGGCAGTGGGGCGGCGGTCGCCGACGACGTACCGCAGACCGATGCGCTGGCGATCCAGTCGCCGTACGACGTGACGGCGACCGTCGCTCCTGACGGTGAGGTCGCGCAGTACCGACCGCTGGCACTGGGGCTGACGCACAGCAATGCCGCCTTCACCCTGACCGACGGTCGGCTGACCGTCGACGCCTCCGGACTCGCCGGGGTCGCCGAGGTGGCCTGGCCCGACAACTGCACGCCGGACGACGCCGGCACCGTCGCCGTGTGCGACACCGGCGACGTGCCGATCCGCTACAGCGCGCAGGTGCGGTTGAAGGTGCGGGCCGTCGCCGGCGCCGCCATCGGAGCGCAGGGCACGGTCACGTACTCCGCCGAGGCCACCGGCGGCCCCGACGGCACGATCGCCGCCACGCGCAGCGACGACACCACCGTCACCGTCGGCTCCGGCGTCGACCTCGGGATCACCGCTCCGCAGGACGTCAACGGCGTCGCGCCCGGCACCCGCCTCACCGTGCCGTACGCGATCACCAACACCGGCAACGAGACCGCCCACGGCTTCACCCTGGACATGTGGGCGACGTACGGCCTCGACGTCACCACCCGCTACCCGCAGTGCACCTACACGGGACCGGACGTCGACGGCAGTGGCGATACGGCCGTGACCTGCTCCTTCGACACCGAGGTCGCGCCCGGCGCCACCGTCGAGCTGCCGGAGCCGCTGCAACTCGCCGTCACCGAACGCGCGCTGTACGACCGGTTCGACTACGACGTCGAGCCGACCGCCGACGCCACCGACCTCGACAGCTCGGACAACAGTCGCTCCTGGCACGTCAACGCGGACAACACCGCCGACTTCGCCGTCTACGGCACCTCGGCGAGCGGCGCTGCGGGTGACACCGTCACCTCCGGCTTCCGCTTCGTCAACCACGGTCCCGCCTGGGCAGGCGACGTCAGCGCAGGCGACCCGATCACCACGCTCGACTTCTACGCACCGGAGGGCACTGTCGCCACATCCATGCCCAAGACCTGCCATGGGGCCCATACGTCCGGCGACGACCCGACCGTCGCCCACTACGCGTGCACCCTGCCGACCTGGGCCAAGCCCGGCCTGGACGTCAGCTTCCCGTTCCAGCTGCGCATCGACCGGGTCGTCCCCGACGCGACGGGCCACGTCACGACCCTGTCCTACAGCGGAACACCTCTCGCCTTCGACTCGAACACCGACAACAACACGGCCGAGGTGATCGTCAACCCGTCCGCCTGACGGTGACGTTGGGGGGCGAGCCCGCGGCTCGCCCCTTCAACTCCCGGCGCGCACCGCGCTGTTGCTCAACTCACCGCGAGAACCCGCCCGTTCACGTCGACTCCCGCTTCACCAACTCCGTAGGCAGTATCACCGCCGCCGTGTCCTCGCCCCCGATCTGCGCCAGCAGCACCCGCACCATCTCCGCGCTGATCCGGTCGAACGGCTGCCGCATCGTGGTGAGTTCGGGGCTGGACGCCAGCGCGGCGGGGGAGTCGTCGAAACCGCCGACCGCCACGTCCTCCGGCACGCGACGCCCGGCCCGCTCCAGCGTGGTCAGCACACCCCGCGCCATCAGGTCGGAGGCGACGAACACGGCGTCCAGCTCCGGGACTTGGGCGAGCAGTCGCTCGGCGCCGCGCTCGCCGCTGAGCCGGCTGTAGTCGCCGGAGACGATGAGGTCGTCGTCCACCTCGATGCCCGACTCCGCGAGCACCTCCTTGTAGCCGGCGAGGCGCTCGACACCGCCCGGCGTGTCCAGCGGACCCGTGACCGTGCCGATGCGGCGGCGGCCGAGGGAGAGCAGGTGCCGGGTCATGTCACGGGCACCGTCCCGGTCGTCGGCCGCGACATAGCTGATCTTGGAGCCGAGCCCGATCGGCTTGCCGCACGCGACCAGCGGTACGCCCGCCTCGCTCAGCTCCTCCGCCACCGGATTCCCGGAGTGGCTGGAGACCAGCAGCACCCCGTCGACGTGCCCGGAGGTGATGTACCGCGTGATCCGTCGCCGCTCGTCCTCGGTACCGGCCAGCATCAGCAGCAGCGGGATGTCGTGCGCGGCCAGCGCCTGCGTGCAGCCCCGCAGCAGGATGTTGAAGTTGGGGTCCTCGAAGAACTTCTCCTGCGGTTCCGTCAGCAGGAAACCGACCGAGTCCGAGCGCCCCGTGATCAGGGAACGGGCGTGCCGGTTCACGACGTAACCCGTCCTGCGGATGGCCGCGTTGACGGCCTCCTGCGCGGCCGGGCTCACATAGTGCCCGCCGTTGAGGACACGCGACACCGTGCCCCGCGAGACGCCGGCCTCGCGCGCCACGTCATGGATCGTCGGTGGTCTGCGCCGACCCCCCGTATTGGTCATGGTCCAGACTCTACGGGTCTCGGACCCGGAGCCAGAAGCGCCATGCTGGGAGCGTTCACAGCAGAGAAACATCAAGGACACTTGTCAGCGGTCGCAGGCGTGCGGTTATGTTGGGGCGGCGCCCTGGGACGTGCTGTGTGCACGTTCCCAAATGTCGACTACGGGAGAGATCCATGCCGGAGACCACCCCTAAGGGCCTCACCAGGCTCGCCTTCGGTGGGGACTACAACCCCGAGCAGTGGCCGGAGACCGTCTGGCAGGAGGACGTCCGGCTGATGCGCGAGGCCGGCGTCACCATGGTGAGCGTCGGGATCTTCTCCTGGGCGCTGCTGGAACCCGAGCAGGGTGTGTACGACTTCGGCTGGCTCGACCGGATCATCGGCCTGCTGCACGAGAACGGCATCCGCGTCGACCTCGGCACGCCCACGGTCTCGCCGCCCGCCTGGTTCTACCGCGCCCACCCCGAGGCCCTGCCCGTCACCGCCGACGGCACCCGCTACGAGTTCGGCTCACGCGGCGCCATCTGCCACAGCAACGCCGACTACCGTGCCGCCGCCGCGAACATCACCACCCAGCTCGCCGAGCGCTACGGCACGCACCCCGCCCTCGCGCTGTGGCACGTCTTCAACGAGTACGGCGTCCCCGTCTCCGCCTGCTACTGCGACTCCTGCGCCGCCCACTTCCGCCGCTGGCTGACCACGACGTACGAGAACGTCGACGGGGTCAACGAGGCCTGGGGCACGGCCTTTTGGGGGCAGCGCTACGGGGACCTCGGCCAGATCAACCCGCCGCGCCTGACCCCGACCGCCGTCAACCCGGCCCAGGCGCTGGACTACACGCGGTTCGCCGACGCCACGATGCGCGAGAACTTCGTCGCGGAACGGGACATCCTGCACCGTCTCGCCCCCGGCATCCCGGTCACCACCAACTTCATGGCCGCCCTCAGCCAGTGCGAGTCCGTCGACTACTGGGCCTGGGGCCGCGAGGTCGACCTCGTCACCAACGACCACTACCTGATCACCGACGGCCGCCGCACCCACGTCAACCTCGCGATGGCCGCCGACCTCACCCGCTCCGTCGCGGGCGGCGCCCCATGGCTGCTCCTCGAACACTCCACCTCGGGCGTCAACTGGCAGCCCCGCAACCCCGCCAAGGCCCCCGGCCAGATGGCCCGCAACGCCCTCTCGCACGTGGCGCGCGGCTCAGACGGCGCGATGTTCTTCCAGTGGCGCCAATCCCGGCGCGGCGCCGAAAAGTTCCACTCCGCGATGGTCCCGCACGGCGGCACCGAGAACCGTGTCTGGCGCGAGGTCGTCGAACTCGGCGCGTCCGTCGAGGAGTTGGGCCAGATACGCGGCACGCGCACGCAGGCCGACGTGGCCGTCGTATGGGACTGGCACTCGTGGTGGGCGCAGAAACTGGCGTGGCGCCCCAGCGAGGACCACGACGCCCGCGAGCGCGCCGACGCCTTCTACGAGGCCCTCTACGACCGCCACCTCACGGTCGACTTCGCCCACCCGGAAGCCGACTTGTCGGCCTATCCCCTTGTCGTCGTACCGGCGCTGTACCTGATGACGGAGGCGGCCGGACGCAACCTCCAGCGGTACGTCGAGAACGGCGGCACCCTCGTCGTCTCCTACTTCTCCGGCATCGTCGACGAGCACGACGCCGTCCACGAGGGCGCCTACCCCGGCGCGCTGCGGGACGTACTCGGCCTGACCGTCGAGGAGTTCTCGCCGCTCCTGGCCGACCAGCGGGTGCGCATCACCGGACCCGACGGCTCCGAACTCACCGGCGACGTCTGGACCGAGTTCGTCGTCCCGGACGGCGCCGAGACCGTGTGGACGTACGCCGAGGGCCTCACCGCCGACCACCCCGCCGTCACCCGCCACCGCCTCGGCGAGGGCACCGCCTGGTACGTGTCGACCCGCCTCGACGCCCACGGCCTGGACGCCCTGCTCGGCTGGGCGACCGAGGACGCCCGCATCTCGCCGCGCGCCGACCTGCCGTACGACGTCGAAGTCGTGCGCAGGGAAGGGGAGTCCGGCAGTTTCCTCTTCGCGATCAACCACAGCGCCTCGGACGTCAAGGTGCCGCTGGGCACCGACGGCGCGGAGTTGCTGACCGGCGAACCAGCCACGGGCGGCCTCGCGGTCCCCGCCGGAGCCGTCCGGGTCGTACGGCTCGACGGCTGACCCGACTCCCCTCCGCCCGCGCGAGCCGTGAGCCGCGGGTGGAGGGGACCTCCCCTCTGTCAGACGTGCGGTTCTGTTCGGCTACGGCGGTGTGGTTCGGCCATCACCGGCCTCGGGAGGTGAGGTCCCGTCCCATCGGTACGGCCGCACCTCGCGCGTCGCACCACGGCCCAGGGCCGATCGGCCCTCTCCAACAGGACCGTTCGGTCCCGGACAAGGGTCACCGAGTCCGGGACGTGGCGGACCGTGCTGCGGGAGAGTGGGGAGGACGCGGCAAGCGGCGCGCAGAACGGAGGGTCACGACATGCTGAGGACTCCGAGAGGCCAGCGACGGTTGGACATCCTGGAGTGGCTGAGAGATCCGGCCACCCACTTCCCGGACCATCGGTATGTCCCCGAGGCCGGTGTCACCTCGGAGGCCGTGGCGGCCAAGCTGGGCGTGTCCCGCCAGGTCGCCGACACCCACCTCGAACTCCTCGCCGGTATGGGCCTGTTGCGTGTGCGGCGGATCCGGCTGCGCACCTACTACCGGCGCGACGAGGTCCGTATCGCCGAGGTGGCCCGGATGTTCGAGAAGGGCTGGTAGACCTCCCTTTCCGGTGGGCACCGGCGAGCGGGGCCTCAGACCTTGTCCTGCTCGGAGCGCGTCGGCGGTTCCTCCGGCTCGGCGGACACCGGGTCGTCCGGTGCTTCCGGTTCCGTGCGGAACGCCGCGTCGGGATCCCCGAACCGCTCGCACAGCAGGCGGCCCACCAGCGCGCCGCCGTAGAGCACGAAGCCCACGCCGACCAGCCAGGACTCCACGACCAGGACCGTGCCGACCGGGCCGTAGCTGACCGCGTTGGTGACCAGGAGCGGGGTGAACACCAGGTACGAGAACCAGCGCAGGCCGACCAGGCCCGCCATGGTGGCGAGGGCGCCCGGGAGCAGATATCGCCAGGGGACCCCGCGGTTGAGCAGGAAGTGCGGGCCCCACCAGAAGAACAGCAGGCCGGCCGCCATGCTGAGCAGGATGCGGGGCGTGCCCTCCAGGACGTTGCGGGTCTGCACCTGCGCGTACAGATAGCCCATCAGCATGACCAGCCAGATCAGTTGGCGCCAGATGCGGTGCCAGGGCGCCTTGGTCGGGAGCCACACGTGTTCGTAGCCGCTCTGCACACTCGACGCGAAGGACAGCCCGAACAGCGCGAGCAGCGCCACGCTCCACGCACTCGTGGTGCCGATGACCTTGCGGGGCGGAGTGAAGACATCCGTGAGCGCGCGGGCGGACCGGCCGGACAGGTCCATGCCGTCCACCAGCCACAGCGCGAACCCGCCGTGCCCGAGCGGATCGGCCGCGGCCACCACGATCAGCAGGGGCGCCAGGGTGACCAGGGCGAGCGTCGCGAACCCCATCGCCCGGTGCAGCAGCTCCAACTCCCGGCCGCGTCGGTTGAGTTCGGCCAGTCCCAGCCCCTGCCACACCGCGCGCACCCGTCTCACCGCGGACGCCCCGCACGCTGGGTGGCCGACCGTGACATCAGGGCCCCCTTCTCGCCGACCGGCAGCGGGATCCGGGTCACCAGCAATACGCTCGGCAAACGTGGCCGGGCGACGTGACGACCGGGAAGAACAGCAAGCGTACGCGCGCCCGCCCGAACCGTGGAGGCTTTCATGGACCGACCCGATGACCGCCCGGACGCCCTGCTCGCCCGCCGCTACGTCGCGATCGGCGGCCGCGGCCCCGAGGACGTGGTCGCCGACGCCCGCGGCCGGGTGCTGACCGGCGTCGAGGACGGCCGCATCCTCCGCCTCGACGGACTGACCGACCCCGAGACGGTCCGGGTGGAGACCCTCGCCGACACCGGCGGCCGGCCGCTCGGCCTCGAACTCCTCCCGGACAACGGCCTGTTGGTGTGCGACGCGGAACGCGGGCTGCTGCGCGTCGACGTGACGGACGGAACCGTACACGTCCTCGCCGACTCGGCGGCGGGGGAGCCGCTGCGGGGCGCCAGCAACGTGGTCGCGCTGTCGGACGGCAGCGTGTACTTCACCGTCTTCAGCCTCCGCTACCCGATCGAGCGGTGGATCGGCGACATCGTCGAACACACCGGCACCGGACGGCTGTTGCGCCTCGCACCCGGCGCCGACTCTCCCGAGGTCCTCCTGGACGGACTCCAGTTCGCCAACGGGCTCGCCCCGAGCGCCGACGAGTCCTTCCTGGTCGTCGCGGAAACCGGTGCCCGCCGGCTGACCCGCTACTGGCTCACCGGACCGAAGGCGGGCCGCAGCGAGTCCTTCGCCGACGACCTCCCCGGAATGCCCGACAACCTCTGGCGCTCCGGCCCGGACGGGACGATCTGGGTGGCGCTCGCCGGCCCGCGCGTCGCGCCGCTCGAACTCCTCCACCGGGCCTCACCCGCCGTACGGCAGGCCGCGGGCCGTGTCGCCGTGCACATGCCCTTCCGCCCCACCGGCACGATCGGAGCCATGGCATTCGACGACGACGGAGCCGTCGTCCATCACCTCGCCGCGCGCGGCTCGTCGTACCGGATGGCCACCAGCGTGTGCGAGGCCGCCGGGCACCTGGTGCTGGGCAGCGTGTGGGAGCGCGGGATCGCGCTGTGCGAGCCACCTGCCCCGAAGTGACCCCGGCACGCCCCCGGCGTTACCCTGATGCCCGGCCGCGATCAGCCCTCGCGGCGCGGCGGTGGGGCCCGCCGTACCCGAACCGCGGCAGAGGTGCCGCCAACGGTCCCTACTTGTAGAGGCGTGTGCCCTCAGGGCCCCCGACGAGTAGGAGACGTACGGCCATGACAGCTCCCGAGGCCGAGAGCCTGCGTGCCCGGACCGGGGCCCCGCGCCCGTCCGTCTGGCGCGGTCAGGGGCCCGTCGTCGCGGTGGTCGCGCTCGGCGGTGCGATCGGGGCCGTGGCCCGGTACGCGGCCTCGCTGTGGTGGCCCGCGCAGAGCGGCGGGTTTCCCTGGACGACTTTCGGGATCAACGTCGTCGGGTGCGCCGTGATAGGCGTGTTCATGGTGGTCGTCACCGATGTGTGGTCCGCGCACCGGCTGGTGCGGCCGTTCTTCGGCACCGGTGTGCTCGGCGGCTTCACCACCTTCTCGACATACGCCGTCGACATCCAGAAGCTGGTCGATGCGGGCCATCCCCGCACCGCGCTCGCCTATCTCGCCGCGACCCTGCTCGCGGCGCTCGCGGCGGTGTGGCTCGGGGTGACGGCGGCCCGGCGGGTCCTGAAGTGGAGGCAGCGATGACCAGGCTGACCGGCAGCGCCCTGCGCGTGACGATCTTCATCGGCGAGAACGACACCTGGCACCACAAGCCCCTCTACACGGAGATCGTCCACCGCGCGCACGCGGCCGGTCTTGCCGGTGCCAGCGTCTTCCGGGGCATCGAGGGATTCGGCGCCTCCTCCCTGATTCACACCTCACGGCTGCTGTCGCTGAGCGAGGACCTGCCGGTGGCGATCGTGATCGTGGACACCGAGGAGCGCGTACGGGCGTTTCTGCCGGAGCTCGACGAACTCGTCGGCGAGGGACTCGTGATCCTCGACGACTGCGAGGTCATCCGGTATGTCGGCCGCGCTGACGACTCCCGCGAATCGGACCGGAAGGGTAAGAGGTCGTTGTGAACTGGGCGCTGGTCGTCGCGGGAGCCATGGTCGGCGCCCCGCTCCGCTATCTCACCGACCGCGCGGTGCAGACCAGACACGACTCCGTCTTCCCCTGGGGCACCTTCGCGGTGAACGTCACCGGCTGTCTGATTCTCGGTGTGCTGACCGGTGCGGTGTCCGCCGGGGCCGCGGGTTCGCATCTCCAACTCCTCGTCGGGACAGGCCTGTGCGGGGCCCTGACGACATACTCGACCTTCTCGTACGAGACACTGCGGCTGACCGAGACAGGGGCGGGGCTCTACGCTGCCGCCAACGTCGTCGGCAGCGTGACGGCGGGCCTCGGTGCGGCATTTGCCGGGGTGTCGATCGCGGAGGCCCTGTGGACGTAAGGGCTCGGGCGGCTCCCGTGCCCGTGCAGGACCGTTCCCGGCGCTATTGTCTACAGCACTGTCGACCAACTCCCAAGAACTGGATCTCATGAGCGTCATCAGCGTCGGTCAGGCCGCCGTCCTCGGAGTCGTCGAGGGGGTGACCGAGTTCCTGCCGGTCTCCTCGACCGGACATCTGAAGATCGTCGAGGGGCTGATGAAGATCCCCGTCGACGACGATTCCGTCGTCGGGTTCTCGGCCGTCATCCAGGTCGGCGCCATCGCCGCCGTGCTCGTGTACTTCTTCAAGGACATCGTGCGGATCGTGACCGCGTGGGGCCGTGGCCTGCGCAATCGCGAGGAGCGCTACCACCACGACTACAAATTCGCCTGGTGGGTGATCTACGCGACGATCCCGATCGTGCTGGTGGGTCTCGCCGCGAAGCCGCTCATCGACGGGCCGCTCGGCTCGCTGTGGGTGGTCGCCGCCTCGCTGATCGTCGGCAGTGGTGTCATGTGGGTCGCGGACCAGATGGGCCGGCACAAGCGCGGTGAGGACGACACCACGTTCAAGGACGCCATGCTGGTGGGCAGTTCGCAGATCCTGGCGCTGCTCTTCCCCGGTTTCTCGCGCTCCGGCGCCACCATGTCCACCGGTCTCATCCTCGACCTGGACCGCGTCGCCGCTACCCGGCTCTCGTTCTTCCTCGGCATCCCCGCGCTGACCGGCGCCGGCATCTACGAGCTGAAGGACGCCCTGGGGGCGGGCGTGGGCGCCGCCCCGCTCGCCGTCGGCACCATCGTGTCGTTCGTGGTCGCCTACGCCTCCATCGCCTGGCTGCTGAAGTTCGTCGCCAAGCACTCCTTCAACGCGTTCGTGATCTACCGGATCATCATCGGTCTGCTGCTGTTCGGGCTGCTCGGCACAGGTGTGCTCAACAGCTGACGGCGGCCGACAGCGGGCGGACGATCATCACAGCGGGCGTGAAGCCGGATTTTCAGGCTTCACGCCCGCTGAATTTTTCTTTTCCGATCGCTTGACAGCGCTGTCCCGTCACCCGCAGGATCACCTCCGTGAACCTGTCAGACAGCCAGACAGGTGGAGTCGGGCCGCGGCGCGTCAGCGCCATGGAAGCGGTGCTTGTCCACCTCCGCGGCGCCATCGAGCGCGGCGACTACGCCATCGGCGACAAGCTCCCCTCCGAGGCGGAGCTGTGCCGCACCCTGGAGATCAGCCGCCCCGTACTGCGGGAGGCCCTTCGTGCCCTGCAGACCATGGGCCTGACCGTCTCCAAGACCGGCAAGGGCACCTTCGTGGTGGCCAACGCCGTGGAGGACCCCACCTTCGGCGACTACGCGGCCAGCGACCTGCTGGAAGTGCGCCGTCACGTCGAGATCCCGGTCGCCGGGTACGCGGCCCTGCGCCGCACCCCGGAGAACCTGGACCACCTCGCCCACCTCCTGGACCGCATGGAACAGGAGACCGACACCACCGCGTGGGTCGCGATGGACACGCTCTTCCACCTCGCTGTGGCGGAGGCCGCGCAGAACCCGGTGTTCCGCCGGGTCATCGAGGAGATCCGCGACGCGCTGGCCCGCCAGTCCGCGTTCCTCAACGAACTCGGCGGCCGGCGCGAGCAGTCCAACCGCGAGCACCGGGCGATCGTCGAGGCGCTGATCGACGGCAGCGAGCCGGACGCCGTCGAGGCCATGTCCCACCACCTCGACCGGGTCGAGACGACCCTCACCGACATCGTGCGCCCCGCGCGCACGCACACCCCCACGGAAGGCGGACCCGAGGCGTGAGCGAGCAGTCCCTGCACGGCAGCGAGCAGTCCCTGCACAAGGGCGTGCAGAAACGATCCGGCCATGTCGACGCCGGAGACGCCGGCTACAGCAAGTCCCTGAAGTCCCGGCACGTCAACATGATCGCCATCGGCGGCGCGATCGGCACCGGTCTCTTCCTCGGCGCCGGCGGCCGCCTCGCCGACGCCGGCCCCTCGCTGTTCATCGCGTACGCGGTCTGCGGCCTCTTCGCCTTCCTCGTCGTCCGCGCCCTCGGCGAACTCGTCCTGTACCGGCCCTCGTCCGGCGCCTTCGTGTCGTACGCCCGCGAGTTCCTCGGCGAGAAGGGCGCCTACGTAGCGGGCTGGATGTACTTCCTGAACTGGGCCACCACCGGCATCGCCGACATCACCGCCGTGGCGGTCTACACCCACTACTGGAGCATGTTCTCCGACATTCCCCAGTGGGTGATCGCCCTGATCGCCCTCGCCGTGGTCCTCACGGTGAACCTGATCTCGGTGAGGATGTTCGGCGAGCTGGAGTTCTGGTTCGCGATCATCAAGGTCAGCGCACTCGTCGTCTTCATGCTCATCGGCATCTTCCTGCTGGTCACCCAGCACCAGGTCGACGGCACCACCCCCGGCCCGTCCCTGATCACCGACAACGGCGGCATCTTCCCCAACGGCCTGCTGCCCATGCTCCTGATCATCCAGGGCGTCGTCTTCGCCTACGCCTCCGTCGAACTGGTCGGCGTCGCCGCCGGCGAGACCGAGAACCCCGAGAAGATCATGCCGAAGGCGATCAACTCGATCATGTGGCGCGTCGGCCTCTTCTACGTCGGCTCGGTCGTCCTGCTGTCGATGCTGCTGCCGTGGAACAAGTACAGCGCGGGCCAGAGCCCCTTCGTGACCGTGCTGTCGAACATCGGCATCCCGGCCGCCGGCGGCGTCATGAACCTCGTCGTCCTCACCGCGGCCATGTCCTCGCTCAACTCCGGCCTGTACTCCACCGGCCGCATCCTCCGCTCCATGGCGATGTCCGGCTCCGCCCCCAAGTTCACCTCGGTGATGAGCCGCAGCCGGGTCCCCTACGGCGGCATTCTGCTCACCAGCGGCATCTGCGTCCTCGGCGTCGGCCTCAACTTCGTGGTGCCCGCCGACGCGTTCGAGATCGTCCTCAACTTCGCGGCGATCGGCATCCTCTCCACCTGGGGCATGATCATGCTCTGTCACTTCCTCTTCTGGCGGAAGACCGAGAAGGGCGAACTGACGCGCCCCAGCTACCGGTTGCCGGGTTCTCCCTGGACCGAACTCGTGACGCTGGCCTTCCTCGCCTCCGTCCTGGTCCTCATGTACGCCGACGGCGGCGCCGGCCGCACCACCGTGCTGTGCCTGCCGCTGATCGCCGCCGCACTGGTCGCCGGATGGTTCGCCGTCCGCCGCCGCGTGGCCAGCACGTCCTCCACCGCACCCGACGCGTGAGACCCACGCCGTCCTGACCCCGACAGGCAGTGATGTACAGCAGTTCCCTCGCGGACCCACCCCTCATCCGTGAACCCCTCCACGCACCCGTCGCCCACCTCATGCGCGGCGGAATGATCGAGGGCATCCACTACGGCTCCGTCGTCGTCCTCGATGCCGACGGCCAGGTGCAGCTCCAGATCGGCGACATCGAGGCGGCGTTCTATCCGCGCTCGGCGATCAAGCCCGTGCAGGCCGTCGCCATGGTGCGGGCTGGGTTGCCGCTCGACGGTGAGCTGCTCTCGCTCGCCGCCGCCAGCCACTCCGGCGAGGAACGGCACCTCGGCGGGGCGCGGCGGATCCTCGAACTCGCCGGGCTGACCGAGGACGATCTGCGCAACGTCCCGGATCTGCCCTACGACCCGGTCGTGCGGGATGTCTGGATGCGCGAGGGGCGGCCGCCGTCCCGGCTTGCGCAGAACTGTTCCGGGAAGCATGCGGCGATGTTGTATGTGTCGAAGCTCAATGGTTGGTCGCTTGATGACTATCTCGATCCCGCTCATCCGTTGCAGCAGGCGATCGCCGAGATCGTCGAGGATCTCACCGGGCAGCGGATCGCTCGGGTGACGGTCGATGGGTGTGGGGCGCCTCTGTTCTCCATCTCCCTGCATGGACTTGCTCGGGCTGTTTCGCGGATCGTCGCGGCGGCGCCCGGTACGCCCGAGGCGCGGGTCGCCGATGCGATGCGTGAACATACCGAGATGGCGTCCGGTGCCGGGCGGGACGTGGCCGCGTTGATGCGGGCCGTGCCGGGGCTGCTGGCCAAGGACGGGTTCGAGGGTGTTCAGGTCGCAGCGTTGCCGGATGGGCGGGCCGTAGCCGTGAAGATCGCGGATGGGGCGAATCGGGCGCGGGTGCCTGTGGCTGCCGCCGGGCTTGCTCGGGCCGGGGTTTCTCCTTCGGTGCTTGGTGAGTTTGCGGGGGAGGCGTTGCTTGGGGGTGGGGAGCCGGTGGGTTGTGTTCGGCCTGTGCGGGCTTTGGACCCGGTGTTGCCGTTTTCTGCGTGTGCCTAGATCGGTTGTTGGGGCGCTGCGGGTCCGTTGTGGCTGGTCGCGCAGTTCCCCGCGCCCCTGAATCACCTGAACCGTGTTGGAAAGAGGACCCCATGTCTGCCGTCAGCCGTCGCGAACATGATCTGCTCGGGGATCGGGATGTACCCGGTGATGCCTATTGGGGTGTTCACACCCTGCGGGCCACGGAGAACTTCCCCATCACCGGGACGCCGATCTCCGTGTACCCGCACTTGATCAACGCTCTTGCCGCCGTCAAGGAAGCCGCCGCTCTCGCCAATGAGGAGTTGGGGCTGCTCTCGCCGGAGAAGACGGGTGCCATTGTCGCCGCGTGCCGGGAGATCCGGGCCGGGAAGCTGCATGACCAGTTCGTGGTGGACGTGGTGCAGGGCGGGGCCGGTACCTCGACCAACATGAACGCCAACGAGGTTGTGGCGAACCGGGCGTTGGAGTTGCTGGGGCGCGGCAAGGGTGAGTATCAGTACCTGCACCCGAACGAGGACGTCAACCTGGGGCAGTCGACCAATGACGTGTATCCGACCGCCGTCAAGATAGCGACTGTCTTTGCCGTGCATGGATTGATCGCGTCCATGTCTGTACTGCAGGACGCCTTTGCCCGTAAGGCTGTTGAGTTCCGTGACGTGCTCAAGATGGGCCGTACACAGTTGCAGGACGCGGTGCCTATGACGCTCGGTCAAGAGTTCTCGGCATATGCGGTCATGATTGACGAGGATCGTCAACGTCTTGACGAGGCCGTCCAGTTGATCCATGAGATCAACCTGGGTGCCACGGCCATCGGGACCGGGCTCAATGCTCCTGCCGGGTATGCAGAGTCGGCTCGGCGGCATCTGTCGGAGATCACCGGGCTGCCGTTGGTGACGGCGGCGAATCTCGTTGAAGCCACGCAGGACTGTGGGGCGTTCGTGCAGATGTCGGGTGTGCTGAAGCGGGTGGCGGTCAAGCTCTCCAAGAGCTGCAACGATCTGCGGCTGCTGTCCTCGGGGCCGCGTGCGGGGCTCGGGGAGATCAACCTGCCGCCGGTGCAGGCAGGTTCGAGCATCATGCCCGGGAAGGTGAACCCGGTGATCCCCGAGGTCGTCAACCAGGTCGCCTTCGAGGTGATCGGCAACGACGTCACCATCACGATGGCCGCCGAGGCCGGACAGCTCCAGCTCAACGCCTTCGAGCCGATCATCCTGCACTCGCTGTCGGAGTCGATCACGCATCTGAGTGCCGCTTGCGTCACGCTCGCCGAGCGCTGCGTGGACGGCATCACCGCCAACACCGAGGCGCTGCGCGCGAGCGTGGAGAACTCCATCGGCCTGGTCACCGCGCTGAACCCGCACATCGGGTACACGGCCGCCACCGACATCGCCAAGGAGGCCCTCGCCACCGGCCGGGGCGTGGCCGAACTCGTCCTGGAGAAGGGGCTGTTGCCCGCCGAGACGCTTGCCGCCCTGCTGCGGCCCGAGGTCCTGGCCGGCAGCGGCTCCGTAGCTGTCTGATCCACTGACGCGCACCAGGACCCGCCCGGAGGCACAATGGTGATCATGTCCCCATCGATGGCCTTCCAGCCGGTCCTGGAGCGCATCGCCGGTGAGATCGAGCGGACCCCCGGCCGCGGCCGGCCCGCCGACTACATCCCGGCGCTCGCCGCCTGCGACCCGCGCCGCTTCGGCATGGCCGTCGCGGAGCTGGACGGCACGGTGTACGGCGTGGGGGACTGGCGGCAGCCGTTCTCCACGCAGTCCATCACCAAGGTCTTCACGCTCGCCCTCGACCTGTCCCGCGAGGGCGACGAACTGTGGGAGCACGTGGGCCGCGAGCCCTCCGGCAACCCCTTCAACTCCCTTGTCCAGCTGGAGTACGAGAGCGGCATTCCGCGCAACCCGTTCATCAACGCGGGCGCGCTCGTCGTCACCGACCGGCTCCAGACCCGTACAGGCGACGCGGCCGGGGAGCTGTTGGCCTTCCTGCGTGCGGAGAGCGGGAACCCGTCTCTCGACTTCGACAAGGAGGTCGCCGCCTCCGAGTCCGCGCACGGTGACCGCAACGCGGCCCTCGCCCACTTCATGAAGTCCTACGGGAACATCGACAACGAGGTGCCCGTCCTCCTGGACCAGTACTTCCGGCAGTGCTCGATCGAGGCGTCCTGCGCCGATCTCGCCCTCGCGGCCGGCTTCCTGGCCAGGCACGGCAGCCGCGCCGACGGCTCCCGGCTGCTCACCCTCACCCAGGCCAAGCAGGTCAACGCGGTGATGCTGACGTGCGGGACGTACGACGCGGCGGGCGAGTTCGCCTACCGGGTGGGGCTGCCCGGCAAGAGCGGGGTGGGCGGCGGCATCATCGCGATCGTCCCGGGCCGGTGCACGCTCGCCGTGTGGAGCCCGGGACTTGACGAGCGGGGGAACTCGGTGGCCGGGGTCGCGGCCCTCGACCGCTTCACGACACTGACCGGAGTGTCGGTGTTCTGACCGGGCTCAGTTCAGGAACTCGTCCAGCAGCGGCAGGAGCAGGGACGTCCGGCGCATCAGAGCCATGTGCGTGGTGCCGGGCAGAACGGCGAGCCGCGCGCCGGGGATCAGTCGCTGCATCTCGGCCGCGTGCTCGACGCGCACGAAGTCCGTGTCGCCGATGATCAGCAGCGTGGGCGCGGTCAGTGCGCGCAGGTCGTCGGCGGTCCAGGGCAGCGGCGCGTTCGCCGCCGCCGAGGTCTTGGCCAGGAAGTCCTGGAAGTGTTCGGGATGCGGCGCGACGGCCGCGTAGGCCTCGGCCATCTCCTGGAAGTCCGCCTGGCTGGGCAGCAGGGGCGAGTCCTGGTCGGGGAACCGGATCTCGTCGCGGAAACCGCTCTGAACGTAGGGGGAGGAGGCAAGCACGAGCCGTCCGACGAGCTCGGGGTGCCGTACCGCGACCTCCAGTGCGACCAGTCCGCCGAGGCTGAACCCGAAGAAGTCGGCCTGCTCGACGCCGAGTTCGTCGAGCAGCGCCACCACGTCGGAGGCAAGGTCCGGCACCGTCATCGGACGGTCGGTGTCGGCGGTGTGACCGTGGCCCTGGAGTTCGGGCGCGATGACATACCGCTCGGCGGAGAGCGCGGGCAGCACGGTCCCGAAGGTCAGGCCGACGGTGAGGACACCGCCGTGCAGCAGCACCAGCGGGCGTCGGCCCTCATGTTCGGTGCCGTGGATCTCGTAGTACATCTCCAGGCCGTTCACCTTGGCGTGGGCGGAGCTGGTCGGCACGGTCATCACATCCGTTCTGCGAAAGTCGGTCATCAGGGAGACCTGTCGCGGACAGAGAACTCATCGGTACCGAGGGCTGATCACACGGAGGTCACGCGCAGTCCGCCGCACGGAGAGCGGCAGGTCGCTTTCCCGCCATCCGGCGTTGACACGCTTGGCGAGTGTTGGCCATGGCTTTTCCCGTCGATCTCCGCCGCTGCCAGGTACTCGGGCTGGCCGGTACCGCCGTCCTCGCGCTGGGCGGTGAGACGGCCGGGGCGCTGCCGGCCGCGGACCTCTTCTCCCCGGCCTCGGCGCAGGCGGCGCTCGGCCTGGTCGGGGTCTACTTCGGTGTCGTCCTGCTGATAGCGGCCTGGCTGCTGCTGGGCAAGCTGATCCGCAGCGCTGAACCGCCCACCCCGCGCTCCCTGTTCCTGGTCCTCGCCGTGTGGGCGTCCCCGCTGCTGCTCGCGCCGCCGCTGTTCAGCCGGGACGTGTACAGCTATCTCGCGCAGGGCGCCATGGTCGACGCCCACATGGACGTCTACGCCCACGGCCCCGCCACGCTCGGCGGCCCCCTCGCCGACGAGGTCGCCCCGCTGTGGCAGCACACCGGCGCGCCGTACGGCCCGGTGTTCCTCGCCGTGGCGTCGTGGCTGTCCGGACTGACCCGCGGCGAACTCCCCGCCGGGCTCTTCGGGATGCGGCTCGTCGCCCTCCTCGGGGTCGGCCTGATGGCCGCCGCGCTGCCCCGGCTCGCCCGGCACAGCGGCGCCGACCCCGCCGCCGCGCTCTGGCTCGGCGCCCTCAACCCGCTCGTCCTGCTGCACCTGGTCGCGGGCGCCCACAACGACGCGATCATGCTCGGACTCCTCGGCGTCGGCCTGATCGCCGCCCTCGGCCGCTGGCCGGTCCTGGGCGCCGTACTCGTCACACTCGCCGCCCTGGTCAAGGCACCGGCCGCGCTCGGTCTCGCCGCGGTCGTGCTCCTCCAGATCCGCGCGGGCCACCGCCCGGCCAAGGCCGTCACGACGACCGTCGTCGCGTCCGCGGCCACCACGGTCGCCGCCACGGCCTTCGCCGGCACGGGCTACGGCTGGGTAGGCGCCCTCGACACACCCGTCTCGGCGCACAACTGGGCCCTCACCAGCCTCCTCGGCCGCGCCACCGGCGCCCTGCTGGAACACCTCGGCAGCGATCTCGCGCCCTTCGCGATCCCGGCCTGGCACGCCCTCGGCCTCGCGGTCACCGGCGCGGCCATCCTCGCCATATGGTTCCGCCTGCGGCCCAGCCCGGTCTACGCGCTCGGCCTGAGCCTGGCGGTCGTGGCCGCCTTCGGCCCGGCGATCCGCCCCTGGTACGCACTGTGGGGTCTCTTCCTCATCGCCGCCGCCGCGCCCAGCACGTCCGTACGGCACCGGGTGGCCGCCGTGACCGGCGTCCTCGCCCTCGCCGTCCTGCCCAGCGGCGGCCCCGCCGACATCGGACAACTCGTGCTGGCCGTCTCCGGCGGCGTCCTCGCGATCGTCGTCCTCTGGCAGGCCCGCCAGGCGGCGGAGGCCCCGGCCCTGGGACGTACGGCATGAGAACGCCCACCACCGACCGCGGCCGCGTCCTCCTGGTGCTGGCCCTCGCCGCCGTCGTCACCGTCTTCACCGCGACCGTCCCGCTGCTGCGCGACTGGTTCGACCTGCGCGTCTACTACGGCACCGTCCACACCTGGCTCCACCACGGCGGCCGGATCTACGACTACCACGTGCCCGGGACGACCTACGGCTTCACCTACCCGCCGTTCGCCGCCGTCAGCATGGCCCCGATGGGCTGCCTCGGCCTCGGCACCGCGATCACCGCCGCACTCCTCCTCAACCTCACGGCGCTCGGCGTCGTGCTGCGCATCCTGGCCGGGCCCGGGTGGCGGCGCTACGGGTGGTTCGGGTGGGCGCTGGTGGCGTGCGGGCTGGCGCTGTTCGAGCCCTTGCGCGACACGTTCAGCTTCGGGCAGGTGAACCTCATACTGCTGGCCCTCGTCCTCGGCGACGGCTGGCTCCTGTCCACCGGCCGGGGCCGCTGGGCAGGTGTCGGCATCGGCCTCGCGGCAGCCATCAAGCTCACGCCGGCCCTGTTCATCGCCCTGTTGCTGCTGGCCAGACGCTGGAAAGCCGCCGCGGTGGCGACGGCTGTGGCGCTCGCGGCGACCGGGCTCGCGTTCCTCGTGGTCCCGGACGCCTCACGGTTCTACTGGACCCAGGCCATGTGGGACACCACCCGGGTGGGCCGCCTCGACTACGTCTCCAACCAGTCCCTGCAGGGCGTCCTGGCCCGGCTCGGCGAAACGGGCCGTCCGCTGTGGGCGACGGTCGTCGTCCTCGTGCTGGCCGTGTGGGCGGTACGGGCGCGCCGCGCGGTCGTCCTGGGGGACTGGACGGCCGCGTTCGCGCTGACCGGGCTGACCGCGTGTCTGATCAGCCCGATCACCTGGGTGCACCACCTCGTGTGGCTGCTGCCGGCCTTCGCCGTCCTGGTCCGCGCCGGGCACCCGCGGATCGCGGGCGCCCTCTACGCGGTGATGTGCACGAGTGTCGTGTGGCTGTGGTTCGACGACTCCTCGGGCATCGACGGCTTCCTCGGCAGCAACACGTACACGTGGATCACGCTCGGCCTGCTGCTGTGGCTGCCGACAGGTCAGACCGGCGGGAGCCGCCTGATCCTGAGCCGGATCGCAGCCACCACCGCGCCCGCGCCCAGCACGGCCGCGGCCACGATCGCCGCGGTCTCGGCCCAGCCGGGTCCTTCGTCCGGTACGAGCGCGGCAGCCACCGGCACCGTCGAGGGACCCGGTCTCGGCCCGGCCCGCAAGGCGTCCAGCGATCCCACCGGATCGACCCGCCCGGCCGCCGCGAAACCCCAGTCGAGCAGCTCGCGCGCCTCCTCGTACACGGTGAAACCACCGCCGGCCTGAGGATTCATCACCGTCACGACGAGCGACCGCCCGCCCCGACGCGCCGCCGCGACAAGGGTGTTGCCGGCGTGCGTGGTGTAGCCGTTCTTCACACCGATGATCCCCGGATACCGCTCCACACCGTCGTTGCCGGTCAGCAGCCGGTTGGTGTTCTGGATGCCGTACGACGATCCCTCGCCAGGGAACTCGGCCTCGGCGGTGGAGCAGTAGCGGGCGAAGTCCGCGTTGCGCAGTCCGGCACGGCCGAACACCGCGAGGTCGAAGGCGGAGGACACCTGGCCGTCGGTGTCGTAGCCGTCCGGTGAGACGACATGGGTGTCGAGGGCGCCGAGGGCGCGGGCCTTGGCCTGCATCCGGGTGGCCGTGGTTTCCCAGCCGCCGTTGAGGGAGGCGAGGACGTGCACGGCGTCGTTGCCGGAGTTGAGGAAGACCCCGCGCCACAGGTCGGCTACGCGGTACGTGTGCCCCTCCTCTACGCCGACGAGGCTGCTGCCCTCGCCGATGCCGGCCAGGTCCTGTTCGCTGACGCGGTGGCGGATTCCTCCGGGGAGTACGGGGAGGACGGTCAGGGCGAAGAGGGTCTTCAGGGTGCTGGCGGGTGGGAGTTTGCGGTGGGCGTCGTGGGCGGCGAGGACTTCGCCGGTGTGGGCGTCGGCGACCAGCCAGGAGAGGGCGGAGACGTCCGGGACGGCGGGCGCTCCGCGGTGTGGGCGGACCTGGGTGTCGGGGCGGTTCAGGAGTGCGGGTGGGGGTGTTGCTGTGCCGGGGTCCGACCCGGTGTTTGCTGCCGCCGCGACTGGGGTGAACGCGAGGGCGCCCGCGAGGCATAGGGCGCAGGCCGACACAGCGGTCCGGGATGGGAATCCGATTGTCATACCGCAAACGTAGGAACGGAGACGCTGTGGAGGGTGTTGGCCGGGCCGAGGGGGGTTCGTCAACACCCAGATGCGCTAGTGATTCGTCTGCCGGCCGGTGGGGGCTGGGCGCGCAGTTCCTCGCGCCCCTTAAGGGCATGCCCGTCGCCGTCAGTTAGAAGGCAGCGTGGGCTGGATCTGGCGTAGGAACGTTGCGTTGTCCGGGGTGGCTCGCATGCGCTCCAGCAGCGTTTCCGTGCTGCCCTGGCCGTCCCTTGTCTGGAGGGCTCGGCGCAGGCCTCGTACGGCCGTCAACTCGGCCTGGGTGAGGAGGAGTTCCTCTCGGCGGGTGCCGGACGGGGTGATCTCGACGGCCGGGAAGATACGGCGGGAGGCCAGGTCGCGGCTGAGGCGGAGTTCCATGTTGCCGGTGCTCTTGAGTTCCTCGAAGTAGACGTTGTCGGCGAGGGAGCCGGTCTCCACCAGTGCGGTGGCGAGGATCGTGAGGGAACCGCCCTCCTCGGCGAGGCGTGCGGCGCCGAAGAACTTCTTCGGGCCGATCAGCGCGGTCGAGTCGACGCCGCCGCTGAGGGTACGGCCACCGGACGCGGCCGCGTTGTTGTGCGCCCGGCACAGCCGGGTCAGTGAGTCGAGGAGGATCACCACGTCCTCGCCGGCCTCGACGAGGCGCTTGGCCCGCTCGATCACGAGCTCGGCCAGCGCGATGTGCTGCTTGGGGGCCTTGTCGAAGGTGGAGGCGTACACCTCGCCGCGCACGGAGCGTCGCATGTCGGTGACCTCCTCGGGCCGCTCGTCGAGCAGCAGGACCATGAGGTGGGCCTCGGGGTGGTTGCCGGCGACGGCGGCCGCGATCTGCTGGAGCAGGACCGTCTTGCCGGTCTTGGGCGGGGCCACGATCAGCCCGCGCTGGCCCTTGCCGACGGGGGCGATCAGGTCGGTGACACGTCCGGTCAGGCCGGCCGCCGGGTGTTCGAGGTGCAGCCGCTCGCGCGGGTGCAGCGGGGTGAGGTCACGGAAGTGGCGTCGGCCGCGCAGTTCGGCGGGCGTGCGCCCGTTGACGAACGCGACCTCGGTCAGGGCGCGTTGCCCGCCGCGGACGCCTTCCACGAGGTCGCCCTTGCGCAGGCCGTGACGGCGGATCAGCGCGGGGGAGACCTGGAGGTCGGTGGGCGAGGGCTGGCAGTCCAGCGCCCGCAGGTGCCCCTTCCCGTTGCCGTCGATGTCGAGGACACCGGTGGCGGTCTGGATGCGGGGCTGTTCCTGTACTGGGGGTTCGAGTGTGGTGGTCATGATGGGTGGTCCTTTCAAGGACGGGATGCATGTGTCATGCGGAAGGAAGGGGGAGAAGCCGCAGACGGAGGGCGAACGAGCGCTCCTCGGGGCGGCGGGGAACATCACCTCGGGTACGGCAGAAAAACGCCGGTCACGAAGTGGTGTGGAGAAGCCGATGTACCGGTCGGAGATCGACGGGCTGTTCGGCGGGAGAGAAGTGGAGCTGGCACCGGCGCCCACAACGGGGCGTACACAAGTGCTGACCGCACCGTAGCACACCCGGTGCGGTTCTGGGTGTGACGTAGGGCTCAGCGACTCGCCAGGAGGCCGTACAGGAGGGGGATCCGCGGCTCGGGCACTCGCCACCAGCCGGTCTCGGTCCGGACCATCTGCGGCCAGCGCGGCCACGGCAGTTCGTCGCTCTCGCGAAGGCGCCGGATGTTCAGTCCCACTGTCGTCAACGCGTTGATGACTTCGTCTATTCCGTGCATCCACTCGTAGCTGTCGGTCGCCCCGGCTACGGCAGGGCCGTCGGTGTACGTGAACGTCGCGTCCCGGTGCACCGGGCCCCCGCCGCCCAGGTAGTCGTGGCGGAGGAGTAGCTCCGGTCCTTCGCCCCGAGCCGGCTTCGGGCCGAGCGAGTTGAGCAGGGGGTGGAACTCGACGATGTACAACAGGCCGCCGGGGCGCAGGAGTTGGGCGACCACGTCAGCCCAGTGCGGCAGGTCGGGCAGGTAGCACAGGGCGCCCTTGCCGGTGTACAGGACGTCGAACTGCCGTTGCCCCAGGGCCTTTACGGCGTCGTACACGTTCGCCTGTACGTAGTCGACGTCGAGGGCCGCCTTCGCCGCGATGGCGTTCGCGGCCGCGACGGACGCCTCGGAGAAGTCGAGGCCCGTGGCACGCGCCCCGCGGTGCGCGAACGCGAGGGTCTCGGTGCCGAGGTGGCACTGGAGGTGGAGGACATCCCGGCCCGTCAGGTCGCCCAGGTCGTCCCACTCGAAGGACGCGAACCAGCGGTCCGGGTCCGGGTCGCCGTCGAGGCCGTAGAACCGGCTGGCGAGGTGGACGGGGGTGCGGGCGTCCCAGTTCGCCTGGTTGGCGCGCATCAGGCGGGCCTGGTCGTCGGTGGTCATGGGGACATCCTGCCGTGAACCTGTGAGGAGTTTCCGGCTTCCCGCCTCATACCAGCCATACGAACCCCCGATGGCCCTTCGTCGACCCATTTCTTGTTCTCGTCAAAGGCCGTACCTACGCTGCCACCACCGCACCACGGCGGCACGGGACAAGGGACTTGGCAATCATGGGTCGACTGGCCGGGAAAATCGCTTTCATCAGTGGAACGGGGGCTGGAATAGGGCGGGCCGCGGCGCTGATATTCGCGGCGGAGGGTACCGAGGTCTTCGGTTGTGACATTGATGAGGACAGTGCGGCGGGGAACGCCTCCGCGCTGCGGAACGGCCCGTTCGGGACGACGCACGCCGAGGACTGGTGCTTCACCATCAAGAACGAGCTGGACATCGCCTACTTCTGCACCCAGGCCGCCTCGCCGCACCTGATCGCGCGGGGTGGCGGGGCCGTGCTGAATGTCGCCTCCGTGGCCGCCGTACGGGGAGCGCCGTTCATGCCGATGGTGCCCCACGGGGCCGCCAAAGGCGGGGTGTCGGCGATGAGCCTGCACTTGTGCGCGGCCGGCGCCCCGCATCACATCCGGGCCAACACCATCGGCGCCGCCTTCCTCTGTTCCGACGAGGCGGCCTTCGTCAACGGCGCCGACCTCATGGTCGACGGCGGCGACAGCGCGATGGCGGGCTGAGCCGCCGTGACCACCCGACTCGACCACGTGGGCGTCAACGTACGGGATCTGGCGGCCCAAGTCGCGTGGTACCAGGGCGCGTTCGGCCTCAGGACCGTCTTCGAGTTCCACCTCGAAGGGCCCGGTCTGCGCGGCGTGGTCCTGGAGCATCCGCGGGGCTGGCGCATCGAGTTGCTCGCCAGACCCGGCTCCGCCCCCGGCCTCCGCGCGCCGGACCCGCTGACCGCCGCCCTCACCGAGGGATACGGGCACTTCGCGGTCACCACCCCCGAACTCGACCCCGTCCATGGCGCGTTGGTGGCCCATGGCGCGGGCGAGGTCATGGCACCCGGGCCGTCCCCCGAGCCCGGAGTGCGCATGGCCTGGGTCAGTGACCCCGAGGGAAATCTCATCGAACTCATAGAGAAAAACGCAGAGTGAGGGCACGCACGATGACGGATTCGACCTCCTTGAAAAGACTGGACCCCGGAACACTCATAGCGTGCTGTCTCGCGGTAGCGGCGGCACAGTTGTGCATTACCGTTCCCTCGCCCATCAACGGAGAAATTCAGGCCGCATTCGGCGCATCGGGTTCCCAGGTCGCCTGGGTCACCTCCGCGTTCATTCTTCCCACCGCGATTCTGGAACTGAATTTCGGTGTGGTCGGCGATCTCTTCGGACGCAAGCGGCTGTTGGTGCTCGGCGGGCTCGTCCTGGCACTCGGTGAACTCCTCAACTCCACCTCGCAGAACATCACCATGATGTGGACCGGGCAGGCACTGGCCGGCATCGGCGCCGCCGCGCTGTTCCCCAGCTCCCTCGCGGTCATCGCGGCGGCCACACCCGACGGCAAGGACCGGGCGAAAGCCGTCTCCACCTGGGCATTGTCGATCTCCCTCGCCTCCGCGCTCGGTCCGCTGTCCTCCGGGATCCTCGCCACGGTCGCCGACTTCCGCTGGGCGTTCGTGCCGCCGGTCGTCCTCGGTCTCGTCGTCGCGGTCACCTCGTGGAAGCTCGTCACCGACTCGAAGGCGCCCGAGGGCCGCGCGCTGGACTGGCCCGGGCAGATCACCATCGCCGTCGGCCTCACCGCCCTGCTCTGGGGCATCATCGAGGGCGGCGACCGCGGCTGGGGGAGCGCGGCGATCGTCGGCTCGCTGGCCCTGGCGGCCGTCGCGCTCACCGGGTTCGTCGTCGCGGAGACCCGCGCGGCCTCGCCGATGTTCAACCTCGACCTGCTGAAGATCCCCTCGTTCGCGGCGGCGGCCGTCGTCGCCCTGGCCGGCATGTTCGGCTTCATCGGCACCGCCTACTGCGTCTCGATCCGCCTCGGCGCGGTGATGCACCTCAGCGCGCTGCGGGCCGGAATGCCGTTCGTGATCCTGCAGTTGATCCCGCTGCTGCTCGCGCCGGTGCTCAGCCGCATGCTCACCCGGATCGACGCCCGCTGGCTCCTGATGGGCGGGCTGCTGCCCATGGCCGCCGGACAGTTCTGGATCGCCGCACTGCCCATCACCACCACCTCCCTGGCCGCCTTCATCGGCCCGGTGCTGCTGCTCGGCATCGGCTTCATCTGCGTGGTCTCCTCGCTGACCTCCGCCGCCGTGAACGCCGTACCGATCAACATGACCGGCATGGCCAGCGGCGCGACCAGCCTGGTCCGGGAGTTCGGCCAGGGCCTCGGCCCGGCCGTGATCTCCACCATCGCGATGAGCCTCGCGTCCTCCGCCCTCGTCGGCAAGCTCAGCGGGGCCGACGCCGGCATGGAGAAGGCGGCCGGGCCGCTCGCCGTCGTCAACGCGGGCAGCGCCCAGGCCAAGGCCGCCGCGCAGACCGCGCTCGGCCACGGCATGGCCATCGGCGTGGTGATCTGCGGCTGCGCCTCACTGCTGGGCGCGGTGGTCACGCTGCTGCTGGTGCGGAAGAACACCGAGCGCGCGGCTGTGGGGGCGGGGGAGCCGTCGGTGCAGGCGGCCACCGCGTAACAGGTAAGTCGTACGGGTCGTAGGGGAGAGGCCGGGGCTTGTGCCCCGGCCTCTCCATTTTTTCTCGGCGGGGTGTCGATCCGGCTCGGTCGCGTTCGTCGGTGGGGTGTAGGAAGCTCATCGAGGACCGGGAGGACCCATGAAATACATGCTGCTCGTGTGCGGCGACGACACCGCCGACGGCTCCGGGATGGCACCTGTGGAACCCTGGGTGGAGGACCTGGGCGACCGGAACGTACGGCTGCACGGGCACCGGCTTGTGCAGCCCGCCGACGCCGTCACCGTGCGGGTGCGCGGCGGGGAGGTGCTGCGCACCGACGGGCCGTTCGCGGAGACCAAGGAGTACGTCGCCGGATTCGACATCCTGGAGTGCGACACCCTGGAGGAGGCCGTCGAGGCCGCCGCCAAGCACCCTGTGGCCACCATCGGCGCCATGGAGGTCCGCAGGTTCTGGGACGACGAGGACGCCGAGGCGGAGATCCGCGCGCTCGACGCCGAACTGACCGAGGCGGCCCGGGAACGGGACGTCGATCGCGCGCTGGCCTGCTATGCACCCCGTGCCGAGGTCTTCCACCTCGCCGAGGGTCACGAGCGGCAGGGCCTCGACGCCCACCGCAAGGCACTGCAGGACCTGTTCGCGTCGGTCACCGGGCCGGTGACCCGCGAGGTGCGGGACTTGCGCATCCAGGTGGACGAGAGCATCGGCTTCGCCCACTCCGTCGTGCGGCTGACCGGCACCCGCACCGACGGCACCCCGCTCGACGAAACGCTGCGCGTGACCACCGGCTACCGCGACATCGGCCTGCGGCGGCTGATCACTCACGAGCATGCCGTGTCCCTGAGGGAGGCGTGATGAGGTACGCCCTGTTGTTCTCCTCCCCGGCCGGGGAGGAGGAGCGGAGCCCGTCGGAGCATGCCGACGACCCGCGTTTCGCCGCCTACTTCGAGGAGGTGCGGGCGGGCCGGGTCACCGGAGGTGCACGGCTGCGGCCCTCCACGGACGCCACCACCGTGCGTGTCCGGGGCGACGAAGTGCTGCTCAGCGACGGGCCGTTCGCGGAGACGAAGGAATACCTCGCCGGCATCGCCTTCATCGACGTCGCGGATCTCGACGAGGCGATCGCCCTGGCCGCCAAGCATCCGGCCGCGTCCGACGGCGGCTCGGTCGAGGTGCGGCCGGTCTGGGAGTGAACGTGCCGGACGTCGAGGAGGCGGTCGCCGCCGCCTTCCGCGAGGAATGGGGCCAGGTCGTCGCCACCCTGATCCGGGTGACCGGCGACTGGGACCTCGCGGAGGAGTGCGCGCAGGACGCCTTCACCCAGGCACTCGACCGGTGGCGGCGCGACGGAATCCCGCGCCGCCCCGGTGCCTGGCTGACCACCACCGCCCGCAACCGCGCCCTCGACGTCCTGCGCCGGGAGGCGGTCGGGGCGGCGAAACTGCGGGAGGTCGCGGTGCTGGGGCGGGACGAGGGACCGTACGACCCGGAGTACGACGGCGACGACAGCGGCGTCGAGGACGACCGGCTGCGGCTGGTCTTCACCTGCTGCCACCCCGCGCTGCCCATCGAGGCCCGGGTCGCCCTGACCCTGCGCACGCTCGCGGGCCTGACCACCCCCGAGATCGCCCGCGCCTTCCTCGTCCCCGAGGCGACCATGGCGCAACGGCTCGTGCGGGCCAAGAAGAAGATCCGCAACGCCGGTATCCCCTACCGGGTGCCGCCCGCGCATCTGCTGCCCGAGCGGACGACGGGCGTGCTGGGGGTGGTCTATCTCCTCTTCAACGAGGGGTACGCGGCCACGTCCGGCGCCGAGTTGGTGCGAACGAACCTCTGCGCGGAAGCGATCCGCCTGGCCCGCGTGCTGTCCCGCCTGATGCCGGACGAGCCCGAAGTCCTCGGCCTGCTGGCCCTGTTGCTGCTGCACGACGCCCGGCGCGGCACGCGCGTGGACGCGTCGGGGGAGTTGGTGACGTTGGAGGACCAGGACCGTACGGCATGGGACCGCGCCGAAGTCGACGAGGGCGCCGCCCTGTTGGAGACCGCACTGCGCCGGGGCCGCCCCGGGCCGTACCAGATCCAGGCCGCGATCGCCGCCTGCCACACCACCGCACCCACGGCCGAGGACACCGACTGGGCCGATATCGCGGGCTTGTACGGCGAGTTGGAGCGCTTCGTGCCCTCCGCGGTGGTGCGCCTGAATCGGGCGGTGGCCGTGGGCATGGCCCAACGCCCGGATGTGGGACTGGAGTTGGTGGACGAGTTGGAGAGGTCGGGTGAACTCGCCGACTATCACCTGCTGCCCGCGACCCGCGCCGATCTGCTGCGCCGCAGCGGTCGTACGGCGGAGGCGGCGGTCGCGTACGAACGGGCGTTGGAGCTGGTGGAGAACGCGGCGGAGCGAAGGTTTCTGGAGAAGCGGCTCGCGGAGTGTCGATCCGCGTAGGGGGTGTTCGTCGGTGGGGTGAAAGCAGCCCATGACACCGGAGGTTCCGATGACCGCCCTCGCACTCCTGCACCGCGCACGGCAGGTCCTGGCCCGGCTGGCCGCGGAGGAGCCGGAACCCGGCACCCCTGAGGTCTGGCTCGCGGGGCTCCGGCTGGGCGGCTGACCGGGGGTCGTCCTCAGCGGACGTCGAGCAGGCTCGCGAGGAGGTGGAGTCGCTCGGCGTCGAGGCTGCCTTCCGCCGCGGTGCAGACCATGAGCGCGGGGCCGGGGTTGCCCGGTATCGGGTAGGCGTCCCAGTCCAGGTTGAGTTCGCCGACCCGGGGATGGTCGAGGCGCATCTGGCCGCGGGTCGGTTCCTCCACGTCGTGGAGGGCCCACAGAGCCGCGAACTCGTCGCTGCGGACGGCGAGTTCACCGATCAGCTCGACGGCGCGGGGGTTCCCCGGATCGGCGGCGACCTGTGTCCGCAACATCCCGATCAGCTCCGCGACGGTGGCCGCCCTGTTCGGGCAGGTCCGGTCGGCCTGGGGGTGCAGGAACAGGGCCAGCATGTTCCGTTCCTTCTGGGGTTGGCGGGTGAAGTCGCCCAGCAGGGCGCCACCGAGCGGGTTCCAGGCCAGCACGTCCAGGAAACGGCCGACGACCAGGGCGGGCGAGGTCATGGTGTTCAGCAGTCGCAGCGTGGTGTCGGGTACCTCCTCCGGCTCGTACGAACGCGGCAGTTGGACCGGCGTACGTGCGGCGGTGGCGAGGCTGTGCAGGTGGCGGGTCTCCTCGGCGGAGAAGTTGAGGGCGCGCGCCAGAGCGTCCAGGACCTGTTCGGAGGGGCGTACGTCGCGGCCCTGCTCCATGCGCTGGTAGTAGTCCGAACTCACCCCCGCCAGCAGGGCCAGTTCCTCGCGCCGCAGTCCCGCGACGCGCCGTCGCGGGCCGGGTTCCAGGCCAACGTCCTCCGGCCGCAGCCGAGTTCGGCGGGTGCGCAGGAACTCCGCGAGTTCGCGTCGGGGATCGTCGCTCATGGCGTGGGAGGAGTCGTTCACCGCGCCAGTATGCCGTCGGCGCGGCCCGCGAGGGTGGGTCTGCCGGACCCAGGAAAAGGAGAACGACCGCGATGTCGCGTGCGGGGGCCACCATCGGATCAACCACACAGCAGGTCACGGAAGGAACAGCGACATGAAGGCCGTTCAGATCACGAGTTTCGGTACTGCGGACGTTCTGCGGGTCAACGAGGTGGACCGTCCCGCTCCCGGCTCGGGTGAGGTGCTGGTGTCGGTCGAGGCGTCCAGCGTGAACGGGCACGATGTGATCGTCAGGTCGGGGGAGTTGAAGATGGTGTCGGGGCGCCGGTTCCCGATCGGTGTGGGGCTGGACTTCGCCGGCGTCGTCGCCGCGACCGGCGCCGGTGTCGAGGGCTACCGGGTCGGGGACCGGGTTTGGGGCATGGTGCACCCCCGGCAGCGGCACTCCGTCGCCGGGGCGGCCGAGTACGTCGTGGTCTCCGCGGAGCGCGTCTCACACGCCCCGGCGGACCTCTCGTCGGTCGAGGCGGCCTCCCTGGTCGTCGCGGGTTCCACGGCACTGATCGCGCTGCGCGACAGTGTGCGCCTGGTGAGCGGCGAGAAGGTCCTGGTCCGGGGCGCGGCCGGCGGAGTCGGCACGGCAGCCGTGCAGTTGGCGCACGCGATGGGCGGCCATGTGACCGCGCTGGCCCGCGACCGCCACGCCAAGATCATCACCGGCCTCGGCGCCGACGAGGTCCTGGACTACGGCTCCACCACTTCGGACCAGATCGGGCCGTTCGACGTCATCGTCGACACCGTCGGCACCGAACTGCACTGCTACCGGGGCCGGTTGGCCAAGGGCGGCCGGATGGTCACCGTCGGACTGTCCCCGTCCGCCATCGCCGCGATCGCCGCGTCGAGCGTGCACGGCTCCCGCCGCATCCGCACCTTCAGCGCCAACCCCGAGACCCCCGTGCTGCGCGACGTGGCCGACCGGGTCACCTCGGGCGCGCTGCGTCCGGTGATCGACAGTGTGTACCCGCTCGCGGACATCGCCGCGGCGCACCAGGCGTTCGAGCGCGGCGGCGTCGTGGGCAAGCACGTGGTGACGGTGCCGCGCAGCTCCGTCTGACGGAGTCCGGTCAGCGGGGATCGGTGCGCAGGTCGATGCCGCGGTCGTGGGCGTCGGCGGTCACGATCCGCGTCGCCATCCGCGACAGCCGCTTCCGGTCGGTTGCGGGAAGCGGCTCGACACACCTCTCGATCCGCTCGGCGAACCGGGCGGCGACCTGCTCCACGAGCTGTCGGCCGGTGTCGGTGATCGACACCTGGAACGAGCGGCGGTCGACGGTGCTGGGCGTGCGGGTGACCAGGCCCCGGCGCTGGGCGCGGTCGACGAGACCGGTGATCGAGGACTTGTCGAGGCCGAGGTGACGGCCGAGTTCGTTCATCGTCGGTTCGCGGTCCCGCAGTATCCCGAGCAGCCGCGTCTGGGTGATCGACAGGTCGTGCTCCCCGGCGAGCTCGGCCAGCGCGTTCTGCACGAGGAACGACAGCTGGGCGAGGGCGTCGACCAGGCCGAGGTCCTCGGTCGGCGGGGGCGGGGTGTCGTGCGCTGAGGTCATGTCCCGGATTCTACTTGCAAAGGTACGTGGCACCTACTAATTTGATTGGTGTCACGTACTAAAACCTACGTGGCGCCCACTAAATCCCTCGTGCCCTGTGCCCTGAATCCGATCCGAGGAGACCTTCATGGACATCCGCGCCGCCGTCGTCCAGTCGTACGGCACCCCGCCCCGCTACGAGCCCTTCGACCTGCCCGCGCCGACCGACGAGGACCAGGAAATCGTCGACGTCCTCGCCGTCGGCCTGCACCCCCGCGTCCGCACCGGCGCGTCGGGCAACCACTACACCAGCACCGGCAAGCTGCCGATGGTCCCCGGAGTCGACGGGGTCGGCCGGCGGGCGGACGGCCGCCTGGTGTACTTCGTCGCCGACGACGAGCTCGTCGGCCCCATGGCCACCCGGACCGTCATCGACAGCCGGCACAGCATCCCGCTGCCCGACGGCGCCGACGTCGTGAAGATCGCCGCCGCGATGAACCCCGCCATGTCGTCCTGGGTGGCGCTGCGCCGCCGCGTCCCCATCGAGGCCGGGCAGTCGGTGCTGATCCTCGGCGCCACCGGCAACGCCGGACAGATGGCCGTCCAGGTCGCCAAGCGGCTCGGCGCCGGGCGGGTCGTCGGAGCCGGACGTGACCAGGCCCGGCTGGCGACGCTGGCCGGGCTCGGCGCGGACGCGACCGTCGCGCTCACCGACGACGCCGACGCCACCGCGACGGCGCTGGCCAAGGAGGCGGCCGAAGTCGACCTGGTCATCGACTACTTGTGGGGCAAGCCGGCCGGCGACGCGATCATGGCGCTGCTGCGGGCCCGCGCCGACCGGAGCCGTGCCCTGAACTGGATCCAGATCGGCGCCATGGCGGGCCCGACCATCGAACTCCCGTCGGTGGCACTGCGTTCGGCGAACTTCCGGCTCCAGGGCAACGGCCAGGGCGCGGTGTCGACCAGGACGTACCTGGAGGAACTCCCGTCCCTCGTCGAGGAGATCGAGAGCGGCGGCATCGCGGTCACCGCCAAGGCGGTACCCCTCACCGACGTCGAGAGCGCCTGGAACGCGCCCGAGGTCCCGGGCGTACGCACCGTCCTGGTGCCCTGAACTCGCCCCGACCGTCATGCAGTTCGTACCGGAATCACCCAAGGAGCCTGGAGCCATGTCCCCCACCACAGACACCGATGTCATCATCTGCGGCACCGGCGCGGCCGGTCTGACCCTCGCCCTCGACCTCGCCCGCAGGAACATCGCCTTCCTGCTGATCGACAAGGCGCCGCACCCGTTCGTCGGCTCCCGCGGCAAGGGGATCCAGCCCCGCAGCCAGGAGGTCTTCGAGGACCTCGGCGTGATCGACCGGATCGTCGCCTCCGGCGGTGAGTATCCCGTCCAGCGCGTCTACACCGCCGACGGGCCCATCGACCAGGTCGGCGTGGAGATGTCGGAGCCGACGCCCGAGGAGCCGTACCAAATACCCTTGCTCGTCCCGCAGTTCCTCACCGAGCGCCGGCTGCGCGAACGCCTCGCCGAACTCGGACACGCCCCGCACTACGGCCACGAACTCGTCGGCTTCGACCAGGACGGCGACGGTGTGACCGCGCGCATCGCCACCCCGGACGGCGAACAGGCCGTGCGGGCCAGGTACTTGATCGGTGCCGACGGCGGATCGAGCTTCGTCCGCAAGACGCTCGGGATCGGCTTCCCCGGCAAGACCCTCGGCGTACGGGCGATCGTGGCCGACGTGTACGTCGACGGCGTCTCGCCGGACGCCTGGCACCGGTGGGGCGAGGACACCGCAGGGCAGGTCTCGATGTGCCCGCTCTACGGCACCGACATGTTCCAGCTCCAGGCCCCCGTACCCTTCGACGTCGACCTGGACCTCTCGGCCGAGGGGCTCACCGTCTTCTTCCGCGAACGCACCGGCCGCGACGACGTAGTGATCCGCTCCGTGTCCTGGGCGTCCGCGTTCCAGATGAACGCCCGGCTGGCCGACTCGTACCGACAGGGGCGCGTGTTCCTGACCGGAGACGCGGCGCACTGCCACCCGCCGACCGGCGGACAGGGCCTCAACACCAGTGTCCAGGACGCCTACAACCTCGGCTGGAAGCTCGCCGCCGTGCTCGACGGCGCCCCGGATTCCCTGCTGGAGACGTACGAGCAGGAACGCCGGCCCATCGCCCAAGCCGTCCTCGGCCTCTCCGAGAAGCTGCTCGAAGCGGCCAAGAACCGTGACATCCACCGGGGCCGAGAGGTCAGCCAGCTCGACCTCGGCTACCTCGACTCGCCCCTGTCGCTGCACACCCCCGAGCGCGACAAGGGCGTATTGGCCGGAGACCGCGCGCCCGACTCGCCCGTCACCGGCGCGGGCGGCCTCCCCACCCGCCTGTTCAGCCTCTTCCAGGGACCCCACTGGACCTTGCTCGGCCACGACGTCGACGGCACCTCGGTCCCGGCAGCGCGCGCCGGCCTGCACATCCACACCATCGGCGCCCGGGGCGACATCGTCGACAGCGGCGACCGTGTCCAGAACGCCTACGGCCTGTCCGCCGAGCAGTGGGTGCTCGTCCGCCCGGACGGATACGTCGCCGCCGTGCTCGGCACCGCCGAACTCCCGGCCGTAGAAGCCTATTTGGACACCGTCGGCGTCCGCCCCGTCGCGGTGACGCGACCCACCACCACGGAAGCGAGCACCGACATGCCCACAGAGACCTCTGCCGACAGCACCGGCACTCCCCGTACTCGACGGGAGCACCGACAGGCCCGAACCGCCGCCGAGCAGCGGCTCGCCACCGCCCAACGCGAACTCCACCAGCTCTCGCGCCAGGTACAGCGCGACCTGCGCAGCGTTCGACGGCATGGCGAGACCACCGCCATCGTCGCCCGCTCGAACTTCGCCGAACTCGCGGTGAAGAGCATCAACCGGCTGACCGCGAACTTCCGCACCGACCGCACCGATCAGTAGGGCCGCACTCCTCGCCCACGACGGCCGGTGTCGCCCAGGACGCCGGCCGTCACGTCGCGTCGAGGGCGTTCGTGATCGCCTTCACCCCGCCGTGCGCCGCGTACCCGCCGTCGACGGTGATCTCCGCGCCGTTGACGTACGACGCCTCGTCCGACAGCAGATAGACGACCAGCGGCGCCACCTCGTCGGCCGTGCCCGCCCGGCCCTGTGGGGTCAGGGACAGGTGAGCCTGGACGAACACCGGGTTCGCGGACGCCATCAACGGGGTCTCGATGTAGCCGGGGTGGATCACGTTCGTACGGATGCCGCGCGGGGCCAGCTCCAGCGCGGCCACCTTCGACAGGCCGCGCAGCGCCCACTTGCTCGCGGTGTACGCCACCGCGTGATGCGCGGTGAGGCCCGCGACCGAGCCGACGTTCACGATGGACGAACCGGCCGGCATCAGCGGGGTGAGGGCCTGGATGCCGAGCAGTGCCCCCGTGGTGTTGACCGCGAACGCCCGGTTCCAGTCGGCGAGTTGGACCGAACCGAGGCGGGCGCGCATGGCAATGCCCGCGTTGTTGACCAGGCCGTGGACTTCCGTGACGGAAGCCGCGAGGTCTGCCCAGTCGTCCTCGGACGACACGTCCAGGTGCCGATAGGTCACGTCCAGGCCGTCGCCCCGGAGTGACGCGGCGAGCTTCTCGCCCGCCTCGTCCAGGACGTCGGTCGCGATCACCGTCGCGCCCTCCCGGGCCGCGGCCGCGACCTCGGCGGCTCCCTGGCCCTGCGCGGCCCCGGTGACGACGACGGTACGGCCGGCCAGACGCGTGCGGCTCACGGTTCCTCCAGGGGGTGCGGGCTGTCTCCCGTCCACGCTAGGAAGCCGGGGTCAGCTCCGGAAACGCACGATCGGCATGGGTGGCATCCGCGCCGGCGATCTCGCGCACCACCGGGTCGTCCAGCGCCGCGGCCACCTCGCGGACCGTCTCCCGCAACCAGCGGTGCGCCGGGTCCGCGTGCCGGTTGTGGTGCCAGTACATGGCCTCCACCAGCGGTACGTCCGGGAAGGGCGTCGGTACGACGGCACAGCGCGCGAAGCCCTCGTAGCGCCGGGCGAGCCGCTCGGGGACCACGGCGACCAGGTCGGTGCCGCCCACCAGGAACGGCAGCACGTTGAAGCCGGGCGTGCTGACCTGCACCTGGGGCGTGATGCCCAGGGTCTCCAACTGCCGGTCGGCGGGCGTGAGTTTGCCGATGACGCAGGCCGCGTGGGGCATCTCCGCGAGGTCGCGCAGCGAGAGCCGCCCGTCCACCAGCCGAGGGTTGTCCGGGTCGACGATGCACACGAACCGGTCGTGCATCACGGTCTCGCTGACGCCCGGCAGCTGATAACCGAGCGGCACGATCATCAGGTCGTGGCAGCGCAGATGGGTCTCCGTCTCCAGCTGCCCGATGACGATCGGGTGGAAGTCGATCCGGATGCCCGGGGCCTCCTGCGCGAGGGCCCGCAGCAGCGGTTCCATGAACACCGTCATCACGTAGTCGGACATCACGACCGAGAACCGCTGCCGACTGCGCGACGGGTCGAAGTGCCTGGTCAGCGACAGCGCCTCCTCCGCCTTGTGCAGAGAGGACCGGACGACCGGAAGCAGCCGCTCCGCGAGCGGGGTCAGCTCGTACTCGCGGCCCACCCGCACCAGCAGCTCGTCGTTGAAGTGCCGCCGCAACCGGGCCAGGGAGCCGCTCATCGCGGACTGGCTGGTGGACAGCCGCACCCCCGCGTGGGTGACGTTCTTCTCCTCCAGGAGGGCTTCCAGAGCCACCAGAAGATTCAGGTCGATTGCTCCCAGACCCATGCGTGTGTCCTTCCGGCCGCGTCGTTGAAGCTCGGTGAAACCGGAGCGTAACGACCGGGTACCCGCCGAGGAAGGGGCTGGGGGAGAAGTCACAGGGATCCGATAGCTCCCATCGGATCCCTGGATGTGTGCAGGTCGGAGGGTTCTCTGGCGCTTCTACGGCCGGGGGGTCCGGCCGCGCTTGCGGGCGCGCGGCAGGTATACGTCCGTACGGCCGGGCACGACACGGTTGGAGAGGGTGCCGAGGCGCTCCACGGTGAGTGTCACCTCGTCGCCGGGCTGGAGCGGCGGCGGGGTGCGCTCGCCGAGCCGGCCCCAGAACTCCGCCAGCGCGCCCCAGCCGCAGGTGCCGGAGCCGAGGATGTCCCCGGGGCGCACCCAGGCGTCCCGGGAGGCGTAGGCGATCATCTCCTCGAAGGTCCAGGAGACGTTGGCGAGGGTGTCGCGGCCGATCAGCTCGCCGTTGAGCGTGACCGTCATCTCCAGGTCCAGGAAGCCGTCCGGGTCGCGCCGGTCCTCGACCTCGTCGGCGGTGACCAGGCAAGGGCCAAGCGTGTTCGCGAAGTCCTTGCCCTTGGAGAAACCGAGCCCGAGGTTCTTCTCGGGCTTCTGCAGATCGCGCGCCGACCAGTCGTTGAAGACGAGATAGCCGACGATGTGCTCGCGCGCACGCTCCGGCGTGAGATCACGCCCGCTGCGGCCGATGACGACACCGACCTCCAACTCGAAGTCGAGCACCGAACAGCCCGCCGGGACCGGCACGTTGTCGTGGGCGCCGTACGCCGCATGGGGGTTGGTGAAGTAGAAGTTGGGCGCCCGGTACCACTCCTCGGGCACGTGCTCCAGCCCGTCCAGGGACTTTGAAACACCCTCGATGTGCGCCTCGAAACCGACGAAGTCCCGGATGGACGGCGGCTTGAGGGGAGGCAGCAGCCGCACCTGATCCACCGTCAAGTCGCTTGGCGCACGCAGTGCTTCGGTACCGGCCGCGTGCAGCACGTCCTGCTCCAGCAGGGTCAGTACGGTGATCCCCTCGGGCAGCGGATGGATGGTCCCGTCGCGCAGGACCCCGGCGCGCTCCACGCCCTCGTACTCGTATGTCGCGAAACGCATCGCTCACTGCTCCCAGTGGTTGGTGTTGGTGACGGTGCCCGTGCTGAGGTAGCCGGCGAAGAGACCCTTGGGGTCGTAGGCGGCCCGGATGTCCCGCAGCCGGCGCCACTGTTCGTCGCCCATGAACCTCAACTGCCGCACGGTGAAGTCGGAGTCGCCGAGGTACTGGCCGGCCGTCACCGGCTCCATGTCCGCCATCGCCCCGTCCAGCCAGGCACGCAACTCCGCGTCCTGCGCCGGGTCGTCGTGGATGACATAGGTGGCGCAGTAGATCTCCGACTGCAACGAGAAGGCCATGTCGGGAAGTTGGCGCAGCGGGGCCATGGAGAACCAGATGGTGAAGGTCTGCCGGGTGGGCTGTTCGGTGAACGCCTTGCGGATCGCCGGGACGACCTCGTCGGCGGGGCCGGTCAGCCAGGCGTTGTCGACCAGGTAACGGTGGCCCTCGGGGTTGGCCATGCGCTGACCCGCCAACTGCTCGGCCAGCGTGGTCTGTTGGGCCTCCACACGGAACAACGCCCGGTCCGCGTACGGGTTGGCGTGCAGTGGCGCCAGCGCCTCGGCGGCTTCGTCCGCGGTGTCGGTCATCGACACGCCCGTGACCAGCAGCACCGGTTCGTCCAGGTCGGGCGGTGTCTGGGTGAGCGCGACGATCTCGACCAGGTCCGAGACCGTGTGGTGCATGCCGTGCAGCCAGGTCATGACCTCGTCGAACAGGTCGAGCGGAAACGCGTGCACGGTGTGCCCCAGGTACTTCGGGAGGGGCCGCGTACGCAGATGGAAGCGGGTGACGATGCCGAAGAAGCCGGGGCCCGCGCCCCGTGCCGCCCAGAACAGGTCGTTGTGATGACTCTCGTCGGCGCGCACCAACTCGCCCTCGGCGGTGACGACATCGATCGCCACGATGTTCTCCGCCGCCCAGCCCCAGCCCCGCGCGTTCCAGCCCTGCCCGCCCTGGAGCAGAAAGCCGCCGATGCCGACGGAGGGGCAGTGGCCGCCGTTGAAGAAGCGCCCGAACTCGCCGAGGTACGGGTTGAGTTCGTCGCCGCCCTTGACGCTGGGCGTGGCCGTCACGATCCCGGTCCTCGGGTCGTACGCCATCTCGCGGAAGCCCCCGAGGTCGATCAGCAGCGCGTCCTGACGCACTGACCAGCCGGCCCAACTGTGCCCGCCGGAACGGACGGCGACCTGCCAGCCGCGTTCGAGGGCGAGCCGTACGCCTTCGACGACGTCTTGCTCGGACTCGGCCATCAGGACGGCGGCCGGTGAACGGTCGCTTGGGCGGCGGGCGTTGAAGACCCGCCCGAAGCACGCCGTCTCGAAGTCCTCGTCGTCGGGGAGGTGGAGGGTGCCGAAGAAGCGGTTGAGGTTCACTCGGGGACTCACTTGATCGCGATCGGGTTGACGGGGGCGCCCACCGCACCGGTCACCGGCAGGGGTGCGGCGACCAGCAGGAACTCGTGGACGCCGTCGGCCGCGCAGTCCTCGGCCAGTGCCTCCAGGTCCCACATCTCGCCCAGCGGGAGGCCCATGTTGGGGATCGCGATCTGGTGCAGCGGGGACATCGCGGGCTGGGGGAACTCGTACGGCCGTACCTCAAGTCCCCAGGTGTCGGAAGCGATTGCCGCGATCTCCGTACGGTGCAGCCAGCCGAGGGTGGTGAAGGAGAGGCCGGGCGCGTCACCGGCGGCGTAACCGCCCCACGCGCCGAGCCGCCGTACGCGGCCGAGTTGGCCCGTGCGGATCAGGACGAGATCGCCGCGGCGTACGGAACTGGTCGCGCCCTGCGCCTCGATCGTGGCCCGCAGATGCTCCTCCAAGATGGGGAACCCGTCCGGGAGTTCACCGTGCTCGTCGCCGACGGCGCGGCCCACGTCGAGGAGGACTCCGCGGCTGGTGAAGGCCTCCTTCATGTGCTCGATGCCGGTGACCGAGTCGCCGTCGCCGTTGACGATGGTGCACGGACGGCCGTTCCACGCCTGCTTGTTGTCGTAGATGTGGCCCAGGCCGTCCCACTGCGTGGAGGCCTGCAAGGGCATCAGGACGTGGTCGTCGGCGCCGCCGAAGCCGTGCGGGAAGCCCTGGGTGCCGGCCGCCGCGTCGGAGCCGGTGTCCCGCATGTAGTGGACCGGGTTGATACGGCCGCGGAAACCGCGCTGCGGGCCCGACTCGTTGAACTCCTGGGCGAGCGAGAAGGACCGCCCGCGCCGCACCAGCCCTACCGCGTGGGCGCGGATCGCGTCGTCGATGAAGTTCAGCGTGCCGAGCACGTCGTCCTCACCCCAGCGGCCCCAATTGCGGTAGGCGGAACGGGCCTTGGCGAGTTCTTCCTCGATCGGACCGAGGGCACCGGCGGTCATCGCGTACGTCCTTTCAGCAGCAGGTCGAGGGCGTTGCCCCCGGCGACGGCGGCCCGGTCCGCGGGGGTGAGTCCGGCCGCGTCCAGGCGGGCCACCGGGTCGTCGACGCCCATGTCGAAGGGGTGGTCGGTACCGAGGACGACCCGGTCCGCCCCCACCGCCTCGACGAGGTGACGCAGCGCGCCCGGGGTGTACACCAGCGCGTCGAACCACATCCGCCGCAGATAGGCGCTCGGTGGTTCGGCGCAGCCGCGCGCGTCCTCCCGTACCTGCCAGGCGTGGTCGGAGCGGCCGATGTAGGTGGGCAGATAGCCGCCGCCGTGCGCTGCCACCAGCTTCAGGCGCGGGAAGCGGTCCAGGACACCGGTGAAGATGAGACGCGAGAGCGCGACCGTCGTCTCGACCGGCTGACCGACCGTGTTTCCGAGGTAGTTGGTGGCCAGGCGCCCGCCGAGGGAGCAGCCCCAGGGGTGCACGAAGACGACCACGCCCAGCTCCTCGGCCCGCTGCCACACCACGTCGTGCGCGGGGTCGGCGAGTTCGCGGCCGTCGACCGTCGTGGAGACGCTGATGCCGTACAGGCCATGGTCGTTGACCGCCTGGTCCAGCAATGCGACCGCCAGGTCCGGGTGTTGGAGCGGGACGGTGCCCAGGCCGTACAGCCGGTCGGGTGCGGTGGCGCAGTGCGCGGCGACGACCGCGTTGACGGTACGGGCGAGGTGGATCGCGAGGTCCGGGTCCGCCCAGTAGTGGTGCATTGGCATCGGGCCGACCACCTGGATGTCGACGCCCATCGCGTCGAGGTCCGCGAGGCGGGTGGTGACGTCCGTCAACTTAGGGGCCAGGCGCTGGAGTTGGGCACGGTTGGCGGCCAGGGACGCGGGGGAGTGGGCGCGCTGCTCGGCCGCGAGTTCGGCGGTGAGACCCGGGGTGCCCGCGACCAGGGCGTCGGCGGCGGGGACGGCGAGGTGGCCGTGGAAGTCGACCACGGGCGAGCTGTTCACGCCGCCGCCGTCAGGGTGTCCAGGGTCTCCGACATGATCCGGGCCGGGTCGGCGCCGGGCGTGTCCGGGTGGATCTCCCAGTCGGCGAGCTGGAGGGAGTTCTCCAGGACCATCCGCACCCGGGGCAGCCGCCGTGCCATGAACTGGTCCAGAGCCTTCTCCGCCGGCGCGTCTCCCGTCACCAACTCGGCGAGCAGCACGGCGTCTTCCATGCACATCGCGGCGCCCTGTGCGATCAGCGGCGGACAGGCGTGCGCGGCGTCGCCGATGACCATCGCGCGGCCTCGATGCCAGGGCTCGTCGACGAGGATCGCCTCGATCCAGCGGTAGTCGACCGCCGTGTCGTCGGGCAGCGAGGCGAGGATCCTGCCCCAGGTGCCGCCGTATCCGGCGCCGCGTTCACGCAGCAGGGCGAGGGGCGCGCGGGGGCCGATCAGAGTGGTGTCGAGGTTCTCGTCGAGGAGGTAGGCGTAGCAGTGGTCGGGGGAGATCGGGCTGTAGCCGGCCTTGAAACGGGGGCCGCCGTAGTACACCTCGGCGCAGTCCATCTCGGCCGGGCGCTCCGCGACGACCCGGAAGATCGACATGCCGACCGGGCGGGGTTTGGCGTCGATGCCGATCAGTTCGCGCATCTGGGAGTTGATGCCGTCGGCGCCCACGACGAGGTCGTAGCGGCCGGCCGAACCGTCCGTGAAGGCCACGTCCACATGGTCCGGCGACTGGTCGAGCCGCTCCACGCTCAGCCCGAGGCGGACCCGCACCCCGTGCGAGCGCACCGCGTCGCACAGCGCGTCCTGCAGATCCGAGCGCAACGCCCCCGCTGTGGACGGCAGTTCGGGCCCGCCGGTGTGCGGGGTGTCCAACTCGGTGAGCAGCCCGCCGTCGGCCCGGCGCAGCCGCATGATGTCGAACGGCACCGCCCGGGCCAGCACCCGGTCCAGGACACCGACGGAACGCAGCGCCTTGAGCGCGTTGCCCTGAAGGGTGATGCCATGGCCCACACCGAACCACTGCGGAGAGATCTCGGCGAGCTCCACCTCGGCGCCCCGCTGGGCGAGCGCGAGACACAGCACGCTTCCGGTGATGCCGCCACCGACGACGAGCACCTTTTGTACGGGCATGGGCGATCCTTGCGAACGTAGACAGAAGAGTGGGGGTCATCCCGAGAAGCGGGCGCCGAGTTCGTGGAAGTGCTCGACGGCCGGCGGCTCGGCGAAGAACGGCCCGACCAGGGCCCGCCAGCGCCCGAAGGCTTCGGACTCCCGGAAACCGACCGTGTGGGCCTCGACCGACTCCCAGCCGACCAGCAGAAGGAAGGTCGTCGGGCGCTCCGCACCGCGCAGCAGCTCGGCCCAGCGGAAGCCGTCGGCCTCGGCCAGCACCTCGCGGGCCTTGCCGAAGACCTCCTCGAACTCCTGCTCACGACCGGCCTCGACGGTCAGCTCGGCATGCTCGACGATCACGGTGCGCTCCTCGGGTGGTGGGGTGCTCCGAGCCTGCGTGGCGCCCGACGCGGGGGTCAACGGATCGAGGCATCGGCAAGGGGGACGTCATGCATCCCGCACGGCGATGGACCAGCGGTTCAGCCGTCCGGCGAGCCGCTGGACGGGGCGGCGGTTCGGTGTCCGGCGGTTCGGTGATGGCAGGCATCGCGGATCGCCATTTCCGCCGCGCCCCGAGGCTGCCTAGCGTCGACGGCGAGCCCCCACCCGTACGAGGAGAGCGCCGTGCCCGATCAATTGCCCACCCACGCCGGACCGTTCGCGCTCGGCACGTTCGCTTCGGGCGCTTCCGGTGCTTCCGGTGAGGAGGGCTTCCCTGGACTGGTCACCGGGGACCGCGTGCGCGACCTCTCCGATCTCGTGCCGTCGATCCGTGCGGTCGTCGAGGAGTGGGACACCTGGCTGCCCCGGCTCGACGAGCTCGCTCGGTCCAGTGAGGGGACCTGGCTTGAGCTGGCCGCGCTGCGTGTCCTGACCCCGATCGAGCCCGGGCAGATCCTGCAGAGCGGTGCCAACTACCGCAAGCACGTGGTCGATCTGGTCGCCGCCGAGAAGGAGAGCGTGCACGGCGCCACCCCCGAAGAGGCCCGCGCCGACGCCGAGTTGATGATGGACGAGCGCGCGCGCAACGGAGTGCCGTATGTCTTCCTCGGCTCGCCGCGCGCCCTCTGCGGTCCCTACGACGACATCGTGCTGCCCGCGCTGGGTGAGCAGCATGACTGGGAGCTCGAACTCGCCTTGGTCATCGGCAAGTTGGGTAAGAACATCGCCGCCGAGGACGCGATGGAGTACGTCGCCGGATACACCATCAGCAACGACCTCACGACTCGGGATCGCCTCTACCGGCCCGATTTGAAGGCGATAGGCACCGACTGGTTCACCGCGAAGAACGCCGACACCTTCCTGCCGACCGGGCCCTTCCTGGTGCCGGCGGCCTTCGTCGGAGACCCGGGCGACCTGCGGATCACCCTGCGTCACAACGGAGTTGTCCGCCAGGACGAGTCCACCAAGGACATGATCTTCGACATCCCCAAGCTCATCGCGTACGTCTCCGCGACCACCACCCTGCGTCCCGGTGATCTGCTGCTCACCGGTTCCCCGGCGGGCAACGGCGCGCACTGGGGTGTCTTCCTGCAGCCCGGCGACGTCGTCGAGTCGGAGATCACCGGACTGGGCCATCAGCGCAACACCGTCAGGAGCCACGCATGAGCTTTCAGCCGATCACCCATCTGCGTCATGTCGATCTGGCCGTACCGGACTTCGCCCGCCAGCGCGCCTTCTACGGCACCACCTGGGGCCTGACCGAAGTCGCGAACGACAGCGGTGTCGCCTTCTTCGCCGCCGAGGGCAGCCCCGAGCAGTACATCGTGCGCATCCGAGAGGACGAGCGGAAGCGGATGGACCTCGTCGCGTTCGGGGCCGCGTCATCGGCCACCGTGGACGAGTTGCACGGGCGGCTGGGGCGGGCGGGGATTCAACTCCTCGGTGAGCCCGGTGTGTTGGATACCCCAGGTGGTGGGTACGGTTTCCGGTTCTTCGACCCGGACGGGCGGGTCGTGGAGGTCTCCGCGGATGTCGCCACCCGCACCCACCGGAAGATCGAGGAGCGTGAGGCGATCCCGGTCCGGCTCTCGCACTGCGTGGTCAACTCCCAGGACCCGGAAGGGCTTCGGGACTTCTACATCTGCCACCTCGGCTTCCGGCTCACCGACACCCTGTACTCGACGCACATGGGCGACCTCATGTATTTCCTGCGGTGCAGCCCGCTGCACCACTCCTTCGCGATCGCCCGCGGCCCCCATGTCTCCCTGCACCACGCGTCGTTCGAGATGCGCGGGGTCGAGGAGTACATGCGGGGAACCGGGCGGGCGCTGCGTTCCGGGACCCGGCTGACCTGGGGGCCCGGACGGCATCTCGCGGGCGACAACACCTTCTCGTACTTCCACGACCCGCACGGCAACACCGTCGAGTACACGACCGAACTCGCCGTCCTCGAAGAGGACTTGTGGCACCCGGGCCGACACGACGTCGACGATCCGATCACCCAGGACCAGTGGGGCACCGCCGACCCGATGAGCGAGTCGGTCGCCAAGGAGCAGTTCAACGACCCCGACGTGCTCTTCGAAGCCCCGCCGGTCTGAGCAGAACACCCAACCCGCATGAGAGAGGCCGCAGTTGTGGCAACGATCCTGAAGCACGCCGTGCCCAAGGCGGAGGTGACCGCCTCCCTCGACCAGGTACGCGAGACCGTGACCGGCGTCATCGCGGACATCCGTGAACGCGGCGACGAGGCCGTGCGCGCCTACTCCGAGAAGTTCGACAAGTGGAGCCCCGACTCCTTCCGGCTGACGGACGAGGAGGTCGAGAAGATCGTCGCGTCGGTGCCGCAGCAGGTCATCGACGACATCCGCTTCGTCCAGGACCAGGTGCGCACTTTCGCCCGCCACCAGCTCGACTCCCTGCGGGAGTTCGAGGTGGAGACCCTGCCGGGAGTGAAGCTCGGGCAGAAGCACATCCCGGTGCAGGCAGCGGGCGCGTACATCCCCGGCGGGCGTTACCCGCTCACCGCCTCCGCCCACATGACCATCGTCACCGCCAAGGTCGCGGGCGTGCCCCGGGTCGTGGCGTGTACGCCGCCCATCCACGGGGAGATCCCGGCCGCCACCGTCGCCGCGATGCATCTCGCGGGCGCGGACGAGATCTGGCTGCTCGGCGGGGTGCAGGCGGTGGCCGCCATGTCCGTCGGCACCGACACGATGCGGCCCGTCAACCTGATCGCCGGGCCCGGCAACGCCTATGTGGCCGAGGCCAAGCGGCAGTTGTTCGGCGAGGTCGGCATCGACCTGTTCGCCGGGCCGACCGAGATCCTCGTCCTCGCCGACGACCAGGCCGATCCGTTCGTGTGCGCCGTGGACCTGCTCTCGCAGGCCGAGCACGGTCCGGACTCACCGGCCGTCCTTATCACCACTTCCCGTGAGGTCGCCGAGCAGACCATCGCCGAGGTCGAGCGCCTGCTGCCGGGCATGCCGACCCGGGACTTCGCCGGGCCGGCCTGGCGTGACCACGGCCAGGTGCATGTCGTGGACAGCCTCGACGAGCTGTACGCGCTGGCCGACGAGTTCGCCTTCGAGCACGTCGAGGTGTTGACCGCGGAGCCGCGTCTGGCGCTGGAGCGGATGACCCAGTACGGCGCCCTGTTCCTGGGTGAGGGCACGTGTGTGTCGTTCGGCGACAAGGTCATCGGCACGAACCATGTGCTCCCGACACGTGGTGCGGCGCGCTATACCGGCGGCCTGTGGGTGGGGAAGTACCTCAAGACGGTCACCTATCAGGAGGTCACCGACCCCGGCTCCCAGGCGCTGCTGGGCCGGTTGTGCGGGCGGGCGGCACGTGTGGAGCTGTTCGAGGGCCACGCGCGCTCCGGTGACATACGGGCCGCGAAGGCCGCGGGCGACGAACTGCCCTGGAACACCGCGTGACCCTGGACGGCCGTACGGCACTGATCACCGGTGGCGGGGGACCGCTCGGGCGCGCCTTCGCGCTGGCTCTCGCGGACGCCGGGGCCCGGGTGATCCTGGTCGGCCGCAACGAGACGGCACTCGCGGAGGCGGCAGCACAGGTCGAGAAGGACGGCGGGCAGGCCCGTACGGGAGTGTGTGACGTCTCCGATCCGTCGGCCGTGGACGCGCTCGCCGCTGAACTCGCCGACGAGGACGTGTCGTTGCTCGTCAACAACGCCGGAGTCGCCGGTCCCGTAAGGCCGTTGGTCGACGTCGAGCCGGACGAGTGGGACGAGGTGTTCGCCGCCAACGTCCGGGGCGTCTATCTGATGTGCCGGGCTTTCCTGCCCCCGATGCTCGCGGCCGGACGCGGTGACATCGTCAACGTGGCCTCGGTCAGCGGGAAACGCCCGCTGCTCAACCGGACCCCGTACACCGCCTCCAAGATGGCGCTGCTGGGCCTGACCCGGACGCTTGCCGGGGAGGTCGGCCTGCGGGGGATCGCGGTCAACTCCCTTTCTCCGGGCCCGGTTCGGGGCCCGCGCATGGACCGCAACTTCCGACTCACCGCCGAACTGACCGGCTGCACGGTCGCCGAGGCCGAACGCGACTTCGCCTCCCGGGCCGCCCTGGGCCGGCTCGTCGAGGAACACGAGGTCGCCCAGGCATTGGTGGCGATGCTCGCGATGCCCGGCCTGTGCGGGGCCGATATCGACCTCTCGGCCGGGATGATCGCCCCGTCGTAGCTGAATGGGGTGCGGAAAACGGCGAGGTGGACGGCTGACGAGCCGCCCGCCTCGCCGTCGTGCGTACCGGAACACATCCGCTATGACAACTCTGTGTGACCGCCATGGAATGGTCGGCGTGATCCAAGGCATCGGACTCCCATATGTGTGCGCCGCCCGCCTATTCCCTGGTTCTCATGGCTGCTTCACTCCCTCGTGCGCACCCTTCGGTGCCTCCGCCGGGCCGTCCGCATCCCGCGTTCGACGGCCGGCCGGTCACACTGCGCGACGGCGCATCGATCCCTGGGAAGGCAAGCAATGACGCTGATCACCCGACGCTCGGTCCTGATCGCCGGTACCGCCACGGCCGGAGCCGTACTCGTGCCGGCGGGTTCCGCCACCGCCGCGCCGACGGCCACCAAGACCCCGAAGGCTTCGGGCACGCGGATCTCGGTCGCATCCGGTGAGACGTACACGGTCTCCGCGACCACCCGCGTGAGCGAGCTGTCCATCGCCGCTGGCGGCACGATCGTCGCCCCGGACGGCTCCAGCCTCTCCCTGACCGTCGACGGAGTGGAGACCGGCCAACTGCTCACCGCCACCGGCGGAACGGCCACCCTGATCCAGGCCGGCACCTACCGGGGAGACGTCGTCCTGACCGTCGCCGCGGCCAACGAGGTGACGTACGAGACGCTCACCTTCCCGTTCCGGCAGGCGGTGTACGTCGACGGCGACGGCGTGGTCAAGGACAAGTCCGTCCTCGCGGCCGTCCTCGGCGGCAAGCTGACGGATGCCTACGCGAAGAACGTGTCGATCACCTCGACCGGCGAGTGCTTCGACGGCGTGTACGTCCAGGACGCCACCTACACGCTCGACCGGCCCTCCATCTCCCTTACGGGCAACGGGCGTTGCGACTTTGCGGGCTACGGCGCCGCAGTTGTCGGCGACGGTTCCTCGACCACGCTCGTCGTGGACGGCGCCCGGATCGACAACAAGGGCGTCGTCCGCACCGCCGTCATCTCCAACGACGGCGCCAACGTCATCGTCAAGGACTCCGTCCTCCGCGCCCGCAACGGCGTCCTGCCCGCCGACTACCAAGCCACCGTGGAAACGCCGTACATGGAGTCCGTGCCCTGGATGCTCGGCCTCGACGGCAACGTCCGCGCCACCAACCTCATCGGCAAGAACAGCAAGGCCACCTACCTCAACTCGACCGTGTTCTCCGAGACGTGGGGCGCCCTGTCGGTCGAGGGCGGCAGCGGGCTCAAACTGACCGCGATCAACAGCCACTTCGGCAACACGGGGGAGTACGGCTACGGCACGTACGCCATCGGTGACGCGACCGTGCGGGTGCTCGGCTCCCGGCTCGACGTCGGCAGCTACGCGACCATCATCGCGGGCCCGGCGGCGATCGTGCACTACGGGGACAGCACCAGGTCCGCCGTTGCCGCACTCAACACCGAGCTGGAACTCGGTTTGTCCCAGGCCGAGTTGGCGTCGATCCCGGCGCGCAACACCGTCGTGAACTCCGGCCACTTCGGCTACATGTTCTTCGGCGCCGGCCAACTCACCCTCGACGGCGGCACGGTGATCAACTCCGACCGGGCCACCTTCCTCAACAAGGGCCAGCAGACCACGATCAGCGTCGACGGCTCGCAGGGCGCCCGGCTCAACCCGCGCGACGGGATCATCCTCCAGATGATCGAGCTGGACGACCCGGGCCCGGTCAACGTCAACGGCAAGATGATGAACATCGGCGTCTACACCGAGCCCACCGGCGACCCGGCGAAGGACGCGACCTTCGACCCGACCGCCGTCCACGCCACCGACGGTGCCGCGACCTTCAACTCCATCGCTTTGAAGGGCGACTTCTACAACGGCATGCGCACGGGCAAGAACATGGTCCTCACCTTCGAGGGCGCGAGTCTCGAGGGCGTGATCTCGGCGTCGAAGGCCAAGCACCGTGTCTCCAGCATCGACGCGTCGACCTTCTACGAGCTGGGCATCGTCACCAACACCGCGCAGGCCGCCGTCAACAACGGCGCGATCGTGCGGCTCAACAGCGGCTCGACGTGGACGGTGACCGGCACCTCGTACCTGACCCGGCTCGCCCTCGCCGCCGACGCGACCGTCAAGGCGCCCCGGGGCAAGAAGGTCACGCTGACGGTCGACGGGACGGCCACGGCCATCACGGCGGGCCAGACCTACACGGGCGCCCTCACGCTGACCGTCGCGTGAGCGATGGCGGGGGCGCGCCGCTCAGGGCTCAGGACCCGGGCTTCACGCGAGCCGCGCCTCCGCCTCCTTCGCGATCTGCTCGAACTGCGCGCCCATGGCCGCCTGGAGAGCCTGCGCCCCCGACAACGGCCGGACCATGACCGTCAGTTCGTCGATCAGGCCCTCCTCGTCGACGTGGATGAAGTCGCAGCCGGTCAGCTCGCGGTCGCCGACCCGCGCGGCGAACATCAGCGCGCTGTCGCTGCCGTCCGGGTCGCCGATCTCCCGTACGTACCGGAAGTCCTCGAAGACCCGCGCCACCCCGTGCAGGATCGCCGCGGTGATCGCCTTCCCGGGGTACGGCTTGAACACGACCGGGCTGGTGAAGACCACGTCCTCGGCCAGCAGCGCCTCGACGGCGTCCATGTCCTGCGCCTCGACCGCTTCACGGAACGCACGCATCGGCTCACTCCATAGTCAATTAGTTGAGTAGGTGTGGATGAGACTAATCAACGGCTGTTAGCGTGTCCACATGTCCCTCAAGTACGCGGTCCTCGCGGCCCTCCTGGAAGGCGAGGCCTCGGGCTACGAGCTGGCCAAGGTGTTCGACGTTTCGCTGGCGAACTTCTGGCCCGCGACACCGCAGCAGCTCTACCGCGAACTGGAGCGCCTCGCGGAGGACGGGCTGATCGAGGCACGGGTCGTACAGCAGGAACGCAGGCCCAACAAAAGGATGTTCACGCTCACCGAGGCCGGCCGGCGCGACCTCGACACCTTCGCCGCCGAGCCGCCCCGGCGTCCCACCGCCATCCGCGACGAACTCCTCATCAAGATCCAGGCCATGGACGGCGCCGACCCGGCCGTGACCCGCGAGCTGATCGAGGAGCGCAGGTCGTGGTCGCGCGGCAAGCTCGACCGCTACGAGCGTGTACGGGACCGTCTCCTCGGCGGTCTGACCGAGGAGGAGTACCTCCGCGATGCCGACCGCATCGGGCCGTATCTCACGCTCATGGCCGGGATCACCTTCGAGGAGGAGAACCTGCGCTGGTGCGAGCGCGTTCTCGCGGTCCTGAAGCAGCGCGCAGCCCTAGGCTGACCCGGATGTTCAGCCCCGAAGGCCCCAGTCTGCGCGAACTCGCCGTCCAGGCCCTGTCGTCCGTCGAGCACGGCTACGACCTCCTCGCGCCCAAGTTCGACCACACCCCCTTTCGTACACCGGCCCCGCTGCTCGACGCGGTCGCCACGATGCTGCGCCGCGTCGGCCCCTTCGACGACGGACTCGACCTGTGCTGTGGCACCGGCGCGGGCGCCGAGGTGCTCGCGAAGGTGTGCCAAGTGAGCGTCACCGGCGTGGACTTCAGCGCGGGCATGCTCGACGTCGCCCGGGAGCGCGTGACGAGCAGCGAACCCCGCGTCTCATGGGTGCGCGGCGACGCCCGGGCCCTGCCGTTCACTTCGGCCTTCGACCTGGTGGTGAGCTTCGGCGCGTTCGGCCACTTCCTGCCCCGCGAACTGCCGGGGCTGTTCGAACAGGTCCACTCCGTGCTCCGGCCCGGCGGCTGCTTCGCCTTCCCCGTCCTCGCACCGCCGCGGCCCACATCCCCCGCGTACTGGATGCTGTCCGGCTTCGACGCGGTGATGAAGGTACGCAACGCGGTGTGGCGGCCGCCCTTCGTCATGTACTACCGGGACTTCCAACTCGGTTATGTACAGACCGAGTTGGAGCGGATCGGATTCGATGTCGACCTCTACGCGCTGCCCGAGTTCGGGAGTCGCGGCGACGGCAGCCCCCGCGTCCGCATGGTCGCGGCACGACGGCTGCCGTAGCCGCAGAGGGTCTCAACTTGTCGCTGTCGCCGCCGACTTGATGACCTTCGTGACCAGGTCGGGGTGGGAGATCATCACGACGTGCGAGGAGTCCACCACGGTCGTGTGCGAACCGGCCCGCTTGGCCTCGAAGCGCTCCAGGTCGGGTGCGATCGCCCGGTCCTGCGCCGCCACGACCGCCCACGGGGGGATGTCGCGCCAGGCCGCCGTCGGCGGTGAACACCGCGTGGAACTTCGCCGTCTGGATGGCCGGATCGGTTCCGGCCGCGCCGTCGGGCAGCGGCTGCAAGGCGTCGCTCAGCTGCGAGCCGGGGAACCGCGCGCCGAGTTCGCCCAGTTGCTCGCCCTTGTCGGGTACGAAGGCCGCCACGTAGACGAGCGCCTTCACGCTCGCGTCGCCCGCGGCCGCCTGGGTGATCACCGCGCCGCCGTAGGAGTGTCCTACGACCACCTTCGGGTCGTCGATCGTCTTGAGGAGCGCGGAAATGTAGGCGGCGTCCGTGGTCAGCCCGCGCAGCGGATTGGCGGGCGCCACGACCGTGTACCCCGCCTTCTGCAGCCGGGAGGCCACGGCCGACCAGCTGGACGCGTCGGCGAACGCCCCGTGCACCAGGACCACAGTGGGCTTCGGCGTGGAGTGCGAACCTCCGGTGGCGGATGCCGCCGAGGCCGGGAGTGCGGCGGCCGCGAGGGTGCCGGTCGCGACAACTGCCCCCAGGAGCAAGGGTCTACGCGAAATCCTCATCGGTCAGCTCCGATTGAGGGCGAGGAGATCGACGTCGAACGCGTGCTCATCGGTGCCCGGTAGGCCCTACGGGAGTTCAGACGTAGCGGCGCACGAACGACAGGGCGGTGTCCGCGACCTCCTGCCAGCCGTGGTCGATGGTCAGCGCGTGGCCCCGGTCCTTGATCTCGGTGATCTCGGTGACGTTCTTGTTGTGCTGCTGCTTCTTGTAGGAGGCGTTGGCGATCGACCAGGGCACGGTGTGGTCCTTCTCGCCCGAGATGATCAGGAGCGGGCCGCGTTCGGGATTCTCCGTGTCGACCTTCGCCTCGGTCCACGGGTTGAGGTTCGCCGTGGCCGCCTGGAACAGCGGGGCACCGGGTGCGGGCACCGCGAACGTCTCGTACAACTCCCGTGCCTCCTCCTCGCCGACGGCGTTGGCAAAGCCGTAGCGGAACTGGTCGTAGGTCAGGGGGACCGCGCGATTGCGGTTGGCGGGGTTGCTGAGGACCGGTGCGGAAGAGCGCAGCGCGGAGATCGGCAGTGGCAACACGCCCCGGAACGGCGCCGGGTCGATCGCCACGGACGCGGCGGACAGTCCGCGCCCGGCGAGGATCTGCGTGAGCAGTCCGCCGAAGGAGTGGCCGACGATCGCCGGCTTGCGGGTCAGGGTGCCGATCAACTCCGTGAGGTGGTCGGCGACTTGGCTGACCGTCTTGCCCGCCATGACCTCGGGGTGTGCGTTGGCCTCCTTGACCGTCTCCGGATCGTCGGGCCAGGACAGCGAGACCGGCGCGTACCCGGCCTGCTCGAAGTGCGCCGCCCAGCGGTCCCAACTGCTCGGCAACAGCCACAGACCGTGGACGAAGACGACCGGCGTGCGTTCGGTGGCGTTCGCCCGCTCGATCTGCTGTACGTCGATATGGGTCATGCCCGCAGTATGCGTCCATGGGGTCCTGGAGTCTGGTGTACGGCCGCACTTGGTGCGGGAGGACGCCATTGTCGCGGCTTGGGCGATCTCCTACGCTGAACGGCGTGGGGGCAAAAGTGCTGTCCGGGAACGGAGTTGTGCATGCTCAGCAAGGGTGAAGCCGGCGAAGCGGTGCGCCAGGCCAAGGTGAAGACCGGTGTGACATGGGCCCAGTTGGCGGAGGCCGTGGGCCGGCCGCTCGCGTGGACCACGGCGGCCCTGCTGGGCCAGCACCCCATGTCCAAGGACGAGGCGGCGACGGCCGCCGCCCTCCTCGAACTCGGCGAGGAGGCCGCCCTCGCCTTCCAACTCCAGCCGACCCGGGGCGCGTTGGACGCGGCCGTACCAGTGGACCCCACGATCTACCGGCTCTACGAGGTGATCCAGGTCTACGGCCCCACCATCAAGGAACTGATCCACGAGCAGTGCGGCGACGGCATCATGAGCGCCATCAACTTCCGCCTCGACGTCAGCCGCGTGCCCGACCCCGCCGGTGACCGGGTCGTCATCACCCTCGACGGGAAGTACCTGCAGTACCAGTGGGAGTGACCGTGCCCCGTCAGCGACTCCGGCCCGCGTTGAGCCGGGCGGCCTGACGGGTCAAGTGGTCGCGCTCGGCGAGGTTGGGGGCCTTGAGCGCCGCCTCCGCGTACAAGCGGGCCGCCGTCTTCAGGTCGCCGTCGCGTTCGTGGAGGTAGGCGGCCACCGCGGTGTATCTGGGCAGCGTGTCGTCCAGGGGTGCGAGGGCGGCCAGGCCGGCGCGCGGGCCGTCGGCCTCGCCCACGGCGACCGCGCGGTTGAGGCGGACCACCGGGCTGTCGGTCAGGCCGACGAGTTCGTCGTACCACTCGACGATCTGCACCCAGTCCGTCTCCCCGGCGGTGGGCGCGTCCGCGTGCAGCGCCGCGATCGCCGCCTGCGCCTGGAACTCGCCCAACCGGTCGCGGGCGAGGGCGACTTGGAGGATGGTGACGCCCTCGGCGATCGCCGACGTGTCCCAGCGCCCGCGGTCCTGCTGGGCGAGCGGCACCAGGCTGCCGTCCGGCGCGGTCCGGGCGGCGCGCCGGGCGTGGTGCAGCAGCATGAGCGCGAGCAGGCCCGCGACCTCGGGGTGGTCGATCGCGGCCGCGAGCTGCCGGGTGAGCCGGATCGCCTCGGCGGCGAGGTCGACGTCGCCGGAGTAGCCCTCGTTGAAGACCAGGTAGAGGACGCGCAGCACGGTCGCGACATCGCCGGGCTGGTCGAAGCGCACATCGGAGACGGTGCGCTTGGCCCGGCTGATCCGCTGCGCCATCGTCGCCTCGGGCACCAGATAGGCCCGCGCGATCTGCCGGGTGGTGAGCCCGCCGACGGCGCGCAGAGTGAGCGCGACCGCCGACGACGGCGTCAACTTCGGGTGGGCGCACAGGAAGTAGAGCTGGAGCGTGTCGTCCGAGGCGGGCGCGGGACCCGGAGCCGGCTCCTCCTCCACGAGGTCCTCGCGCCTACGGCGGGCGGTCTCCGCCCGCGTCGCGTCGAGGAACCGCCGCCAGGCCACCGTGACCAGCCAGCCCTTCGCGTCCCGCGGCGGATCGTCCAGCCACACCCGGACCGCCTCGACGAGCGCGTCCTGCACGGCGTCCTCGGCCGCCGCGAAATCCGCTCCGCGGCGGACGAGGATCCCGAGCACGCTCGGCGTGAGGCTCCTCAGCAGGACCTCGTTCACTTGAAAGTGCACTCCGTGTCCGTGACGGTGGAGTGCGCGCCCAGGAACGGGCGCAGCTCCAGCCACTCGTGGATCGGCTTGCCACCGGCCCCGGGCGCGGCCGACAGCTCACCGGCCAGTTCCACGGCACGCTCGTAGGTGTCGACGTCGATCACCATCCAGCCGGCGATGACGTCCTTGGTCTCGGCGAACGGGCCGTCGGTGACCGGCGGGCGCCCTTCGCCGTCGTAGCGGACGAACGTTCCCTCGGGGGAGAGTGCCTGGCTGTCGACGAACTCGCCGGTCTTCTCCAGGCGGGCCGCGAAGTCGTTCATGTACTCGATGTGGGCCGTGATCTCCTCGGGTGCCCACTGGTCCATGGGGACGTCGTTCACGGCGGCGGGGGCGCCACGGTAGTGCTTCAGCAGCAGGTACTTGGCCATCGTCGTACTCCTCGGTGCTCGTGCGACCCATTGTGGTCGCGTTCACCTCGGGGACGGAGCCGGGCGCGGGTTCTCGACATCGGCGGCGGATTTTTCTCCGCGAGTTTCGCGAGGCTCGCGGAGTTCTGTGGGGGGAGGGCGGAAAGGGAGGCGCACCCACTCCTCTTCCCTTCTTAACGTATAGCGCACCGGGGGGCTTGCGGCAAGGCCCCCGTCGTGCCGCAGAATGTCCGGCCTGAGGGCATGACCTGCGGAAACGGGAGTCGCGGAATGCGTGTGTTGTTGACGACGTGGGGATCGCGCGGGGATGTCGAGCCCGTGGCGGGGCTCGCGTCGCGTCTGCTGGAGCTCGGCGCGGAGGTGCGTGTCGCCGCGCCGCCGGACGAGGAGTTCGTGGAGTTGCTGGCCCGGGCGGGTGTGCCGCTGGTGCCGCTCGGTCCGTCGGTGCGCTCGGTGGTGACCGGGGCGAGGCCGCCGTCGGCGGCGACCGCGTTCCAGCTCGCGCCCGAGCTGGTCGCAGCCCGGTACGAGACGCTGCTGCCGGCGGCCGCGGGGTGTGACGTGCTGCTGGCGAGCGGTCTGATGCCGACCGGCGCCCGCTCGGTGGCCGAGAAACTGGGCATCCACTATGTGTTCGCCTGCTTCCACACGGCCGGTCTGCCGTCGTCGAAGCACCGGCCGCTGTCGCGGCCCGGCCACCAGTCCTCGCCGGAGGAGACCGACATCAAGGTGCTGTGGGAGGAGGACGCCCAGCGGGTGAACGCGCTCTACCGCGAGGCGGAGAACCGGCACCGGGCGTCGATCGGTCTGCCGCCGGTGGACAACGTCCGCGACCACGCGTTCACCGAGCGGCCGTGGCTGGCCTCGGACCCGGACCTGTTCCCGTGGCAGGACCAGACGGATCTCGACCTCGCGGTGACCGGGTCGTGGATCCTGCCCGACGAGCGCCCGCTCCCGGCGGATCTGGAGGCGTTCCTGGAGGCGGGCGAGCCGCCGGTGTACGCGGGCTTCGGCAGCATGGCCCTGCGCACCTCGCCGGACGCCGCCCGGATCGCCGTCGAAGCGGTCCGCGCGCAGGGCCGCCGTGTCGTCCTCGGCCGAGGCTGGGCGGACCTGGCTCCGATCGACGACCGGGACGACTGCTTCGGCGTGGGCGAGGTCAACCACCAGGCGCTGTTCGGCCGGGTCGCCGCGGTCGTGCACCACGGCGGTGCGGGCACCACGACGGCGGCCACACTGTCCGGCGCGCCCCAGGTGGTCGTGCCGCAGATCGTGGACCAGCCATACTGGGCGGCACGGGTGGCCGAGCTTGGCATCGGCGTGGCGCACGACGGCCCGACGCCGACCTACGACTCCCTGTCGGCCGCGCTCGCCACCGTCCTGGCCCCCGATGTCCGGACCCGGGCACGGACCGTGGCGGGCATGCTCCGCACGGACGGGACGACAGTGGCCGCGAAGATGCTCCACGACATGGTCAGCGGGGAAGGGCGGTCCACGCACGCGTGAACCGGCCGAACCGAGCACACGAGAAACCGCACGCACCGGTCCCCACGCCCAGCCGCACGCCGGGCCGTGAGCGATCTCAGATCGGAATTGATGCCGTGAACCCCCTGACCACCAGCGCCTTCGACCTTCCCGACCGGCTCTCCGCCAAGGCCGACCCGGCGCTGATCGCAGCCGACGAGCAGCACTTCGCGGAGATCGCGGAGAGCCTCGACCGGTCGATCGCGGAACTCACCGAGAGCCTCGACGTCGCGCGCAGGGCGCCCGGCGGCATCGGCCGGGCGGCGATGGACCGGGACACGGAGATCCACCGGCTCACCACACGGCTGCGCACCCTACGTCGCTTCGGCCTGGACCTGTGCTTGGGCCACATGGTGGACGCCGACACCTCCGAGCCCGTGTACATCGGGCGGCTCGGTCTCACCGACAGCACGGGCCGACGGCTGCTGCTCGACTGGCGCTCGCCCGCGGCGGAGCCGTTCTTCGGCGCGACCCACGCCAACCCCATGGGGCTGGCGAGCCGCCGCAGATACCGCTGGACGCGCGGCCGGATCAGCGACTACTGGGACGAGGTGTTCACCACCGACGGCTTCGCCGGACACGCTGCGCTCGACGACCAGTCCGCGTTCATCGCCAGCCTCGGGGGCAACCGCTCGGGCCGGATGCGTGACGTGCTCGGCACCATCCAGGCCGACCAGGACGCCATCATCCGCGCGGGATCACGCGGCGCGCTCGTCGTCGACGGCGGCCCCGGCACCGGCAAGACCGTCGTCGCCCTGCACCGCTCCGCCTACCTCCTCTACTCCGACCCGCGCCTCGGGCACCGCAGGGGCGGCGTGCTGTTCGTCGGTCCGCACCGGCCCTACCTGGACTACGTCGCCGACGTCCTCCCCAGCCTCGGCGAGGAGGGCGTGCAGACCTGCATCCTGCGGGACCTCGTCACCGAGGGCGCCGCGGCGGTCGTGGAGACCGATCCGGAGGTGGCCCGGCTGAAGTCCTCCGTGCAACTGGTGCGGGCGATCGAGCCCGCCGTCCGGTTCTACGAGGAGCCGCCCACCAAGGGCATGAACGTCACCACCCACTGGTCCGACATCTGGCTGAGCCCCGAGGACTGGGCCGTCGCCTTCGAGGCGGCCGAACCCGGCACCCCGCACAACGAGGGACGCGAGCAGGTCTGGCAGGAGCTGCTCACGATCCTGGTCGACAAGCACGACGACACCGCCTCGCCGCAGGACGGTGAGGACGGGCAGGTCACGCCCGAGCAGCTCCGGCGGTCGCTGCGGCAGAACCGGGAACTGCTCACCGCCTTCAACCGCGCGTGGCCGCTGCTCGAAGCGGCCGACCTCGTCGGAGACCTGTGGACCGTACCGGCCTACCTGCGCAAGTGCGCCCCCGCGCTGAGCCGCGACGAGGTCCAGCGCTTGCAGCGCGCGGACGCGCAGGCCTGGACAGTGTCCGACCTGCCGCTGCTCGACGCGGCACGGCAACTGCTCGGCGACCCGGAGTCGGCGCGCCGCAAGCGCCGGCAAGAAGCCGCCGTCGTCGCCGAACACGCCCGCAGGACCGACGTCATCGACAGCCTGCTGCAGAACGTCGAGATCGACGAGAGCGAAGGCGCGATGGGCATGCTCCACGGGCAGGATCTACGGGACGCGCTGATCGACGAGGCCGCACAGGTGTCCGCCATCGAACCCGACCTGCTCGCCGGGCCGTTCGCGCACATCGTCGTGGACGAGGCACAGGAACTCACCGACGCGGAATGGCAGATGCTCCTGCTGCGCTGCCCGTCCCGCAGCTTCACCGTCGTCGGCGACCGCGCCCAGGCCCGGCACGGATTCACCGAGTCGTGGCAGGAACGGCTGAAGCGGGTCGGCCTCGACCGGATCGACCTCGCGTCCCTGACCGTCAACTACCGCACCCCGGAAGAGATCATGACGGAGGCCGAGCCGGTCATCCGCGCCGTACTTCCGGACGCCAACGTGCCGACGTCGATCCGCAGCAGTGGCATCCCCGTCGTCCACGGACCCACCGCCGACCTGGAGTCGGTCCTCGACACCTGGCTCGCCGAGCACGCGGACGGGATCGGCTGTGTCATCGGTACGGCCGAGATGGACGAGGGCATCTTCCGGACGCGGCCCCGCGTCCGGGCGCTGACTCCCGTGCTGTCCAAGGGACTTGAGTTCGACCTGGTCGTCCTCATCGACCCGGAGTGGTTCGGCGAGGGCATCGAAGGAGCCGTCGACCACTATGTGGCGATGACCCGGGCGACCCAGCAGCTCGTGGTCCTCACGAGCGCCTGAGTCGGCTTGGCGCGCGGCGAGTTGGGGCCCGCCGCGCGCCGCCGTACTTGGGTTCAGCCAGCTGCAGGCAGTGTGAACTCGTAGATCAGGGCGTCCTGTTGGGCCTCCACCACCAGGTCGGTGATTTCCAGCGGGCGCGCGTACTGGTCGTGCACGCGGCGGGTCACGCGGACGGAGGGCGCGTTCGCGACCTGGGTGATGGCGTCCCGGTGGTGCAGGGTCAGGCCCGCCCGGCGCATCCAGTCGTAGGTGCGCCGGAGTTGGGCGGCGGCGGAGCCGTCCGCGCGGTCGCGGTAGCGGGCCAGTTCCTCCACCTCGGCCAGCGCCACCGCCGAGAAGGACGTGACGGCCGTACGCAGTCCGCTTCCGTCGGCCGCGGCGGACGCGTAGCGGTGTACCAGGGTCGGCCGGTGCGGGGCGATGCCCAGGGCCTCGGCGTGGTCCGGCGGGGGAGTCTCCCAGGCGACGGTGGCCCGGTCGAAGCCGGTCGGGTCCGTGCTGCGGGCGCCGACCGGGAAGGTGAGGGAGGAAGGGGTCTCGACGGGCTGTCCTGTCAGGGTGGCGTGGCTGCCGCGCCGGTCGGTGGCGACCAGGCCGTCCCTGCGCAGCACCTCCAGCGCCTGTCTTATGGTCTCCCGGCTGACCTGGAAGTGTTCGGCCAACTGCCGTTCGCCGGGCAGGCGTTCACCGGGCGGGATGGTGCCGTCGTGGAGTTCGCCGAGCAGTTGGGTGGCGACCCGTCCGTAGAGGGGCTGGTCGTCGGCGGTGGGGTGGTCGTGGGGGGTGGTGCGGGCCATGCCGCGCCTCCTGTTGGTGACAAGACTGAGAGCAGAACTGGTGACGATTCGTAGCCGTGCGGGCTCGTTGCGCGACCAGATCTAGCATTGGTCTAAACCACCAGGGAAGAGCGGCAGGCCAGTTAGGCCGAAACCGGCCCGCGCCGGTCACCCCTCACAGGGCCTCCTGCACGGCGTCGATCAGGGTCATCTTCCGTGGGTCGTCGGCGATATGAGGCCCCATCCGGTTCATCACATAGCCCATCGACACCCCTGCCTCCGGGTCGGCGAGACCGAAGGAGCCACCGAAGCCGTCGTGTCCGAAAGCCCTCGGGTTGCGGCCGTACGATCCGTTCGGGCCGCTGAGCCACAGGCCGAGCCCGATCTCCGTGTCGTGCGCGAAGCCCGCGCCGAGCACCAGGTCGCGGCAGCTGCCCTGCCCCTCGCGCACCCGCTCGGCCGCCTCGGGGGAGAGGACGCGGTGGCCGCCGTAGGTCCCGCGCCCGGCGAAGACGCCGTAGAGCGCGGCGATCGCGCGTGCCGTGCCGTGGCCGTTCGCGGCCGGGATCTCCGCGGCGCGCCACTCGGGGGTGTTGGCCTCGGCCGCGCCCGCGACCGGGTTGGTCAGTGCGGCGATGGCCGCGGGCGCCAACTGGCTGAAGACCGCGGCCTGTTCACTCGCCGACGCGGCGGGCGGATGCACCAGCTCGGCCGCCCGGCCGGCCTCCTTCTCCGGCAGCCCGATGGTGAAGTCGATCCCGAGCGGGCCGGTGACCTCGCGCTCCAGGAAGGCGCTCGGGAGCAACCCCGAGACGCGGCGCACCACTTCGCCGACGAGGAAGCCGTAGGTCAGCGCGTGGTACCCGGATCGTGTCCCCGGCTCCCACCAGGGCTCCGTCGCCGCGAGCCGCTCGGTGGTCAACTCCCAGTCGTAGAGCTGCGCGAGAGAGTGCGGCTCACGCAGGCCGGCCAGTCCGGCGCGGTGGGAGAGCAGATGTCGTACGAGGACGTTCTCCTTGCCCGCGGCGGCGAACTCCGGCCAGTACGCGGCCACCGGGGCGTCGAGGTCGAGCAGGCCGCGGTCGGCGAGGATGTGGGCGCACAGGGCCACCGGGCCCTTCGTCGTCGACCACACGTTGACCAGCGTGTCCCGCTCCCAGGGGCGGGTCCGTGCCGCGTCGGCCCAGCCGCCCCAGAGGTCGACCACGGTCTCGCCGCCGACGGTGACGGTCACCGCGGCGCCCAGTTCGCCGCGGTCCCGGAAGTTCTCCTCGAACGCCGTGCGCACCGCCGTGAAGCGGGGATCGCAGTGGCCGTCGACGGCTGGCTGGTGCTCGGACATGGGGCCTCCGTGGTGTGCCGGACGTCCGGGCCGCGACGCTGCGGCCCGGACGTCCTGAACATACCGACTGGTCGGACTGACCGGAAGCCGTCGTGCGCTCAGTTCAGGAACAAGGTGCCGGCCGGCTCCCGGTGACCCGCCTCCGTGTGCCAGTAGTCGCGTGTCTCCACGGCCAGCCCGGCGCCGTCGAAGCGCACGAAGACACAGCCGGCCAGCGTGGACGGCTCACCGTCCTCCTCGGCCAGCACCCTGAACTCGGCCACGGCGACGCCGTGTTGACCGACGACCGGCGCCGAGAACCGCACATCGCCCACCCGCTCCGCCGCGAACGACCACCGCAGATACGCGGCCAACTCGGCCCGCCCCCGGTGTAGTTCACGGAACGGCATCGAGCGGTGCACGCAGTCCTCCGCGTACAACTCCAGCAGCGCGTCCACGTCGTGCTCCGACCAGGCCCGCGCCCAGACCCGTACGAACCGTTCGGCGGCCTCACTCGTGCCCATGTCCATGTGGGTACCCCTCAGACGTACGACCGCAGCCAGTCCAGCTTCACGGCCTCCTGGTAAGGGCCGCCGCCCTCATGGTCGTTGAAGTCGTACACCTCGATCTTCTTGTCCGCGTGCGCCCAGGCGTTGAATGCGGCGAACACCGTCGAGGGCGGGCAGGTCTGGTCCTCCAGGGCCGTCGAGAAGAGGGCGGGGGCGCGGCCGCGGGACGCGAAGTGGACGCCGTCGAAGTAGGAGAGCGTGCGCAGGACGTCCTCGCTGCGGCCGCGATGGGTCTTGAGGTAGCTGCCGATCTCGCGGTACGGGTGGCGGTCCGTGAGGGTCGCGGCGCGCGGGTAGTCGCACAGGAACGGCACGTCCGGCGCGATCCCGGCCAGGTCACCGACCAGCCCGCCCACGGCGAGGGTGATGCCGCCGCCCTGGCTCGCGCCGACCGCCACCGTGCGCGCGGGATCGACCAACGGGTGCGAGCGCGCCGCCTCGACGGCCCGCACGCCGTCCGTGAACACCCGCCGGTAGTAGTAGTTCTCGGGGGCGTCGATACCCCGGGTCATGAAGCCGGGGTACGCGGGCGCGCCGCCCACCGGGTCCGGGGTGCCACCGCCGCCACCCCACGCGCTGCCCTGCCCGCGCGTGTCCATGACGAAGTGCGCGCGGCCCGTCGAGGCCCACAGCAGGTTCTCGTGCGGGAGGCCCCGCCCGCCGCCGTAACCCACGAACTCCGCGACCAGCGGCAGCGGTTGGGCCGCGTCGGCCGGCAGCCGCAGCCAGCCCTTCACCGGGTGACCGCCGAACCCGGCGAACGTCACGTCGTACACGTTCACCGTGGACAGTCCCGTGTCGACCGGCTCGAAGCGGGCGTCCAGATCGTGCTCGCGGGCCTCCTGGAGGGTCTTGGACCAGAAGGCGTCGAAGTCCTCGGGCTCGGCGGAATCGCTGCGGTACGCGCGGAGTTCGTCGAGCGGAAGGTCGAACAGGGCCATCGATGACCGCCTTTGTGAAGTGTGGGTGCGGATGATCACACCGTACGTGTGACATCGGAGGACTCGCCAGGCTCGTGCGGCGCCCCGCGCCTACCATGGCGACATGTCGTCTGCCGTGGATCTGCTGGTCAAGGACGCCGAACTGCTCGTCGTGGACGGTGAGCGGGAGATCCCGGGCGGCTGGGTCGCCGTCACGGGTGGGCGGGTCACCGCCGTCGGTGCGGGAGGGTCCGAACCCGAGGCCGCCACGACCGTCTCGGCGGCCGGGCGCCTGGTCACCCCCGGCCTGATCAACACGCACCATCACATCTACCAGAACCTCACCCGCTCCTACGCCCCGGCCGTCAACGGCACCCTCTTCGACTGGCTGACCACGCTCTACCCGCTGTGGGCGAGCCTCGACGAGGAGGCCGCGTACGTATCGGCGTACGTCGGTATGGCGGAACTCCTCATGGGTGGCTGCACCACATCCTCCGACCACCTCTATGTGCATCCGCGCCCCTACCTGGTCGACGCCGAGATCCGCGCCGCCCGCGACATCGGCTTCCGCTTCCACGCGACCCGCGGTTCGATGACCCGCTCCGTCGAGGACGGAGGACTGCCGCCGAGGAGCGTCACACAGAGCACCGACGAGGTGCTGGCCGACAGCGAGCGGCTGATCAAGGCCCACCACGACCCGGAACCGGGCGCACTGATCCGGGTCGCGCTCGCCCCCTGCTCGCCGTTCTCGGTCACCAAGGAGGTGATGACGGCGACCGCGGAACTCGCCGAGCGGTACGACGTACGCCTGCACACGCACCTCGCCGAGGACCGCGACGAGGACACCTACTGCCTGGAGACCTACGGCTGCCGGCCTGTCGAGTACTTCGAGGACACCGGGTGGATGAGCGACCGCACCTGGGTCGCGCACTGCATCTACCCCAATGACGACGAACTGTGCCGCCTCGCCGCCGCGGGTGTCGGCGTGGCCCACTGCCCCAGCTCCAACATGCTCATCGGGGGCGGCACGGCGAGGGTGAAGGAGATGCGCGAGCTGGGTCTGCCGGTGGGGATCGGCTGCGACGGTTCCGCTTCGACCGATCACGCCTCGTTGTGGATGGAGACGCGGGGTGCGCTGCTGCTGGGCCGGTATCGGGGCGGACCGGGTGCGATGACCGCGCGGGACGCCCTCGACATCGCGACCCTGGGTTCGGCGCGGTGTCTGGGCCGGGCCGACGAGTTGGGGCACCTGCGGCCGGGGGCGTGTGCCGACCTGGTCGTCTGGGACCTGCACGAGGTCGCGCTGGCCGGGGCGGTGAGTGATCCCGTCGAGGCCTGGCTGCGGTGTGGGCCCGCGCGGGCGTGGACGACCGTGGTGGGCGGGCGGGTGCTGGTGGAGCGGGGCGAGCCGGTGCTGGCGGGGTTGCGGGATGTGCTGCGGGACCATGGGCGGGTTGCCCGGCGGATGCAGCGGGGGGTGTAGGGGCTGAGGGTGGGCTGCGGTGGAGATGGCTGTGGCTCAACCGGCTTGTGGTGGCGGGGTGTTGAGGTGACCGGCTGATCGGGGCGACCGTGGTGGGTGTGCCACGCCCCCTGTGCCCGTCACAGCCCGTCGGACGTCACGCCCGCCTCCGTCACTTCCGGTTCGTCACGCCCGCCGTCGAGTCCACTGCGGTTCCGTCAGCGCCCAGTCCCGTTCCCACTCGGCCAACCGGTGCCGCAGGGAGACCCGTTGGGTCACCGCCCGCGCGAGAAGGGCCACGCCGATCACACCGGCCGCCGACCACACGCCGACCGTCACCGTGTGCTGCCAGACGGCCACTTCACCCGGTGGCGGGGTGACACTGCGGCCCTTGGCGTCGAGCCATACGTCCACCACGTCACCGCGCCCGGTGTCCGCAGGGACGGCGACCGTGGCTGTACGCGCCCCCTTGCCCGGTTCCGTCCAGCGCACGGCCACCGGGAAGCTGCGCGGGCGGTTGCCCTCCGCCGAGGGGAGTGCGGCGGGCGGGTTGCCGATCACCTTCGCGTGGACGCGATGACGGTCGGCCCGCTGGGTCGCGGCAATGGTCCGGGCCTGGTCGTGGGCCCACAGGCCGGCGGCGGCGCCGGCCAGGGGCGCGCCGATGAACAGCAGGAGGGTGACGGCCAGCGCTGTCCACGCCTCCACGACATCCGACCGGCGCCGGAGCGGATTCCGCCGCCGGCGTCGACTCCGTACCCGGGTCCGCATGTCGGTCTCCTCGCCGTCACCGGAGCCGAGGAACCGTAAGGCCGGAAGCCCTCTGTGGGGCCGGTCCGCCGCCGCCTCGACACCGCGCACGCATGCGAGCGTCCACACAGATGTCGTACCCCCTCCGAGGTATTTTTCTCAACCGGAGGAGGAGTGGATCGATCGGCAGGCCGCGTGCAGCCGATCCTCAGCCGAACCGCTCGATGCGGATGCGGTCCACCGGCTGCCCCGCCTCGACCAGCAGCCGTGAGGCATGCTCGGCGAAGCCGTTGGAGCCGCACACATAGGCCTCCCACCCACCTGCGGGCTGCTCGGCCAGGAGCGGCGCCACATGTGCGGCGGCCATACGTCCCACCGGTACACCCTCCGGCGCACTGCGCGTGAACACGGCCGTGGTCTCCGCGCCGTACTCCCGCGCGTAGATCAACTCCTCGGGACTGCGCGCCGAAACCACCAGCCGCAGCGGCACGGACAGGTCCCGCGCCCGGTGCTGCCGGAGCATCGACATCAGCGGTACGACCCCGGAACCGGCCCCCAGCAGCAGCGCGGGCCGGTCGCCGGGCCAGGCGAAGAAGCCGCTCAGCGGGCCGCGCACCTCGACCTCGTCACCGGGCCTGGCCACCGTGTGGAACCAGCCCGACACCTCGCCGCCCTCGATGTGGTCCAGGGTCAGCTCCACATGCCCGGCGTCGTCCGGGTGCGAGGCGATCGAGTAGTGGCGCTGCGCCACATAGCCGTCCTCGGCGCGCAGCCGCAGCATCAGGTGCTGGCCGGCCAGATGTCCGGCCCAGCCGGGCACCGCGAACCGGAACGTGGCGGCGTGCGGGGTCTCCCGGCGGATCTCGGTGAGCGTGGCGGTCTGCCACACGGCGGCGGCGCGGTTGCTCACGGCGATGCGTCCCGGCACCGCGAACTTGGTGGCGGGCGCGAAGGTGTCAGTCACCGGAGTACCGCTGTTCCTCCCAGGGGTTGCCCCGGGCGTGATAGCCGTTCTGCTCCCAGAAGCCCGGCTCGTCGTGGTCGAGGAGACGCAGGCCCGCGATCCACTTGGCGCTCTTCCAGAAGTACAGGTGCGGCACCAGCAGCCGGGCGGGACCGCCGTGCTCGGCGGGCAGCGGCTTGCCGTCGTACTCCCACGCGATCCAGGCCCGACCACCGGTCACGTCTTCGAGCGGCAGGTTCGTGGTGTACCCGGTGTGCGAATACGCGACTACATGTGTGGCGGACACATGGGGCCGCACCACATTGAGGAACGCGTCCAGCGAGACGCCCCCGAACCGCACCCCGAACTTCGACCAGCTCGTCACGCAGTGGATGTCACCCTCGTAGGCCGACGCGGGCAGTTCGTGCGCCTGCGTCCAGTTCCAGGTGCGCGGCTCTTCCACGAGTCCGTCGACGCGGAACGTCCAGTCGGCCGGTGCGAGGTCGGGGGTGACCTCGGCGGACAGGACGGGCCAGTCGTCGCCAGCGTCGTACTGGCCGGGCGGCAGGCCGGCGTCGGGGACGCGGGGGCGTCCGGTGAAGCCTCGGGTGACGTGCATACGGGTGGAGCCTCCAGGCCGCTGCGGCGCGGGTCCGCCGGGCGAGCGTGATCAGTGGTTTCTCGTTTCAACGGTACGCGTCCACGAGGTATGCCCAGGTCCGAGGGCGACCGACGATCATTGCGGCCGTATGAACTCTCCGCGCGCGGGGGAATAGCCGCCCGGGGATCGACCTTGGTCTTCAGTGCGGCTTGAGTGGCGTTTCGAGTGGCGGCCTGAGTGCGGGCAGCTCGTGGTCGTGCTGATGTCGTGAGCACAGGCTGATCCGGTGACTGCGAGGGAGAGTGAGGGAACAGATGCCGAAGGCGTACGTCTTCACGCGTTACGGGGGACCCGAGACCGAGGCGCTCGTCGAGGTCGACCGGCCCAGTGCCGGCCCCGGTGAAGTCCTCGTCGCGGTGCGCGCGGCCGGGGTGAACCCCGTCGACTGGAAGCAACGCAACGGCTACCGCCGGCCCGGCGAGACCGGCTCACGCGCGTTCCCCGCGGTCTTCGGCCAGGAGGTCTCCGGAGTCGTACGGGAGATCGGTGCCGGAGTCGACGGATTCGCCGTCGGCGACGAGGTGTTCGGCAGCACCGTGGCCGGCGGATACGCCGAGTACGCCCTGCTCGCCGCCACGGTCACCGCGCACAGGCCCGCCGAATTGTCGTTCACGGACGCCGCCACCCTGCCCGTCGCCGCGGCGACCGCGTACGACGGGATCCGCCAGCTCGACCTGCCCGCCGGCGCGACCGTGCTGGTCACCGGCGCGGGCGGCGGCGTCGGCTCCGCGGCCCTGCAGATCGCCCGCGCGCTGGGACTGCGCGCCGTGGGCGTGGCGAGCGAGGGCAAGAAGGACTTCGTGGAGTCGCTGGGCGCGGTCCACGTCCCCTCCGGACCGGACCTGGCCGCACGGGTACGGGCCGTCGCCCCGGACGGGGTCGACGGTGCCTACGACCTCGTCGGCGGCGAGGTCCTCGCCGAGGCCGCCACCCTCCTCACCGACCCCACGAAGCTGATCACCGCAGGGGCGCCCGCCCCCGAGGTCGAGAAGCTCGGCGGCGCCCGTGTCGAACGCGCCCGCAACTCCGCCGTCCTCGACGCGCTCGCCCAGCTCGTGATCGTGGGCCGGCTGGACCCGCACGTGACCCGGACCTTCCCGCTCGACCAGGCAGGCGAGGCCCTGCGCACCGTCGAGGACGGCCACGCCCGCGGCAAGATCGTGATCGAGGTCGCCGGATGAGCGCCGTGGACGAGCACGTTCTCGACAACCCGGCCCGTGCCGCCCTCACCGGCCCGCACGCCCACTTCGCCGAGCGGCGCGGCCGCATCCTGCGCTACCCGGTCGACGTGACCCCGTGGCTGGCCCTGCCCGACGAGCCCGACGCCGACGACTGGGCGGACGTCGCCGCGATGTCCGGCCCGGGCGCCGAGATCCCGCTCCTCGGCTTCCGGGACAGGGTGCCGGACGACTGGGAGATCACCTTCCACATCGACGGCGTACAGATGGTGGACGACGGGCTGGCCGCCGCGCCGGACCCGGAGGCGGTCCGCCTCGGCCCGGCCGACGTCCCCGAGATGCTCGACCTCGTGGAACGGACCAAGCCGGGCCCCTTCCTGCCCCGCACGATCGAACTCGGCACCTACCTCGGCATCCGCCGTGACGGCGCCCTCATAGCCATGGCCGGCGAACGACTCCACCCGCCCGGCTGGACCGAGATCAGCGCGGTCTGCACCGACCCCTCCGCCCGCGGCGAGGGTCTCGCGAGCCGCCTCATCCTGGCCGTCGCACACGGCATCCGGGAGCGCGGCGAGACCCCGTTCCTGCACACCGGCGCGAGCAACGCGACCGCCATCCGGCTGTACGAGTCCCTGGGCTTCCGCCTGCGCCTCGAAACCGCGTTCCTCGCGGCACGGGCGCCGGAGCACCTCACCCAGACGCGGCCCGTGGGGGTGTCGTAGAACCGAAGGGCCGGTGAGCCCTCAGCCGTCGTCCGACTCCCCGCCCGGCCACGCGTTGTAGCGCTCCAGATAGTTGGCGAACCGGGTCAGGTCCTCCTCGGGCCAGCCCGCGAGCCGCTCCCGGAAGGCGGCCTGGCGGTTCTCGGTGACCTGAGCGAGGATCCGGCGGCCGGCGGCGGTGAGATGAAGGACCTGGACGCGGTGGTCCTCGGGGTCGAGGCGCCGTTCGATGAGGTCGGCGCGTTCCAGGGCGGCGACCTGGCGGCTGACCGTGGACTTGTCGAGGGCGTAGTGCGCGGCGAGGTCGGTGGCGCGGCAGCCGTCGCGCACCTCCAGGTGGCTGAGGAGGGTGTACGACACCAGTGACAGCTCGGGGTGGAGGCGGCCCGCGGAGGCCCGGGCGCGCCGGGCGAAGGCCGTCATCTCGCGCTGGATGGTCTCCACGGCCTGGTCCGCTCGCACTGGAATCTCCCTCGTTCACCCGCTTGTTGCAGAGTACAACTCGGACAGGAGGCGGGCCCCTCGCGGGCCCGGTGGTTGGGGTAGTGTTGCTCCCCGGTCGCGGGCAGTCGCGGCCCTGAACTCCTGGGAGGTGAGACCCATTACCGCTGTGTCAGGTCGGGTGCTCTCACCTCAGGACAACGCGGATCACCGCCGGTAGGTGACCGCGAGAGCGCCCTTCGGTTGCTTCCCGAAAGGCTCTCGGCTTCCATGCCTTCTCCTTCCCCCGCCTCCGTCGTCGCCGCGCTCCGTGCCGCGGGCTGTGTCTTCGCCGAGGACGAGGCGCGACTGATCCTCTCCGCCGCGCGCACCCCGGACGAACTCACCGCCATGGTGGACCGCCGGGTCGTGGGCCTGCCCCTCGAACACGTCGTCGGCTGGGCCGAGTTCAGCGGCCTGCGCATAGACGTGGAACCCGGCGTGTTCGTGCCCCGCCGCCGTACCGAGTTCCTCGTCGAACAGGCCCTCGCGCACGCCCCCGACGCGTCCGTCGTCGTGGACCTGTGCTGCGGTTCGGGTGCGGTCGGCGCGGCCCTCGCCGCAGTCCTCGGCCGGGTCGAACTGCACGCCGCCGACATCGACCCCGCCGCCACCCGCTGCGCCCGCCGCAATGTCGCCGCCTACGGCGGGCACGTCCACACGGGCGACCTGTACGCGGCGCTGCCCGACGCGTTGCGCGGCCGCGTCGACATCCTCGCGGCCAACGTGCCGTACGTCCCCACGGGCGAGGTAGGTCTGCTACCGGCCGAGGCCCGCGAACACGAACCCCTGGTCGCCCTCGACGGCGGCACCGACGGCCTCGACATACTCCGCGCGGTCGCCACCGGTGCCCCCGACTGGCTCGCACCCGGCGGCTGCCTCCTCGTCGAGACGAGCGAGCGTCAACTCCCGTCAGCGGTCGAGGCGTTCACACGTGCCGGGCTGGAGACGCGGTCGGCGTACTCGGAGGAGTTGTACGCGAACGTTGTGATCGGCGTCGGGGTGGCGGGGTCGTAGCGCGGCTGCCGGTGAAGGCTGGGTGGGCTGTGCGGGTGCCGGCGTTGGAACGGGTGCCGATCAGGTTGTAGCGCCGTTGCCGGACGGGGTGGGGTCCAGGGTTTCGGGCGATGCCGGACGGGCTGGGTACGGCGATTGGCCGTGGTTGCAGCGTCCCCAATGGCCGAGGCCGCCTGGTCTGCCTCGTCCGGCGACCGGGCTTTTACGGTCGAAGGTGCTCGTGAGGGCCCGGTCGGCCGTGCGGGTGCCGGCGTCGGGGCGGGGAGGCCGGTCAGGTCGTAACGCCCCTGTCGGACGGGCTGGGGGCGGGGCCTTCGGTCGCCCCGTCCGCCGCCCGAGCCCTTGCGGCGAAGGTGCCCGTGAAGGGCCGGTGGGCGGTGCGGGTGCCGGTGTCGGAGTGGGTCCCCGTCAGGTCGTAGCGTCGCTGCCGGACGGGCTGGGTGCCGGGCTCGGGGCGCCGTTGGACGGGCTGGGTGCGGCGCTTTGGTCGTGGTCGCCGCGTCCCCAGGGGCCGGGGCCTCGGCCGCCCGGGCCGCCTCGTCCGTCGCCCGGGCCCTTGCGGTCGAAGGTGCCGGTGAAGGCTCGGTCGGCCGTGCGGGTGCCGGAGTCGGAGCGGGTGCCTGTCAGGGAGGCTGTGTCGCCCTTCTTGAGGGCGGCGCCGCCCTGGGGCGTGGCGGCCGAGCCCACGGTCCAGGTCCAGGACGTGCCGTCGTCGCTCTTGACGGTGACCTGGTCGCCGTCGACCTTCGTGACCGTTCCGCGCTGCCAGATCCGTACGACCCACTTGCCAGTGGCGTCGTCCTTGACCGTCGCCTCACCGTGTACCGCCGCGCCGCCGAGGCCGAACCCGCCACCGTGCCGGAAGCCGGGACCGCCGGGCGACGGTGTGCCCGACGGGGACGCGGCGGCGGCCGGTACGGCGTCGCTGCCCGAACCCCCCGAGGTCGCCGCGTACGCGACGGTTCCGCCGAGCGCCAGCACACCCGCGGTGGCCACGGCGATCACCGCACGGGACCGCCTCGACCGCCGTCGCCACAACCGGTCGAGACCGCCGTCGCGTTCAGCTCCGCCGGGGCCGGTGAGCACCTCCCACTCCGGCGCGTGGTCGGGCATCGGAGGTGTCGCCGCGCTGTCGCCGGCTTCGTGCTCAGGATCGTGCGTCACGGCTCGCTCCCTAGGCCACGCGCGCGGCATCCCACCGGCACGCCTGCCTGTGATTCTCCGGGGCGGGCGATAAAGAAGCGGTAATAAATCCCTGTGAATCGGGAGCCGGGTGACCTCCATGGCTCACCCCATGGCCTACCTCATGACCTGCCCCCGATTATGCAACTAGTTGCATAAAGGCCTTCCCGTCCTCTACAAAAGAGGCACGACATCGCGCACGGAGGCCCCGATGAGCCGTTACCCGCACCTGCTGAACCCGCTCGACCTGGGCTTCACCACACTGCCCAACCGTGTCCTCATGGGCTCCATGCACATAGGCCTGGAGGAAGCCGAGCGCGGTTTCGAGCGCATGGCGGAGTTCTACGCGGCACGCGCGCGTGGCGGAGTCGGCCTGATCGTCACCGGTGGCATCGCGCCCAACGAGGCCGGCCGGCCCTACGAGGGCGGCGCCAAGCTGACCACCGACGCCGAGGCCGAACAGCACGCGGAGATCACCGCCGCCGTGCACCGCGAGGGCGGGCGGATCGCGATGCAGATCCTGCACTTCGGGCGGTACGCCTACCACCAGGACCTCGTCGCGCCGAGCGCCGTCCAGGCGCCGATCAGCCCCTTCCCGCCCCGCGCGCTCACCGACGACGAGGTCGAGCAGACCGTCGAGGACTACGCCCGCGCGGCCCGCCTCGCCCGGCAGGCCGGGTACGACGGCGTCGAGATCATGGGCTCCGAGGGCTACCTCATCAACGAGTTCATCGCCGCCCAGACCAACCACCGCGACGACCGTTGGGGTGGCTCCTACGAGAACCGCATGCGCTTCCCCGTCGAGATCGTGCGCCGGGTGCGCGAGGCGGTCGGCGAGGACTTCATCATCGTCTACCGGCTGTCGATGCTGGACCTCGTGCCGGGTGGCTCCGCGCTCGACGAAGTCATCAGGCTCGCCAAGGCGGTTGAGGCCGCCGGGGCGACCATCATCAACACCGGCATCGGCTGGCACGAGGCCCGTATCCCGACCATCGCGACCTCGGTGCCGCGCGGGGCGTACACCTGGGTGACCAAGAAGCTGATGGGCGCGGTCTCGGTCCCGCTCGTCACCACCAACCGCATCAACACCCCTGAGCTGGCGGAGTGGTTGCTCGCCGACGGGTACGCCGACATGGTGTCGATGGCCCGCCCGATGCTCGCCGACCCCGACTTCGTGGCCAAGGCCGCGGCCGACCGCTCCGACGCCATCAACACCTGCATCGGCTGCAACCAGGCCTGCCTCGACCACACCTTCAGCGGGAAGATCACCTCCTGCCTGGTCAACCCGCGCGCCTGCCACGAGACCGAACTGGTCCTCGCCCCAACGCGGTTGCGGAAACGCGTCGCGGTGGTGGGTGCGGGTCCGGCGGGTCTGGCGTGCGCGGTCTCGGCCGCCGAACGCGGTCACGAGGTGACCCTCTTCGACGCCGCGAGCGAGATCGGCGGACAGCTCAACGTCGCCCGACAGGTCCCCGGCAAGCAGGAGTTCGACGAGACGCTGCGCTACTTCCGCACCCGACTCGCCGAGCACGAAGTCGACGTACGCCTCAACACCCCAGTCGGGGCAGACGACTTGGCGGACTACGACGAGGTCGTCGTCGCCACCGGCGTCAGCCCGCGCACCCCCGACATCCCCGGCGTCGACCACCCCAGCGTCGTCGGCTATCTCGACGTCCTGCGCGACCGCGTCCCCGTCGGCGACCGCGTCGCGATCCTCGGCGCGGGCGGCATCGGCTTCGACGTCGCCGAGTTCCTCACGGACGGCGGCGACAAGGCGAGCGAGGACCCGGCGACGTACTTCCGAGCCTGGGGCGTCGACATGGACTACGCGGCCCCCGGCGGCCTGGCCGCACCTGAACGCCCCGCCCCGCCGCGCAGCGTCCACCTCCTCCAGCGCAAGGCGACCAAGGTCGGCGCCGGACTCGGCAAGACCACGGGCTGGATCCACCGCACCGAACTCAAGCACCGGGGCGTCACCATGGTCCCGGGCGTCCAGTACGACCTGATCGACGACGCCGGACTGCACGTCACCGTCGACGGCCGCTCCACCGTCCTGGAGGTCGACACGGTCGTCCTGTGCACGGGCCAGGACCCGCGCCGCGACCTGTACGACGAGTTGACCGCCGCCGGCCGCAGCGTGCACCTCATCGGCGGTGCCGACGTGGCCGCCGAACTGGACGCCAAGCGCGCCATCAAGCAGGGCACCGAGGTCGCGGCAGCCCTCTGAGGGCCGGGGCCCGTCCCTAGGATGACCTCCATGTCACTCCCGCACGCGATCCTCACCGCCCTTCTGGAGAAGCCGTCCTCGGGTCTTGAGCTGACCCGGCGCTTCGACCGGTCGATCGGTTACTTCTGGTCGGCGACGCACCAGCAGATCTATCGCGAGCTGGGAAAACTGGAGGCCGAGGGCCAGATCAGGGCGCTCGCGTCCGAACAGCCGGCCCGCGGCCAGAAGAAGCGCTACGAGGTCCTGCCCGCGGGCCGAGCCGAACTGGCCCGCTGGACCGCGACCTCCCAGGACCCCAAGCCGCACCGCGATGTGATGCTGCTGCGGCTGCGCGCGGCGGCCGTGGTCGGCACGGAGGGCATCGAGACCGACCTGCGCCGTCATCTCGCCCTGCACCAGCGGCAGTTGACCGAGTATGAGGAGATCGAGAAGCGCGACTTCCCGCCCGGCCGGGACAGCCCCCAGGACCGGCTCCAGCACCTCGTGCTGCGCGCGGGCATCGACCTGGAGACCTTCTGGACACAGTGGCTCACGCACGCGATCGAGGAGTTCGCCGAACTGCCGTAGGGCGTGGGGGAGTTGTCGTAGGGCATGAGGGAGGGGCCGCCCCGTCACCGGGCGGCCCCTCGTGGTCGTGGACGGTCAGAGGCGGTACGGCTTCGCGCGCCTGCGCAGGAACCAGGCCGTCGCGATGACGCCGACTCCGACCAGGCCCCCGCCCGCCGCCAGGGTGAGCGGGCCGTAGTCCTTGGTGGCCCCGCCGAGGCCGCCCATGACGCCGCGCGAGGGCGAGGCCGTGGCGGAGACCGTGGGCGTCGTGGACCTGGACACGACCACGGTCTGGGTGCCCGCGGGCGTGCTGGCGTTCTGGCACATGACGATGACGGTGTAGGTGCCCGGGGTGACGTTCGTCCAGGCGGTGGACTGGCTGACGGTCGTCCCCGCCAGGGTCGCCTTGCGGCCCTCGGCGAAGCTCCCCTGGCTGCTGGTGAGGAGCGAGCCGGTGCCCCAGACGCCGGTGGTGCGGTTCTGGGAGCACGCGCTGGTCGTGACCGAGACCGTGGTCCCGGTCGTGCTCACGGAGATCCCCGACGCCGCGCCGGCGGTTCCGGCGGTCAGGGCGAGGGGAAGAGCGGCGGCGGCTGTCACGGTCAGGCCGGAGCGGAGTAGTAGCTGAAAAGTGCGCATGGGACTGCCCTCCGGCGGCACGGTTGGCGGAACATCCCTTGCGCCGCCGGGATCGGGAAACGGCCGTGCTGCCTCCAAGGAAGCCAACGCGCCCCCGGCCCGTCCCGCACGCGGACGGGGACCGGGCAGGTGACGGATTCCTTCGTCCGGCTCAGGGGTTACACGCTGTCGGGGTCGCGGGCGCTCACCGGGCGGGTGCCGCTTCGGGCGTCAGGCTCCGGGGCGATGCGCCGGCAGGGGCGCGGGCGCTCACCAGGTGGGCGCCGCCCGGAGCAGTCGCTCCCTTGCGAGAACGACGTGTGGATTGTCCGGTGAGCCGGGGCGCCGGGTGAGATACGAGGTGTTGATCGGCGGGTCCTCGGGCACCAGCAGCGGTACCAGCGCGCCGGAGGCCAGTTCGTCCAGGCACAGATAGCGGGGGAGCACGGTGATCCCGGCGCCGGCCACGACCGCCGCCAGCACCCCGCGCAGGTCGGGCACCGTGATCGCGGCCTGCCCGCCTAGCCGGGTACCGAAGACGTGCCGCCAGTAGCGGCGGGCGATCGGCAGATCCTCCGCGTACGACACGAGCGGCACCCCGTGCAGCGCGGCGGCCCCCTCGGCCGCGACGCGCCCGGCCCCGATGCGCTCGGCCCACGCGGGCGAGGCGACCAGCACGAACTCCTCGTCCGCCAACGGCTCCCAGGTCAGCGTCCGCCCGCGCGGCCGCGCGGTGGCGATCACCAGGTCGAAACGACCGCCCCGCAGCCCGTCGAGCAGATCGTCCGTCAGTCCCGGGCTCACCCGCAGCCGCACGCCCTCGTCCGTCAGCGGTGCCAGGGCGGGCAGTACCCGGGTGCACAGCAACTCCGCCGGGCCCGCCACATGCACCGGCTCCGGAGACCGGTCAGCACCGAGAGCACCCCGAGCCGCCACGACGGCCAGCGCGTCCAGGGGTGCCGCGACCTGCGCGGCCAACTTGTCCGCCACCGAGGTCGGCACGACACCGCGCGAGCGCCGCTCGAACAGCTCCCGCCCCAACTGCTCCTCCAGCGACCGGATTTGTGTGGTCACCGTCGGCTGCGACAGCCCGAGCAGCCGCCCCGCCGCGGTGAACGAACCGGCGCGGTGCACGGCGAGGAACGTGCGCAGGAGGGAGAGATCGAGCGGCGTGGCGGCGGCCGGGGCGGGGTGCGGCGAGCCATTGGAATTCCCATGGACCATGAGCCGAATCCTACGTTTCGCCTATGGTACGGCCTTGCCCGTCGTCACCGTCCGCTCCGCCGAGAGCCCGCCCCACGTGCCGTCCGGCAACCGTGCCCTGAGCCGCACCCGATGGCTGACCCCGGCATCCCCGCCTGCGTAGAAGCTGTACTTCGCGTGATCGCGCGGCGCGGTCCCGCCCCAGACCAGCGAGGTGGCCGGCTGTCCGTCGAGCCGGATCTGGTACTCCGTGACGACCCCGTCCGTGCGTGGCGGTACCCAGGACAGGTCGATGTAGTACGCCCCGTCGTCGCCCCGGTGCGTGGTCGCGCGGAAGTCCGTGGGGGCGGTGCCGCTCCCGGCGTCGCTGCCGGGCGCGGTGGTGAGCGGGACGGCCGTGCTCGCGGGCGAGAGATTGTCGGAGGCGTCCCGCGCCCGCACGGTGAAGGAGTAGCGCGTGCCCGGCCGAAGCCCCGTGACCACGGTCGCGGTCTGGGCTCCGCCCACACTGTGGATCTTCGCCCCGCCCTGGTAGATGTCGTACGACACCACACCCCGGTCGTCCGTCGAGTCGCCCCAGGACAACTGGACGGCCCGGCTGCCGATGACCCGGCCCTGCGGTGCGCGCGGACGGGTGGGCGCCGAGTGGTCGGCCGCGACGGCGACCGGTGTCCGCGCCCGGACCGTCCGGCTGCGCGGACCCAGGCGGCCGTCGGTGTCCCGGGCCCGCACGGTGAAGGAGTACAGGGTGGCGGGCCGGAGCCTGGTGACATCCACCATGTGCTCGGAGCCCGCTACTTCCTTCACTTTCGTGGTGCCTCGGTATATCTCGTAGGTGCCGATACCCGGGTCCGCCGTCACCGCGTCCCACATGACGTGCACGCTGGTCGCGCTCCCCGCCGCGGCCGTGACGCCGGCCGGGGCGCCGGGGGCGTGGCCGTCCTCCTCGTCGGTCATGCCGCAGGACGCGAGCAGCAGGAGTGCGGCGCACACCAGGACCGTACAGGGGAGTGCGAGGGCGGCTCGGAGGCGAGTGGGGGCGGCACGGACGCGTCGCACGATTCTGCCTCCCCGGTATCACGCGGGCACCACACGACGGAAAAGGTCCGGACCAATATGACCCGGGTGGTGCGGCCGCATCAAGAGGGGCACCGTTGCCGACCGGTCACGGGGGTTACGTATGCTGAAGTCCGCACGGCTGAACTCGCCGCTGGGAGTGGGCAGTTCATGCCGGTGGCGCGGACCGCTGTCGTCGCTGATCCCGCGCCGGCGCGGGCGGCCGGGTGGCCGGAGCCGATACCGGCTCGGGTCCCCGGCCCCCGTCGGAGTGGGGCGGGCTCGGGGTCCGGTTTCCGTCGGGAGTTGAAGCGGGCTCGGGGTCCCGGCCTCCGTCGGGACGGGCGCGGGCTCAGGGGCCCGGCCCCGGTCGGGAGTGACGCGAACTCAGGGTTCCCGGCTTCCGTCGGGAGTGAACACCGGCTTAGAGTCCCGGTTTCCGCCGGGAGTGACACAGGCTCAGAGCCCCGGCTTCCTTCGGGAAGGCACGGGCTCACGGATTCGGTTTCCGCCGGGAGTTCGGGGGTGGCGTGCGCCGTCCGGCCCCCTACCGGTGGCCGCTCGATCGGACCGGTACCAGGGTGGGCTGAGTGTCCGTCAGATCCCCCAGGAGAGGGTCCTCTATCGTGCGTGTCCAGTCGCTGACGCTGGCCGCGGCCGGCGCCGCCCTGCTCGCCCCGACCACGCTGCCCGCCGCCGCCCCCGCCGCGTTCGTCCGACCTCAGGCGGGGCCGGCGGCGCTGCGTGAGGGCGACGTCCGCGCCGCCGACCTGCTGGCCAAGGTGCGTGACTGCGTGCCCGTCTCGCGGGGCCGGTACCGCAGCGACGACGGGGTGCGCGCGACGATCCCGGTCTGCGGCACCAAGGAGGCCGTCTACTGGAAGGCCGACCTGGACATCGACTGCGACGGCCAGGCCGGCGCCCGCTGCAACGCGCGCACCGACCCGCTCTTCTCCTCCATGACGGCCTACCAGCAGTCCGACGGCCGCTATCTGAACGCCGAACGGCTCCCGTACATCGTGGTCCCCGCCGCGAGCGCCCTCTGGAACCACCGGGACCACGGCGTCGGCGGTGGCTCGGTCGCCGCCGTCGTCTACCGGGACCGGGTGCAGTACGCCGTCGTAGGAGACGTCGGTCCGCACGACATCATCGGCGAGGCGTCGTACGCCACGGCCAAGGGCCTCGGCATCCGCACGGATCCGCGCGGCGGCGGGACGGACGCCGGGGTCACCTACATCGTGTTCAAGGACTCGCAGGTGAAGCCCATCGAGGACCACGCGGCGGCCGTGGAGACGGGGCAGCGGCTGGCGCGGCTGTTCGTGCAGGGCGTCGCTGGGCGTCCGGGGTCGTAGGCCGCAGGCTGCCGAGCGCTCCGGGGCGGAGTCGTCAGACCGCCGACCAGCCGTCGTCGACCGGCAGGATCACGCCGTTGATGTTGCTGGCCGCGTCCGAGGCGAGGAACACGATGGCGGCGGCCTGCTCCTCGGGCCTGGCCAGGCTGCCGACGTTGACGAAGTGCGGGCCGAGCGCCGCCGGACCGTGGGCGGCCCGGTCTGCCTCCACGGAGATGTTGGTCGCCGTCGCGCCCGGGGCGATGGCGTTCGCCCGGATGCCCTGCTTGCGGTACATCACGGCGAGGTTCTTGGTCAGGCCCACCACCCCGTGCTTCGAGGCCGTGTAGGCGGCGCCCGCCGCGCTGCCCCGCAGGCCCGCCTCGGAGGCGGTGTTCACGATCGCGCCCCGGCCAGCCGCGAGCATGTGCGGCAGCGCGGCCCGCGTGAGCAGGAAGGGTGCGGTCAGGTTGACCCGGATGACCCGCTCCCACTCCGCGTCCTCCACGTCCGCCAGTGCCGACATGCGGTCCATGATCCCGGCGTTGTTCACCAGGACGTCGACCCCGCCGAACCGTTCCACGGCGGTCGCGACCACCTCGTCCACGACCGCCTGCTCACTCAGGTCGCCCGTGACCGCGACGGCGGTGCCGCCCGCCTGCTCGATCTCCTTGACGACCGCCCCGGCGCCGTCCGCGTTCAGGTCTGCGGCCACGACCTTGGCGCCTTCCGCGGCGAAGGCCAGGGCGGCGGCACGGCCGATGCCCGAACCCGCTCCGGTGACGATGACACTGCGTCCGTCGAGTCCAGTGGCCATGAGGTTGCTCCTGTCCGTGGTGCGAGGGCTCTGCGCCGCCCGAGGTCCCCACACCATACGACTTAATGTCTTCAAGTGACATAAAGTCATGGTGGAGAATCCCCGGAGGTCACGACCGCAGCCGGAGGGGAACTGATGACCGCACCCAGCGGACGCACGGGACGACCGCCGCTCACCGAGGCGCGCAAGGCCGAGATCCGCCTGGAGATCGCCCGGGTCGCGGTGGAGCTGTTCGTCGCCCAGGGCGTCGCGGCGACCACCGGCGAACAGATCGGCCAGGCGGTCGGCGTCTCCGCGCGCACCGTGTGGCGCTACTTCCCGAGCAAGGAGAGCTGCGTACGACCACTCTTCTCGGCCGGCATCGACGTGATCGCCGCCCGCCTGCGGGAGTGGCGCCCCGGCCACCCCCTGTCGGAACTCTTCGACCCGGCCCTCGCGACCGGCCTCCTCACCGCGACCGGCCCCGACGGCGCCACCGGCAGCGCTCTCGTCCGCCTCACCCGCACGGAACCGGGCCTCCGCGCGATCTGGCTCCAGACCTACGACGAGGCGGAACCGGCGTTCGCCCGAGCCCTGGCCGACCGCGCCGGCCTGCCGGCCGACGATCTACGGCCCATGATCCAGGCGGCGATGCTGAACGCGGCGCTGCGGGCGGCGGTGGAGCGGTTCGCGTGGAGTGTGAGCGAGTCCGTGGCGGATGCGGGGGTGGGGGAGGCCGAGGTGGCAGAGACGTTGCGCTCGGCGCTGGCGATCGCGGCGGAGGGGGTTTCTTAAGTGCCGTAGGGGGAGTGCGCGCCTTGGGGCAGGGCAGGGCAGGCGCGACTTCGTCTTGGCCCAGGGCACGGGCGTGCTCGGACGGGCGACGTCGGCGAGTGGAGTGCGGCCGGGTGGCTCGATATAGAGGCTCGGGTCCAGCGGCTCGGTCCGATTGGGTCGGGCTGGTGGGTTTGGCCGGGAGCGGCCGGCCTATGGCTGCTGC